>JBMOLU010000014.1:0-20856 GCA_049325275.1 Chloroflexota bacterium
ATTCTGCCATGCCACTCATGATATCTTCTGTCATCTGCCGCCACTTTGGATCTTCCTTGTCTAGCATTTCATCCTCCTTGTTCCCCATCTATCTTACACCCCTTTGCAAAATTTTGAACCACACCCCCGAATGACTCGTGGTTGAGAAGGCTCAGTTCGGGTTAAGATTGGCTGGATAATCCTCAGTGAGGCCGTTCAAATATGCAGTTTTTTGAACTCGAGTTCCACCTTCTCGAAGCTAATCGTGCTGAAATCTTCATGGTTGAAGGTGATCAGATTGCCACACACCTCGAACCAGGCAAAGCCGCTTGTCCAACTGGCATGTTTGTAACTGCCTTGACGTTTGCGTTCGAAACAGTAAATTCGTCCGAGGGTGTAGAGAACGTTGTACGAGGTAACATCCCGTTCGTGGATAGATGCAATCCAGCGCCAGGACTCTTCCCAGTTATCAAAGACGACACAAGCCGTTGGGTAAGCCTCGCTGCCGCCGTTGTGTTGCCAGATACCCCAGGTGACGGGCATGCCGCTCGGTTCGATGAAACTCTGGAAGTGTAGATGGTTGACCGAAGCGAAGGTGCCAATCGCATTGTACCCCAGGCCAAAGCCGGGCAGGTCTTCTGCCAGCCATTGGGTGGCCTGCCATGCCCAGGCATGAAGCTCCGCAGTCAACATTTGCGGATGGTGCATTTGCGGCTCGGGAATTAGCAATGTGTGCATGCGGGCAAAGGGGTATTTGTTGTAAAGCAGATAAGCGGGTTTGCCGGCCAGTTCACCGGACCAAAAGCACTCGCGCTGGCATAATTCGGGCGTGTAAAAGAAGCCGTTTTCGTTAAACGGCTCGCAAATCGAGTTGACCTTGCGCGCCGCTGTGCGTTGCGGACGAAACGAACGGATGTGGTTGAACTGCAGCCGCCACTCAACAATCGGCGATTGTCCGGCCACCTGGCGATGCTCCGCTACCCGGATATTCTCCATCCCCACCAGGCCGATTTTGAGGAAGACGAGTAGGTCTTCGGCATGGCTTTCGTCAATCAAGCGGCCATTGGCGAGCAGACCGGCATAGCATTGGTGCAGGCGGGCAAACGCAGCATTCAGGTCGCCTTTGAGATCGAACAAAACCTCATGATCGAAGTAAGCGTTTGCACAGGCCAAAATGAAGCTCGCCAGGCCGAAATCCGGGGTGCGCTCACCTTGGAACAGTAGCTCGCTGAGCTTTTGGCGGTATAGTTGACGAAATTGGGCTTCGGGAGTAAGAGTATTCATGTTTCGCAGAAGGCTCGCAGAACTCAAAAACCACGTAAATTGGTGCTGCTACGCCGCGGCAGGCCGGGGGCAGGGTTGCGCTGCAAGACCACGTATTCCAGGCCCTGCTCGAGGCAGAACTGGCGCTTTTCGGGTTTGTCGCCGTCCTCGTTGACGAGATAAACGTCAGGGCGCAGGCGTTCGATCTCTGGGGCAGCATCCATCCAACCACTGCCGGTCGAGATCAACGCCTGGCACACGAAACGGATCGCCCCTACCAGATAGCGCCGCTCTTCCTGTGAGTAGAGCGGGTGTCCTTCGCCCTTCAACAGGCGCACATTGGCATCACTGCCAATCACCACATACAGATCCCCATAGGCAGATGCTTCTTCAAAAAAACGCACATGCCCGCTATGGAGGTAATCGAAGCATCCGGTGACGATCACCTTTTTGATGCCCGAGCGCGCCAGACATGGCTCTGCCGCCGGGAAGCCTGCCATCTGTTCGCACGAAAGCACGCGATAGGGAATGTTGTTTCGAACACAGAAGGCATCCCTTTCCGGTGATGCATCCCATTCTGGCCAAACCCACACACTGCTATCAACGATCGGCACACCGGCCAGGAATGGATCCGCGGCAACTTCGATCACGCGACGGACACATCGCAAGGCTCCGAGGAAATAGCGCCTTTCAGGCAACGGAAACTTCGTTCCCTGCCGGTTCCACAGCAAAACATGAAGCGGGCCGAGTCTGGCGGCTTCTTCGAGGAAGCGTACGTCGCGTGCTTGTAAGTTATCAAAAGTTCCAGTAACCCATATCGAAGTCATTGCAAACCCTTTACAGCCGCACTTTCACCTGAAAACCCCCTGGGACCGGCTCATCAGAAACCACGTAGAGGTAACCCCCACCGCAGCCGGAGTACATTGCCCCGGCGTAATTTCGCTGATAGTAAGCCAGCAAGCCCATCAGGTCAATATCGATGGTGGGATGTCGAACCGTATGTGGCAAGATCGCCTCCCAGCAGCGCATGCTTTCGTTCATGCTCGCGCCAAGGCCAGCCAAGTTTTTGGTAAGAATACTCTCATAACAGTCTTTACCCGATTTCCCCAATCGGCGAATCCATTCGGGGGCCAGGTTTTTGATTCCCAGCGGCCCGTACCCGGCGGGCCGCTGGTTGACCGCTATCATATAGATCACGCTTTCCAGCCAGGCAGCCACATTGGGATCAAGGCAACTTTCGATCTGAACGGGAAAGTAACCGCCCTCGTGGGATACATCGTAATCGAGGCGGTTGACGCCCGGATAGATCAACCCGGCCATGTCCTGTGAGCCGGATGGCTCGGGCCGGCCTTGGTTCTCTACAGCATAAAGCTGGCGCATCAGTTGTACTGGGTTGTCAGCCGGAAGTGAGTCGCCCCACAGTTGAGCCGCTGCCTTGCGGGTGCTTGTCCCCATGCCGCAGCGATCCATAAACCGGCAAACCGGCTGTATCGAAACGACGACCATCGACCCCGGCGGCTCAGGGTTGTGCTGTGAAACAAACGGCTGGTCGATCCAGCCGCCGGCAAAGGCCATGCGATAAGGGATGTTGTCGATCTTGTCTGTGGGCATACGCTCTCTTTGGTTGTTATCTCAACGTCACCTGCAAGCACTGGGCGTAGTCGCAAGGTTTTTGCTCTGGGAGATGCACCATCAGCCCGCGGGCGGTCTGCTCGAACGGCACAGGTCCCGAACCCAGTAGCGTGACTTCTGCGAGCGGGGGAAGTTCTCCCAAGGCCAGGCTACGTATGGTAGTCACACCGCCTTCCGGCCATTTCATCAAGAAGGCATAGACCTGCCGCTCCTTCGATGTAAACCGAAAATCCTCCACCGTCCAGTTGACCGCATCTTCCCGGAAGCCCTGGATCACCACAGACGATGGTCCTTCGATGGCCACCTTCCACGGGCGTGTGCCGTAAATGCCCTCGGCATTGACGGCCATCCAGTCGGCGGTGCGTTCCAGCAAGTAAATACACTCATCGTCGAGGCTGCCATCGGGACGCTGCGGGATGTTGAGCAGCAAACTGCCGTTTTTGCTGACGATATCCACCAACATTTCGGCGATCTGCTTGGGGGTTTTGTAGACATCGCGGACGTTGTAGAACCAATCGCCCACACTGGTGTCCGTTTGCCAGGTGAACGGGAAGATGTCAGGCGTCTGGCTGCGCTCGATGTCGAAAACCCCTACCGAGAGCACGTCGGTGTTCGCATCCTTCTGGGTGTACACTGCCTGGTTGACACCGCCATGCCGGCCGGCGCTGGTGTTGTACAGGTGGGCGATGGCATCCAGGCCGTACTGCCCAAAGGGCACGCCGCCGTCGGAATAGAGCAGATCGGGCTGGTAAACGTCGATCAGCTCTTTGACGTAGGAGAACCATTTGGCGTGCCACCAGGGGTTGGCCGTGTACCAGACGCCATCCTCGAAGCCTTTTTCGTTCTGATTGGGCAGATACAGATCTTCGTAGGCCGGGTCGTTGCCGTCGTAGGGAATACCGGCAAACGGCCCGCTCTGGTCAGATTTTTTATTGGGCACGCACCAGGAAAACGTGGCCCCGATGTGCTCGGAAACGCCAAAGGGCAGCCCCGCTTTGTGGGCAGCGGACTGCCACAGGGCCAGGATGTCTTTCTTCGGCCCGAAGTTGACCGAATTCCAGCGGTGCTGAGTCGAATTCCAGTTGTGAAAATTGTCGTGATGGGCGGCCTGGGCCACGAAATACCGGGCCCCCGCTTTGACGTACAGCGCTATCAGGCCGGCGGGATCGAACTTCTCAGCCTTCCAGAGTTGGAGGATGTCTTTATAGCCAAACTTCGACGGATGACCGTATTTTCGCAGGTGATAGCGATATTGCTCCTGCCCCTCGATGTACATGTTCCGGGCGTACCAGTCCCCATACATTGGCACAGACTGCGGTCCCCAATGGGACCAGATGCCAAACTTGGCATCGCGGAACCAATCGGGGCAGTGGAATGTGCGCAGCGACTCCCACGTGGGGGAAAAAGGGCCGGCAAGGATGGATGATGTGGGCATAGAAATTCTCCTAATCGCGTACCGTTTTCTTACCGGCTTTCCGATCGAAGTATTGTTGCTCGATCCAGGCGTAGGTTTTTGCCAGCCCGTCGCGGAAAGGCATCTTCGGCTCCCAGCCTAACACTTGTTGGATGAAAGTGTTATCGCTGTTACGCCCGGCCACACCGCGCGGGGCGGTCAGATCGTAGTGGCGCTCTAGTTTGATCCCGCCGATCTCTTCCGCCAAACTGACCAGTTCGTTCAACGAGATCAGCTCGCTCGAACCGAGGTTGATCGGTGTGGCGATTAATGAGTCGCAGTGCATGATCTGGTCAATCCCGAAGGTGCAGTCATCGATGTACATGAAGCTACGCGTTTGTAAGCCATCACCCCAGATAACAATTTCGTGCTTGCGGTTATCCTTGGCTTCGACCACCTTACGGCAGATGGCCGCCGGGGCCTTTTCGCGCCCGCCGTCCCAGGTACCATGTGGCCCATAGACGTTGTGAAAGCGGGCAATGGCGGTTTTCATCCCACGCTCGGCCCAATATTCCTGGCAAAACATCTCGGAGATCAGTTTCTCCCAGCCGTAGCCGCGTTCCGCCATGGCCGGATAGGCATCTGATTCCTTGAGGGCGCGTACGTTAGGGTTCTGTTGTAAGGTGGTGTTGTAGACGCAGGCCGATGACGAGAAGAAATATCGTTGCGCCCCGGCACGATAGGCGGCTTCGATCAAGTGGGTGTTGATCAGTACACTGCGCAGGCACGCCACGCGGAAGCGCTCAATGAAGCCCATCCCGCCCATGTCGGCGGCCAGGTTGTACACTTCCACCGCTCCTTCCACGGCGCGCACGGCGTTCTCTTTCTCACTCAAATCCAGCGAAAGGCATTCCACACCTTCTACGTGTTGATACCAATCGGGTACGGGTTTCTTATCTACGGCGCGAATACGGGTGAAGCCCTGGTCACGAAAGTAACGTGTCAATGCGCCGGCAATGAAGCCGCCGGCGCCGGTGACAACGATCAGATCGTCTTTTTTCAAATTGGGATCGGTTGCCGCGAGCATATTGCTCATTATTCATCTCCTTTGATATTCAACGAAATCGCCTGGCCGTTGTAGTGAAGCAGGCGCGAATCTTCACGCTTCCCGTTTTTTGAGAAGACGGTAACCTTGAAATCGACTGCCGATTTTGCCCCTGAATAGCTTCCATGGCGTTCTTGCAAAATGATACATTGTGATACTTCATTCCACTCGACGCACACGGTCGCAAATGCCCCGCGTTCATAGCTGTAGCTGTCACCATCGTCGAAGTACAACTCGAATTCGGCGTCCTGCCCCGTGTAAATGCGTAGTTCTATCGGTTCATCGGTGGGCTGATCCGCGTACCGGATTTCCGGGCCAACCGGCAGGATCGAGCCGGCGCGCACGAACAGGGGCAGCTTGTGGATGGGCGCTTCGGCCAGGATGGTCTGCCCCCCTTCGTAGGTTTTGCCGGTCCAAAAATCGTACCAGCTGCTTCCGGCGGGCAGGTAGACCGGCCGCTCCTTTGCCACATTTTCAAGCGGCGTCGAATTGACACCGTAATACATTGGGAAAGTGATGGGACAAACGAGTAAAGATGGGCCAAGCAGAAACTGGTCGCCGATTTCATGCGTTTGGGGATCGTCGCGGAAATCGAATGGCAGCATGCGCAGCATGGTGTAATGGCGTTGCGTAACCCAACCGGCTAACGAATAGAGATAGGGCATCAGGCGGTAGCGCAGGTGGAGCATCGTGACCAGGGCATCGTACATTGCTTCCCCTGGCTGCCCAAAGTGCCAGATTTCGCGCGGCGTATCGGTGCCGTGGGTACGAAACATCGGCAGAAACGCACCAAGCTGGAACCAGCGCACAAATAGCTCGCGGTATCCCAGGTCGTCCACGCCGCCTTCATAATCGCCATCCCAAAACCAGATTTCGGGGCGTTTTTTGACAAAGAATGCACCAATGTCCAGCGTCCAATAGGGCATCCCGGTGACGCAATAGTTCAAGCCAGCCGGGACCTGGTCGCGCAAGACCGACCACCTGGCGCAAATATCTCCCGACCAAACCACCGTCGCATAACGCTGTTGGCCCAGGTAGCCCGAACGTGTCAGGTTGAGTACGCGCTTCGTAGAGCCAGAATTGCGCTGCCCTTCGTAGATGCCCTGGCTATGCAGCAGGGAATAGGCATTGACCAGCAGCGGATCCAGGTACATTTTGCCCTCGCCCACGTTCAACCGCATCCGCTCCTCCGGTTCGGGGCGGAGGTCGCCATTCCAATCGGCTTCGAAGGGTTCGGTACAGTCGCACCACCAGGCGTCAATGCCGTGAGCGAACAACCCTTCTTGCGCCTGCTTCCAATAGAGCTTCCTTGCTTCGGGGTTGAAGGCATTGTAGGTGGAACGGTTACCCAGCAGAAAGCCTTTTTCCAGCATTTCTTTCCAGTTTGCCCCGCCTGGGGCGAGATGAGGCCAGATCGAGATCATCAAACGGGCATTCAAAGCATGGATTTCTTGCATCATCTGTTTTGGGCCGGGAAAGCGGTCGGCCGCCAGGGTTTTCTGCCCCCACTGTTTTTCCGGCCAATACTGCCAGTCCAGAACGATGCAATCCAGTGGCAGGCCGCGTTCCCGGTATTCCTTGACAATATCGACCAGTTCTTGCTGCGTAACATAGCGCTCTTTGGATTGGACGTAGCCAAACGCCCACTTGGGCGGCATAGGCGCTGTGCCCGTCAGTGTGCGGATGGTCGAGATGATCTGGTCGAATTCTGGGCCGTAGATAAAGTAATAATCCAGTTCATCCACCAAATCCATCCAGACGTATGAGCCGAAGGCATCATCGTGAAACGTCATCGCCGAATATTGATCGAAAACCAGGCCATAGCCGCGGGTGGACATCAGCACTGGAATGGTAACCTTCATGTTTTGTTGGTACAGGTACTGGCACTGACCGCGTAAATTGAACATACCATCTTCGTGCGAACCCAGCCCGTACAGCGCCTCGCCGTCGGCCCACTCGAATTCCAGCTTGGCGTGGTAAGCGGCTTTCGTGACCGTTCTAGACGGGCTGATGGCGCGGATTTTCTCGCCATCGGCAGTGCGTTCCATCTGGATTTCGGTATTCGCATCGAAGAAATTGACCACAGTTTCCGTCGCTGCCAACGTTTTTCCACCGCGGGCAGGCTCCTTGGCAAGGAGATTGCCTGCCGAATCAGTGTAAGTGAACGCCAGGGTTTGTTTATCGATATGGATAGATAGCTCCGAGATGGAAACGATAATACTTTGGGGATTTTCCACCACCGATAACGCAGAAAGCTGCGGCCGGTTGGGCTGCATCATCGGGCTTGGGCGTGGTGCAAACTCGGGCCCTGCGGAATAGCGAATACGCATGCAACCTGGCAAACAGGCCGTGATTTGGATGTGTGCCTGAGCAGTGTTGAGTGTGAAGGCGTTTTCAGATGTGTGAAAGGAGAGATGAGTCATGGTTTTGTGATGGGAATGCCTAAAAGGGTGTGGACAGCGGCGTCATCCTTTGACAGCTCCGGAGGTCATTCCAGAGACGATATAACGCTGCCCCAGTAAATAAACGATGATGACCGGCAGGATCGTCAGCACAATATCCGCCGATACGAGATTCCAGTTGGTTTCAAACCGGCCAAAGAAATTATATACCGCCAGAGTCATTGGCCACTTGGCAGAACTTTGCAAAAAGTACAATGGCAGAATAAACTCACTCCAGAAATCCAAGAAGCTCAGAATGGCTGTCGTCACCCAGGCAGGCGTAAGCAATGGGAAAATGACCTTAAAAAAGAGCGTCAGTGGGCCGCAACCATCGATGATGGCCGCCTCGTCAATTTCCCTGGGGATCGATTCAACAAACGCAAAGGTCAGAAAAACCGCAAAGGATATTTTGGTTGCCGCATACAGGATGATAATACCCCCTACCGTATTGATCAGGTGTGTTGCCTGCATTACCTTGGTTAAGGTCACGTAGTTGATCGGCATGGCAATGCCTAGCACGATATAGAAATACAAAAAACGATTGAACCGGGTCCGATTACGCGAGAGTACGAACGCCGCTGCCGTTGCAAAGATGACCACGACAGTAGTCGCCCCGGTGGCGTAGAGCATACTGTTGGCAAAAGCGCTTCCCAATTTCCCTTGCTCGATAACGGTGATGTAATTTTCCCAATGAATGCCGGTGGGCAACTCCGCACCCATCGCTTTCGATTGGACTTCGTCTTTCAGCGAGTTGGCAACCAGCAAATAGATCGGCACAAACATGATCAGGCTGACGAGAACAGCCAGTAAATTTGCTGGTATTTGCCTCAGTTTTTTTGCTTTCAGCATGCGCATCTCCTACACATCCAACTCTTTGCGGTGCATCGCCTGGATCAGCCAGTATCCGCTGATGGACATGACGAAGAACAAGAGCGTGGAAAGCGCTGTGCTGACGCCATAGCGCCCCTTGGAAAACTCTTTGAAAACGACGGTATAAACCGTTTCGGTGGCGTACCCCGGCCCGCCATTGGTCAGCACCCACACCACATCGAACACTTTCAACCCATAAAGTAGATTCAGCACGGTGGTTACCGTCAAAGTGGGCAACAGGAGCGGGATCGTTATCTCCCGTAGTTCATCCCATTGGCTTGCCCCGTCAATTTGGGCGGCCTCGTAGTATTCAGCGGGGATCGCTTGCAGCCCGGCGATCAAAATCACCATGATAAACCCTACCCCTTTCCAGGTATCCACGGAAATGATCGAGTAAAGCGCAATCCCTGGGTTGGTCAACCAGCGCTGTGCCAGAAAATCCAGGCCGATCATTCTGATGAACTCATTGAGCACGCCCGTGCTTGGGTGCAGAATCGATCGAAAGACGATGCCGACGACGATCGTTGGGAGAATGGCCGGTAGATAGATAATGACACGATGAAAATTGAAGAAGCGCTTTAATCCTTTGGTCAAAAGCAAGGCCAACAGTAAGGCGAATATCGTTTTCAGAGCAATCGTCACGATGGTAAAAATAAGTGTGTTGCTGATGCTATGCCAGTAATTTTGCTTGGAAAGGATTAGTAAAAAGTTATCGAAACCCGTGAAATGAACCTCGTCAGAATACCTGCTCCAATCGGTAAAGGACAAATAGAACCCCATCAACCCTGGCAAGACCATGAACAAAGAATATAGAACAATGGCCCCAATCGAAAAATAAAATGGATAGACTCTGTTTTTCATCGTTTTGTGAAGTACTCGACCAAGGGGACAAGACGTCGTGGGCCTGTTTGATGGTTTCCACAGGCCCACAACGATTTTGGCCTATTGTCTACAGAACGGAAGAAAGAAAAAAACGGCTATCAAAGGCAACGCAGCCGTTACTTCCAGGCTGCATCGCCAGCCGATGTGGCCATATCTGTTCTGCGCTGATCAATGTTCGCCAACACGTCTTCTGGTGTGATGGCGTCCGTGAACATGGCGGTTAAATCCTGGCCTACATCCATCCACTGCGGGTTGACATAGTTCACTGCGGTCTGATAGACCGTCCCCTGCTCTTTGTACGTGTCAATGAACGCTTGCTGGTCTGCTGTCAATGCGTACGTGACACCATCAAAACTCAGCATAGTGAACTGAGCTTCGTTATCCAGCATGAACTGCAAGTTCTCGGGGCGGGTCAGAAAACGGAAATAAGCTTTCGCGGCTTCAATATTCTTCGATCCCGAATAGATGAACTTGCTAGGAGCCGCCGGATTGACATTCCAGATTTGGTTGTCGGCCAGCGGGATCAAGAAGAATCCGAAGGTGTCCTCCGCTACCTCCGGGTAAGCAGTATGAATCTGGCTCGGCAAACCAAAACGATTGACCGTCATGGCATATTTGCCCTCGGCCAGAGCTGCTTCGGTATTGGTAAATTCGTTGGAAAGTGCATCGGCACCAAAGTAACCTTTGTCGTACATTTCTTTGAACTGGGTCAGCGCAGTTGTCATGGTCGGGTTAGCAGCGAAGGTCGCCTGGT
This sequence comes from Chloroflexota bacterium, assembly GCA_049325275.1. Lineage (GTDB taxonomy): Bacteria > Chloroflexota > Anaerolineae > Anaerolineales > UBA4823 > CAIQJJ01. The sequence continues at coordinate 10,320 of JBMOLU010000014.1, forward strand.
TGGCATTCAAGGCGTCTGCCAGGCCTGGACTGGCGGCCTCATACGCCGGCCCCATTTCTAGAAACCACAAGACATGGTGCCAGCCATCGGCAATTGGCTCGTAGACCGGGTCGATGCCTGCATCCAGGAGGGTCTGGCAGGCCGCAGCAAACTTAGCATAGGTGGTGGGTACGCTGATACCGTGTTCGGCGAAGATAGTCTTATTGTAGACGATCACCCACGAGCCGCCAATCGTATCCCAAATAGTCAGGCCGTAGGGAACGCCATCCAGGCTGATCTGTTCTACCGACAATGGATTCATGCGTTTGATCCATTCCTCATCGGTCAAGGGTACAGCGTTCTTTTCGACGTTCAACTGAAGTTTGATATCCGTTTTGCCGCTCTGGCCGCCGAAGATGTCAATCCCTTCGCCGCCGGTCTCAAGCTTGGTTTCCAGAACGTTAAAATACTGATCCGATGGAATGATCTGGAAGTCAACGTGAACACCGGTTTCGGCTTCGAACTTTTTTGCCAGTTGCATCTCTGAATCTTTAATCCAATCCTGGCTGGCAATGTAGGTGATCGTGGTGCCCGGTTCAAAGGTTTGCGGCTCCACAGTTGGTTCAGGAGTAGCCGTGATAACGACTTCTTTGGTTATTTGGATTTCCTTCGTTACTTGAACTTCCTGAGTAACCTGAACTTCTTTGGTCTGCGGGACGATGACGGTTTCTTTGATCACTTGTGGGGTGGATGTCGAACATCCTGTTGCCATGATGCTGCTGAGAATCATGATCACGGCAAGTAATACGCTTCTTTGACGAACCATTTTTCACTCCTCTCGAGTTTTTGTTATATACTTAAATGTCAAGCGTACTGGCCCGAGCCAGTATGGTGACACCAACCAAGAAGCGCTTCTTTACTGTGGAAAGGCGAGAAGCGCTTCTTGTTTTTCCGACCAATCATCTTGTGCGCCACCTCCTTTCAGGCATGAGGGTTAAGTTGGCGAATTCGCCAACACTGCCAATTTTCTGACGAATCCCGTACTGGAACGAACGACCAGTTTCGGGCCTACCAGGATTTGTTTGGCGGCCTTTGAGTTTTTCTCTAACCGGTTAATCATGATCTTTGCCGCGTCATAACCCATCGATGAAGCCGGAAAATGTAGGGCTGTCAACGATGGCGATGCCAGTTCCGCACCATGTTCACTGGTCAACCCCACTACAGATACATCATCCGGTACGGTCAACCCGAACGACTTAATCGCTGCATACATCCCCGCGACAGCCGTGTCAAAGACACTGACCAGCGCAGTGATTTCGGGGTGCGTTTTCAGTAAATCTAGCGTGGCATTTTTGACGTTTTCCAACCCCATGTCTGTCTCGCAAAAGAACTTTGCAATACCATACTGAACACAAACTTTTTCATAGCCTTCCAAAGCCCGGATCTTCGGACCATAGTGATTTTGCTGCGGGTCGGGGACAATCGAGACAAAGCCGACCCTCCGATGACCCAAATTAACCAGGTGATCAACTGCTACCGCCACGGCTGCTTCAAAATCGAAATCAACAAAATTCACCCCATCATTATTTTCGCAGCGCCCAATCATCACAAACGGCAAATTTTGCCGGCGCAGAAGTTCCACGCGCCAATCATCCATCCGAATTTCCATCAGGATCATCCCATCACACTGATTTGTGCGATAAAAATCCAACAGGCTGTTTTCGTCGAGCAACTGTGTTACCAGATGCAGGGAATAACTGTGCTCTTCGCACGCCGTGGTGGCCCCGGTGATAAAATCGAGAGAGACCTGATTGGATACTGCCAGCTTATAGGGGTAGTGCAGCGAAATTACCCTGGTTTTGCCTGATGTGATTTGCTGCCATTGCATGCTGCGCGCATACCCCAATTCAGTGATGGCAGCCAAAACCTTTTGGTGTGTTTCTTCTGAGACATCCGGTTTGTTATTCAAGATGCGAGATACCGTGGCCACCGATACGTCTGCCAATTTGGCCACATCCCGAATAGTTGCTTTTTTCTTCACTGGCGGCTAACCTGTTTGAAACCCTTGTTGTAACTATTACCGTAACTAGTTACAGTTTTCCATATTTTTACGTTTTTGTCAATAAGGACTTTTGCAGGTGGCGCTTACCCGCAATTGGCAAAAAAGTACTCCAGGTCTTGCCACCTTGTAAAACACTTCCGCAGACAAGAAGTCATAAGTAAAGGGTTGGCCGTTTGGTTAATCGTGTGCAGGCTCTTCTTCTCTGTACAAAAAATTCATGGGTTGGGGTTAGAAAACGAAAGGAAAATGATCATGAAATTACAGATCGTGGAATTACCCCGACGGAAATTGCCAACGCCTGGTACATAGCAGGATTCTCCGCTTGAACTTCAGGGACGTCGCTGTAGCTGCCACTGAGGCTAAAGCTCTGATGAGAAACAGTGAACAGTTGGCTGGTTTCACGATTAAAAGCTATCCCGCCGGCAGTGGTTCCTTTTGCATCTGCGGTATAAGAAATGATTGCAGGGTGGCTAAGGGCAAAAGCCTCATCCACAAGATTGCCGTTTTCATCAAGCAAGTGAAGTGTTCCCATCCCGGTTCCCCATTGAACCCCAAACATCGTGTAACCGCCTTCCAATGAAACGGGGTATGTAAACACTTCTCCTTGGGACAAAGTTCCATTTATCCATGCTACTCTCTGGAGTCCCGAGCTCATATTTTCGTTTGGCAGTGTTGTAACCTGTAAGATATTTGATGGGCTATGATTGGTTGCTGTAGCAGGTTGCTCAATAGTTGTAGGCAAAGGTTCCTGCGGTGCGGTATTAACGGGCGTCCAGGTAGGAGGCAATTCGATACGAGTTGTAGTCGGAACCGGGCCGCCTGATTGGGGATTTACTTGTTTGCAAATCTCTGTCTGAAAAACAATAAAAGAGTACCTGCTCAATGAAGGTGGCAAGCTCCTACCTGCGTTCCAGTTTTTGTTGCACCACATAACTGAGTGGGTGCTGTGGGTGCTCGTGCCACAAAGCCCAATAGGCTGACGCCGCTTTGGCTTCCTGCCCGTCTAGCTCATAAGCCAAGCCGAGTAAATATTGCAAATAGGGCTGTACTTCGGGTAGATCGTTATATGCGTTTACCTGGGGCTCGACGATGTGATAGGAGTTGTCTTCCAGGATAGCGGTCAGGATTTCGATCGCCCCTTGCGGATCACCTTTTTCGAATAACAGGCCCTCAACAGCCTGGATTTTTTGATCCTGATCGTATTCCGGTGATGAAACTACCCTGAGCCGGTTCAAAGCGGAGTCCCAGCCGAGATCATACCAATAGTTGAGCCATTGGAAGGGGGGGGTATCCCTTACGACACGTAATTCCTCCGTAAGGTTGCCGACCATGCTTCTCTCGGCAGGAGCAGGAATGACGCTAAAGCCTCGAAACAGGCGCTCATCGCCTGGCCAGTTATTGGTTGGTTGTATGATTTCTACACCCGGCATGCCACCTTGTGGGATGATACGGAAGATAACCATGCCATCTGCCCATTGATAGACGTTGAGCGGGCTTACGGATGGATAGGGATGAAAGGTATTCCAGGCAGTGGGAATGTTGTCGGTAACGCGGTCGGTAGCTTCAATCCACACCGGCTGAATGCGCCCGTTTTTGTTCAACAAGGCCCACAAGTACCAACGGTGGCCCTCGCCGGTGCGAAGCAGCAGCAGCCAATCTTGGATGCCATCGCCATCCACATCACCTTCTTGCAGGCCGGTATAGGGGATTTGTTGTTCACCCAGCCAGTGCCGCAGCGTTTGGCTGCTGGTGAAGCTTTGCTTTTGAACGGATGAGCGAAAGGCCGCGGACAGGCTGCAAAGGTTCAAGAGGTCGTCGCGATCGCTTGGATAGCTCAGGGAACCTCCATAGCCAATACTCCACTGGTATTCGGAGAATCCCCAGGCATCGCGGGTTGCGCTCGTATTAAATCCGCCGTACATACTTGCAAAGGGCTCGAGATTGAGCAGTTTACGAGCCGCCGCACACCCAGCATAGGGACCAATCGATGGATACGCCTGTAAAAAGGCTTCAGCCAATTGTGGCGCGGTTGTGAATTCGGATGTGGCGGGTGTATCGCGCACCTGGGTTAGCAAAGTCAGCGCCGCTGCTTGCTGGCCGCGAATGGCATGCCAGGCGCCCAACTTGAAGCGGAAATAGTCGAGGTAAGCTGGTCCAAACGCATCCGCAAAGGCGGTGGTCAATTCAGCATCTGTTTCAGCCAATAACGTGGGAAGTAGTCTGTATGCCTGGTCGTTTGCCGCGCCAGCTTCATTGACCCAACTGAGGGTGCAGCGATTGATCTCCGGCCAATTTCCGGGTATCGAAGCCTGCAAGGGGACGGTTTCGCGGCGTGCTTGAGAGAAATAGCGACCATTCCACTCATAATACCGCTTGATGGTCAGGTTGCCATACCATTCGCCTGCATCTTTGTCATAGCACCCGGTGTCGATCACATTGCCGGTGACAATGGTTTGTGTGCCGTTAGAACCTGATTCGAATGTAAAGTCCAGGCAGTTGCCCGAATCGCTGTTGGCAAATGTCTCAAGAGAAGGAGCCAGATTGACCATTTGGTTGCCGTCCCATTCGTACAATTCGAAGACTTCGCGGCAGAAACGGGTCATACCCGTGCCCCAATAACTGTCCCAAATGGCGATCTCCGGGATGCCATTGGCATTCAAATCGTAAGCAAAGGCTTTTTGGTAATCCCGGAGGAACAATCGCCAGTATGGTCGGGCTGAGACAACACGGTAATGGCCTGGCTCCCCAGAAATAGCCAGGCCTGCCCCGGCAGGCGATGGCACAATCAGGCCCAAAATCCAACCTGGCTTTCCGTCGGCCAGTACATTATCGGCAGGGAACACATCTGCGAAGGGATGGTCTTTGTAATCGTCGATATTCAGGTGAAGGATCGTGGCGATCGCTGAATTAACGGAGTCGGCAGATATCTCCAGGTTCGGTTCAGCGTTCAGGGCAGTTTCCAGGGCGCTGCGGAACGGTTCAAGGGGGGCAGAAGTAGTGCCTCCGTATGACGCATAGGATGATGGCCATATCAACCGAACCTGCGCATCCTGCGCATTGGGAGAATCCGGGGAACGTACAGCAAACTCGCGCAATAAAGTTATCTCGACCTTGGTCCAGAGCGGGTTTTCCTGCATGAAAGCAGGGCTTTCGGTATCGATCAAGTCCCAAATGGTTTCGTCAAGATCGTCTTTAAGCCGATATTGGCTTGCGTTACCCGGTGGAGTCTGGCCGAAGGACTGCGTGGGTTGTGGTGTTGGGCTTGGTACCGGGGTGCGCGAGGGTATGGGTTGTGTGGCGCTGGCAGTAGGTTGAACGGTGAACGTGCGGGTGATGGTTGCGCTGGGTGTGCGCGAGGATGCTGGTGGCCTGGTTGTTGGTTGGCAAGCAGCGAGAAGGAAAGTGAGAAGGAGCGCGGAAAAAACAAAGATTCGACGCATGGGAATCTCTCTATGGTAAATCGGACGATGCTTTACGATACATGGTTTTGAAAGTTTGCGCAGTTTCCCACATCGAACGAATGAGACGTACTTTTTGTTCTACCAGGGCACCCAGATCCTGTTGGAAGTGTCCTCGCCCGCCCGCAATAATTTATCCACCGATCGGCCATGTCAACCGTTCCAACAGGCGCAGGATCACTTCCTGGTTTGGTTGTTGGCCTGATCGGCTGCCCGCGTCAGCAGGAAACGCACCGATAGCTCACGCTTGCGAGGATCTTCATCGGTCAGGTTGAAGACAAGTTCATTCCGTTCAGAGATCGGCTCGCCACCGAGGGTGTAGAGGGCGGTATGCAGGGTGTGTGGCTGCACTTTGTCGCTGACCGGCTCGGACTGGTAGAAGGTGACGCTGAACTGGCCGGAGGCGATCAACGAAACTGCCCCACGCAGGATGCTCACGGAGACCTGGGTGAGTTCGCTTTCACGCTTCTTGTTGATTCTCAAGGCGGGCACAACCACTTCTTGCAAGCTGGCGCCGCCATGCAGGTAGTGGCTGCCCGACCCCTTGAGCCGCAGGCGGTGGATCGATTTGGGCAGTCCGATTTCCATTTTTCCGCCCAGGCCGGCCTGGGCGGAGGTGAACTTTTCAGACCGGGCTGCTCTTCCAACCTCTCGCCCAGGGCGAAGCGCCGGTCGTGATAGTGCACCACCTGGCCACGCGCTTTGCTGGCAGAGAAATCGCTCTCTTCGATGGAGCGATTTTGTTAGATGAAGCTATGATCGGCGGTGACGATGATCTTGGTGGCGTTGGCAGCGGTCAACTTTTTGATCAGGACGATCGACTCATCCAGCGCGTTTTCCACGGCTTCAAAGATGCGCTCTTCACTTTCGCGTTTGTCGCCGGCGTCGTCGATCTGGTTTTGATACAAGTAAATGATATCATGATCGCGCAAGGTATCGCGGTTGGCATCGTGGTTCTGGGTGAGAAATTCTTCGGAGCGAATCGCCAGCGAACGGGGCACGGCCTGTTTGAGAATTTTGTCCCGGGCGGCGGTGCCTGCACTGCTGATCCCATCCATGAGAACATAGCCAGATTGATCTTCAGCGAGAGCAATTTGAGCGTTCGGCAGCAGGGCGGCCATGCCGAGTTGGGTGTAGCTGGGCAACATGGCCAGCATGGCTTCCAGTTCGGCGTCATAGCGGTCTTCGCACCGCACGCGGCGCAGCAGTTCGTCGGCAATTTCATAACGCAGCGCATCCGAGATGATCACGTGGAGTTTCTTGTCTTTTTTTCGGCATCGGCATCACGCAGCGCTCAAAGAACTTATGTTTTGCTTTACGGCCTCTTGCAAGATCGCGATTGACCGGCTTTGCGGTGGTGGTAAATGACTTTGCGGTAGAAATAATCGAGCTTGTGCCAGGTTTGGGTGTAGCGTTGCACCCCGGCGGCAGGGACGAGACGCTCAGATCGGCTTCGTCCAATGCCTGGAGAAACTGAGCGCTGCGTTCGATGGCTTCGTAGAAGCGCTCGAACCTTGCCAACCAGTGTGTACGGCGGCGCTGGCGAACGATGGTGCTGCAATCGGTAGGCGAGATGGTTCGTGCGGTCACTGGCGGGCCAGTTCGCTGTTTGTTGAAGATGTGTAGCAGGGAGAGGATAGATGGCAGCAGGCAGCGGTTTGTCGTTGCGAGGGTGGTGCTCTTCTGCCCGAAGCAACCTCCCGGCTTACGAGGAGACTGCTTCGCTTGCGACCTGCGGCCGTAGCGACAGGGGTGGCCGAGTGGTTATTCCAGCATGGCCGGTAAATCGAACAGGATTACATCGGGCCGATCTTGAACGTCTTCCAATAACTGTGTCGTAAAACCGGAGCGGGAGCACAGCCCGTAATAGAGGCCCCGCCCGGCCAAATCGTTGCGCAGCAGGCCAGCTTTGCGTTTGAGGACGGCCAGGATGTCGGTGCCCACGGGTTTGTTGGCCCATTTGCATTCCACCAGCAGGGTGGCGCTTTCGCTCAGGGCCACCAGGTCGATTTCCTCGTTGGCGTTCCACCAGTTGCCGATGTTGAGCGGAACAAAGGGCAGCCGCCCGGCCAACCCGGCGTCCCACAAAAACTGGTGGCAGATTTCCTCGAAGGCCAGCCCGGTGAAGCGATCGAGTTGGGGCAGCACTTGGCTGTTGAGAATGCCCTGCGCCGCGCCGCGTTCGAGCTGCGAGCGGTTGGGATGAACGTAGCGAAACCAGAAGCGCAGGTAGTGATCTTGCAGGCGGTAGAGGCCGCGGCGGCTTTTGTGGGGCTGGGTTTCGGTTACCGGCACGCGGCGTTCGATCAGGTGGAGTTGTTGCAGGGTATCGAGGTAGGCGGTGGCGCCTTCGATGCCGGTGGCCTGCTTGATCTCGTTCAGGCGGGTCTTTCCGGCGGCGATGGCTTCGAGGATGGCGAAGTAGTTGCGCGGTTCGCGCAGTTCTTGCTGCAAGACAAAGCGCACCTCGTCGTACAGGAACGAACCGCGGCTGAGAATGCCATCTTCGATGTTCTGCGCCAGCGAAGCGCCCGCTTGCAGGGTGTGCAAGTAAGCGGGCGTGCCGCCATAGATGGCGTAGGCGCGTACCTGGTCTTCGAGGGAATATCCCGAAAAGAACAGGCGCGCATCTTGAAATGGGAGTGGTTCGAGCAAGTATTGGGCGGTGCGGCGGCCATAGAGCGGGGCTTCGTAGCCCAGGACGGCTTCTTCCATCATGCCGATGTACGAGCCGCACAAGATCAGCATTAGCTGGCTGTTTTTGAGCGTTTGATCCCAGGCACGCTGCAAGATGCTGCCGAGGGGCGGGTGGGCGCTGGCTAAATAAGGGAATTCATCCAGCACCAGGATCAGGCGTTCGCTTTGAGCGGCCTGGGCCACGGCCTTAAAAAGATCGTCCCACGAAGCATAGATGGCGTTGAGTTGGTTGGGGCCAAAGAGCACGCTGTTGACCGCTCCCGAAAGGGCCGTGCGCAGCGAGATTTCGGAGCCTAGATCGGAGACGAAGAAGATCGCCCGTTTGCCCTCGCAAAAATGAGCCAACAGTTCGGTTTTGCCCACCCGCCGACGGCCATAAAGCACAAAAAACTCTGCCTGGCCGGAGGCAAAGCGTTTTTCGAGCAAGTCCAATTCGGCAAGCCGGTTGACAAACACAGAACACCTCGCTAAGGATGGTTAGATTATGATAATCGCAATTTCCTTATAGAGATTGTAGCATATTATACAGAGGGCAGTAGACAATGGGTTAGTTGGCAGCAAAAAAGAGTTTACGGACAGCTTTGCGCCCAAGAAGCTCATCAAAGTTGTTGTAATGGCTATTCTGGCAATACCGCAAAAGTCACTTTTAGCTTGATAAAAGGGGTTCTCAGAGCATACTGCAATTTGGTTACCAAACAAAGAGCAGAAGATGAGAATCCTCAGTGGATTATATCGAACAGAACTAACAATCTATGCATGTGAAGTGTGAGATTGTCTGCAATGCGGGCAAGAATTAGTGGAAATGGGTTACCTGAATCATCTCAAGACGGTTCAAAAGATAGACGAAGTAAGTAGGGTAGCTTACCGGCCGAAGCGTTGTTTGAATACGGCCTGTGAAGGCACAAAGATAAGCTGGCCCTGTGCAAGTTGGCAGAGTATTGCGCCGAAGTACAGCATATTTGGGTATGATGTGATTTCCCAAATCGGTTGGGAGCGCCAAAAGGGACGAATGGATTTTGGTGCGCTGCATGCCAATCTGAGCGAATCCGAAGGTGCGTTACCTGTATCAACAACGCTACTTGCCATTGTTGGCGTGTCATGAGCGGCAGCATCTGAGAGAACTGGAAGGATTGGGGTGTCAAGGGGGCTGTTGTTGGGGTCAGGGTGAACGCATCTAAATAGTGCTGGACAGGGTGGCAGGAGATGACTTTTGATGACAGATCAAAACGCACAGGAGAAAAGTCATGGAAACAGTCACAGCCACTATCGAAGAGCATTTTGGCAGCATCACGGACCCGCGGGTCGAGCGAACGAAGCTTCACAAATTGATTGATATTTTTGTAATCGCCATTTGCGCAGCGATTTGCGGTTGCGGCACTTGAGAAGACATTGCAGTCTTTGGCGAAGCGAAGCAGGAATGGTTTGCGACCTTTTTGGAATTACCGAGATAATATTTTTCATAGAAAGATTTGCCAAATATTTCACAGCCATCAGCCCATTTTTCAGTGCGGGTACTGCTTTCCAGACGCGCTGGTCAATGTATGTATAAACCTGTACTGTGCCTCTGGCAAGACGCCAATCCTGTTCCATGACTTCTTTCCTGCAACCAAGATCCGCGCTAATTAGAAGCTCGTGCCTCGAAAATTATCAAAGACACTCCGGTTACACTCCCATACATAAGTCCAAAAAGCGCCCAATACATTGCTGGATTACCGCTCGGAAATAGAAAATCGCTGATTTTCCATGAAACCAATGTGCCAATCATTGCAGCGACTGGACTCAGTAGTATCCAAGTCGAAGGATGATGCAGATAATATTTGAGCACAGATCGCTGCGGAAGACCCAATACACTCAGAACGGAGATTTCTACAAGCAGCATGGTTGACAAGGAAATGTAATCGATGAGGATAATAACGAACAAGAAAACACCATAGGTGAGCGTACTGGCCCAAACCCACAAAGAGTCTACCTCGAAATATTTCTGCAATACTATCCACTGTAACCAACCAATCAAGAGACCAATGCAGATTGTTGCTGCGAAGCGGAAAATAGAAGCTGTCATTGGGCGGGTTGGCCCGGGCTACACCCTTCATGGATCCCGCATATTTGGTAGATAATATCGCCTCGCAATTTCACACCCTTTCCGCTGGGGTACTCGTAAGCATTGTCTATTGTGTTACTTCATCACAGAAAACTAAGTTCGTACCAATTAGCGAGGGTAGGACACGGTAGAGCGTATTCCGTTGATATTCCGTTTGGGTGGGTTTTAAGCGGAATACGTATTCCGTTTTGAAGCTCGCTTGCATTCTGCGAACGGTTTGATAAATGGATAAACGGAATA
>JBMOLU010000015.1:0-2426 GCA_049325275.1 Chloroflexota bacterium
ACTATAATACCCAACGGCCTCACAGTTCGCTGGGCTATCAGGCACCGGCGGCTTTTGCCGCACAATATGCCAATCAAACCGCTCGGACTCTCATTTCAGTTGGGTATAAAAACTGAAGCATGTCAGTATTGCTGCGCAATACTCGGCAATGTACGGCATCACCGAAGGTTTCGCAGGCGTAGGTTGGGGTGTTGGTCATGATCGATTTCCTCCACAGGGGCAAGCACTCTATCCGTTAATAGACGAACTAAAGAAAAAACAAAGAATAGGAAGTAGCCCAACAGAATAGACTCAGGCAAAGTATAAAAACCAGGAATATGACTAACAGGACAAAGGTACCCCGGTTCTCTTTTATGCCACCCGCATGCAAGATAGCCATTTCTTTCCGTACAGAAGTCAAAAACATCCATAAGATAAAAAAGGCGATGGCCGTCGAGACGATTCCGGCACACAACGGTCCTTCTGCCTGCCGCCAATCCCGAAATTTGTAGTACGTAATATAGGCATGGAACGCTGCAGCTGTCCAGAAAGCACTGGCCACAAAAAAGCCATGGATGAAGAGGCTTTTGGCGGCAATGCCGATTCTCCGAAACGCCTCTGCCTTTCCATCCATTGAAGAAGCAGGCACTTGCTTCACGCATTTCACCATCACGGCGCCAACAGCAAACAGGTACAACGCATTCACACCCAACAATAACCAGGTATAAGGCATTAGCGCAATGCTTCCGGCATCGCAGCACAATTCTATGTCGGCCTGTATTCCATGAAAAGCAAAGCAAGCAATACAGCGACTCAACACCTGCTTTTCTGCCAGGTACCAGGTATAAAAAATCGGCGGCAACCCTGCCAGATAACCGATAGTAATCCGTCCCTTTTTCATCAGACGCCAGGCAAGGTACAAGAATGGGATTTCGGCCAGAATGCCCCCGGCCAGGATAAATGGCAACGGGATGTTTCCATTTACAGCATCAGACATCGGCCTAGAAGGACTGTCTTCTATTAACGGCTCCGGGGTATTCGCAGCATCCGTTCCGGGTATCTCGTTACCTCGCGGGTCAGAGGATACGCGGGGCTGACAAGCAAACGTTCCAAAAACAAGAATACACAGCGCTACAAAAGTCAAATGGCGGTTTTGGAAAAAGAACTTCTGCTCCATTACAAAAGGCCCCATCCAGAAGCAAATATCACGATAAGGGGATACCAATAGAAAAATTATATCCTCGTTTGGTATAACCTGCGAACCAAAAAGCTCCTTGATTCTTCATTTAGGGCGCTCCCACGAGTAACATCAATGTCAGAACTGAGGAGAGTGATTTTCCGAATCGCCCTCCTCCCGTCAGCAATGGCGGCTGGCCGGTTGGCTGGCCGTTTTTGTTTTCCCGAAAGGAGGTGATCTTCCATGTCCCCTACGACCGACCAGCAGCTGGCCAGCAAACTGCAAAAGCTGGCGCAGGAGCTGGCCACCTGGCGCGAGGCGATGTGTGTCCCCGGGCCGGGGTGTGCCTGCACGAACGATTCTCTCTGCGCCCTGCGAACTGCAAGTTCGCCCATGCCGCCGTCTACAACCAGATCGGCGAAGCCATCCAGCGGCTGGCGTACGCCGTCGATGCCCTGGGCCGCGAATCTTGAAAGGAGATCGTGCCAGAATTGAGAAGGGTGCTTTTCTAAAGCGCAAGCTTCTCCGGTCCGAAAAATCGTCTATCCCATTTTTCGCTCCCTGAGTTGAACGAAAGGATATAATGCCCTCATGCCAACCAAACTATACTGCTATGCGGACGAAAGTGGGCAAGAAACCAGGGGAAAGGTCTTTGTTGTTTCGCTGGTGGTTGCCGAACAAGACAAAGACCTGTTCGCAACCTTGTGCCAGCAGTTCGAGCAAGCCAGCGGCAAGGGCACGCTGAAATGGATCAAAGCCGGATACAAGCGCAAACTGGACTTTGCCGGCATGATCCTGCGCGAACCTTGTTTCAAGGGCCACCTGTTCTTTGCCGTGTTTCACGATACCAGAGAGTTTCACGAAGCAACGATCAATGCGACTGCCTGTGCTCTACGGCGCTGGCAAGGCCGGGACTATACGGCAATGGTCGTAATTGATGCCCTGCCCCGATCACTGGAGACCAGCACAGCACTCGAATTGCGGCGAGCGGGCATTGCTGTTGACAAGGTGCGCGGCCTGCCCGATCATCGTGAACCGTTACTGCGCCTGGCCGATTCAATCTGTGGGCTGGTGCGCCTGGCGCAAAATGGCGACGAGAATACCCAGGAATTGCTCCATTGGGCGTTGACCACCGGCGCAATCGTGGACCTTTCCGGTTAAAACAAAACACTCCCTGTGGGGAGTGCTTTGTTTGCCAACACGGGTTGCCCGGCGGTTGGGTCACCCCTATCCTGTGAAGGCAGCCACCTATCTACGGCAACCGTAGTCC
>JBMOLU010000016.1:0-2375 GCA_049325275.1 Chloroflexota bacterium
CTTCCGTCACCGATGCCTCGGGTGTTGTGAGCATGAGCTACGATGACCAGGGCAACCTGCTCTCCCGCACCGATCAGCTCGGCCAGACCACCAGCTACACTTACAACGGCCTGGGCCGGATCACCTCAATCATTGACCCGCAGGGCGCCGCGGCCGCCTTTACTTACGATGCAAACGGCAACCTTCTTACCGCCACCGACGCCCTGGGCAACAGCACCGCCTATGCCTATGACGGGAAGGGGCAGATCATCACCATTACCGATGCCCTGGGCCGGATTACCACCTTTACCTATGACAGCCAGGGCAACGTATCCTCCTCTACCGATCAACTGGGCGGCGTCACCACCATGACCTATGACGCGGCCGGCAACCTGATCGCCGTGGCCGACGCCCTGGGCAGTACCACTGCATTCACCTATGACGAACTGGGCAGGCAGCTGACCATGACCGATCCCAAGGGCAACGTGACCAGTTCTGTCTACGACGCCCTGGGTAATCGGGTGGCGGCAACCGATGGCAACGGCAACATTACCCGCTACGAGTACGACCACCGGCAGCAGGTCACCCGCATGATCGACGCCCTGAACCAGATAACTGAAATCACCTATCTTGCCGGCAGCAAACTGCCGGCAAGCCTCACCGATGCCAAAGGACAGACCACCACCTTTACTTACGACAGTATGGGACGCCTGACTGGGGAGACCGATCCCCTGGGTAAAACGATCACCTATCAGTACGATGCCAAAGGCAACCTCACCAGCCGCACCGATGGCGCCGGCAACACCATTACCTACACCTACGATGCTCTGGGCCGGCTGCTGAGCAAAAGCTTTCCGGATGGGACTTCGGACTTATTCAGCTATGACGCAAAAGGCCGGGTTCTGACAGCAAGCAATCAGCATATCGCCTACAGCATGACCTATGACCCCCTGGGCCGCTTGCTCTCCATCAGCGATTCCAACGGCCGCACCATCGGCTATGAATATGATAAACTGGGCAACCGCACCCGGATGATCATGCCGGACAATGAAACGGTTGACTACCGCTATGACCAGGCAAACAGGCTTGCGGCGATCAACTCCTTTCCGGGGGCTTTCAGCTTCGCCTACGACGCCCTGGGCCGCCGTACCGGACTCAACGCGGCCAACGGAGTGACCACTGCGTACAGTTATGATCCCGCCGGCCTGCTCACCGAAATCATCACCAGGGATGCCCGCCGTAACAATGTGCTGAGTTCTTATTCCTACAGCCATGACGCGGTGGGCAACAGACTTTCCAAGAGCATGAGCATGGACACAGACAAGGGCTATGGCCGCGGCCACAATTATCATGCCCAGGCCGAACGCTTTGACTACACCTATGACCCGGTTTACCGACTCATCGACACCCTGGCTCTTCGCGAGGGCAAACAAACGGAGAAAGAAATGCCCAACCGGTCGGAGTCCTTCACCTACGACCCGGTTGGCAACCGCATTTCCGGCCCGAAATGGGATGACACGTATACCCATAACGAGGCCAACCAGCTGCTTTCCAGCCGGAAGCATGAATATCTTTATGATGCCAACGGCAACCTGAGTGCGAAGCTGGAAACAGACTGCGACGCTCAGGATACCTGGACCTATGAATATGACTTTGAGAACCGTTTGGTCAAGGCGACCAGGACCGACGAAGACGAGATCCGCACCGTCTCCTTCAAGTACGATCCCTTCGGCCGCAGGATCGAAAAGCGAATCGAGGAGATCGAGACCGCTCCCCTCGTAAATTTCATCAAGACCAGGATCTACAGCTATGTCTATGACAACGAGGATATCATCCTGGAGATCCGTTCAGACGAAGATGACGCGGATAGTACCAGCGGGGGTCGCGGCAAACACAGGGAGCATTGGCGGAAACGGATCAGCAAGCCGGCAGTAAGCCGTTTTGTGCATGGACCAGGCATTGATGAGCCCCTTGCCAACGAGCAGCAGGGGAAGGTATACTTTTACCATGCGGACGGCCTGGGCAGCATCACCAGCCTCACCGATGCCAAAGGCCGGGTGGTACAGAGTTGCGAGTATGACTCGTTTGGCAGCGTGCGGCAACACGGCAACCATGTAAAACAGCCATATGGGTTCACCGCCAGGGAGTGGGATAAAGAGACAGGGCTGTATTTTTATCGTGCCCGGTATTACGATCCCCAGGTTGGCAGATTTATCTCCAAGGACCCGATTGGGTTTAATGGTGGGGATGTTGTGTTATATGGGTATGTCCAAAACAATCCCGTAAACTTTGTCGACCCAGAAGGATTACAAAAAATTTATGGTAATTGGTGTGGTCCTGATTGGACCGGCGGCTACGATAAGCCTTGGGATCAACTGACTGATGAAGAAAAGAGA
>JBMOLU010000017.1:0-18654 GCA_049325275.1 Chloroflexota bacterium
ATTCTGCCATGCCACTCATGATATCTTCTGTCATCTGCCGCCACTTTGGATCTTCCTTGTCTAGCATTTCATCCTCCTTGTTCCCCATCTATCTTACACCCCTTTGCAAAATTTTGAACCACACCCTAAAAGATTTACTCGGTTGATTTTTTCTGCTATACTACATACAACCGAATAGGGATTGCTGGAGTTTACCGCCCGGCCACAACACCGTGAGAGCGTGTGTGTGGCCGGGCGTTTTGCTTTTAACCTACGCGCACGGGAGCGGTAATCCCGGAAAGGAAGAGCGGCATGAATTTCAAGGCAGGTTTTGATCGAGGGTTGTATTTCGCACCCGATACGGGACACGGCACCGGAGCGGCACCGGCGGCCACGCAGGTACCACCTGCGCCGGCTGCGGATGCGTCAAACGCCGGCGGCGAAGACAGGCCGAAACCGATCACGTTCGAGAGTGAGTCCAGGCTACAAGAGCACATTGACGCAATCGTCAAAGAGAGGCTCGGTCGGGCCAAAAAGCAGGCTGACGAGTTGGCAGCCGAAGCTGCCCGCAAGGCCGAGGCCGATGCCCTGGCAAAAAACCAAGAATGGCAAAAGTTGGCAGAAACGCGTGGTGGCGAGCTGGAGAAGCTCACCGGCGAGGTGAAATCCAATGCAGAGCGGGCCGAGCGCTACGAAAAAGCGCTGCGCGCCCAGTTGGATGTCTCTCGCAGCGGTCTCCCCGCCCATGTCCTGACCCTGCTCGATCGGCTCGATCCTGCCGAGCAACTGGAATGGATTGCTGCAAACCGCGAAGCTCTGGCCCAGGCACCACAACAGCCGGCCGCACCACAGCAGCCGGCGCGCACAGTGAGTGCAATTACCCCAAGCCCTACCCCGGCCACGCCGGCGCAGCTGACTGCAGAACAGCAGGCACAAGCGCGCCGCAGCCAGGCCGCAACGGTGCAAAACAACTTTTAGGAGTTATCCATGACTGATTTAGCGCTGGTTACCGCAAACCGGCTCCGCGTCGTTGAGACCCTCGAGCAGATGACCCTGCCGGCCGCCGAGGCCATAACTGCAGGCATGAGCGTGCGGATCGACACGTCGACCGGTAAATTCACAAAGGCTAATGCCACAACGACCGCCGAAAAGCGTGCGTACGGCATGGCCACGAAGACGGTGGCGGCCGGCCAGGCCGTTACTGCCGTTCGCAAGGGCGTCGTCGATGGCTACGATATTTCGAGCCTGGCGTATGACGCCGAAGTTTTCCTCTCTGACACCGACGGTATGCCTGCCGATGCCGCCGGCACAATCGAAAAAAAGATCGCCACGGTGATCGCTGGCACGTCGACTACGCTGGGCACGGCGTACGACAAACTGCTGCGCATCGACTACGACACCGACGGCCGCAACGACACGCTGGTTGTCAGCTCCGAGCTGGTTGCAGCGTCTGTCGATAAATGGATTTTCGTCGCCGATCGGCCGTATCAGGTCACCGGCGTGCGTGAAATCCACTCGGTTGTTGGTGGGTCCGGCGCCGTCGTGCGCCCCCGCAAGGTCACGGCAGCTGGCACCGCCGCCCCCGGCGACGCTGCAGGTGCAACCGTCAAGGAGCTGACGGCTGCCGACGTTGGCCTGGAGACGACCATCAACGTTTCCCAGTCGCCGACCCTGGCGGCTACCGCTGCCGATCTGTTGCTGGCGACCGGCGACAAAATTGGTCTCAATTTCGGCGGCACGCTGACCGGCCTGGTCGGCCACATCGAAATCATCCTGAAGGCGCTGTAGGAGGTGCATCATGGCTAATCAAATTCTCTACGGTTTCATGAACCTGCAGACGATGTTAGATCAGCGCGTTACCGCCGTTGGCGTCGACGTCGTCAACACCGCCATCACCCAGTCGGTCGAAGAGCATAACCGCCAGATGGCGGCGATCATGGCTCTTTTCGCCATCCCGACCGACAAATTCAAGGTACGTTTCAAGTCGCCGGTGGCCGCACGGTTGCAGCCGCTCGACGAAAACGGCCGCGCTCGCCCGATCCAGGTCGCCGGGTACTACGATGTCGCTTTCCCGCTGCAGAGCGCGGGATCTGCGTGGGGGGCCAATCACGTCACCCGCGAAAAAATGACGGTCCAGGAAGCGAACAACATCACCAACACCATGCTCAGCGCCGATGTTCGCTGGTTGCGTGACCACGTCCTGGCCGCTCTGTTCGACAATGCGGGGTGGTCGTACAGCGATGACGACGATGACGTCGGTACGCTGAGCATCAAGGGTCCGGCCAATGGCGACACCGACACCTACCTTGTGCAGGCCGGTGCGGACACGGGCACGACCGACGATCATTTCCTGGCTCAGGCCGGGGCGATCGCCGATGCGACCAACCCACTCCCCACCATCTACACCGAGCTCACGGAGCATCCGGAAAACACCGGCGATGTCATCACCTTCGTCCCGACTGCCAACAAAGCCGCAGCCGAGGCGTTGACCGGCTTCGTCAAAGCCCGCCGTGCCAACGATCCGGTGCAGCAGGGCTCGACTGCGGACATCCTGGTCGCAGATCTGAGTGTTGCGGTCCCGGGCAAGGTCTTCGGTTACTGTGACGATCAGTGGCTGGTGCACTGGCCGACTCTGCCTACCGATTACCTGCTCAGCGTCATGACCGGCGGTGAGCGTGCACTGGGAATGCGCGAGCACGCTGAAGCGAGCCTGAAGGGTTTTCAACGCGTTGGCGAGCGGACAGACCATCCGTTCTATGAGGCGCAATGGGAACGCCACGCAGGCTTCGGTGCGTGGAATCGGGTAGGCGTCGTTATCCAGCGTGTCGGCAACGGCACGTATGCGGTACCGACCAACTACAGCACCCCGATGCCGTAAGCGATGGGGGCGGGTAACCGCCCCCGTAAGGAGTCCACCATGCACCCACGAATTTTGGCCCAGCGCACTGCCCTGGCACGCGAGAAGCTTGCCATCGCCGCCGGTGAACTCGCCGGCCGGATGGGTCTCGAACGCACACTGGTCGATGCACTGCAGCCACAGACGAATAACCCGCAGGTCCGGCAGCTAATGTTGCTCGAGGCCTGCGCCGAGCTTGTTCAGGCAGCGGCCGACAGCCTCGCTGTCGTTTCCACGGAAACGCTGCCAGCCGAGCTGGAAACCCTGGTCATCGAGACGCCGGAAGGGGAGATCACCGTCGAAGCCAGCGTAGAAGTCGAAACACTGCCAGCCGAGCTAGAAACGGAACAGGACAAAAAGCCGGCACGCCGGCGGAAGCGAGCCTAATATGCACGCCGAGGAAATGGCAAACCGCATCATCAAGGCCCAGGACAGCCTGGTGGCTGCGTCCAAACGCGTTGCAAGCGCACTGGATATCCACCAGGACCACGTTGCTGCGCTGACGCCGCAAACAGGTAGCGCGCAGGTGCGCTTACTGCTTACGCTCGAGGCCTGCGCCAGGCTAATCAGTACAGTCGCCGACGTGCTGGATGGCGGCATGGCCGGCGCCGAAACTGGCTCAAAAAGCAAATACCTGAAACGTCCCAGGGGCGAGGAATGACCCCGCCTACCTCGTACACCGAAACTTCTCTTGCCCAGTATGTCCTGGACGAGCTGGGCACCGTGGCTACCGTGCTCGGTTGGACGGCGACGTCGAGCGTCTCCAGCTGTGTTGATGATGCGCTGCTGGAGATGGATGTTTCGGATATCTCGACTGTGACCGAAGCGGAGGATATCCGCTGGTTGCGAGCCGTGGCGAAATACTACGGCTGGCGAAAAGCCGTCGCCAATCTGTCGACGAAATACGATTTTTCGACAGGAGACAGCGGGAGCTTCAAGAGATCGCAAATGCACGCTGCTGCCAGGGCGTCGATGGAGCTGGCCCGCGAGGAGGCCAACGAAGCAGCGATCGCCGCCGGCCAGGAAATGTATCCTGGCTACGAGGTCGGGACGGTTACCCTGGTACAGGACGATCCATACTCGGCCGAGTACCTCGACACACTGATGGATGCGCTCGACGAACTGGACGGTGACTAATGTTGACAAGCGCGGAGCTCGACGACATCAGAGCAGACGCAGAGACCAGCCTGACGTCAACCTGCACGATACAAGCCAAGTTGCGCGCTGCTGACGGCGCTGGCGGGTCGACGTATGGTACCCCGACGACATCGGGGCCGTACGATTGCCGGGTGGAGCAATCTGGCAGAAACGACGACAGCATACCCGTCATCGCCGGCGGACCGAAACCACGTCGCTATGTCTACATCGTCCTCCCCCACGACGCGACGGTGAAACCTGGGGACACGATCGTGATTGGGAGCAACAGCTATCCGGTTGTCTCTGTTCCCGCACGCACGCTGTCGTGCTTGCTGCGGGTACAGTGCTGGGAGTCAGCGTCATGATCACACCCGTTGTAAAAATCGTCGAAAACCGCATCCCAGAGCTCACCGGCACGATTCGCCAGCATACGGCTGACTTGACCATGAAAACGGCACTAAAAATCCAGGGCCGCGTCCGCACCGGCATGGCCGAGCCGAAGACCGGCCAGGTTTATCTGCGGCGCGGAAAATCTCACCAGGCAAGTGCTCCCGGAGAAATGCCGGCCGTCGACACCGGAAACCTGACCAACTCGGTGCAGGTCGAGCGTATGCCGGACGGCGTAAGCACGGCGGTCTACACGGCGGCAGAATACGCCGAGGTTCTCGAGTTTGGCGGCGTAAGAATTCGCCCCAGGCCGTTCATGACGCCGGCGGCGGAGGCCGAGATCAACGATTTCAACGCTGCAATAAGGCAGCTGCTGGCGGGGTTCTGATGGAGATATTGGCCATCGATAACCTGATCCATGACCGCCTGGCAGCCAACGCCACGATTGCTGCTGCGGTTAGCGACCGCATCTACGCCGACATGGCGCCGGATAGCGCCGCGCTGCCCTACATCACTTATAAAAAAGGCACGCCGGCCTATACGGTCGGCCTGGGTGGCAAGCGGGCGCTGGTCCGGGTTCCGTATACGGTCATCTTGTCGGTTCCGGGAGAGAGCTACAGCGCCTACGACAGCGTCAGTGACGCCATCATCCAGACGCTTACCGGGAATTTCGGATCCATTGGCGGGGTTTGCGTGGCCCCGCTGGCATACGCCGAATTTTTCGACGCCACGCACTACCGCCACCTAGGCGGGCAATTCGATTTTTTTGCGTCGCCGACTGTGTAGCCTGCGACGAGGAGTAATTCCATGACAGAGAGAGCTTCGATTTTCCAGAATGCCCAGATCGGCCTGGAGACAACCCCCGGCACCGCCGTGGCGGCGCTCAAAGTGCTTGGTTCGTTGATGGTAACGATGGGGATGCAGTTCGAGACCAGCAGCTACAGACCGAGCGGCTATCGGTTCAAAACAGTAGTTGCTCCCAACAAAGAGTGGGCGAGCAGCAAGATCAGCGGGCCGATCTCGTACTCTGAGATTCCATACCTGCTGGAGAGCCTCATCAAAACCGTCACCGCCACCACGCCAGGCGGCGGAACGGATAGCCGCTCACGCGTTTACGCGCCGACTACAAAAACGGCCGACACCAAAAAAACGTGGACGCTCGAGCAGGGGGATCAGACGCGAGCGCAGCGTGTGACGAATGGATTGGTCACCGGGCTGACGTTCAACTTCACCCGGAACGAGTGCACCATCGACGGCACATTGCTCAGCAAGGCGCTCGTCGACGATATCCACCTCTCGACCAACGCTCAATACACGCTCACGGCAAACGCCAGCCCCCCAACGGCGGGCGACTTCACGCTCACATTTGGCGGGCAAACCACGTCGGCTATCGCCTATAACGCCACGGCCGCGGCAGTCGAGGCTGCGCTCGAGGCGCTATCGACTGTCGGGACCGGCAATGTCGAGGTCACGCGCACGACCGGCACGACGACGCTCGCTGAGGCCAACGCTGTCTACACTGTCGAGTTCGTGAATGACCTGGCCCAGGCTCCACGCACGCTGACTGGCACGTTTACTGGCTTGACCGCAAGCGGCTCGATTGCGTTGGCCAGCTCCGTGACAGGCGTGACGCCGACCGAACTCGAAGCCATCCCGGTCCTGCCCACCCATATCTGCATCTACATGGCAGATGCCCAGGCCGATCTGGATGCGGCAGACCCACTCGAGCGGGTCCTGTCGTGCAGCTGGGGATACACGGACGTCGAAGGCGCGCTCTGGACACTCAACCGTGACGTCGCGTCATTCGCCGTGACCGTCCCCACAGAGCCGAAGCTTGAGTTCAAAATCAAAATGGCAGCGGACGACGAGGGCATGACCCCCCTCACGAATATCCGTGCCGGCTCGACAAAATTTTTCCGCATCGAGGCGATCGGAGACGTGATCGAAGGCGCAATTACCTACGAGTTAACGATCGATATCGCGGTGAAATTCCAGACCCCAACCGAGTTCGCGGACGAGGAAGGCGTTTACGCGCTCGAGTGGACGGCCGAGGGCGTGCACGATGCAACCTGGGGCAAGGCTACTGAATTGACAGTAGTCAACGACATCGCGTCATTGTAGGAGCATCTATGGGTATCTCTATCAGCGAATTAATCCTGGACGAGCGCACTGTCGCCGTAAACCTTGGTGATGACCCAGCAACTGGGGACGAAATCAATATCGATGTAACCTACCGGCCGAGCGGCCTCACGCCGGCGGTCGAGGAGGACGCACAGCGTCTGTTCTCCCGAGGCATGCAAGGTGCCGGCACTGCCAGGCTACTGTCGGGGATGATTACGTTCGTCGATATCACGGACGACGATGGAAACCCGATCCCGGCAACGTACGAGGGTCTGAGCAATGTACCAGTCGTTTTCCTCGTCAAAATCATGGCGGCGCTGCTGGCGGATGTTCGCCAGAGCAAGGAAGACCTAAAAAACTCCGCAGGTGGCTCGCGTCGGGCGGCGAAGTCGGCGCGTGCCCGGAGTTTTACCCGCTAATCAAGGCCGCCCGGATTAGCACGATAGAGCCGTGGGTTCTTGGCAGGCAATCGGCCGCCTGGACCTGGATGATCCTCATGGCAAACGCGGCAGAGGAGGGCGCCCTTGCGGCGAGGAAGAAGGACGATGCCGATGCGCACTACCGCAGGACGCGCAGAGCCGCATCGATACGGCGCAAGAAATGACACAGGCGGGCGTCCGGCTCGCCTGTGTTGCTAGAGAGACTCTATGTCTGTAACTCTCGCAAAATTACTCGTTCTCGTCGGCTCCGACACCGCACAGGCGGAAAAGGGCTTGGGGGATGTCAACAAAGCCCTGCAACGCTCCGAGAGCGTCGGTAAAACGGCGCTCGGAGTGTTTTCTGGCGTCATAATGTCCAAGGCCATCGCCGGTATCGGCGACCTGGCCAGCGAGGGCCTCAACGCCTACGCATCGTTCGAGCGCCTTGGCATGAGTATGAATGCCCTGGCCGCACGCGAGTCAATGATCGCAGGCGAGTCGGCAAGCATGGCAGAGGCCATGGACAAAACCGAGGGCACTGCCCAGGGCCTGCTGAATACGATCCAGCAGATGGCAATCCTGTCGCCATTCCGGCAGGAGAGCATCAGCTCGATCATGCAAACTGCAATGGGCTACGGTATGGCCAGCAGTATGGCGCTTGACATGACGGACGCGCTCGTCGACCTGGCGTCTGCGACCGGGCGAGCAGAGAAAGACATGCAGCTTCTCGGTCTCGGCCTCGGCCAGGTGTGGGCGAAAGGCAAATTGACCGGCGAGGAAATGCGGCAGCTTACCAACGCCGGCATTTCAGTCGCCGACGTCGCTCGTGCGATGAAGATCCCCATCAGCGACGTGGCCGATGCCATAAAAGCCGGCGAGATCAGCGCCCGCGAGCTGATCCCGGCGCTGATCGAACTAATCGAAACCGATTTCGGCGGCGAGGCAGCCCGGCAGGCGACGAGCTGGGCAGGCCTGCTATCGACGTTCGAGGATCTGCGCGAGGTCAACCTGCGCGAGCTGTTTTCCGGAACGCTCGAGGAGCTGCAGCCACTTGCGGACGAGCTGGCTAACACACTCGGTAGCCCGGAATTCCGCGCAGAGGTGCGGGCAACCGGCGAGCAGATCGGTCAAGCGGTTGGCCAGATTGTTACCAGCGGCCGAGAGCTTCTCGGAATGTGGGAGCAAATACCCGATGCTGCAAAAGGCGCCGCTGCGGCGTTCGCCGGCGTTTTTATCGCCGGTCCACAGGTCGTCGGTACCATGTCGTCGGTTGTGTCCGGCGGCATCAAACTTGTTCAGGTATTTCAGCAGCTCAACGCCGGCGTTGGTTGGTTTGCCGTTGCACAGCAGGGCGCCATCGGCCTGACCGGGGCGCTCACACCGGTCGCCGCTATGGTGGCGTCGATTACCGCCGCTTACGTGATGTGGAAAAAAACCAGCGACCAGGTCGAGCAGGGCAATCAGATGATTGCTAACACCTGGGATGATCTGATCGCGGAGATGGTCATGCAGGGGGCTACACCAGCACAAATCATGGCCGCAATCAGCGCAAAATCCGCAGATGCCCAGGCCGCACTCGAGAGCCAGGGTTTTGCAGGCGAGTTCCTGGCGCGGGTAATGGGAGCGGAAGTCGCGCCGTCGCTCGACCAGGTGAGCACAGCGTTGAAAGCGTCGGGGGCCGGGTATGACGAGTATGCTGCGGCCATTGTCGATTATTTGGTTGCACAGGGCAAAGTCCCGGACTTTGAGCGCGACTCGTGGGTGGAAATGCTCACAGTTGGCGAGTCCGCCCAGGAAGTTGCCGGCGAACTGGGGGTAATGACGCGGGCGACCTACGAGAGCACCGTGGCGATAGCCAAACAGTCCGGCGCCGTCGAGATGACACAAAAAGAGTACAAGGCCTACACGGACGCCATGCAGAAAGCGGCAGCCGCAACCAACATGCAGAAAGCCGCTGCTGCCGGCGCCGCTCCGGTAATGATGCAGACCAACGATCTGATGGCGCTGATCAACGACCGGATGTCCATCCTGCCGGAGAACATCACGGATGGGGCCGATTCGTTCAGCTTCCTCAACGACGCTATGGGCATCACCATGACAGCGCAGGAGCAGCTGGATGAGGATGTACGCCTCCTGACAGACGCCTGGGCGTATGGGGTCATCGGGAATTACGAATATTCCGAGAGTATGCTCGATGTAACTCAGGGTACGTTTACGATGACGCAGGCCCAACGCGAGGCCTACGAAAGCGCCATCGCCCTGCAGGGGGCCAACGCGCTTGCCGCAGAAAACGCCGGCGAGGCAGCAAAAAGCTACTGGTCACTGGCCGAAAGTCTCAAGGGGGCCAGCCAGGCGGAGATAGCCAAAACGCTGATCGACGACCTGACTGCATCGTTGGAGGCAAACCCGGAAGCCGCCGCGGACATCAACGCCGCAATACTCGAGGTTAGCGACGCCTTCGGCATCACCGACGAGAGAAGCCGCGCCCTGGCCGCCGGCGTACCGCTGCTAACCCAGGCCCTGGAGAAAGGCCTGATCCCGGCAGAGAACATGGATGAAGCGCTGAAGTATTTGGTAGAGGACGCACGCGACGGCGAGATCGATTTCGGCAAGCTGATCGACAAATTCGGCGAAGCGCCCGCCGGCATCCAGCCCGCACTCACGGCTGCGAGCAACATGGACCGTGCATTTGGTACGGATATCCCGCAGGCGTTTATCGACGCAAACCAGGAGCGCCTTGATTTCCAGCAGGGCCTGCAGGCGCTGGCCGACTGGGTCGCAAACAACCCGATCGAAGTGCAGATAACAGTCGAGCAGGTCGTGCTGCCGTCAACGGGTAGCGGATCGAGTGGGACCAGCACAGGCACAGGCACAGGCACAGGTGCGCCGCAGCCACGGGTCGAAACACCTCCAGGCACGAGTGGCGGCGGACCACCGCCGGAGGCTTCTGGCACGAGTTTCAGCGGCAATTTCGAACGCTCTGCATCTGGCGGCGCGACGTACATCAACGTCAATCAGTACAACTATAACCAGCAAGCGGCGGCTGTGTCCAATGCAGAAGTCGACCGCATCAAACGCCAGTCGTCGAATGCGAGGATGGGTAGATAATGGCACGTACACACCAGTTGATTTCTAATTCGGCTGCCAGCAGCTATGATTTCCTGACCGGCGTCCTGATGGTCGTTGACTCGTGGCGCTGGCAGTATACGCGTGACGGGAAGGTGGTGGAGACAGCAACACTCGCCGCCGGCAACGGGACAGCCGATGACGATATCGAGGATGCCGTCAACGGCATCAACTACCTCGGCAAACTCGCTCGCGACTGGGTCAAAGACAAACAAAACACAGAGTCGGTCTGGTATCACCTGTACGGCGACGACGAAGTGTCGAAACGCTCGCTGGTAGACGACGTGCAGTGCGTCTCTCTACCGAATGGCATGCACTCGCCGCTGCTCGGGACCGGCGCCGCTTTCTACCAGCTGACAATTACACGATCTGCAGTGTGGGAGGACGCGTCAGCGCAGACCGTTGCCGCAACGCTATGCAGCGCCCTGGGTGGCCATATCGATCTTCCAGCAATCGACGGAGATCTGGACGCCCGCGTCGAGCGCCTGGCCATCCGTGCCAACAAGGATGTTTCGCCTGACACTGCTCAGGTCATGACACGGTGCTGGTTTGGGATGAAGCCGATTTACACAGGTTCTACCGGCTTCTCCGGACTGCACGAATGTGAAGATTTTTCGATCGATGCGACGTGCTCGCCGTTGCCGGCGAACACGTCGGATGCGAGCGCATCGGGTGGTTACAAAATACAGTGGACGACCAGCGCCACCTGGCAGCGTATGATCTACGCAAGTTTGAACGGTATCATCTCACCGACATACGTCTCCAGCTACCGAGGCCGTTACCAGGTGCTGCTGCGCTGCAAGGTCAGCAGCACCGAGGATGTGCGCATCCAGATGCGTTGGGGCTACGGCAACGCAACCGTGTCGCTCGGCGATCGCTACATCAGCAACACAAACTACGATTTAATCGAGATGGGAGAAATCAGCATCCCGGCCGGCACCTGGCGCGCAGCTGCTGCAGTGGACGGGCTATCTCGAAATGCCGGCGTGTTCGAGCTGTACGCCCAGCACATGAACACATCCGTAACCCTGTCGCTCGACTGCATCATCCTGATCCCGACCTACGCGCACGGTTACGGAGACGGGACCTACATCGGCTACATGGCCACGGATTTCGACGACGGAACTTTTTTCTACACGTTCGAGGACGGCGAGCGCAACGCCATCAATTTTGAGTACAACGGCTCCAGCCTGGCAGGCCTGGCCGGTGGCGTGCAGGCAGATTTTCAAACGTTTTACTACCTGCGCGACGGTGGTCCGCTTGTGTTCGCCGCCCAGCGTGACACCGGGCAGGATATCGACGACACCGTAAAAATCGAGATCACCTACCGCAGGAGATATGTCAACCATGCCGAACCAATCCCCTGAAGATGAGTACGCTGGCTATGCACTTAATATTTTCGAGCCCGTGCTGCAGGGCAGCCGCTGGACAGCAAACCTGACCAGCGCAGCGGACAACTGGAAACGCTCGATCGTGCGGATGGGCGGCTTCTGGGAAGGAGGATTTAAGCTGCGGGAAACTCGCGGCTATCTCGAAGATTTCTTTTATACCCAACTCGGCGCCCACCTGGAGGAAAAATACGCTGGCGCGGTTACCTGGGAAGGATTTGTCGGTGAGATGGACACGCCGGCCAGGGACCGGGACGGCTGGTATATGGACGTGAGCGTATTTGGCTACAGCCACACCCTGCCGTTTCGCTATGTCTCGATCGGTGATGAGACGACCGGGAACGCCAGCATCTGGGTTGACGAAATTATCACGGCGGATTGCGAATACGTCACAGCCCGCGCCATATCTACCAACACGCTCCAGGTGTTGCGCAGCAACAAAAACAAGCCGCGCGCCTGGGATGAGTTGAAGCGCATCGCCGAGCTAGGCGACGGAACCGGGGCGCCCTGGGTTATTCGGATGGACCCCGGGCGGCGCTTTGTCTACCAGGCCGAAGACACATCGGTACAATACTATGTCCGTGGCGGCGTTCGCCGGCGGCGATCGCTATTTCAGACGTTCAACTATGTGTCAGGTAGTTATGTCGGAACGGACGAAGAGACGCACGATATCACGCCGGCATCGACGGCGGAGAGCATCCGCCGCTTTGGCCGCATCGAGGAGCGTTTGTACCGCGACGGAATGCCATCAACGGCCGCCGAAGCGCTTCGGGATACGTACCTGAAGGAAAATTCGTATCCCTGGCCGCGTCCGGTTGGCACCGATCGCGAGGTGAAGCTTTTTAATTCGGTCGGCGACCAGGTCGGCGTGTCGCCATGGGTCATAAAGCCTGGCATAGTGCGCGATCTTGGGTATTCGATCGGCGGTTCCGATTACGGCGGCTGGTTGGCCGACCAGCGCGATATCATGGTCGACGAGGTCGTTGCGAGCAAAAAAGGCGTGAGCCTGCGGACGTGGCTTTTCGAGGAGGCCGATCTCATGGAGACACAGTTCTCTTACGCCGCCGAAACTTACGAGCTCGACTACGATTTGAGGGACTAATGAGCAATAACCAGAGACTGGGACGACAGGGGTTATCGCGTGACGCCGAACAGGTGCGGGTGCTCAACAACACCGTGCCGCCACCATCAGGGACTACAGATCACGGCGGCCTGCTCGGCCTGGCCGACGACGATCATACGCAGTACCTCCTGGCCGTTTCGGCCGCCGGCGCAGGCCTGACCGTTGCTGGGCGCGTCCTGGCGGTTGGAGCCGGCGCCGGCCTGACCGTAGGCGTCGACGACGTCGGCCTGCAGGCCCCAGGAACGCTGTCCGTGTCGAGCGCGAACAATGCCAGCGGCAGCCACACGCACGCCGTAACATCGAGCAGCAACCCGGGCGCCGCAGCGAGCATCCTGGCCAGCGACAGCAACGGAAAGCTGCAGCTGGTCGGCCTGGGCGCCGGCGTATCTCCGTCATATCCACTACACGCCCGAGCAACTTCAGAGCAGCTGCGGCTTGAGTACAGCGGCGCGTTGTATGCGTCGCTTGTCGTCGATGGTAGCGGAAACCTGCGCGCCGGCGCCGTCGGCAATATCACGCTGGACCCTGACGGCGATCTCATCATCGACCCGGCCGGCAACGACACATACCCGGCTACCAACTACGCCGTTAATAGCGGCCTGATCAACAAAAAGTGGCTGAGGCTTCACGCTGCCGAGTTATGGGTCGAAACACTGGTTGCCCAGGATACGGTGGCCACGATCGGCGGCCGTATCCTGGTATGCCCGACGACGACACTCGAGGCCGACATCGGCACAGGTGACACGCTGATCACCACGAAACACGACCAGATGACGCCGGGCGACATCGCATACATGGAGGCGGACGGCAAGGTCGAATTCATGCGGATCGAAGGCCTGACCGGTTACTGGCTCGCCAGCAGCGGTTACGGCACATTCGTCGTCGATGCGGCATTTGGCGACATCACAGCGCATTTCCCGGCCGGCACAGCGTGCGTGTTCACCGGATATGGCCCCAAGACGACAAATAGTGATGCAATAACGAGCGGCAGCAACACCTGGCTGCTGTTTGCCGATGACGGATTCCCGACCCCCGTATCCGACGAGGACGACGTACTCACGTCGCCGTATCCATTGGGATCGTCAGCTCCGTACACGTACCAGGTCACGCGCAACCTGGACGGTAGCGGTGCCAACGTCTGGTACGCCGGTGACGCCCTGGCCAATACCGGCCAGACCGGGAATGGGTTTATCGATCTATACTCCCTGCGGGGAGTGAAATCTTCCAGCCAGGCCGGACCGACGATCGTCGGCAACGTGCGCAACAGCGCAACGTATAACGACTGGTCGGAGCACTGGGCGATCGGCAATTTGAACGGGCTGTATGGATACGGGACGACAACCTACGGCGTGGGACTTGGCAAATACGCCAACGGCCAGTCATTCGTTCTGATCGACAGCACGAACGGACTGCGGATGCGTAAGCGGGCGTCCGGGTCCGACAGCACGCAGTTCCAGCTGCAAGTTGATGGCGATCTGTTTATCGGCGAGGCGGTTGGTTCGGCTGCAACGACGTTCCTGAGCGTTTTTGTCAACGCTCAGACGTACAACACCGAGAGCATGAGCGCAGGCGACGTTCTGATTGGGGACAACAGCGCCAGCAAGGCAAACATTCTTTGGGATAAGTCTGCCGGGAAGCTCCAGTTTCGCGGCGGGCAGACAATGCAGCTCGAGCTGTCAACGTCTGGCGCGCTGGTCGCCGGCGGCGGAAACATAACGATAGACGCCGCAGGATTTAAGCTTGGCATAGATACCGATGGGTCGGATTACACATCGCATATTCGTTTTATGGACGGCAGCACAATAAAAGGCCAATTGTATTATTACGAAGGTTTGGCCTTCCAAGGTCTACTGCTGTCCGGTAACAAGCTGTGGTGCAATTTTCCCACCGATGGGCTGTTAATCACAGGAGACGTCGATCTTGATTCTGGGAACCTGTCAGTGTCTGGTGATATATCATGCAGTGCTCAGATATCAACGAATGGAGGCACAACTCAGTGGGATCTAGGAGGGTACACATCTGGCAGTGATGTTAGTTCCAATGGATACGTCACCGTGACAATAGACGGAACACCATACAAGCTTATGACGAGGGCATAGACGTGGATCTGTTTCAAATTCTATTTCAGTGCACACCGCCGATTGACGGCGGACCGGTCGGGCCAGGGTGCCCAACCGGGATCGAACTATCAACGTTTGCGGCCTGGTCGCCGCATGACGCAGTAGTTATCGTTGCCATAGCCGCCGTCTTGGCACTGGCGGCGTTGAACGCATGGAGGTTGCGATGCAAGAGAGTGTAAAAATCACGCCGGAACAGAGCCTGGAGATACTCGACCAGGCTACCCAGCCGGAGATGATCGGTCGCTTGATGCGGCAGGACTACTGCAAAATACAGGCGGCTCTGACCGTTCTGGCACAGTTCGTTGCTGAGCACAAGCAGCCCACCGATGCGAAACGGCAGAAGGCAGAATAAACAAAAAGACCCAATCGCGACTTGGGTCTTTTATGCGAGTGTATCTCTCGGAAAATTTGCACCAGGTGGGCGTTTCACCCATTTTCCGGGCGTAGGTTCCCGGTTTCGGCCTGTCACGGGTGGCGCGTGTGTGTGGCTCTTGTATGCTCGCATGGTGTATATTATACAATAATAATGTTTGCGCGCAAACATTCAATAGTAGAGCTATAAAACAAAAAAGCCCCCAAGGCGATAGGGGCTTTTTTGTTGATTACTCTCCGCTGATGATTAGCGGAGAGTAATTATTATGCTTAGGCCTTGCCTGCGCTGTCCATGTGGCCACGACGGCGGTATTGATCGCCATCACTGTTGTTGACTTCGCTGCATACTGCGTCTCGCGGTAGCTGTAATTCGACGATGATACCGCGGCCGTTGTTATCGATAGCGATGCGGTTGCCAGCGAGACCGTTACCATAACGATGACTAGTACGTTTTTGAGTGCGTTTCTCGGTTTTGCATCCACTCCGTCACCTCCATTCGGGGGCTTTTTGTTTCTTCTTGATTCTCAGCAATTCATCCCTATGCCTGGCGTAATAGCGCCGGTTTGCGGCGGATTTCTGGCATTTCTTCGAGCAATATTTCATCCGCTCGACGTTTGCCGGATTATCGCCAAAACCGATGCGCTCGTCTGGCTGGAATTCCACGCCGCAGAAGAGACATTTCCGCATCAGGTTTCAATAATCACTTTCCCGTTACCCGCGGAGCACTCCGGGCACACCCACACCCCCAGCGTTCCCCCATCGTCGGCGCTCCGCTCCACCAACGCCGAATCGCAGTGTGGGCACATCAGCGTGCCGGCGGTGGCGATTCGGAGAGCGGCGCGTAACACCGCACTGGCGTCGGGGGCGTCAAGGCCTGGGGCCTGGCGCTCGGTGAGCCAGCTTCTCATACGTTCGAAGCTGGCTTTTTCGTCATCGTTGCGTAATCTAACTTGCAGCGTGGTCATTTTCGGCCTTTCTCAGCACTCAGCACTCAGCACGTCGCTCGAACTTCTCGACGGCGGATAATACAATGTGTGACGGTGTAATTTTAGCATACAACCACCACAGCCAGCCCCAGGTTTGGGCGACGTAGTAACCCACGTCGCCCCACTCTTCGGCCAGCTCGGACGGCGTGCGGGCCTGGAGAACTTCGGCCAGTTCGCCGCGCTTCCATCCGACGACCGGGTTACCAGGCTGCGACCGGTCGCGGCGCTCCTGGATGAAGATTTTCCGTAGCGCCGTCCAGGGGGAGGACGGCGCTACGTTGTTATTCGCAGCGATTTGGCGGGCTGCTTTGACAAGGCGGTGGCGGTAGTTATTCATCGGATGACTCGAGTTTCTTGAGCGTGTCACTACCGAGCAAGAGCGTGTCTTCGTCATAGGTGTAGCTTTTGTACCAGCCGATTCCGCTGGTGCATCCGACCTGGCGGATGCTGGCGACGAAATGCCACTTCTGATCACGCTCAATATGGAGCGGGGGGAAGTGATCTTCCGGAACTGGCAGGGCGAAGCACTCATTTCCAGCGGGAAGGTTTTTGTTGTGTTCGATCAGATCGTAGCGCGAAATTTGGATAAAGACAAATTTGCAATTTTCGTAATCGCGAGTCTGGATGCTCTCGAACGGCTTCTCGGAGTCGTAAGGAATGGCAAAGGCATCAGCAGCGCGTCGCACGAGCTGCATCATGTCATCGTCGCTCAGCGCCTGGGCGATCTCCCACTCAGCTTCGATCGCCTCTTTCATGATGCTGAGGATGGGGGTTAGCATCATTTGGCGGTTTTCGTCGGTAACGTCCCCCGGACAGGCGATATTGCAAATCGCCGTCCAGGTTTTCGGGAACGCGCTAACGATGATCTCGGCGCGTGCGTCGGAGTAGACCACATCGTTGTTGATACCGTGGCCGTTGTTGCGCGAGCGCTCTACATTGCGCTCGCTCTCGACGAACTGGTAGCGAATAGCTGATCGCATAGCATGACCATAGTACCCGCCGGCGTCCTGGGCTTGCTTTCGCCGGCTCCCCCACGCCAGGTTGACGGCGTCGTCAATCGCGTGGTGAGTGTACGCGTAATTGGTGGACTCGTCGAGCGCTTCGAGCGCTAACAAGCGGTTGGAGTCTTCGCTCGCGCACAGCGTGCGCAAAAGAGCGCCAGCAGCCCACATCTTGGCATAGGCCTTTTCAGCCGTTGCCGCCTTCAGGGGCAGCGCTGGGTTTTGGCGTAAGATTGAAGCAAAGACATGAAGAGCAAAAGAAAAAGCGTTCATTTAGGCCTCCACAAGCTCCCAGCCATCGGCTGGGATGCGGTAAGAAATTTTCCCGTCGCGTTCGACTTTCTCGCGACGGTCGTTATGAAACACGAAGATCGGCATCCGCTCGCGCCGTGCCAGGCGGGCGAGCAGGTAGGGAACGGGGGACACGAACACAACGGCGTGCGGGTAGCTCGCGGTGATGGCCTTTGCCTGGGCGTTCATCTCGTCGAACGTCCAGCCAGCGGCGGGAACTTTGAGCGTTTCGTACCCGCTCCACAGAGCAAGAATTTGCGCTTCTTGCTCTGTGGTGAGCGTGTGTTGCTCGTTGATGATGACGATAATCTTGTAGTCCATGTTGTTTTCCTTTCTGCCCCGGCCCGAAGGCCGGGGCATTGGTTGGGGGGGGTGGTTAGCTGGCGAGCTTTTCAGCTTTCATTTTGTTGAAAACGTCAGTGAAGCGAGCGACTGCTTCTTCGACGTCGTCTACGTACTCGGACATTTGGTCAACATCGTAGTAGTCTTTTGCTTCTGCGGCTTTGCTCTCATCGATGGTGAGAGCAGCGAAGATGTCGTCGATATAGACGCGAATGCTATTGTCGTAGTTGATGCGGTCTGACTGGGAAGATGAGAGTTTGTACATCATGGCGATTTCCTTTTTTCGTTTGTTTCTGATTGATAGATACATTGTAACACAATGTATTACAAATGTCAACAGGCAAATCTATCAATCCTGCAAGGAAAACAAAAGGCGCCCCGGGTGGGGCGCTCTGCTGTGCGGGGATGGACCAGGAAGTCAAGGCGTTTCTGCGGAAACAGTGCCTTTGTCACCGTTTTGCAGCAGAATGCCAGGCGGTGTAGCGATAACCCCGTTTACCGTGACGATGAGCAGTTTCTCCAGATGCTCGATTAGGGATTTGTAAACTTTTTCAGCGCTGAGCATAACACCTGGCGTAACGCAATGTCCCCCAACAATTTTCATATCCCCGACGTATAGCCTGAAATAGTGTACCAGGTTTTGCCCAGGCTCTGGCTGTCCGGCGAACACAGCAACCTGGTGCTGCACCACGTCTGGGTAGGTCGTCGTGACTGGCATCATTGTAATCGCTACATATACTGGATTTTCATGGATGATACTTCGTAGCCAAATATCAAAATCAAAATAACCAACAAACAGATAGTCGTTCACATGTGCCTCCCCCGTTCGTTATTTGCTAGGAAACCACGGGGCATACATCAGTAAATTACGACATTATTATAAATCGGCTTCGGTGTTTGTGTCTATACCCGGAGTATGATATTCTATTTTTCCTACAATTCGACTTTCATTTTTGTTGGCCGTAA
>JBMOLU010000018.1:0-18222 GCA_049325275.1 Chloroflexota bacterium
AATAATCATCTCCTCCTCCATTACCTTCAGTTTGTTGCCTGAATGGTAACGGAAACTTTTATGACCGCGCCCCTTTTCAATTATCAAAGTTCCACTGATCGCGCCCGTTTTAGTTTATCAAAAACAATCCTTTCTTGATTGTTCGACAACAAATTTCTGTATTTCAAATTGATAGGCTTTCCGGGCATAAATAAGCGAAATAATGCTTACAACCAACGAACCAAGAGCGATCATTAACGTGGTTATTTCTGTAGATAAATTCATTGGCCTGTTTTCTCACGCGCGAAGAAATTCATTGTTTTGAGTCCAACGATCCACATCAGCCGCCGCCGGGTAGCATCTATTTTACCGAATGTGACGATCAACTGCTCGGCATATTGGTGGGCCCAATAGGCATACCGAGCACTCAGTTGCTGATTGGCTGCCCCGCTGACCATGCTGGGGTGCTTTCACAACTAAAATGATGACTCGTTATCAGTTTCTTTGACTTCAAATCCTATAAACAACCGCAAGTCATCAAGTATTTCATCAGTTATCTTATCATTTCGCATTTCCCAATTGCTAATTCTAAAAACATTCCAACCTTCTCTGCGAAGTTTTCTATCTTCCTTGAGACGTTTGGAATAATTTTCCTCGTCGGCTTGCCAACTTGTATTTACCTTTTTTGCATAGTGGCCTATATCATCGACAAGTATTGCGAACCTTTTACCCGCCCAAAAAGCTACAAAATCTACTCGATATAAATCATCAGCATATTCGGATAATTGAGAGCGTAAATTCTTTTTAGTCAGGGAATGCCACTGAATCCATGCCTGCGGCACCAATACTGGCACTTCATCTGGAACCATATGGTAGCGGGGGAAATATCTTGTAAATAATCTTTTTTCCGAATCAGTTTGAATCATTTTCAAAAGAACTGGTAAAAGCTTTCCGCTTTCGCCCATTACAGGTGTATTTTCGAGGAGCTTTTCCAATTTCTGAAAGGTTAAGTTTGGATACACATTACCTTGAATTACACCAATAGCTTTATCGCTTTCGAAATATGTTTTTTGTGTTCCTTGTTTAGGAACAACGGCAAGATTGGGTTTGGTTACCCCAAAAGGTAGGCCCGCTGGGAACTGATGATTGAATAAATCACCTGAACTCGTTGAATCTTGACCAGTTGAATCAAATTCTAGAAAACTAAGAAGGGGCTCGAATTGCTCCCTGAGAAAATCGCGTCTTTCTTGGTAGTGGCTAAATTTTGTTTTGATGAAATTCCAAAATTCCTGTAAGGTACGGCAACTTACAACAAAACTTGGCATAGATGCCTGTATCTGTGGAATAACTACAAGTTCTTTACGCAATTCGACATATTCTTGAGCGTCAGTTTCCTCAGGTTGCCCAACAGAGCGGCTTACAAGGATGGTTTTCAATCTTTCCACTCTAATTAAAATTTCTCTCGACGAGTCCATGGCCCTTTCTTCCCTGTAATAACTACCATAACTTATGCACTTTGCTGGTTTCTCTGATACTCACTCGCAGCGCCTAACACTCCGCTTCACCGGCGGCAGGACGAAGTCAGAACCAACTTCGGGATTTGAGATAACCCTTCCAAACCGGCTGAATTCTTGGGGTGGGGAGAATCCCACCACATCAGCCAGGGGTTGGGCCGCTTTTGATATTCTATGGCTATCATATTCGACCTATCGGTGAACTATGCTCTCAGAGTTACTGTTTAGTCACATTGAAGACAGCCATTTGTTCAAAATCTTATCTTCAATATCGTTTAGTAAAAAAAATAAATCTCCACTATACAGAAATGTTCCAAAGCATTGTTGTTTTTGGAGTGGGTTAGCTTCTCCGGTCATAGCATGATCAATAATGAGCCCTTCCCAATTGGCTGCTCGTTGTGGTTCATTCTTCGTAAAAGTGAAATGATTTTTATGGGATGCGGCATTTCTTACATGCCGAAAGAACTCAAATTCTGGGGAATGATCGTTAAATTGTTTTACTCTCTCGTAGGCCATATTCGCCAATAGACAAATAAGATCATACATTATTTGCTGAGAACTTGTTTCACTTTTCAGAGTGAGTATTTGTTCGTGATGCTGATAAAAAACACGATCACTTCTTGTCTTGCACCCAAGTGATAATAGCGGCTTCTCTTTTCCGAGTAAAGTTTCGTTTGAAGTATAAACGGTTGCAATACCATACCAACATAGTTGGTAACTCCTTACCAAATCCCAAAACGGGCCTTGATCGTGTAGATAGAGTGTATTATCGGTTCGCATATTTAGTTATCATTAGCCGCACCAACGACTCCGCTTCAGCCGCTTGGGGGTGTAACGAGAACGAGTTTTGGGATCAGAACTACCTTTGGAATGCCAATAGCCCAGTTTTACCGGGTGTGGTGATCGGCTGCTCGGTATATTGGTTGGCCAGCAAGTTTTTCAGCATGCCAAGCCTTCGATCGGTGCCGACAATTAGCAGACGATGACTTTTCAGGATACGCCATTTTGTGGTTGCGAAGAAGATAATCGAATCCATAACGAACGATACTTCGACCAGCTTATACATGGGTATTTTGGGGCGCTTCCAATTGACTACCAATTAACTTTCTTGATAGGTATTTTCCAGCAATTCCACCTGACATACATGCGAGGATGGTAACAGTAATTATTTCTGGAAGTAAGTAAAGCACTTGTTTTATTACATCGGCAACGTAATATGAAATGTTTGTCAATAGCTGCCCAGTCTTTATGTCATCGATTATGAATTTCCATTCATTGTGTGGAGCGAGCCACAAAACAGATAAACCAATTCCGCAAGTAAGCATTATGGCAAACCCGGCTAGTAAAATGCCAGCAGCCGTGGCCCATCCTTCTGTAAGGGAACCTTTTTCCAAGCGGTTACGAATGAGTAATTCCAAAAAGGCTCCCCCGAGGCCGGAAGGGAAAAAGGTAAACATACCTCCATAAACGAGAATCATTGGAAGCATGAATGAAAAAGTGCTTCCAAAAGAGATAGAGTCATCAATTAGTAAAGTCATTCTGACACTCTCTACAATTGAAAACAACACCAGACTAATTAACGCACAAATTAGCCCAACCCAAAAACCGATTTTGATATCCTTGGATTTCAAGATGGCTTTTTCACTTTTATCAGTAACTATGGATTCCGTTATCTTGTGAGCGTACCAAGTCCCAGGTTAGGATTTGCCGGCATACCCATTCGTATTGTATTGCTCAAATTCCTTCAAGGAATCAATACAGCCTTGTATTTCATGCATATGAGGCAGTTTTTCGACAGGTAGGGAAGCAGTAATACCAAAAATTAGTTGAATTATTCGGAGCGATTTTTCACGGCATTTTACGTAAACTTCTTCATCAGACTCTTTTACGTCATCGATCCATTCTGTTTCTGGGTAAGAAGCTCTGTATTGCTCAAGACCCAG
This sequence comes from Chloroflexota bacterium, assembly GCA_049325275.1. GTDB lineage: Bacteria > Chloroflexota > Anaerolineae > Anaerolineales > UBA4823 > CAIQJJ01. The sequence continues at coordinate 3,437 of JBMOLU010000018.1, forward strand.
GTATCGTTGGCGTAGATGTGTTAAAACAATGCATAAATCTTGATCATGGGTGTGGATTCTATGAACGATGGAATCCGGGACATCGTCAGCTTGAAGGTACTCTTCTAACTGGCGGATAAAAACATGTGCCTGGATAGTTATACTCGCCAAGAATTGTATAGCAAGTTTTGCGTTCATTCGGTATATGAGCTACGTCAACAAAGCCAGCGTCCGACGGGAAATCACTGAAAGTCCTCGAAGAATTTATCATCTAAATCATAGGCCTTCTTTGGCTTCAAACCCAACCCAAGATGTTCGAACATGTCGAGCAGTTTTTCACCATCTACAAGCTCAATCGGGGGGACGCCATCGCGAACGGCTTCTTTTTTAGCATCTGCCGTGAATGTTCCTGTGGTGATGATGATCCCCTTGTCCGCTCGCCCCATCATGGCTCCACGGAAATCTCTTACTTGCGAAGGCGACACGCTGCCGCTGTATCGCTTGGATTGAAAAAGCACCTTGAAGCTGACGAATGGATTAACCTGCAAAATACCGATGCCGTCCAGCCCACCATCGCCACTTTTTCCTGTGACAACAACACTTTCAAAGCCAGATTCGCGTAATAATCGTTGACACAGCCGTTCGAACCCATCCGACGGTAAACTCAAAAGTTTTTCCATCAGCGCAACACGATAATCTTTGGTTTCGTCAAATAACTCCCCAACGATCTCATCCCTCTCGTTGAATATTTGGGTAGTTTCTTCCGTGATTTTCTTTTTCTCTACCGAAAACTGCTGATGGACATCCTGGAATAAAATCAGGGCATCTTGGGTGGTAAGCTTGGTATTCCTTCCCTTTTCGGTCAAACTCCACACACCCCGCATAGACGAATCGATATAACCCGCTTTTGCCAAATAAAACCGTGCCCAGTCAACATTTTTACTAAAACGGGATGCCCCACTCGCGATTTGTTGTTCCTGTTCGCCTTCGGTGATATTTAGCCTCTCTGCAATGAGTTCTTTTACCTCGGTTGGTTGGCCGGAGCCGCCCAAATCAGCAAGCGCATCCAAGACGGGTTGGATGTATCGAATAAACTGTGGCCCTTTGTTTCTTGCATTTCGAGGCATAGCTTCTCTCCGCCTATTTTAGAAGAGCAGTGATTTCCCAACCAATGAGCGTGCGCTCTTTCATCGTTGAGCCGTTATCTTCTTCTAACGAGCATCGTCTTTCGAATCAAAGCTTTCCACCAATACAGAATCATTAAGGTATACGTCACAACCAGGCAGCCCCCCATAACGGCAACATACCAGGGTAAAACGTTACACAAAGCCACAAACGAGAAAATGGCGAGCAAGGCCACAAGTGGGGGGGTGCTGGAACGCGAGATTGCAGTAATGGCGGCAGCAGACCAGGCAATATTTTCGACACGATCAAGCTGTTGGTCGTTCAAGCTGTGTAAATAAGCGCGTAGACGCGCGCGTTGGGATGCCTTCATTGGCGCCCGTCGCCAAGTGGACCGGTTTTGCCTGTCTTGGGTGGCTTGGCATGGCTGGCCAGGGCAGCCAGTTGGATTTCAATCGCGTCAAGGTTACTTTCAGGCAACTTATCGAGGTAATTCAGGATGCGCTCGATTTGTTCACTGCGGGGATTTTGTGTGGATTCGACCCACGAGATGACTTCAGCTAGGGGGATTTCAAAGGCTTGTGCTATTCCCTTTAAAAATTTTATTCCAGGTTCAGCATAGCCATTGATAACCTTATCAAACATTGAAGCCGATATGTTTCCACGTCGGGCGGCCTCACTTCGTGACCAGCCCCTTTTTTCGAGCTCTGCAACAATTCTTTCTGAGAAATTCATAGTAATTTGATATTACTCCCACTTTTTCGTAATTCATTACGAGACAATCGGAATATATTGACAAATCTCTACAATGGCTTATAATTCGTAATTAATTACGAAATAATCACACTGTTTTCAGGAGCGAATTTATGCCCCAAGTCAATGTAAACCTGGAAGAAAACGACGCCATCCTGCTGGACCGGATGTCGAATGAGGACGGCTACGACAACCGCAGCGCCTTCGTGCGCCGCATGATCCGCTTGGAAGCGCAACGGCGCTACCGCGTGGTCAGCGTCAGCGAGCTTCCCCACCCGGAGCATGCCGAGCCGGTGCCGTTGGTGGAAGTGGCAGCAGCCGAAGCAGCAAAGCGATGAACGCCCAGCAAGACACCTGCTGCGCATTCGTGCTGATCGTGATCGCCTTCATTGCCATGATGTGCGCCTTTTCGATCTTTGCCCCATTCGTTACGGCCATGCTTGGCCTGAAATAAACGCAGTACCAACCAGGCAGTAAGCCGGGCCACAGGCGGCGAGCCGCCGTGAGACGCAGCAAGCGCAAGCAAAGAACGCTTGTACCGGATTAAACAATTTGCCCACCGGTAGGGCTGGCAGGCTTGTACCGGCGGGCAAGAAAGGAAATAACGCCAATGATTATACACCAGACCAAAATCCAACTCTTCACCGGGATCGGCGTGCCGCAGGAAGCCGTCGAAAACGCCCAAGTGGCCTTCGTCAGCGAATGCACGTGGTCGATTGTGGCTCCTTACAAGCGGCTGTCGGGCGTGCACGGTATCTCGACCATGCCGCTGGCTTATTGCCCGCTGGTGGACACCCGCAACATCGCCGACGACGAGGCCATGGCGGCGTCGATCCGCAAGCACCTGCGGCCGCAGGGCGTCGACGATTTGGAGCAGTTGCTGGCCGAGCTGGAAGGGCTGGGGGCAGCCATCCGCTACCCGGTGGAGGTGCAGGCATGAGGCGCCTCGACATCTGCATCCACCTGCTGCTGCACTACGGAAACAGCCCGTTGATCATGGCGCTGGTCCGGCGCATCTATGCTGGTAAGGTGCGGCCATCCCCGATGAACGGCCCCTTTGCGTGCAATTAGGATAACACAGCCATGAGCGATGCGAACTTTCAGCCTGAATTAAGCCTGGTTTTAGCCGTAATCTTGCTCGGCCTGCATTTGTTTGGCTGGGGCTACAACGCCCTGATCGGCATCGCCGAACGCAAGGGTTACCTCGAAGGCCACACGGCGTACTCGGTGGTTTTGGGGGTGGCGGTCACGCTGGCGCCGTTCGTTTTCTTCGAAACCGTTTCCCCGTTGTGGATATACGCAGCGTTCGTCGCCAGCGGCATCCCGATGATCGCCGGTTCCTGGTGGCGGCACGTGCAGCAGCGGCGGCAGGAGCAAGAAGCCCTGCGGCACGATGGTGAGTTTGCTTAAATCTGCAGCGGATTCGCCTTCTGTATATGGAGAGCAAAAGCATCTATCCACAGGAAAAAGCCGATGAAAGACCGCCCAAAGCAAAGCCCATACCGTTATCCCAAAAGAGAGAACCTGCATGTCCAACAAACCTCGCCCCTGGCCCAACATCGCCAAAGAAGCCCGCGACCGAGCTGCCGAAAGTGCTACGCGAGGCTACCGGGCCTTGCTCCCGATTGTAGAAGGAGACAAGGGATATACCGAAACCGAACGCCTGCGGCGTGAAGCCATTGCGCTGAATGCGCTGACCGAAATCATCCGGCTGCTCGAGTCAGTCGGCGCACAAACAAGACCTTTCTAACAACAAACGCACAGACAAGACCTTTCTAAAAAATCAAGGAGTTTTCTGATGAGTAACCAAACGATCCCCAACCCCTGGCAGGCCGCCATGAACCCGCCGCAAACCGCGGGCAAGTGGTACGGGCAAATGGCCGTCAACGCCTGGTTCTGTGCCCTGATCAAGGGGCAGGGCAAAGTGATCTGGGACCCCAACCAGGCCGACCCCAACACCGGCAATGCCCCGCGGCGCTACACGGCCATCGATTTGAAGCTGGCCCCGCTGTACGAGAAGAACGCCGTCAACGACCTCGAGCGCACGGCCCTGGCCGAATTCGGCGACTGGCCGGAAATCATCTTGCCTTCGCTGAAAGATTGCGGCGTTACCGACTTGCAATCGCTGAACGGCCGCTGGGTATGCGTCGAGATGGCCGAAAACGGCACCTACCAGGACAAAAACACCGGCGAAACGAAAAAATCGACCACCTTCCGTTTCCTGCAAGTTTTTGCAGACGAGGCCACCTGCCGGGCCGCATGGAAGGCCGACCGCGGCAGCGACGCTCCTGAGGCGATGGCGCAACCCGCACCGGCCGCAGCGCCCAACGGCAACGGCAACAAAGAACGCGAGACGGCGGTGAAGTTCCTCAAGCCTTACGTAACCAACGCCTGGCGGCAGTCCGGCGGCGACCTGGATAAGGCGCGCGGGATTTTGGCGCAGTTGATCGCCGGCCAGGCATTGCTGGCGAAGTACTTTACGGTCGACAGTCAGGAGGTGTTGGATGAGCTCACCACGATGGCCACAGCCATTCCCGCCTGATCCCGAAGAGCAGATCCCGGTCTGCGAAAAGGAGCGCCTGGAAGACGAGCTATTCCAGCTAATCGACGAAGGCGCGTTCGATCCCGAACGCCAGAGCCTGGAGCTTTAACGATATGGCCGGAGGCGGGTGCGAGCAAGACCGCCCGGCCAACATGTTTGCCAAAAACCGGAGGTATATCGATGAGCATCGAAGCGATCATGGTGGATGCAAGAGAGCCGGAGTGGGTGCGGCGGCTTACGTTCGGGGGCGTACCCACCGCCGTTCTCACGCTCGACTACGGGGATGTCCATGCGTTGACGAGCGACGGCCACACGCTGGTCGTCGAGCGCAAGACGCCGGAAGATTTGCTCAGTAGCTTACGGGACGACCGCCTGCTGCCGCAAATGGCGCGTATGGTGCAGGCCCGACTCGACGAACAGGCTCGCCAGGGCGCATTCACCACGTGGCCTTACCTGGCGATCACCGGCACGCTTTACCGGGGGGCAGGGGGCAAGGTCGTCACGGGCGAGCGCGGCATCACCGGCTGGAATTTCGACGCCGTGCAGGGCGCGCTGCTCAGTATTCAGGAGATGGGCGCGTTCGTCGTTTTTGCCGGCGGCGACGAAGACTTCGAAGCCTGCATCCTGCGGCTGGCCAGCCGCAAACGGGACGAGATCAAGCTCATCCCCCCCAGGCCGCCGTTGATTGTGGGGCCTGGGGCGACTTTCCTCGCCGGCCTGCCGGGCGTGGGCGTCGAAAATACGATGAAGCTGCTCGAGTGGTCGGGCAATGTCCCGGCGCACGCGCTGGCCGGCATTACCGATCTGGATATCCCGTGCCCGTTACCGGCGGCGACCCGCAAACGCATCCGGGTCATGCTGGGGCTGAAGGACAAACAACGTTTGGATATCGATGTGAGTGCCGCAGAGCACGAAATTCTCAACCTAAACCAACCCAATTGAAGGAGATAACCATGTTTCAAACTGCAACTCGTAGACGAAGCCGCCTGCGCATGACCCTGGACGGGCCTGCCGGAAGCGGGAAGACGTACACGGCCCTGCGTTTCGCCCACACGCTGGCGCAAGGAGGCCCGATCGCCTACATCGACACCGAGCGTGGCAGCGCCAGTAAGTATGTGGGTGAGTCGCCCGACGGCATCCCCTGGGCCTTCGACGTCGTCGAACTGACCCAGTTCAGCCCGGAGCGCTACACCGAGCTGATCCAGGCCGCCGGCAAGATGGGCTACGGTGTGCTGGTGATCGACAGCCTGAGCCACGCCTGGGAAGGTGTCGGCGGCGCGCTGGACATCAAAGACCGGCAGGGCGGCAACCAGTGGACGGCCTGGCGCAGCGTCACGCCGATTCATAACCGCATGGTCGATACCATCCTGCAAAGCCCGTGCCACGTGATCACCACCATGCGCAGCCGGATGGAGTACGTGCAAGAGACCGACCCGAACACGGGAAAGACGATCATCCGCAAGGTGGGCTTATCGCCGATCCAGCGTCCGGGCATGGAATACGAATTCGATCTGGTGTGCGACATCGACTGGGCGCACATCCTCAGCGTTTCGAAGTCCCGCTGCAGCGCCGTTGCCGACATGAAGATCGAAAAGCCCGGGCCTTCCTTCCTAAGCCCGGTGATGGACTGGCTGGAAAGCGGCGCGCAAGCCCCGGCGCCGGCGCCTGCATTCACCGCACCCGTGCAGGCGGTTGCCCAACCTGCAGAAGTTGCGGCCGCCGTATCGCTGGACGATCTCGTGGCTCAGTACGGCGTCGAGAAGGTCATGGAAGCCAACGGCGGCATGATCCCCGGCACGCAGGAAGAGCTGGCCCTGATCGCCGGGCTGCTGGGCATGCGCGAGGCAGCATGAACCTCGACCACCTTTCTTACTCGTCTCTGACGTCCTACCTGTATTGCCCGCGTAACTGGCGCTTCAAGTACTTCGAAAAGCAGCCCACCTTCGGCACGCCCGAACTCGCTATCGGCAGCGCCGTGCACGGGGCCATCGAGGAATATCTGAGCCAGCCGGAACGCGTGAAGCAACCCGCCGATTTTTTCAAAGAGAGTTGGGGCAGGGCCATCGAAGGCCAGCCGATCGTCTGGGGTGCAGGCACGCCGGAGCAGCACTACAACGAAGGTATCCGCATCCTCAGCAACGAGCAGGTCATCTACGGGCTGAGCGCCATCACGCCGGCCTGGCCGCAGAACGAAGGGCCGAAAATCGAAGAAAAAGTCGAGCTGAACGTCCCCGGCGTGCCCCTGCCAGTGATCGGTTACATCGACATCCAGACCGCCGATGGCATCCCCGGCGACTTCAAGACCTCCAGCAAGTCCTGGTCTCAAGAGCGGGCGCAAAACGAAACCCAGTCACTCTTTTACCTTGCCGCCCTCAACCAGGCCGGCAGGACGGTGCCAGATTGGAAGTTCCGCCACTACGTCATCGTCAAGACCAAAACACCGCAGTTCCAAGCCTTCGAGCACACCCATCGCCCGGACGAGATCTTCTGGCTGTTTTCGATGATCCTGAACATCTGGAAGGGCATCGAAGCCGGCGTTTTCCCTGAGAACCCCACAGGCTGGAAGTGCAGCGCCGCATTCTGCGATTTCTGGACGAAGTGCCGTGGGCGGCGCAACTAAACTAACGGCCCGTGGTGTGGTTGCCGGGTAGACGCCGGCCAACGCAGCACCGACGGCAGCCACCGGGATATCCTCGCCGCGCTGCGGGCCGGACTCGAACACCTGAAGCAACGGAGAGCCTCATGAGCACGCTCACCCTTGAAAACAACACCCTCGTGGTGAACACGCCCTATAACCCCGCGCTCGTGGCGGAGATCAAAATGCTGCCCTATACCGAGCGCAAATGGGACCCAACGCGCCGGGTCTGGCTGGTTGCGCCGCAGCACGGGCAGGCAGTCGCCGCCTGGATCGGCCGCTATCTCAATGAAATGGTGCTGGTGCCGCAAGCAGCCGCAAAAACGCCCACGCCGGAAACGCGCATTTTGGACGTGCGCTACATCGGCGTCACCAAAGAGCGCACGCCGGGCAACTGGAGCGCCTTCGGATACAGCAACGGCAGTTGGTCGGTAAGTTTTCCCGAATCGGTCCTGCGCGGCTGGTTCGAACTCATGCCGCAGCAAGTATCGGGAAAACCGACGCTGTATGGGTTGCTCGGTATCGGGCAGACAGCAAATGCAGACGAACTGAAGTCAGCTTTTCGCCGCATGGCCCGGCAGTGGCACCCCGATACCTGCCGCGAACCCAACGCCGCCGAGATGTTCATGCACATCAAGGATGCCTACGACATCCTGAGCGACGGCAAAAAGCGCGCCCGCTATGATGCCGGCCTGGCCCTGGAAGCGATGGCCGGCAAAAGCAGCACGGACGCCAAGCTCGCTTCCCAGGCCGGCCTTGGCTATCGCTCCCCCTTACGCTGCGGCCTGATCCTCGCCGAAGGGGTAGAAAGCCTCGCATGCTTCGAAGCCGCCAAAATCCTGCAATGGGAAGACGTCATCAACGCCGCCGGCCAGACGCTGGTCACCAGCTGGCCCAAAGGCGCCGACCGCTTTGTAGAAGTCTGGAACTGATATGAACACATCCCTCACCTATCCCACCCCCGTTGCCGGAAGCCTGCAAGCGCAAGCAACCGCCCACAACAAAAGCCTCGCCGAAACGTTCATCGGCGCCGACTGCGTCGTCCTGGTCGATACCAGCGGCAGCATGAGCTGCGAGGACAGCCGCGGCCGGCGTTCGCGTTACGAGGTGGCCTGCGAGGAGCTGGCGCAGTTGCAGGCCAACCTGCCGGGCAAGATCGCCGTCCTGTCTTTCAGCCACGACACGCTCTTCTGCCCGTCGGGTGTGCCTCAGTACATGGGGGGCGGCACCAACCTCGCCGGGGCGTTGAAGTTCGCCAAAGTCGCCGACGTGCCCGACATGCGTTTTATCGTTATCAGCGACGGCGAACCCGACGATGAAGGCGAAGCGCTTGGCGCAGCCCGCACGTACCGCAACCGCATCGATGCCATTTACGTCGGGCCGGAAGATCACCCCAGCGGGCGTGGTTTCCTGCAGCGCCTGGCCCAGGCGAGCGGCGGCCAGACGGTCACGGCCGACCGGGCGCAAGAGCTGGCGGCAGCCACGCAACGGCTCCTGCTGACGGCATAGCAGATGTCATTCGTCCGCAGCCTGCTCAATGCTGGAATAGACGGTCACGATGCACAGGTGCTCGAAGCGCATTACGCCAATGAACCCGAATTCGTGGAGGGGCTAGAAACGATCGCCCGGGCGATGGCGCTCAATCAGGGCGTCAGCCTGATCCCGCCGTCTGGCGAGCCCTGGCGCACGATCCACGCCCAGATGCTCCAGGGCGGCGATTTACAGCAGGAATTCTTCACCGTCATCGCCGCCCTGGCGCCCGAATTGCAAACGGCCATCTCCGGTGCGGTCAGCACGCGCATGTCGCAGTTGCAGCAATACGCCCAGCAGCACCAAATCCCACAGGGCAAGAAGCGCAAGACCCAAGACTACATCAACACGCTGAACTACCTGGGATACAGGTTTCGATACAACCTATGCACGTCCAACGTGGAAGTCAACGGCAAACCGATCAGCGACCCGCTGGCGGCGGCAATCCGCGGCAAGTTGAGAGACAACAACATCGAAAACATTACCGCCGCCGAGGACGCCTACCTGGCCAACGCCTGGCAGAACCGCTATCACCCCATGCGCGACTATTTCGCCAGCTTGACCTACCAGGGCAACGACGCAATCGGCGAACTGGCGGGCTATATCCAGGATGCCCAAAATATGTTTCCGGTTTTCCTGAGAAGGTGGCTGGTTGGCTCGGTAGCCCGCGTGATGAGCCGGGCACAAAACCGCATGTTGGTGCTGGATGGGCGCCAGGGGCTGGGCAAAGACTACCTGGCGGGCTGGCTGTGCAGCCCGATGCCGGAGTACTTTCACGAGGGCGCTATCAACCCGGAAGACAAAGACTGCCGCCTGCGCTTGATGTACACCTGGATATGGACGGTCAGCGAGGTCGGGGCGACCACCCGTAAGAACGACCGGGAAGCGCTGAAAGCCTTCCTCACCATGGAAACGGTGCGCGACCGAAAGCCCTTCGGCAAGTTCGACATCCAGGGACCGGCGATTACCAGCTTTATCGGGACGATCAACAACGAAGGCGGTTTCTTGAGCGACCCCACGGGCAACCGGCGCTTCATGGTTTGCAAACTGCTCGGTATCGACTGGGGCTACACCCAAATCGACGTCGACCAGGTCTGGGCGCAGGCCTACGACCTTTATCTCACCGGGGAACCCTGGAACCTGCAAGCCAGCGAAGCGCAAGCGGCCAACGAAATCAACGAGAGCTACCAGGTCGACGATCTGATCGAGGCGTCGATTCTCAAATACTTCCGGATCGACCCCAACCAGCGCAACTGGTGGCTGAGTACGGTCGACATTGCCGAGCACCTGGAGAGCAAAGGCGTGAAATTCGGCTCGCCCTTGAGCACCGGCCATGCAATTGGTAAGGCCATGACCAGCATTGGTTTGGAGCGGAAGAAGGATTTCAATGCAAAAAGGCAGCGTGTGAATGGTTATGTTGGTATTTGCGTCATCTGAAACCGGACAAACCGGACACAAACTGGACACGCTACACGACACATTATTATAGAAGAAACGCCTTCGCTTGTCCGGTGTGTCCAGTGTGTCCAGATTAAAAACCAATATAGGATAAAAAATCAGTTCAAAGTTAATTTAATGAAAATAACCGGACATCTGGACACAACCGGACACTCTGGACAGAAATAAGAGGCATTCGATGACACCTTTACCTTACGCATCCCAAATACTGAGCGCAAAAATCGGGTTGATCCCGGTGATCTATAAAGACAAACGGCCCGATCATCGCCTGCTGCCGCCGGACGGCGCCGGCAAACCAACCTGGGAACCGTTCAAGACAACCCTACCGAGCCACGAAGACCTGAAGCGCTGGTTCCGCACGCCGCACAATTACGGTGTGGTCGCCGGCTGGCAGGGCCTGATGGTGCTCGATTTCGACGAGGCCACCGAATATTCCCGCTGGCAGTTCTGGGCAACCCAACAAGGCGGGATCGCCAAGTTCGCCGCACAGAACGCATTCCAGGTCACCACCAGCCGGGGCGTACACGTTTACTTGCGCTGCAAAAATACCGAGCCGAATCGCAAGGCCAGAAAAATCGACATCAAGTTCAAGGGCTATGTCCTTGGCCCGGGGAGCGTACACCCTGCCGGCGCAGAATACCGGGCCATCCGGGACGTGCTGATTTTCCCGGTGATTTCGTCGCTGAGCGATATTTTACCAGCAGAGTTGCTCGAGCATAGCGAGCTCCCCCAAAACATGAAGCGGCCGATGCTGCTGGCCAACGACCCCTGGAAAGCCGCCATGGAGAAATCCAGGCCCCTGAAAGCCGGCGTGGTCGAGAAGATCAAGATGATTTTGAGGATCGAGGAGTTCTTCACCGATCTCAAACCCACAAGCCGGGACGGCCGCTGGCAAATCGCGAAGTGCCCGTTTCACGATGATGCAAACCCGTCTTTCTGGATCGATACCCAGCAACAAATCTGTGGATGTTTTTCCGGCTGCACGGCCAAGCCCATTGATGTGATCGGTTTGTACGCCCGCTTATACGGCCTGGCCAACGGTGAGTCGATTCGGGTACTGGCCCGGATGGTGTAGCCATGCACTTGGTTATCGAAACGAGAGCGAAACATGGTCCTGAGTAAGCGCAGAGCAACCGAAGACGACATTCAAGAAACTGCCCGGCGGCTTATCACCTTGCTGGGCGCAGAACGCTTGAAAGAGTGCCTGGATGACCTCGAGGACATCCACGAAGACGGATATGGCGAGTTGACGATCACCATTCACGATCACCGGGTCGTGGTGCTGCGAACGAAAACGTACAAGTGACGGGTTCGCCGCTGTGGAAGGGTTGCAACCATGCAGGAATACGAAGACGACATCATGACACCAAGACCGGCGCCCAAACGGCATAACCCGCTGGGCGGCTGCATGGCCGCGAGCGTTACCCTGGTTTTCATCACCGGCGCGTTCGTGCTTCTTCTCCCCCGCATCGCAAACACCGCCGGGCAGGAAGAAAAGCCGCAGCACACCCAGGCCGCCCCGAACGCCACAGAGACCCAGCGGCCAGCAACCATTACGCAGACCTCTACGGCTGACTGGTTGGGAACCAAGCAAGCTGCGGATGCAAAAGCTGCTGAACTGCTCGTTCAGGCGAAAGAACTGGAGAATCGCATCAAATCGGACGATGCCACCAGTATCGCTCGCATCACCGAGACCGCAGCCAACGACGCCCGTACCGCAACCGTCATGGCCTACGCAAGCGCACAGCCGGCGACGCGAACCGCCGTCCATGGCGCAGCCGTGGCGATCGCCCAGCGCAATGCCGACGAGGCCGAACAGCAGAAGATCGACCGCGAAATCGATGCCGGAAAGCGTGTGTTGTGGGAGATCGCTGTCCCGCTGTTCGTAACCGTGCTGTTCGGCCTGCTTGCATTCGCCGGCCTGGCGTCGTTCGGCAAGGCAGTGCTCGATGACGTGAAAAACCCCAAGCCGGTTGTCTTCGAAACATACGACGCCGGAGAGACAGAACTCGAATTTGCGCCTGCGTGTCCTACGACCATCGAAGTCTCGTCGCCTTCCCGCAACAGCATCATCCGCAGCAAGGCCGACGAGACGATCATGAAAATCCTGCCGGTTTTCGCCGAATACGCCACCGGCCTGGCCGCGGCAGATGAAAGCGCCAACCCGCTCACCGATGGCGAGTGGGCCGGTGAGGGCAAGCGCGGGGTCACGAAACCTGAATGGTACAAGTTCAGGAACTGGCTGATCGAGAACGGATTCGCCCGGTGGAAGAACGAGCGCGCACACACGTTGGGAGCCGAACTGACAGACGAACGCGGCTGGCCGCTGATGAAGCGCATCGCGGAGGGAAATCCCCCCTCCCCCACCGAGTTGGGCATCAAATAAACGCGGTTTTTGCCGTCGTACGCCGTCGTACGTACGAAATGGCGTACGCCATCGTACGGCGTCGTACGGAAAGATCAGGACGAGATGGGTGAGTGGGCCGAAATCAACCGGGCAATCTGGCAGAGCAAACGGGAGATGGCGAAATCTTCCGGATGTATCGGTGCACTGCTCGTCCCGCTCGTGTGGCTGCTCGGCCTGCTGAAAGCAGTAAACCATGATTGATCTACAAAACTTTCTCAGCGGCGTTATCAGCGGCTTTTGCCTGGCCGTTCTTATCCCCTTCCCGCGGGGCGGCGAAGAAGGCAGCTACTGGGGTCCCACCGAGCTTTTCGACGCCTGGGTCGAGCGCAGCTTTGCCGCCAACCGCCTGTTCCTGCGCCTGCGTTACGCAGTGATTGTGGCTGTTTCGCTGGCGGCTGGCGCGCTGTTCGTCGTGCTTGGGAGATGGTAACGCTCGAGTTCACCGAAGACGATTGAAGAAATCGGCGCATTCATTCGTGGCCTACCGGCCGAAAACGGAGAAAAAAAGATGAAAGCTCATGCGAACGAGAAAACACTTTCAAAAACCGGCGCTGCCGTGGCTGCGCTCACCGTCCTGCTGGTATCCTGGTTCGTGTCCGCTACCGGGCCAGCCAGCACGGCCGAAGCTTACCCGCCGCCGGGCGCAGAACCGACCTGCCGGCCCTGGGCGCCGGACTACCCGGACCCATGCCACGAGCATGGCGGCCCATGGGACCCGCTGGACGAGTTTTACTACGTTTACATGCCGGCCATCATGAGATAGGTGACAAGCATGAAACGCAAAACCCGCATCAAATTCCCGGAGATGCCGAAGATCACCGAGACGCGCCTGGTCAACGCAGCTTTCGCGCTTGGTCCATGGATCACGCCGGTGATCACCGCCTGGCTGGTTTTCAATGCCACGCGGGAGCAACTTGGCTGGGGCTGGCCGCAAGCGCTTATCTCGGCCGCCATCATCGAGACCAACGGCATCAGCAGCACGAACCTGCTGCTGTATCTGTACCGCACCAAAGCAGAACGCAAGCTGCTGCTGGTTGCAGGGAGCATCGTGGGGGTGTACGCCTTCGTCGTGCTGGCGCTGACGGTGGTGTTGGATACTTTCCCCCAGGCCGCCCGTTACGCCCCGATTCTGTTCGTCTTTCTGGTGCTATCCAGTAACGCTACGGTGGCGGTGCGGGCGCATCACAAGACGGTTTTGGCAGATGTTCGCCACCCAGGTGGCAGAAAACGAACCCAAACCGAACCGGTTGTGGCGAATCCAGAACCCCAAACCCAACCAGAAGCGCAACCGGTGACGGCGAAAGAACGCCTGGTTGCGCTCTTTCAGAACCAACCCGAAGCCCGGCTGTTACCGTCTACAAAGCTCGCCGAACTGATTGGTTGCAGCGATACCTATATCCGCAAGGTTGCGCATCGCAACGGTGACGGCGGGTGGGCGGTCTAAAGCAAACCCTGCCTTGACTTCCTGGCACACCCCCATAACATGGTGCCTGAAAGGACTCGCCCCATGAGCATCAATCCTGCACGAAAAATCGAAATCAAGCCAGTAGAAGATTCGTTCACTACCTGCAACTGCTGCCGGCATACCGAGCGAGTGAGCGCCATCGTTTTCGAGTTGCGAATCAAGCACTCGAATTTCACCCAGTGCATTACGCTTTGTGAACGCCACATGGACGAGCTGAGCCAGGCGGTTTTGGCGATGCAGGCTGTGGCGAAGTAACTGTTCCGGCCAAGCAAAAGTGGCGAGGAAGAATACCTGCCGCCACTTTTTTTGTTGTGTTTGCTACTGAGCAATGGGATATTGAGATTGGGGCTATAATAAAAGCAGACAGTGTGATTTTCGGCATCCATTATGAGCAGAAAAATGGTCAGTTAATCCCTGGTTGGGCGGGCTACATTCATGCGTACTTTGTTATGAAGACATATAAAGACAAAAAATACAACATAGAAATTGCCATTCCAGATGAATGGTATCTTGATAAAGAGCGGATACCAATCCTGCCATCAATAATGATGTTGCTAAAAATGGGTTACGTGCCAGGTGTTGAGATTGCATTCCATAATGGTGAAAACGAGGCACTGAATATATCCATAGAAAAAATGGAACCGGAACCCACACCGGAATTCTGTGAAATGATGTTTAATCTTGTTGCCCGACAAGGAAACTACACGCATATAAGTTATGGGAGAATAGTAGTTGGTGGTAGACAACACGCTTGCGTCAAGTATAAACTTCTCGACTGTTGTATTTTGAAATCATAAAGCCAAGCCGGTAGCGGCCTGGACGAGTTGTTTTGAGAATAAGGAATCGAAAACGGCCTTCACATCTTTGCCGTCCTGGATCATATCGTGAGCCTTGA
>JBMOLU010000019.1:0-102020 GCA_049325275.1 Chloroflexota bacterium
GCGATCTCGGCCTGCCCGGCGAGGAGACGTCGCTGTACACTCTCGGCCCGGTGGGCATCGAGATCGCCAAACAGCGCCACGGCCGGCCGCCGCTCACCGGCTACCTGGGCTATACGCTGCAGCGCACGCTCCACGACCTGCTGCGCAACGAGATTGTGCTGCGCTTCTCGGCCTTTGCCCGCAGCCTGGGCTGGTCGGTGGCGTGGTTGAGCCATCAGGATGCCACCTTGCAGAAGGACGGCGAAGTGCTTTTGGAGCCGGATGCCATGTTGAAATTGAAAAGGGATGGGAAGCAGAAGGACTTTCTGCTTGAATATCACGATGAAAACACCCCCATCCATGCATGGAAAAAGTTCAGGCAGTACGAGCGAGCATCTCGAACGGATGTCTGGCCCAGGCAGTGGGAAACGGATGCCTTTCCGGTGGTGCTGGCCGTTTTCAGAAATCCCGCAATCGGCCAGGGCTATCAAAGCGCAATCAAGGAGTGCGAGCGGGTGCACTGCACTTACTACGGCAAGGTGTTGAAGGGGGTGCTGGCAGGAAACCTGGCCGAGTGGGTGAATATTTTGACGGGCCAGCGGGAACCATTTCTTTATAGAAGTTCATAAAAGTCCGGGTAGTGTTCGCTGATGTAGTGTGCTAGCTTGCCTTCTAGGTCTTTATTAGTCCAGTAGGCCTTTTTCATCTGAGAACGCACTGCGCTTACAAAGTCTAAGTCGTCGGTGTATCTGAGCATATCCTTGCGCAATGATTCAAAAACTATATCCCTTGATAAGGAATCCAAAAAGATGGACCAAATATCTCTTGATTCGGCGGATATCCCTTTGTTAACGTTTTCTGCCAACAGATAAATGTCAGGTAACAAGATTTCCCAGGCTTTATTAAACAGATATGTAATGCCGTATTTTTCAGGCGAAATTTCGCCGTACAGCCCCCTTGAACCAGCTATTTGCTCCCATTTTCGACGCTCTTGATCGATCCAATAACGTGTGCTGTGTTCAATTTCAAAGTCAAAATACCATCTTGAAATTCTTAGTAATGTATCCTGGAAAGGAGTAATGCTAAAGTTTGATTCGCTTAAAACTGGTGTTGCACCTTGCTTCTCATTGTAAGGTAACGCGTCATAAGATAGAGCAATGGCCTCAACACCTGCATGATATTCAAATGCCGCCCAAAACATCGAAAGAATCCCGCCATTTTCCTCAAGCAATTGATCAATTCTTACAATATCACTAAACCGAATCCTTTCGATTTTTCCATTCTCGATACGTCCAAGAGCGTTTCGGGAGATTTGCAGAGGTTCCTGAAGATCAATTAACTTCTTATTAGCCTTTTGTCGAATTAGGCGAAAGTAATGTCCCGCATCCGCCAACGAGATTGCGCCCCCTTCACTGAAAACATCCTGCAAAGCGTATGTTTGTAACCATGTTGGATATTCTAAGGGTTCCTGGGGTATGCTTGTGGCTTTGCTAATTTGTGCTGTTGCGATCTGAAGTGCATTGCTGTTAAATTTTTCTTGGGCATCTTTGTAGGCCTCATATCTTTTACTTTCAAGTATGGTTTTCCATATAGCAATCAGATCATCCGTATGGCATGCGACTACAGTCGTTTGTCCAGGAACATGCTGCCTGATTGTGCACTGCTGTTTTCTACAGACGAGGGTTTCCCTTTGAAGAAGCATAAGTACATCAAGCATGTCAACACCTTGTTGCATGAAGCAGGAGGTGAACCCATCAACTTGTCTGAACCCGTTGCCACCGAGCACCTTACCAAACTGCTTTCACGGCGGTTTTATTATCAGCGTCAGCGCTATCAGATCGCCCTGGCGCTCGGCTTTTTGGGCCATAACGCCCTTCGACCAGGGGAAATTGCGAGTATGCGCGTTCGGGATGTTGATTTGGATCTGCAAACGATCCGGTTGGTGATGCCAAAGGCTGGCCGTTCGCAGTTTATTCCCATTCCGCCCGAAATGCTGGAACCTCTGAGCCGCTATGTGGAGAATCTTCGTTGGGATGATTACCTGTTCATTCATCCAAACGGAACGCCATGGGAACGGCGCAATGTCCATCACGCGACGCGGGCTTTGGCCGAAAGCTTAGGCTTGCGCAATGTTTATCCCCGTCGTATGCGACCTACTGTGGCTCAGGAATTAAAAAAGGGGGGCGCATCGCTCGATGAAGTGCGCGAATTCCTGCGTCACCGCGATGAACGCACGACCGAACTATACTACGCACCCGATGATGTAGATTCTCGCCGTGCCACCTACCAGCGTTACCACCCTCTTGCACGAGGAAATCGATAATGGCCGCATTTTTGACCAACAATCCAATTGGTAAAGTGCAAAGTTATCCCAGGCCGGCCTATAAGCCGCATTCTGTAACAGGCAACGCTCATCGAGCGCCGCTGCCGGTGGTCATCTATCTATGCAGCCTACCCGAGGCTCGAATGGAACGAGCAGTTCCTTGCCTCTGCTTGGCCTTGCTCCCGGTGGGGGTTGCCTGGCCGCGGATGTTACCACCCGCGCCGGTAAGCTCTTACCTTACCTTTTCACTATGACCGTGCCTCCTCACGGAGACCGGCTACCTGTTTCTGTGGCCCGATCCCTAAGCTCACGCCTAGCCGGGATTTCCCCGGCACCGTGCTCTGCGGAGTACGGACTTTCCTCTGGATGATGGCGACAAAGTCGCCATCAACAGCGACGCACCCGGCCGGCCTGGTCTTTTCATCATACCCCGCCGCCCGCAATGCGTCAACGGTGATCGCGCCACGGTAAAGAATTCTAACAAAACGCTGATCCGCAGCGCGTTCCGTTTGCTGCCCTGTAGAGGTTGACCTTTTGGAAAAAACGGTGTACACTCCTACGTGGTAACCGACCGGCCGGTCGGTTGGTTAGAGTGGAGCGCCACGATGACATCTAAAACCTATCTAAACATCTTGCAAACTGCCCGCCGCCTTTTTGTCGAACAAGGATACACGGCCACTTCCATACGCCAGATCGCTGAGACGATTGGCATTGGCAAGGCGACGATTTATCATCACTTTCCTGAAAAGCAAGCCATTGTGATGGCCCTGCTCGAGCAAAACCTGGGTCAAATGAACGATGCGCTGGCGGCCGTCCGGAGAGAGAAGGAACCGCGCCGCCGCATCGAGGTCGCTGCTCAATCGAGTACGCGTTTTCTGCTCGAATCGGCAGATGTGATGCAAATCGCCCGCCGGGAAGTGCCGCGTGCCCGTGACGAAATCCAACAACAGTTCCGTTTGTTTTTGAAGGACTACCTGGCCTTGTTATCCGAAGCTATCCAGCTTGGCAGCGAGCAGGGTATTTTTCGACCGGTCGATCCCTTACAGGCAACACGCGTGTTCATGATCATGATCCAGGGCACGTTTGCCATGGCCTATACTTCAGGGGAGCGTTTTCAATCTCCTGAACAGGCCGCAGAATTGTTACTGGATGTGTTTTTCCGCGGTATTGATGCTCGTTAGTGGTTGATATTTCGAAGCATAGCTGTTCCAGGAATTTTTTTACCCGGATTCCCGACCGAACGGTCGGTCCGAAGGGGCTGCGAATGATCGACAAGCTTTTCCTTCTATCCGGCGTTCTACTCGTACGGCGTTTGCCGCCATGGCCGGGCTGCCGGCCAAACGAATTGCGCCGCGTTGTCATGAGCGGCCTGGTACTGTATTTTTCTTCTACTACTTGATTTTTGGAGGCCCTATGTTTTTCATCAAACCGCTATCCGAATTGCAACGAACTGATCTGGCATTGGCCGGAGGAAAAGGGGCCAACCTGGGAGCGCTGATCCATGCCGGGATGCCGGTACCGCCGGGGTTTGTGGTTACGACCGATGGTTACCGGGCCTTTGTAGCGGCAAATGGCCTCGGTGAAACCATCCACCAGGTGTTGGCAGGGACTCGTTTCGATGATCCGGCCTCGCTCGAAGCTGCCTCGGCCCAAATCCGCCAAAAGTTTCAGCAAGGCCAGGTTCCTGCCGCGTTGGCGGGTGAAATTCTGGATGCTTACCGGCAGCTATCCCACCCTCTCGGCCCCTCCTCTATCGGGGATAAGGGTGAGGGCGTTGCGGTCCGTTCGTCGGCCACGGCCGAAGACCTGCCGGATCTGTCGTTTGCCGGGCAGCAAGACACGTACTTGAATATCGCCGGCGAAGCGGCCTTGCTGGATGCGGTGGTACGCTGCTGGGCGAGCTTGTGGACGGCGCGAGCCATCGGCTATCGGGCACACAACAGGATCGGGCAAGAGGGTGTCTTGCTGGCGGTGGTGGTGCAGCAGATGGTGGCCAGCGAAGCTTCTGGCGTGCTGTTCACGGCCAACCCGTT
The DNA here is from genome assembly GCA_049325275.1 of Chloroflexota bacterium. GTDB lineage: Bacteria > Chloroflexota > Anaerolineae > Anaerolineales > UBA4823 > CAIQJJ01. The sequence continues at coordinate 4,336 of JBMOLU010000019.1, forward strand.
GACGGGCAAACGTACAGAGACGGTGATCGATGCCACATTGGGCCTGGGCGAGGCCCTGGTTTCAGGACAAGTAGAGCCGGACCACTACGTGGTAGAAAACGACACGATCACGAGCAAGGGCTTGGGATCCAAGGCGTTGACCATCCATAGGCATGTCGAAGGGGGCACGCAAACGGTGCACGAAGACCTCTCGCAGCGCCAAGCGCTACCTGATGAGCACATCTTGGCGCTGGCGCAGTTGGGGCAGCAGGCCGCAACCGCCTTTGGCGAGCCGCAAGACATGGAATGGGCCTTCGCAGGCGGCAGGCTCTACGTCGTCCAGTCCCGCCCAATTACTTCCCTCTTCCCGGCTTTGCCGGGCGCACAACCTGGGGAATTGTTGGTAGGTATCTCTTTCGGCGCCGTGCAGGGTATGCTCGATCCGATGACGCCCATGGGGCGTGATGTTTTTCGGGACGTCCCCGCAATCGTTGGGCACTTTTTGGGCATGTCGATGACGAGTGATTCGCAGCGCGCCTTGTTGGTAGCTGGGGAGCGTTTGTGGATCAATGTGACAACGATTCTGCGTAACCCGGTTGGGCGCCGCATCTTTGCGTTTGCTTTTGGCGCTATCGAACCCGGCAGCGTTCAGGCCCTGCCAAGTATCCTGAACGATCCGCGCCTCCAAGGCGGAACGTTTCGCCCGGCGATCTTCCTGCGCCTGGGGCGGCTTTTGTTGCCAATCTTGTTCAACAGCCTGCGCAACCTGGCAAACCCGGCTGCCGGCCGTAAACGTATTCAGAAAATCGTTGCAGCTTTTTTGAGCGACGTGGCGAGTTCTGCCGCAGCAGCGCGCACCCTACAAGAACGCATCGATATAACCCGGCAGCCCTTCCTGGCAACGCCCTCTCTCCTTACAGGTTGCCTGTTGCCGGCGGTGGTAAGTGGGCAGATCCCGTTTCAACTGCTCATTCGCATGGCATCCGGTTTCCCCCAGGGGTATGCCACCGCACTCGAATTGACGCGCGGCCTGCCACACAACGTCACCACCGAAATGGATCTGGCCCTCTGGCACACCGCTCGCACGATCCAGGCCGATGCGGTGGCCGCAGCGCACTTTGCAGAGAACGGAGCTGCCGCACTGGCGGGCGAATACCTAACGGCAAAACTCCCCGCCACCGCCCAGGCAGCAGTGGCCGACTTCCTTTCAATCTACGGGGTGCGTGGTGTTGCCGAGATCGATCTGGGCCGCCCGCGCTGGCGTGACGATCCGACCGGCTTGTTCCAGGTTTTGAAAAGTTACTTGCAGATTGAAGATGAAGCTGCCTCGCCGGAAGCTGTCTTCCGCCGTGGGGAGGCTGCTGCCGCCGCCGCCGAAGAACGCCTGCTCGCAATGTTCCACCAGACACGCTTTGGCGCTTTCAAGGCGCACCTGGCGCGTAAGCTGGTTGCCCGTGTACGCGCCTTGACCGGTCTGCGTGAGACGCCCAAATTTACTTTCATTCGTGCAATGGGAATTCAGCGCCAGGTGTTACTGGAAAGTGGACGGGACCTGGTGACGGCAGGTATCTTGGCGAGTGCCGAGGACGTTTTCTTTTTGCATCTCGCAGAACTGCAAAACCTGGCGCAAAACCTGCCTTCCCCGCACCTTACCCAGGAAAACCGGCGCTTGTTGGAAGAGAAACTGGGCAAGGAGATCAAGCCCCTCGTCGCCCAACGCCTTGCTGTTTACGAACGTGAGATGCGCCGCAAGCGTGTGCCACGCGTGCTGCTCAGTGACGGGCGCGCCTTTTACGATGGGGTGCTTGCATCTGCAAGCCAGGGCGGCGCCATCGCGGGCAGCCCGGTTTCCCCGGGTGTGGTTGAAGGGATCGTGCACGTCATCCGCGACCCGCACAGCGAGCAGCTGGTGCCGGGCGAAATCCTTGTTTGCCCGGGTACCGACCCGGCCTGGACGCCGCTCTTCCTGGCTGCCGGCGGCCTGGTGATGGAAGTCGGCGGGATGATGACGCACGGTTCGGTGGTGGCGCGCGAATACGGCATCCCGGCAGTCGTCGGCGTCCACCAGGCCACCACGCGGCTCAAAGACGGACAGCGAATCCGGGTGGATGGAAGCAGGGGAACGATTGAAGTCTTGGATCGATGACCAGTTGTTCGGAACGCGCCGGAAGCACCCCCCGGCGCGTTTCAAACAACTGTGCAACGTTCAATAAACCGGCAACCGGCTGTCCACTTCCTCGGCCCAGGCGTTGATGCCGCCTTCGAGGTTTTGGACTTTGCGGAAGCCGGCCGATACCAACAGTTCGAGGGCGCGCGCCGAGCGTGTGCCCGCTTTACAGAAAACGACCATTTCCTGGGCCGTATCGAGTTCGGAAAGGCGCGACGCCAACTGCCCCAACGGGATCAGCGTGGCCCCTTCGATGGCGGAGATTTCTAACTCGTGTGGCTCACGCACGTCGAGCAAGAAGGGCGGGTTGCTGCCTTGCAGGCGCTCGGCCAGCGCACGCGGGCTGATGTCGCGCTCACCTCCGGCGGAACCGCTTTCGTGGTCAAGCCCTGGCACGCCGCAAAATTCGTAATAGTCGATCAAGTCGGTCACGGTCGGGTTCGGGCCGCAGACCTTGCAGTTGGGATTCTTCTTGAGCTTGACGAAGTCGAAGCTCATCTCGAGGGCGTTATAGAGCAGCAGCTTGCCGATCAGCGGTTCGCCGATGCCCAAGATCAGCTTGATGGCTTCGGTAGCCTGTAAGGTGCCGATCGTGCCTGGCAAGATACCCAGTACACCGCCCTCCGCACATGAGGGCACCAGGCCCGGCGGCGGCGGCTCAGGAAACAGGCAGCGGTAACATGGGCCGCGCCGGGCATCGAAGACGCTGACCTGCCCGTCGAAGCGGAAGATCGAGCCGTAAACGTTCGGTTTGCCGGTCAGCACGCACAAATCGTTGGTCAGGTAGCGCGTGGGGAAGTTGTCGGTGCCGTCGAGCAGGATGTCGTAGCCAGCAGCGATGCGACGGGCGTTTTCCGATGTGAACGGCTCGTTGTACGTATCCACCTGGATATCGGGATTCAAGTCCAGCAAGCGCCGCCGCGCGCTTTCGACCTTCAACTCACCGACGGTCGCTGTGCCGTGGATCACCTGGCGCTGGAGGTTGGTCTCGTCGACGATGTCGAAATCGACCAGGCCCAGACGGCCGATGCCGGCCGCAGCCAGGTAAAGCGCCACCGGCGAACCAAGCCCGCCCGTGCCGATCACCAGGACGGCGGCAGCCTTGAGCTTGCGCTGCCCTTCCAGGCCCACCTCCGGGATCAGCAGGTGGCGTGAGTAACGCAGGATTTCTTGGCGGGAAAGATCGGGCAGAGTCATACGGATTCCTCTATGCGGTGTCCCGACGTCCGGTATGCAAGCGTGGCGCACGAGGCGAGAAGGCCCAACGTCCCGCCCGCAATGCTCGGGATCAGGCGCAACTGCGCATCCGGTGGCAGCGGGGTCTCCAATCCTTGCAAATCCTTGATATTGTCCTGGCCCAAGAATAGGTTAACGAAGGGACGCAAGCTCTCGCCGTTATAGAGATGCTGCTTTAACGGTGGGAACTGCGTTACCAGGCTTTGCAGAGCTTCGCCAGGGGTTGCACCGTTAACCTGGACTTCCGCCTGGCCGCTGGTGTAGGCGCGCAGGGGGGTAGGAATTTTGATCGTAGGCATACAGAGTCTCCTGAATATGTACCGCTTGCTCTTATATCGAAAAATCTTCTCCCATCCACAGGTTGCCAACCGGCTTGTGCAGGTGTGGATGGACGATCTCGTGGCCGTCCAACTGCTGCTCCAAGGTCTCGACGCGTTCCAGCAGCGACTTAATCGCCGTGCCGACGGCATCGGGCAGCGTGGTGTGGTTGAGATCGGGCGCATCACGCGCCGTGTGGGGCTTGCTGCGGGCGATGTTCTGCCCGGGCACGCCTACGACGACGGAGTTCTCCGGCACCGACTTGACCACCACCGCATTCGCTCCAATGCGGCTGTCTGCACCGATGGTGATCGCCCCGAGCACTTTGGCGCCCGCCCCGACAACGACGCGGTCGCCCAGGGTCGGGTGGCGCTTGCCCTTGTTGAGGCTCGTGCCGCCCAGGGTGACGCCGTGGTAGAGGGTTACATCGGCGCCGATTTCCGCCGTCTCCCCGATCACGACACCCATGCCGTGATCGATGAAGAATCGCGGTCCGATCGTCGCGCCGGGATGAATTTCAATGCCCGTCAACCCGCGCATCAATTGCGACAGGCCGCGTGCCAGCAGGCACAGGTTGTGCCGCCACAGTTTGTGCGCCAGGCGGTGCCCCCACACGGCGTGCAGGCCGGCGTAACACACCAAAACTTCCAGCGTGCTGCGTGCGGCTGGGTCACGCTCAAACACCGAGTCAATATCGTTTTTAATCGTTCGAAACATAGTCCCACCCCGGAGAAAATCGTGAAACGTGATGTGTGAAAAGCTCCTCACGCATCACGTTTCATGCATGATGGATCAGTCGGCCAGATTTGCAAACAGCGCCGTGCTCAGGTAACGCTCACCGAACGAAGGAATGATCACGACAATCAGCTTGCCGGCGTTTTCGGGCCGCCTGGCCACTTGCAGGGCCGCCCAGGTAGCGGCGCCCGACGAAATCCCCACCAGCAGGCCTTCTTCGCTGGCCATACGGCGGGCGATCTCGAAGGCATCCTCCGCTTTGACGCGCACGATCTCGTCGTAGACTTGCGTGTTGAGCACCGCCGGGACGAAACCGGCGCCGATGCCCTGGATCGGGTGTGGCCCCTTTTGCCCGCCCGAAAGCACCGGCGATGCATCCGGTTCCACGGCGATGACTTTGAAGTCCGGCCTGCGTGCCTTGATCACTTCACCCACGCCGGTGATGGTGCCGCCCGTACCGATGCCGGAGACGAGAAAATCGACCTGCCCGTCGGTGTCGTGCCAGATTTCTTCAGCCGTGGTCTTGCGGTGGATTTCGGGGTTGGCGGGGTTTTCGAACTGCTGCGGAAGAAAATATTTTCCGGGTTCGGACGCGGCAATTTCCTCCGCTTTCCGAATGGCCCCACCCATACCCTCGGGGCCGGGAGTTAGAACCAGTTCTGCGCCGTAGGCGCGCAGCAGCGTGCGCCGCTCTTTGCTCATCGTTTCGGGCATCGTCAGGATGCACTTGTAGCCCTTGGCAGCAGCGACCATGGCCAGGGCAATGCCGGTGTTCCCGCTGGTCGGCTCGACGATGGTCTTGCCTTTCGTCAGCACTCCCGATTTCTCAGCGGCTTCGATCATCGAGAACCCAATGCGGTCCTTGACGCTGTGCGCCGGGTTGTAGAACTCCAGCTTGGCGACCACCGTGGCGGCAGCGCCTTCGGCCAGGTGGTTGATCTTGACCAGGGGGGTATTCCCGATCAGTTCTGTGACGTTCGATGCGATTTTCATGAGATGATTCCTTTTCAAACAGGGATAGTTTACAGGCCGATGAAGGCATTCCTTGCGCCTCCATCAACTTATTTCTTTGATCTGTTGCAGCAGCTTTTCTGCACCCGTCGGGCCGTGGTTGACGTGCCGGGGTGTGCCCTGCCCATCGAGAACGAATGTCGTCGGCACGCTGAGTACCCCCCACTGCCTGGCCAGTTCGGGTTGTGCTGTGGCGTCGATTTCGACTACGTTCAGGCAGCCACCGAGCGTTTGTTTCAGGCGCTCGATGGCCGGGCGCTGGAAGGTCTTGCAGGGCGCACAGGTCGCCGTGGTGAAATACAGAAGAGACGGGACGCCGCCGGATTCCTGCGGCAGCGTGTTTTGCCGGGCGCGGCGCAGGAGCAGGCGGTTGGACAGCCACCAGCCAAAGGTACCCGCACCGATGATCAGCACGGCCGCAAGCAGGCGGGGGAAAATATCGTCAGTAAACATGGTCAAATCTCCGCTGGCCGGTTGCAAACCCTATCCCGGCCTCATTCCGGGAAACGTTCCCGCAGGCGGGTGCTTGCGAAACCCCGGTACATGGAAGCGGGCCAGCCAGTAGTACACGAAGCACCCGGCGCAGAAACCGCCAAGGGCGTTCAAAGCCGCCAGGGCAGTGACCAGCCACACCAGGCTCCAGCCGAGTAAAGGCATGGCCCCGTAGAGCGCCAGCGTTCCAAGCAGCATCACGAGCGCGCCAAAACCCTGTGCGAAGCGATGCGGTTCGGGATTGTCTTCGATAACGTGGGCCTTGGCCAGGCCGAGCGGCTTGAGCGCGTAGCGGTAAATGAACCCAAAGCCGGGTACGCCTGCAACCGTGCCAAGCAGCATGACGCCCGTCACGGCTGCTGCCAGCCAGGGGGCGTTGAGCACGAAAGCCAGGATATTGAGGGCGATAATTGCCATCTGGCTGACTTTCATCGCAGTATGATCGATGAGGATGGATGAGTTGTTCATAAACGTTTTATCGTGGATCAAGCAATCGAGACATTCACCAGACCGTTACCCAATCACCAGTTTTTCTTCTTCGTACGCACCGCGATCTTCCAACAAGCGCCACGAACGGTCGCTGACGGCTTTGCAGTCATCGACCCGCGTGATGATGTAAGAAAACCAAGGCATGGCCCACTCACGATCGTACTCGGATGGGACGTTAGGACAGTCGGGATGGGAATGAAAGACGCCCAATAGGGTCAGGCCGAGACGATCGGCTTCGTCTTCGCCAAACGCATAATCGCCCGGCGTCAATAAGAAGCGGTTACTGCGCGCTTTTTCCTCGCGGGCGTTTTCCAGCTTGACAAGTGCTGTGACGGTACGCCGGCTACCACCGTCGTTTCCGAGCAGAAAGCCCGCCCCCTCGCCGGGATAAGCCGCCTCGACGTGGGTATGAAGATCGTGCAGGAGCTGTGCCGTAATCGCTAACAACGTTCCTTCTTGCTGCGAACCGCTCACTTCCATAGTTCCTTCTCGCTCAAATACTTGTAGCCCGCGTCGGGGAAAAGCGTTACGACCGTGCCTTCTTCCAGGCCTGCCGCAATCGTCCGTGCAGCCACGGCCGCCGCCCCGGCGGAAATTCCCACGAAGAGGCCTTCCTCCCGCGCCAGGCGGCCTACCATTTCGTAGGCGGCCTCGGTTTCGACTTCTATGGTATCGTCGGGCAGGGCCGGGTTGTAAATCTCCGGTTGAATCGATGTGGGCATGTGCTTGAGGCCCTCCAACCCGTGGAAAGGCAGGGCAGGCTGCACGGCCACCAATTGAATGGCAGGATGGTATTCTTTCAGGTAGCGCCCGGTTCCGGTGAGCGTGCCCGACGTGCCCAGGCCGGCGACGAAGTGGGTCACGTCTCCGCCGGTTTGCTGTACGATTTCCGGGCCGGTGCTGGCGTAGTGCGCCAGCCAGTTGGCCGGGTTGTCGTATTGGTTGGCGTACCAGTAACGTTCGGGCCGTTCGGCAGCGAGCTGGCGCACGAAGCGGATGGCGCCGTCCGACCCTTCGGATGGGTCCGTGAGCAGCAGTTCGGCCCCCAACGCCCTCAGGATGGCGATCCGTTCCGGGCTGGCGTTGGCCGGAATGGCGAGCGTTATCGGGACGCCTAACGCCGCGCCAAAGGTGGCGTAAGCGATACCCATATTCCCCGATGTCGAGTCGAGCAAGCGCCGGCCGGCGGGGAGTTTCCCTTCGGCGAGCGCCGTGCGCAGGATATTGAGCGCCGGCCGATCTTTTACCGAGCCACCTGGGTTGAACCACTCGGCTTTGGCGAAAACCCGCACGCTGGCCGGCAGGCCAGCCGTCACGCGGCGAAGTTGGATGAGGGGTGTATTGCCAACGACAGCCTCCAGCGTAAGGCTTGCGGGCGCCGCCGGTTGCATGATCGCAGGAGCGTAGGCAGGTAGGAAGGTGTCCATGTTTTTTTTACTCGTTATTTGCAATTCTTAATTGATCGATCGAACACATCACACAAGGCACAACATCGAATCACCGATAACGAATACCGCTTGCCAGATTAAACACAAAACCAACAGACAAACAAAAAGGGCGGCCAAGACCGCTCGCAAAAACCTGAAATTCGGTTTCGCGGGGCTGCGGGCCACCCTTCGTCTGCTGTTGGTTCGATTGCTTTCAGACGAGGCGGTGGCTTACGCTCCCCGCCTCAGACACATGCAAGTAAACATGGATACTCCCAAGAAGGTATATTTATGACAAAATTAGTAGTAATTATAAGCCTTCGAAGCCATCTGTCAAGGGCAGAAAAGCTCGTCGATCTGTGTTTGTACTTCCCGTGAAAGAGAAAAACCCTGCTGCGCCAGGTTTTGCAGCAACTTGCAGGCTTGTTGTTGCAGGTACGGTGAATCGTTGATGCGCGTGGCCGTTTCGGCGATTGCTTGCGGCCGATCAGTGATTGCATAAGCCATGAGAAAAGGAAACCATTCCGAACGGTCCACGGGCCGGAAGCCCTTTTGTAACGCTTCCTGCGCCAGCGAAGTCACCGCATCCCAGTCCTGGCGCTGGAAGGCCAGGCTGGCCTTTTGAAAGTAAAAACACCAGCCGTGTTCCGGTTCCGGCCCAAAAGCCAGCGCGGCAGGAACGTGTGCCTGTCCTTCGGTAAGGATCATGTCCTGTCGCGAGGCCGGCGCCAGCAGGATGATCTGCTCGCTTTCCTGGGTTGAAAACCACGGCAGGCTCCCATCGAAAACGTGCACGCACGAACCGGCGGCTGGCTGGCTGGCCACCACGAGTTGACGCGCGTGAATTTTCGCCCCGTGGCTGCGGTACGTCCAGGGCCGATCCTGCCCGCTGAGCGCTTCCAGGATGGCCTGGCGTGATTGGGGCAGGGCCGATAGCCGGTAGTGTACCTGCCCGTTCTCGATCTGCCCACCGGCGTACAGATGATTCGCCGGTCCCCACGCAACGTCCCAGTCTTCACCGTAGCGAACAGTCGGGTAATTCACCACGAAGGTCGTCCCCGGCTGCATATCCGGCGCCCGCCAGCTCATCTGCCACCAGAATTCGCCGATCTCGCGCTCTTCGGCGAGTACCTGCTGGGCGCGTGCGGCGTGCGTGGCGAAGGCCAGCCCGATCAGCCCCAGTATGGCCAGCTGCCGAATGTAGACATTGCGGAGCAAGCCAATAACGCCTCCGGCGATCAACGCCGCGGCGATCGAAAGCGGCAGCGCGTAGTGAGAGAAGTTCTCAAACTGGATGCTGCGATTGGCTATGACGACCGGCCAGATGCCTCCGTAAAGCCCCATGCAGCCAACGATCAGCGCTTGCCTGGCCCAGGCAGGGTTGGATTCTGCCGGTGTGGACCTGCCCGGCCTGCTTTGCACGATCCACAGCAGGCCGGTCCCTAGCAGGCCGCAGCCCAGGCTGATCAGAATCTCCCGCAGCCGCAAGCCTTGCCAACTCATACGTAAAGGCTCACCCCACGCCAGGAAAGCACCGTTGAAAGCGCTTTGTACCCAACGGACGAGCCACCAAAGCCCAACGTTTACGGGGGACTGGAACAGTTTCCCCACCTGCTGGCCGAGATCGGTATCCGGGCGCAGGTTTTCAAAAAGAAAACTGTGCCAGAACAAGAATCCTGCCGGGATCACGGCATAAGGCGCCCATGCCCGCAGCGCCGCCCGAAAAGCAGCCTGGGCGCCAAGGCCCTGTTGCCCTGCCAGCAGGAAGAAACAGGCCAGGCGGAGCAGTTCCATCCCGATGGCGTAATCGACCAGGCCGAGATAAGCCCACCCCGAGGCTATGGCTGCCAGCCCCAACGCCATTTGCTGCCGGCGTGCCGGTGCCTTCCAGGCTGCGAGGCTGCATGCAAACGAGAACACCTGTAGTGCCAGGCTTATCATCATCGGTGCATACTCTACCCCGGCCGGCCACCACAGGTAGCCCGGATAGAGGGCAAACAATGCTGCCATCCACCAGGTGGCTCGACGTGCCTGCGGCCACAGCAGGCGAAACAACCACAACGCGCTCAGGCCGGCCAGGATGCGCCCGGCCAGTACGGTCAGATGGTAAGGGAGCGGGTTTTGCCCAAACGCACTGTAAAGCCATTCGAAGACGTACCCGCGCAACGGCCGGTCGATGCTGAACATGGTGTGGAAGATCGAGGCCCCTCCGTAGGCGCCATCGAGGATGTAATACCAGTCATCTCGATAAAAACGCAGCGCGCCCAAAAAGGGAAGGAAAGCCAACGCAACAAAAGCAACAAACCAAGCCTTTTCCGGCCAGGAAAAGGCGCGATGAAACGATGTGGTTTTCATGATTTTCGGTTGTAGGTTAGCCCCCGCAAAGGTTAACCCGGTGATGCTGTTCCTGGTGTTTCGCCAGGCGCTGGCGATAGGGTTGCCGTTGGCGTCGGTGCGCGTGGTACGCCGGCCGGTGTGGGTGGCGCTTTCTCGATGGGTAAATCGTCTACGCCGCAACGGATCGCCAGTAACTCGGCAGCTATCCAGCAGTGCCGTTGTGAACTGGGCATGAGTACCCATAACCACGAGGCCGCGCTGTCGCGCCCGTCGAGCATCAAGACCTGCCCGGTTTTGTACGCCGTGACCACGTCATAGACCGTTCCTGGCCCATTCCGGCACACGGCATCTTCTTGTACGGTTGCTTGTGGGATACAGGCTTCTGCATCCTCAGGCCCGGTACTGGCCTGCTTGCTGCACAGTGGCGAGACGAGCACAAGCTCACGAATCACCGACGTGCCGCCCGACGTGACGCTGACCACTGCCGTGGCCGGTTCGCAAGGCCCGCGGCCAAACACGATCAGCCGGTTGGCAGATAAAGGTTCGAACTGCGTGCCGCGATATTCCCAAAAAACAGCGTTTTGATCTGCCCCACTGACCGACAGGTCAAGGGTGGCGATCCAGGATGTTGCACCGTGCTCGGAGAGCTGTGGGGCCGGGCCCCAGGTGGTCAACGTCCACGAAAGGTCGAGTTGCGTGTTACGCTCCGGTTCTGCGGACAACGCGGAGTACAACACTTGCCATTGATACGTAACGATCGGATTCTGGTTGCAGGCAGCATCGAACTGGACGATGGCGTCGCTGGTCGTTACACCGGCCTGCAACAATTGAACGAAATAAGCCGTACCCGATGCCGCTTTACCGGCAGCCACTTCTGCCGCATTATCCTTGATGTTGGGAGTAGCGGCCTGGCTCTCTGAGCCGCCAATCGGGCGAATGCTAACCTGGAAATCTTGCGGGGCGAGCGATGCGACATTTTCGGACGGCACGCCGGACAGCTCGCGGGTATCCAGGTCGAAATTGACCTGGATGGCGGCGCGCTCGCAGCCCGCCGGATTGGCGCTGTGTGTTATCGTAGCCATCAGCACGATACGCGGATAGCCTTCCTGGCCTCCTTGCGGCGGTGAAACAATGATCGGTGGGAGGGTTGCTGTGGGTGCACTGGCGGCCTGCGTGCCCGCCGCTGCGGTGAGCCTGGAATCGACGACGTTGCCGATGGCGTCGGTCGGGTCGGGCGTGGGTGTAACGGTTGGCGTGCCGGTCGGCGGCAGAGGGGTGATCGTCGGGGCGGCGGCCATCGTCTCCACGCGGTTTTGAATCTGAGACAGCTCTTCGTGCGTAGCTAGGGCGGTTTCAACAGCCTCCGGCAGGCCCGATTGCTGGCGCGGGCGGGTTACCAGCACAACCAGCAGCAGCAGCAACGCAATGATAGCGATACCCATCCCTGGTACCCAGCGCAGCCAATTCCCCGCTTCGATATGGCGGCCGCCCGGGCCGGCATCATCCGGCGCCGGATGGCTTGCCGGCGGCAGGGCGGTATCGGGATAGACGCCGGTTTCGTCATATAAAAAGGCGCCCCAGAAGCGCAGGTTGGCGCGCAGTTGATCGCGCTCGCGCGGGCGAGGGATGGTGTGTGCCTCGCTGCGTGCCTGCTCGATGTACTCGCGCACGGCCCGGCCCAGGGCCTGCCGGTCTTCGCCAGCCTCGCGGCGGGCGAGGAGTTCTTGGTGCCGTTCTTGTAAGCTTTGATACATGGACATGGTTTTACTTTTTGGAAGACCCGATAACCAGGCTCGAAAGGTTGTAGAGTTCGCCGGCGGTATCGCGCAGCGCTTTGTCGGCCAGGTACAGGTGACGTTGGGCGGTATCCGAAAAATCGTACGTGGCGTCGTAGAGGGCGGTCAGGTCAAAATCATTGGGGTGCAATAGTTCCTCGAGGCGCACGCGCACGCCATGCACTTCCGTGGCCCAGGCCGGGCCTTTCAGGCCGCGTTCCGAGTGTTCGAGCGGCGCGTCGATGTACCGGATGGTGGTAGCCCAGGCCAGCAGAAAATCGATCTTTTGCGCCACCGGGCGCCACAGGCGGGCCAGCGCACGCGGGTCGCCGCGGCTGCCGCTGGCGTCCAGCCGTTCGACCTCGCGCTCGAACTGGTCGAGGATCATGGTGATGTCGTTCAGGTAGTTGTGCAGCTCTTTCCACTCGTACAGGCGGTTGTGAAAATCCTGGAAGCGCGCCAGGGTGTCTACCAGGTGGCGCGGCGTGGGGTCGCCGGCGGGCAGCGCATCTTGTAAGGTGGTGATGACTTTGGTGACGTCCAGCAACTGCGGTTGGAAGATCTGCCCATCGCTGGCCGAGCGCAGGAATAGCGCCGGAACCCCCCAACCGACCTCGTCGCCGCCGGCGTAGATCGCCTTGCGTCCTTCCGCCAGCGCTACGTCAACCGGCAGGCCGGTCGACAGCCCGCGGTAGAACTCGCGCGCCAGGGCTTCGGATGCCCGGTCGCTCAACGGGGCCTGGTTGGCAATAACGGCCGGGATTCCGAGCCGCACCAGGCCCTGCGCCACCCCGCTGAACGGATCGTGCCCGCTGCGGGCGCCTTCACAGGCGTTGAGCACTGCCAGAACCAGCGAGCGCCTTTCGCCGCCGAGCAGCGTGCAGAGCGCCTGCCCGCTGAGCGCGCGCCCGTGATTGGCTTCGTCCTCGAAGATCAACAGCCCTTCCTGCGTTTGCTCGTCGAAACCGCCATGCCCGATGAAGTGAAAGGCATGGTAAACGGCGCGTTGCAGCTGTTGTTGCAGCCGGGCCGGTGTAGCCTCGTCCAGACGGTCGAGTGAGACCATGCCCTCCGCAAGCGGTCCCTGTAGCGCCTCGCGCAGGGCCTGCCACTCTTTTTCGGTGTCCAGCGGGGGGTAGTCATCCGGGCTGGCAATAACCACCAGCACGTGCAGCGGCAGCGCCACGGTCAGCGAACGGTTGGGCTGCGGCACCTCGATGTAGCGGATCAGGGAGACTTCGTTGAGCAGCGCCAGAAAGCCGTTGGCCGGGTCGTAAAGCGTTTCCCATGCAAGGGAGGCCAGCGCCGGAACGTTCCCCAGGCGTAAGCGCAGGTGCAGCACACTTTCCTGGCGGGCGGCTTCATCCATGCTGCGGCGCAGCAGCCCCAATATTTCTCCCCGAAAAACCGCTGCGAACAGGCGTGTGCCGAAATCCTGCACGCTTGCTGCTGTGGGCCGGTTGCGCAGGTCGAGCGGCGCCGGCAATTCATCTACCGGGCCGGAGACCTGCCCAAAGGGCGAATCGAGCACGCGCGCCTGAAACCTGCCGGCTTCCGGCGAAAGGCTTAAATCGAAATTCAATGGGGCCTTGTGCTCCAGGGGTGCGTGACCTGTCGGCATAACGTTACTTTACTTTGGTTCGAACAAAAAAGCAATCCTCTTTTGGTACGTTTGGCTGATCAATATTTTTTGAGCGTTCGTGATAAAATTCAAAAAACATGAACATCCGCAGCCACCCGCTTTTTGCGACCTTACGTGACCTGAAGGGTAACCCAAGGGCTTGTGTCTACACCGAGCCACTGTGGGGTATTCCCTACAACCTGTACATTCCTTATGCGTCATTATACATGCTCGCCCTGGGATTGGACGATGCAAAAATCGGCCTGCTGGCCAGCATCGGAATGGCTTTCCAGGTGATATTTGCCATGTTAAGTGGGGCCATTACCGACAAGTTCGGGCGCAAGCGAACCACTTTCTTCGCCGACTTGCTCTGCTGGAGCGTGCCCTGCCTGCTGTGGGCCGTTTCGCAGAATTTTTACTTCTTCCTCGTTGCTGCCGTTTTCAACAGCCTCTGGCGCATCTCGGCCAACTCATGGACCTGCCTCTTGGTGGAAGATGCCGAGCCGGATCAGATGGTCAACATTTACGCCTGGATTTATATCTCTGGGTTGCTGGCGGCGTTCTTCTCGCCGCTTGCCGGTTTGCTGGTGGGCCGGTTTTCGCTGGTGCCCACCGTGCGGGCGCTGTATCTGTTTTCCTTTGTGATGATGACGGCGAAATTTGTCGTCATGAACCACTTCGTTACCGAGACGCGCCAGGGACAAATCCGCCTTGCTGAGACGCACACGCAGCCGCTGCGTTCCCTGCTGGGTGGGTATCGGGACGTATTTGCCCAACTGCTGCGAACGCCACGTACCCTGGTAACGCTGGGGATCATGCTGGTGATGAGTATCACGGCCTTGCTGTCGGGTACCTTCTGGTCGATTCTGGTCACCGAACGGCTGGGAATCCCGGCGCAGGTGATCGTCTTGTTCCCGTTTGCCAAATCGGCGATGATGCTGGCTTTCTTCTTTTTTGTGTTACCGCGCATCGGCACGAAGCGCTTCCTGGCCCCGATGGTTTTCGGCTTCGTTTGCTATCTGGCTGGCCAGCTTTTGTTAATTGGCATTCCCACTGCTTTGCCCCTGGCCTGGGTTATCACCGCCCTCACCGGGGCTGCTTTGCTCGAAGCCTGCGCCGCGGCCCTGGTGGGACCCTTTGTCGATTCACTCGTCGCCGCGACCATCGACCCGGCCGAACGCGCCCGCATTCAGGCGATCCTGTACGTGATCGTGATTCTACTGACCTCTCCCTTTGGTTGGATCGGCGGCCAGTTATCGTCGGTGAACAGGATTCTGCCGTTTGTACTGAACCTTGCCCTGTTTGCCGCGGGCGGTGTGCTGGCAGTCCTGGCTGCCCGGCTGGCGAAAGCGGCGCCGGAGGCTGGCGCGGCGTAATTCGCCGCCCTCTTTACGGCTTGTGAAGCCCCAACAGCCCGGCTACATGCGCTTGCAGGCTAATGT
This sequence comes from Chloroflexota bacterium, assembly GCA_049325275.1. Lineage (GTDB taxonomy): Bacteria > Chloroflexota > Anaerolineae > Anaerolineales > UBA4823 > CAIQJJ01. The sequence continues at coordinate 19,365 of JBMOLU010000019.1, forward strand.
AATCCGCGAATACCGGATACTGTGGGAACTCGGCGATCACGTTGGCCGGTGGGCGGAAGAGCACACCGTGATCGGCTTCTGCCAGCATGCTGGTGTCGTTATACGAGTCGCCGCCGGCGATCACACGGAAACCGATGCTTTTGAAGGCCATCACGGCGTGTTTCTTGCCGTCGCGCTGGCGTAAACGGTAGCCGGCAATGCGCTGCTGTTCATCGACCTCCAGCGAATTACAAAAAATGGTGGGGTTGCCGAGCTTCGCCTTGAGCGGGGCGATGAACTCATAGAAACTGTCGGTCAGGACGATCAACTGGCAGGCGGCACGCGCCCAGTTTAAAAAATCGACCGCACCAGGTAGCGGGTCGAGCGTGCTGATCACCGCCTGGATGTCGGCTAACGAAAGCCCATGCGCATCCAGGATTTTCAAGCGGTTTTTCATCAGCGTGTCATAGTTGGGGATATCGCGTGTGGTAAGGCGCAGTTCGGCAATTTGGGTCTTTTCGGCGACGGCGATCCAGATCTCCGGCACGAAAACCCCTTCTAGATCCATGGCTATCAGGGTGGGTGTCGTCATTTTGGCTCTCTCGTGTGCAGGGCTAAATACGGCTCTCCGCCTTTGGCGGGAAATATCCCAAATCTGGGGGGCGATTGAGCGCTTCGCGCCCAATCGCACATCCCGTTGAAAACGGGAGAGCCCTAAAAACAAAGACGGGACGAAGTTTACCACCTCGCCCCGTCCGGTCGGTCACTTTTGGCTGATGATCATCTGGTGGATGGCCTTGAGCGAGGCTTCGGCATCGGCCGAAGCGACGACAAGGCTGATGGAGACTTCCGACGATCCCTGGGCGATGGCGATTACGTTAAGCTGGCTTTCTCCCAGGGCGGCGAAAACACGCCCGGCAACGCCGGGGGTTTCCCGCATTCCTTCACCAACGACGGTGACAATGGCAACCTCATCGGTCGCCCAGATGCGGTCGATGTCGTGATCGGCCAACTCGGTGGCGAAGATCTTTTTCAGCGCATCGATCACGCCATCGGCCACGTTCGCCGGCACGGAGAAACAGATCGACTGCTCGGAAGACGCCTGCGTAATCAACGGCACGCTCGTCCCCGTGGATGCCACCGCCGCAAACGTGCGGGCCGCCACGCCGGGCACGCCCAACATGCCGCGGCCCTCGACCGTTACCAGGCGCTGGCTGCGAATCAGTGAAACAGCCTTGAGCACTTCATTGCCGTTTTTCTTCCCGGCAGCCGTTTTTTCGATCAACAAACGTGTCCCCGGGTGAGATGGGTTGAACGTATTGCAGATGCGTAGCCCCACGCCGGCGTCCACCACCGGGCGGATGGCCTTCGGGTGCGGTTTCTTGCCGCCAAAGTAGACCAATTCCGACAGCTCGCGGTAGCTCAACGTTGGGATGGTGCGCGCTTCGGGCACGACGCGCGGGTCGGCACTCATCACCCCGTTGACATCCGTCCAGATCCACACTTCGCTGGCAGGCAGCACGGCACCGACGATGGCTGCCGAAAAATCGGAGCCATCGCGCCCAAGGGTCGTGATAATGCCGTCAGGCGTGGCCCCAATGAAACCGGTAACGACGGGGATTTTGCCGGCTTCGAGGATTGGCAGGATCAGTTCGCGTACTTTAAGGGTGGTAGCGGCGAAGTCGGGATGGGCGTTTTGGAAACGGTTGTCGGTGACGATACAGTGCTGAGTCTCGACGTATTCGGCCAGCGTACCCGTGTTGCACAGCGCTGGCGCCAGCAAACGCACGCTCATTCGCTCTCCCAGTGAGGCAACCGCATCGAGGGCGCGTGGGGTGGCCTCGCCCAAAATCGAAATCGCGTGGCACAGGTTGGCAAACTCGTCGATCAGGAAATCGATATCGGCCTTGGCCTGGGCGCGCAGGTCCTCGATCAGCTCATCGATGATGGCGTAGTGCAGAGAGCGCAGCTTTTCGACCGTCTCGGGCAGCCTGTCGGTGTTGCCGAGCGCTGCCTGGCTGGCGCCGTCGAGCAACAAATTGGTGACGCCCGATAAAGCAGATACCACGACCACCACGCGCGGCCATTCGGCCTGTGTCTGGTGGATAATGTCAATGGCGCCCAGCATGGCCTGGGGGGTGCCAACCGACGAGCCGCCAAACTTCATCACAACGGTTTTCTGGGGGGGATTTTCAGACATGTTCTTTCTCCTGGCGAAGGTATGGGAACGGAAGTCGCTCACGCTCCTCGGACACAAAAAAAACGCTCCGCTTTGGGGGCGGAGCGTTGGTTCTTTGCTGAGCTTTCGGGCGGGCTTCCAACGGCTAACACCCCAGAAGGGTATCCTGGGTAGTGGTGGAAGTCATGATCGTACCGCCGAAAATCATTTTCATCACCGTAATCTTACCAGCCGCCAGAACCCCGGTCAATTGGCGAAACGACCAAGATGCATACAGGGATCGTTGGTGAAAGTGCCGGAGATGTATGCCGGTACGGCGTTGCGCCGATGCCACGTCACACCATGGGACGGCTGCCGGTCGCATGAAATCAGCGGATGACGTTTTCCAGCGCATCCAGGGTAGGGGCAATCACCAGCGGTTTTTCCATCGTCTTGGTGATGATGTCGGGGTCCTTCAGGCCGTGGCCGGTGCAGATGCCCACGATGCGCTTGCCGCGCACGTCGAAGCGCCCGGCGGCTGCTTCGTGCACCAACCCGGCCAGGCCGGCCGCAGAAGCAGGTTCTACCCATACGCCTTCTGCCGCCAGGCGGCGTTGCATCGCCAGGATTTCGTCGTCGGTTATGGCGATGATGCGCCCGTTGGACTGTTCGGCAGCTTCTAGCGCCTGTTCGCCGCGCGCCGGTTTTCCGATGCGGATGGCAGTGGCGACGGTTTCGGGCTTCTCCACCGGATGGCCGAGCACCAGAGGCGCCGATCCGGCGGCCTGAACGCCCAAAACCTGGGGCAGGCCGGTGCCCTTAAGCCTGTGATACTGCGTGAATCCCATCCAATAGGAGGTAATATTGCCAGCATTGCCCACCGGCAGGCACAACCAATCGGGCGCTTTGCCGAGATAATCGCAAATCTCAAAGGACGCCGTCTTCTGTCCTTCCAGGCGATAGGGATTGAGCGAGTTGACCAGCGCAATGGGGTGCTTTTGCGTCAGTTCGACCACCAGGGTCAGGGCATCGTCGAACGAACCATCGATCTGGATAACCTGTGCACCGTAGGCCACCGCCCCGGCCAGTTTGCCCGCCGCCACTTTCCCCTGCGGGATCAACACGATGCAGCGCTGCCCGGCGCGCGCCGCGTAGGCTGCGGCCGAAGCCGCTGTGTTGCCGGTGGAGGCGCAGATCACCGTTTGTACGCCGCGCCCAACGCACTCGCTAATGGCGGCGGTCATGCCACGGTCTTTGAACGAGCCGGTGGGGTTCAGCCCTTCGAACTTGGCGTAGACTTCGCAATCGCCGCCCAGCGTTTCGGAGAGCTTGGGCAGCGGGATCAGCGGGGTATCGCCCTCCATCAGTGTCACAGTCTGGCTGTGCTCGGGGAGGTCCATATATTGGCGGTAGCGGTTGATGACACCTTGATAAGACATGATTTTACCTCGGGAAAGAAAAGTTTTCAGGTCCTTCCGCCGAAGGAGGAAGAGCCGATTTTCAAAAACAGATCGAAACGGCAAGCGTAGGACATCACCCATATGGGTTTTCCGCACGCAAACTGTCTGGAAAGCGCTGCCGATAGGTGCGACGCACTTCCATAAGGGTAGATGATGCCTGTTCTAGCCGGCAAGGTGTGGAGCACTTTGCTTTTTAGACAGCTTCTGAGAATTGCCGCACCGGCCCTTGCCAACAGAAAAATACCCGCATCCGAAGACGAGGCCGGTGGCTGCTCGCACTCCGATCGGGGAAGATTAGGGTAATGGTGCTTCCCTGACCCCTACGGCCCGACGGTGATTTTGTCTTTGAGCTTCTCGAGGACGGCCGGGCCGATGCCATCGACGTTGATTAAATCTTCAATCGTTACGAAGAGGCCGTAAGTCTCGCGATAGGCAAGGATGCGCTCGGCGAGCGTGGGGCCGATGCCGGGCAGTGTGTCCAGTTCTTCCAGGGTGGCGGTATTGATGTTGATCGGGCCGGATGCCTCTGGGGGGGCTTGCGGCTTGTCAGGCTCCGTCGACTTCTCGGCTACCGGCGGCGCGGTAGGGCGTTGGGTTGGGATGACGATGCGCGTGCCATCTTCCAATGGGGCCGCCAGATTGAGCGCCGAAACGTCTGCGTCAGGGAGCAGGCCACCTGCTGCCTGGATGGCATCCTGTACGCGACTATCGGCCGGCAGTGCGTACACGCCGGGCTGGGCAACGGCCCCGGACATGTGTACTTGCAGTGGGGCAGGCTCAGGAGGGGGGTACAGGCTTATGGCTTTCCCTACCGGCGGGCGTGTGACCAGCATGAGAACACCGCTTGCCAGCAGACCGCAGGTCAACCCGAAGGCGAGCAGTACGACGGGGTGCCGGTTCATCGAATTTATTCGTTACACAGGCCCAGGCCCAGGCGTTGTTTGGCCGCATCGACGTGGAGCACGCGCACGCGCACCGCTTGGCCTTCCGCAAGTGCCTGAGACGCATGGCCCTGCGCGTGGTTGCCGTTTAGGGCCGACATGTGAATCAACCCATCCAGGCCGTCTTCGAGGCGTGCAAAGGCGCCGAACGAAACCACACTGGTGATCACGGCGTCGACCACCTGCCCGGGCAGGTAGCTTTCTTCGGCCTTTTCCCAGGGGTTGGGGCGCAGGCGTTTCAGGCTGAGTGCAACCCGGCCACGCTCGCGATCGACGTTGATGATCATCGTTTCGATGCGCCGGCCAACCTGAACGATGTCGCCGGGATGGCGTACCCTGCCCCAGGACAGCTCGGAAACGTGCACCAGCCCCTCGACGCCGCCCAGGTCGATGAATGCGCCGAAGTCGGTCACGTTGGTCACCACCCCGGAGATGCGGTCACCCATGCTGAGCTTGTTGAATAAATAGTTGCGCTGACCGGCCCCGGCCAATGCCGCCCGCTGTGAGAGCACGACTCTCCCGCGCTCCGGGCAGCATTCGATGATCTTCAGGCACAGCGTTGCGCCCATATAGGCAGACAGTGCCGCGTCGCGTTCGTCATCGGTCAAATCGGCCTCGATGTCGATGAGGTGCGAGATTGGAACGAAACCGCAAATGCCTTCGCCTTCTACCAACAGCCCGCCCCGGTTATAGCCGGTTACCTGCATACAGATGGTTTCATCCTGTAAATAAAGCTGTTCAGCTTCAGGCCAGTTCACCTGAATGGCCTTCTCCGCTTCGACGGGGGGCATTTTGAGCATTTGGGGGATGTTTTGTGCCGGTTGATAACGCTCTTCTTCGGCCAATAAAGCGGCCCACCAGGCGTCATCGACGGCTGGTGGTGTGTATATTTGACGAGAGTTTGGTTTGTTCACCACGAAACCTCCCTAACAGAAATTTCTAACCAATGGTGTGCCCGTTTTCAACGGGTTGCTGCCGGGGGGCAGGTTGCTCCCAGGCCCTTTGTTCCATCTCAAAGATAACAGCCGCGACGGCCTCGATAGCCACCCGCTGTTTGCGGTACAGGTCGGCTTCTGACATCGCAAGGCGATCGGCGATGTCGCGCACTTTATACCCCTCGAGAAACTTCATCTCAAGGATATTATACAGAATCCATTCAGCTGTAAAGCGGCGTTCCCCCTCCGGGCGTACACGCTCGATGGCGGAACGTAGCAAGGCTCGCAGTGCATTGGCCGGGTTGCCTTCATGTTCCGGGGCAGTTTGCTGAACAATTTGCAATTGTAACAGAGGACTTTCCGTCAGACGTGGCCCACCCCAATAATGGGTGAGGGCATCTTTGACCCATTTCGATAACTCGCCGTTATCCCGGGCCGTGTCCGGTTGTTCCAGCATGCCTTCGCTGTTGAAACGGCCGGCTGCGCGCAAACGTTGGATTTGATCTACTTGCGGAGCCAGTTCTTGCAAGGAAGCGAACACACGCTGTTGTATCCTCCGATCTTCCAACGCCATGGCGGCCCGCTGGCTGATGATCATCAAGGCTTTGCGCTGCTCGTCGTTGAGTTCGTGCGTGGAGATGCGCTGGATGCCCAGCAGTCCCAGCAAAACCTGGGGCGCTTCATCGTCTGGGCTATCGCTGTGCAGCGGGATGAGCCAGTAGTTTCCCCATGCAAATAGCGCATGTCCATTGTCGTTTTGCCGGATGATTTGCAACATTTGCTGCGAATCGTCCGGCTGCGTGCCCATGCTGCCGGGCAGGTTGACGATCATTTCGAGATGGCTGTTATCCAGGGCGGCAACAAAAGCGTGTTGTACCTGTAAACGATCGCAGGCGGCGGCCAGTACCGCTTCGAGAAACTGTTGCAGGTCTGCTGATGTGACCAGGCGATCTTGTACCGTTTGCAGCAGGTCCATCGTGCCGCGGTCTTTGACCGGGAAGAGACGATAGGACAGAACACGCCCGTACAGAATCAAAAAATATTCTGTTACCAACAGCGTGCCGGCCATGGTGATCGGGACCAGTACGGAATATGCCAGGCCAAAGCTTTCACCGGCGCGCCGCACCTGGGTCGTGATGCCCAGGACGATGATTGCCGCAATTGGGCCGCGCATCAACCACTTCGCCAGGCGCAGTTTCACCACGCGATCGGGCCACGCCACCCCATAGAAAGCCACCGAGTAAGCCATGACCACCAATAACATGAAGACGAACACATTGCTAACCGCAGCCATTAGCCAGAAAAAGAAGGGGTGCTGCGATGCAAAGCCAGAACCGAACAACAGGTATGGGTACGAACCCAGGGCCGGAGCTAACGCACCGGCCAGCAGGTAACGCATACGCCGTTTCCCACTGCTGGTCACGACACGCTGGCTGGCATACCAGAAGTTGACCCAAGAGAAAGCCATGGCCGCACCGTAGTATGCGGTGAACAGCCAACTCAAGGGGGTTCGTTGCAGGTGGGGCGCCGGCTGCCCATCGAGAAGCAGTGCGCCTACCAGGCCGGAAAACGGCAGGGTGAACAAAAAACACAGGGAGATGACGTACGTAAAACGGATCAGCCAGCGCCAACCGCCGTACGAACCTTTCCCGGTGGTTGCCAGCACGGCATCGGAGAACTGGAGGTAAGCCGGCGGCAGGAAAATAATCCCAACCCATTGCAGGCGTAGCAAAAACTCCAGAACGCTTGGGGAGCCGGTTACACTGGCGATGGCGTCGCTGGTGAAGGCGATCACGACGCAAACCATGATCGTGGCAAACGACCGCGCCACACGTTCGCGTAAGTTGAAGGCCAGTGCGTAAAGCAGCAAGGCAAACGCCATGATGGCGATGCTGGCTGTTAGGAGTTGGTTGATGCTCTCCAAAGAGGAGATCAGAAAAGGCATAAGAAATACACTTTGGCTACCGAACTGCCTTCGTAAAAAACAAACCGATATCCTGGTTGGCAAAGTAGCGATCCTGGTAACCGCAAAAAGCGAAACCGAGCTTTTGCGCCAGGTTGATGGCTGGGTAATTCTTGGGCTGCATTTCGAATATCAAGCGGTAACAACCCTGCGCCCTGGCCCAATCTTGAGCGGCCAGCATTAACGCAGTCCCCACGCCGCGCCGGCGTAAACGATCGGTGACCACCAGGTCGGTAATCCAGGCCGTGGCAGGCAGCCGGTCCTTCACCAGGCTGATGTAGCCGATGATTTCTAGGCGCTGTTCGGGAAGCTCGGCCAGCAGCAGTCCATGGCGGCTTTTCCAGTCGTCTTGCAGTTGCGAGGCCGCATGTGGGTACTCGACGCGCATCGAACGCGGCAGCCGCACCTTGCGGAAGTTGACGTCGATTTCGTCTTCTTCCGGCTGCTGCACGTTCACTTGCCAGACATAGTCGGTGCTGTAACCGTGATCCAGCATTACCAGGGCAGCTATGTCGAGGGCGCTTGCAGAACGAAGTTGAATCTCAGGCATGAATCTCTCTACTCTTCGGGCGTTGGAAGCACGCGCACGCGAATGACGCAAGGGGCGAGCATATTTCCTTCGTTGTCGATCACCACCAGGCGCAGCAGGTACTCGTCGGGTGGGTAGGCGCTGGTGTCCCACTCGCCCAATTCCCCTTCACGGACGCGCTGCCGTCCTGCATTGAGCGAGAGCCAGACGGCGTCGCCGGGCCGGGCCAGTTCGTACTTGTAGAAACCGAAATCCGGTGCATTGGCAGTGCCTTCCAACGTGATAATCCCTTGGACCTGCGCGCCATCTTCGGGAAAGGAAATCATCACCGTATCGGAGACGCAACCTGTGCTGGTGATGGGGGCCAGCGTGCTGATGGCGGTGGCCGTTTCAGACAGGCTTCCCGGTGTACCAGACAGATCGGCGGTTGGCGTCGCCAGCGGGTTGATCGTTGCTGTAGGCAGCGGGCTGGCCTCCGGGATGGTCGGTACGACGAACGAGACCACGTAAAACTCACCGGCTGCAACCAGCAAACACAACAGCAGCCAGATGGCCGCGACGTTCAGATCCGCTTGGGCCTTTTCCCGCTCCAAGCCAAAAGCGGCAGCGCGCAACTCTTCCCAGGCTTGCAGGAACTTCCACACCTGCCAGGCAGCAAATATCCCCACAATCGTATAAATCGGGTACTCATAGATGCGGAGAAAGTTTAGTACGCTAACCATGAAGAAATAAAGGCTTTCCTTTTACCAGCATATCCGCAACCCGTAAATTTCCATAGGCTGCGGGGACATTACAAGCGCCGGAGCACACCGTTAATTAATGTCATCATGCGCGGCGTCAGGACTTCTCCGGCGGCGAGCACTTCTTCGTGCGTGGTCAACGTATCGCCGTCCAGGTTGGCCTTGTTGCTGATGCCTGAGATGCCCAGCACACGCGTACCGCCGTGGCGGGCGATCGTTACTTCGGGAACGGTGGACATGCCAACTGCATCGACTCCGGCGGCGCGCAGAAAACGCAGGTCGGCCGGCGTCTCGAACGATGGCCCTGCCAGGCAGGCGTAGACGCCTCGGTGCAGGGTGAGTGCTTCGCTTTCGGCCGTTTGTACGGCGAGCGCTTGTAGCTCTCGATCGTACGCCCGGCTCATATCAGGAAAGCGCGGCCCGAATTCGTCCAGGTTGGGACCACGCAGTGGACTGAGGCCCGCCATGCCGATTAAATTAAGATGATCGCTGATCAACATCAGATCGCCGGGAGCGAAACCGGGGTTGACGGCCCCGGCCGCGTTGGTCACGATCAGGGTCTGGACTCCCAGGCGCTGGAAGACGCGCACCGGCAGGGTGACCTGCGCCATGCTGTAGCCCTCGTAGTAGTGCGCCCGCCCTTGCATGACCAGCACACTGCGGCCCTCGATCTCGCCCACCACCAGGCGTCCCGAGTGGCCGGCCACCGTCGAAACCGGCCAGTGCGGCAAATCGGGGTAAGGAATGGTGGTGGCGTGCATGACCGCATCGGCCAGCCCGCCCAGGCCAGATCCGAGAATGATGGCCGTTTGGGGCGATAACGAGGCTTTTTGACGGATGTATGCCGCGGTTTCGGCGACTTGTGTAGGGGTAATTGACGTTTCCATAAATGGTTGCGAGTAGTGAGAAGACTGTAAAACCCGCCGCAAAATTATATCATTATGGTAACCTTCCCAGGTCCATAAAAGCCGTAATTGTCCGTTCAACGGCTTCGTCGTCGACCCAGAAATGGGTGACCAGTCGCAGCCGGCGTGGGCCGACGGGTGCGATCAAGATGCCTTGTTCTTTGCAGCGGGCGGTCAGGGTGGCCGCATCGGGGATTTTGCCTTCTTGCAGATTACAGAAGATCATGTTGGTGTGTGGGCTGCCCGGGTCCAGCGCGATGCCCGGAACCGTTGCCAGCCCGGCAGCCAGCTGCCGCGCCCGGCGATGGTCTTCTACGAGACGTTCGGTCATCGTCTCCAGGGCAACGATCCCGGCTGCCGCCAGGATGCCTGCCTGGCGCATCCCGCCGCCGACCATCTTGCGGACGCGATGGGCGCGGCGGATGAATCCTTGCGAGCCGCACAGCACCGATCCGACCGGTGCGCACAGACCCTTGCTCAGGCAAAACGTGACCGAATCGGCCGGGGCGGCCAGTTCAGCGGCCGAAACACCGAGCGCCGCAGCCGCATTGAAGATGCGGGCGCCGTCCAGGTGCAGCACGAGGCCGTGCTCGTGGGCCAGATCGCCAACGCTGCGGGTGTATGCCGCCGTCAGGGCCGCACCGCCGCAGCGATTGTGCGTGTTTTCCAGGCCGATCAGGCGCGTAGGCGGCAGGTGGGCGTTGTCGCCCCGGATGGCGGCGCGCAGATCGTCGAGATCGAGGCTGCCGTCTGGTCGGTTGGCAACCTGGCATGAGTGAACGCCTCCCAGCGCCGAGATGCCGCCTGCCTCATAGAGAAACACATGCGCCTTGTTGCCCAGGATGGCTTCGTCGCCGCGGGCGCAGTGCGCCAGGATGGCGATCAGGTTGCCCATCGTGCCCGAAGCGACGAACAGGCCGGCTTCTTTGCCCAGCCGTTCCGCAGCCATCGCTTGCAGGCGGTTGACGGTGGGATCGTCGCCGAAAACGTCGTCGCCGACTTCGGCATGGTACATGGCCTCGCGCATGGCAGGCGTCGGGTGAGAAACGGTGTCGGAACGCAGATCGATCAGGTTCATAAGAAAAGGTTGTGGGGGAACGTGGGCTGCCGGATTAACCGGTGCCGCTTTTCAGGTAAATCGCTTGCGGGTCCAGGTCTTCGCGTAAAATGCGCAGTTCGCTGGCGGATGGCGCTTCCGTCAGCCGCACGTTGCTATCCACACGCAGCGGCCAGCCGGTGTTGGCGATGGCTTCCTCGGCCGTTTTGCCGGGGTGCAGCGCGGCCAGCACCAGTTCGCCCGTTTCATCCGGCTCAAGGATGCCGATATCGGTTACCACCGCCTGTGGGCCGGCCCCGCGCAGCCCGGCCGCAGTGCGTGCTGAGCCGCCGCCGAGAAAGCCGGCCGAGGTGCAAAAATCGACTTTCTCGGGGAAGCGACGCTTTTGGTGCGGCGTGAGCACGTAGCAGCGGTTGGCCCAGGCAGCGATCTCCTGCGAACCCCCGGAGCCGGGCAGGCGCACCTTAGGGTGGACGTAATCTCCGATGACGGTAGCGTTGATATTGCCGTAGCGGTCGATCTGCGCGCCGCCGAGAAAGCCCACATCCACGTTGCCGCGTTGCAGGTAGAGCGAAAAAATATCGTACATGCTGCAAACCGCCAACGCACCGCTGACCAGCGTCGGATCGCCGATCGAAAGCGGCAGGCGCGCTGGCTGTGCACCGATTACACCGGCTTCGTAGATCATCACCAGGCGCGGGGCATGCGTGCGGCGCGCCAGGTTACAGGCCAGGTTGGGCAGGCCGACCCCTACAAAGACAACGTCGCCATCGCGCAGCAGGCGGGCTGCATTGATGGTGAGCAGTTCAGCAGATGAATAAGCGGGTGGGGCGCTTGCGGTCATGATGGATACCTCTTGGCGTGCATACCGTTCGGAGAAAACGTGCTGCGGCGTAGCGTGCTTGGCAACCCGCTTCAGGGCGTTCCGTACGGATTGATTGTGTACACTTCTACGTTGTCGCCGACCAGTTCTGCACCGCTGCCGTTGATGTACAGGCCGATCTTGCCGACCGCCAGCGGCTCGCTCTCGATGTAATCCTGCAAAAACACATCGTTCAGCCACAGCGAAATCAGTTCGCCATCTTGTGAGACCTGCACGCTCAATACGTTGGGCGTACTGCCGGTCTTGACGGCGCTGTGCTTTTTCCAGCCGATCAGCTCGACCCATGCACCGTTGAGCAGCTTGTAAAGGGCGTAGCCACGGTAATTTGTGTTGACTTCGAATACGTAATAATTTTTTCCGTCGACGATATTGAAAGCAATCCCGTAATTGATGTTCGCATCCGGCGAGAGCGAAACCTCGGCCTGGTAATAGACATTGCGATAAGGGCCGCACTCGTTGCCGCAGGTAGCCAGCGCGACGAAGCCTTCTTTTTCGGTGTACAGGCGAACTTGCCCGTCGCTGACGTCGACCACGTTGGAATCGTACCATTTTTCCCATTCATGCGAGTTATCACTGAATTGATCGCTTAGCAGCAGCCTGGGAACGCCAGTTGACGTGGCGGCGGGGGTGTCGCTAGGCTCGATCGTGGGCGTATCGGTGGGGGTAGGCGTATCGGTGGGCGGTGGCGTTTCCGTGGGGGTGGCGGTAGCCGTTGCTGTCGCCGTCGGTGTGGCGGTGAAAGTTGGGGTCGGCGTCCGTGTCGGTGAGGGCGTGGGGGAAGCCAGCATGGCCGCCAGCGGGGATTTTGGCGAGCCGAGCAGCCAGACGCCCAGCAGGCAGCCTACGCAGAGACAGGCAACCAGCAAAAAGCCGATCACCATGCCCACCGAAAGATTGAGGGTACGATCGTCCATACACGGCCTCCAAGTTATTGATTCTCTTCGTCTTGCTCTTCGATATCGTCCGGCTCGACCAGTACTTCCCGTTCGCGCCCGCCGCCCTGGCTTGGCCCAACAACGCCCAACTCTTCCAGTTCGTCGACCAGGCGGGCGGCGCGCGGGTAACCGATACGGAACTGGCGTTGCAGCAGCGAGGCGCTGCAACGCTGCGTACGGCGCACGTAAGCGATGGCCTTTTCCACGAGGTTGTCTTTATCGGATGTGACCTCCATTTCGGCCAGCAGTTGTTCCCAGGGGGCGGGTGCAGCCTCACCGGTGGCGTTTTGCTGCCAGAAGGTGATGATCTTCTCTACCTCGGCATCCGTCACCAGGACCCCTTGCGCCCGCAGCGGCGCGCCGATGTCGGGCGGCAGGAAGAGCATATCGCCGTGCCCGAGCAATGCCTCGGCGCCGGCCGTGTCGAGGATCACACGCGAATCCACACCCGAAGCTACGGCAAACGAAAGCCGGGCGGGGAAGTTGGCCTTGATCAACCCGGTGACGACGTCGGTGCTGGGGCGCTGCGTGGCGACCACCAGGTGGATACCTGTGGCGCGCGCCAGTTGTGCCAGGCGGATCAGCATTGGTTCGGTCTGGTCGGGGGCCGACATCATCAGGTCGGCCAGTTCGTCGATCATCACCACAATGCGCGGCAGGGTTTCCACGCCTTTGCGCCGGCCGGCCTTGCGGTTGTAGGCTTCGATATTGCGGGCGTTCAACGTTTCGAGCAGCTTGTAGCGCCGGTCCATTTCGAAGACCACCCAGCGCAACACGCCCAGGATGCGCTGCACGTCGGTTTCCACCTTGCCGAGCAGGTGCGGCAAGCCGTTGAAGCGCACCAGTTCGACCATCTTGGGGTCGATCATCACCAGACGCAGGTCGGCAGGCGTGTTGTTCATCACCATGCACAGCGTCAGTGCGGCGATGCAGATGCTCTTGCCCGAGCCGGTCGTTCCGGCGATCAGCAAGTGGGGCATGCGTTCCAGGTCGGCGACCACAGGTTGGCCTGAAACATCGCGTCCCAGGGCGACGGAGAGCGGCGAGGAAATCTTGTGAAAGCTCTCGCTTTCCAGGATCGGCCGCAGGCGCACGATCGACGAACGCCGGTTGGGCACTTCGATGCCGACGTAAGGTCGCCCCGGTACCGGGGCTTCGATGCGCAGGCGTTCGGCGGCCAGGGCCAGGGTCAGGTCACGTTGCAGGCCGGCGATCTGCGCCACGCGTACTTTGCGGCGTTCGGCTTCTTCTTCAGCTGTGGCGCCGGGTTTCTCCAGAAAGCCCGGTTCGACGGCAAACTGGGTCACCACCGGCCCGGTTTTGAAGCCAACGACTTTGGCCGGGATGCCGAACTCGGCCAGGGTCTTCTCGATCATGCCGGCGGTTTCGTTGATGGCGCGTTCGTCCATGCGGCCGGAGCCTTCGTTGATCAGCAGGTCGAGCGGCGGCAAGCGGTCGTCACGCGGCGGGGGTGGGCCGGCCGGTTTTTCTTCCTCCGGCTCGATCTTGAACTGCTTGCGGAACTGCGGCGGAAGCAGGTTGCGTTTCTTCTTGTTGGCTGCGGCCGGTTTGAGCGGCGTAGCGGCCGTGTCGACGGAAACCGGGGCCACGCTGACGGCCGGCTCGACCGGCGTTCGCTGGCGGCGAGGTGTCCCGGCCAGGTGGTGGGCGAGCCAGTCTTCCAGGGTGGTGCCGCGTATCAGGCCGGCGTAAAACGCCAGGCAGAAGATCCCCAGATAGAGCAGGCCGGGCACGACCAGGTTGTTCACGCCCAGAAGGCGGACGGCCTCAACCAGTCCCCATCCAACCGCGCCGCCGTCATGCCCCAGCGCCCGGCTGGGTGAAGCCCCGCCCAGAACAGAAAACAACGGCAGCAGCGCCAGGGCGGCGATCTCCAGGGCGATGATGCGGCCCCAGGGCACCGCCACCGGCGGCTCGCGCGGCGGCAGGATCAGCGCCAGGCCGATCCCGGCCAGTGAAGCGGCGATGAAGGCGCTGCCCAGGCCCAGCGTCCATTGCAACCCTTGGGCCCACATTTCCAGCAGCAGGCCATCTCCCAGGCTGGGGGCGACCATTGCCAGCAGCGTCATCAACCCCAGGGCGATCAGCAGGATGCCGGCCACGTCGCGGGCAAAGCGGCGAAAACGCAGCAGTACGGCGAACGTTCTATCCAGCAAGGATGGCGGCGGCTGGCTGAAAGCAGGGGGCGGTGCAGAAACTTTCGAGGGAGGCATGGCTTTATTTTACTGCGAAATGGGCAGTGGGGGTGCCGGGAAGTACTCTTCAAGTCTGCCGGGTGAGAAATTGTACACCAGACCTCGAACTGGACCCGCGTTGGTAGTATAATCCTTCGTTCTATAAGCTATACAAAACGTAGAGCGGGCTGTCGGCCCGCTCTAGCTGTAAATGCAAGATTTTGGGAGGAATGCTGGATGGCTGAAAAACCAGAATCGCAAGGAAAGATCATCCGCATTGTCCTGGCCGACGATCAGGTTGTCGCACGGGTTGGTATCCGGCAGGTGCTCGAAACCGCACCCGAGATGCAGGTGGTCGGTGAAGCGGAAGATGCTGGCCAGGTTCAGGCATTGGTCGCCGCGTTGCGCCCGGATGTGTTGCTGCTCGATCTGGTGATGGCAGTGCGCAGCGCCTATGAAGTCGAGGCCTGGGTACGGCAGAACTACCCCGAGACGGTGGTTTTGATCCTGACCGGGAACCACCCCGATCGCTTCCTGGCGCAGGCGGTCCATCAGGGCGTGCAGGGCTACCTCACCAAGGATCAGGCCGGCGATCAACTCGTCGAAGCCCTCCGGCGCGCAATGGACGGCGCATGCCTGATCACCGAAGAACAACTCGAACGCGCCGAGTGTTGGACGCGTGAGATCGGGCAAACCTGGGAGGCGCTCAGCGAGCGTGAGCGCCAGGTCTTGCGGCTGATGGCGCGCGGCCTGGAGAACCGCGTCATTGCCGAACACCTGGTGATCGGCCTTAAGACGGTGGAATTTCACATTAAACGCATTTTTGCCAAGTTGGGGGTCAGATCACGCTCCCAGGCGATCTCGTGGCTGTTCACCCATTTGCCCGAAGAAGTCTACGTGGATGATTCGGCCGAATCTTCCTGAAAAAACTAGGGAAAACCCTGGCGACAAATCTATACCAATAGGGTAAGATACTGGCATCGCCGCAACGGTGGCGTCTTTGGCGGAAAACGGGGCCATGTGGGTTTTTCCGCAGTCGTTTTGCGATCAATTTTCTTGCCGGGTAAGCGCAGGTTTGCTTGCGCCTGTTTCAACGCGCCCGGCGAACCGGTACAGGAGTCCGCGTCTTTTTCAGGCGCTTTTGTAAGGAACAATGGTATTGGTTTTTAGCCAAACGAGGAGGTTTATCATGTTGAAAAGATTATGGATGACAGCCGCAGCCCTGGTGCTGATGGGCGCTTTTGTAAGTAGGGCTTCTGCAGAGACGCGCAGCGGGTCAGCTTTTGCGTGGAAAGATGGCTATATTGAATTTCCGGCCACCCTTTACACCATGTATAACGGCGCGCACGAAAGCTGGTCGGATATTAACGAGAGCACTATTCAAGTGACGGGAAGGCTATATGTAGATAACATCATGGTTCATACATGCGTGGCTGAGCATGGAGGTACTTCAGCTGCTTGTAACACAACGAAGAATTATCTTCAGCCCTGGTTTGCTCTAGAAGCTAAGTCAGACCATGTCTTTTGGGAGCCAACCTATGGGGATACACACTTCATCACAACATATGTTTACTAATCTGATGAAGCGACCCACCATATCGAGTTTTTGTCCATGATGTTGAATGGATAAATACCTAAAAAAGAATGCGGGCTCCAAAGTTCAGTTATCGGATCGAATTTAACAAAGCATTCGGCGTTTATCGTGAGGAATTTCATGAAACGATATCTACATACTTTCTTTATACCGGGAAACCACAACCCAGATTTAGCCTGGAACAAGCTACTGTTTTTTGGCTGTCTTGTTGTGTTGTGTTCCTGCTCCCGTGTATCTCCAACAAGAATCCCGTCGACCGTTCCACTACTTGTGGAAGATGTCATCGTCCATCGCCCTTTATCGGAACGGGCACAGTATGTGCGCGAAGGAACCATTTATCACCCATCTCAAATTACCGTGGGCCTTGTGCGGCCGGAAGAGCGATATACACCGGTCGCACAACTGACGCAAAACGGTGCGTTTCGTATTGACGAAAGCCAGCCGTTTAATGTGGATTTTGTATTGAGGAGCGGAGAAGATGCTATTTTCTTGATCACGGTGCTGCTCGACTATCAGCAAATCCCCTTCGTATTAGATGGCCAACGCGGGCTGCTTCACGAGATCGAAATCCAGGCCGGGAAGGACCTTTTCATCCCTGTCCAGGTAAATGTAGGCGGTGTTGGCGCGCATGATTTGATGTTCGTTGTCTTTAGGAAACCTTACCAACGCCCCTTGGAACATGATCTACGACAGGACGATTGGTGCTTGGTGAATGGAAAACGCACAGTCGTCATTGTCGGAGACGATGATCGGGCAGTGCAAACTTTGCAGCCGGACGTCATCGGTGCGCCCCCACCTGCCGGGGTGGACTGGGGCGCGTTTTTTCTGTTCGCCAATGCGGATGGCGGCCATCCCGCAGACGGACCCGCCCAGATGAAAATGGTCCAGCAAGGCAGGGCGGGGCAGGCGTTTCCGTTCAGAATCTGGATGTCGAACCTGGGTAACACTAATCCCAGGCCGGTGGACTATGCATTGGTCAAGTTTCTCAATTACCACCAGGTGGGTTTCAACGGCAAACACGTTCTCTCCGTTCACCTGGATGAAAAGCAAGAAGTTCTTTTCAAAGACCAGGTCATCCTGCCGGATCGGCCGGGGCCGAATGAAGTCCAGGTGGTCTATGTCGCTGGCCCGTACCGGTCCTTGGGCGAGGCCAAAGGGGATGACGTTTTCGTCCATGGTTCTGGATGTTTGATGATCGAAGGCCAAAAATGAAAACGCTTTTACAAGCTTTCTCACGCGGCGCGATCTTTTCGATCGTCATCGCGCTACTGCTGGCCTGTACCCCGATCGCGGTCGGCCCAAACGCTCGCCGTGAAAGCAGTCCAACCTTGCCCAGCCACATCGAAATCGAAGTGGCCGGTGTCGAAGGGCCGGTCCCCATCACCTTTGCCGCCAACGAAAGCGAATGGAAGGCCTACGAGCCGCTGGTGGCCGAGTTTGAACGCCAACATCCGGCGATCGACGTACAGCTCGTTCCCTGGCCGTATGCTTCATCCCAGGACGCTCTCACGCCTGTCGAGCGTTGGCAGCAAATGGCTACGGCGGCCGACACCTTGTTGATCGGCCATACCGTTTTCAGCCACATCCCTGCCGTCTTTCAGGACGTGCAACCCCTGGCCGATACCGAAGCGGATTTTGCCGCCGATGACTTTTGGCCCGGCGCGCTCTCGGCTTGCCAGGATGCGGGCGGGCGCCAGCTTGGGCTGCCGGTCCGCATCCACTTTCGGGGCATCTTCTACGACGCCGGCGCCTTCGATGCTGCCGGGCTGCCCCGCCCGGCCCCCGGTTGGACGTGGGACGATTTTCGCAAGGCCGTGGCCGCCCTGGCGCAATTCGATGCAGACTACCCCCGGTATGGCTATGCCGAAAACTTTCCCACCCTGCCATCTCCGTTGATCGCGGCCGCCCTGGCGCAAGAAGATGGGCAGATTGTACCGGCCACGCTGCAAGAAGCCGTCGGCTGGTATGTGGACCTTGTGCGCGCGGGCCAGGTCTACTTGCCGGATGGCGATGGAATCGTCATCGCCGGCGAGAGTCCTTTGCCTCAAAGCGAGCTTTCTGCGCTTTTTCAGTCTGCAGAGCGCCCGGTGATGTGGCCCGGTGGGCTTGAAAGCCCCTTGCCCGGCGCGGCGGACAGGGACCTGGCTTCGCGGCATGACACCCTGGCGCCCTTCCCCATCGGTGCCGGTGTACAGAGAACCTCTCCGGCGTGGGCGACGTGCGCGGCCATCAGCGCAGGGAGCCGCGCCCCACGCCAGGCATGGCAGTGGATCGATTTCCTTTCCAGGCACTGGATTGCCGAAAAATCGCCTCGGGATTTTGAACGCTTCGCCGCGCCGGGACGCATTTCTGCGGCCGATTCCGGCGCGTATTGGCAGCAGTTCTCGCCCGAGCGGGCCTCCACCATTCGCTATATCCTCCAACATACCTGGTATGACGGGGAAAATGCTCCCCAAGCGGGCCTCGTTACCAAGGCCCTGTGGCGCGCCAGCGGGGGGGCTGATTTTGCCGTTGCCCTGGGCGAAGCGCAGGACTACCTCGCCAGCCTGCCTTCCACGGCGACGCCCACCCCGGCTACGGGTGTTCGCATCGCCACACCGCAGGCGACGCTACCCCCCGGCGTGCGTGAAGTCCGCTATTTTTACGATGCATTCGGCGCCGAGCGCGAGGCTTTGCAAGCTCTGGCCAGGGCCTACCACCAAAGCCACCCGGACGTTCAAGTGCGGGTAACGACCAGCTTGCAGGTTTCGACGGCCGGGGAGCGCCTGGGCGAACTGACGCGGAGTTTTGATTGCTTCACAGAAATTGGCTTCGGCGCGCAAGATCTCGATCGTTTGCTTCCGCTCGATGGATGGCTGGATGCCCAAGGCGGGGGTTTGGGTGGTGACTTCGATCCGGCGTTGCTCGAACGCTACCGTTACGAAGACCACCAGTATGCGTTGCCGGCCATCGCCGACGTCCAGGTCGTGGCCTACAATGCTGCCTTGCTGGCAAAGCGCGGGCTTCAGCCGCCTGCGCTCGATTGGACTTTCGATGATTTCATTGCGCTAAGCCGTGCCGCCACGTCTACCGATGCCCACGATCGCAGCTATGGTGTGCTCTTCAACCCCTGGGATGATCTCTTTCTGGCCGGCCGTGACGCCCTGGCCGCCGATTTTTCTGCGGACCCGCCGCTTGCCCGTTTCGACAGCCCCGCATTTGCCGGCGCCCTGGCCTGGATGGATGAAATGAACCGCGCCGGGGTTTTCTTGCGCTATGACGGCGAGCCGGCACAGCTTCAACGGGCTTTTGCCGAAGGCCAGGTAGCGTTTTGGCCCGCTATGTTGAGCGAACCAAACCAATCGTTTGCCGGACAAACATCCCGTTATGCGGTTGGCCTGGCGCCTTTACCGGCGATGCCTGCGGCGCGATTTATCTCGTGGGGTACGAAAGGTCACTTCATCGCCAGCCGGGCGGGCGATCCGCAAGCCTGTTGGGACTGGATCGTTTTCCTTTCGGAGCAGGCTGCGGTATTCAAGGGCATCCCGGCGCGCCGCTCGGTGGCCGAATCGGTGGCCTGGGAAGCGGTGGTGGGCCACGAGAATGCCGCCATCTACCGTCAGGCTCTGAAAAATGCGCTGCAATCTGCAGAAAGCATGCCGCGTTATGGCGCGATCCGCTGGCCGTTGGTTTATTGGCAGAGCCAGGCCGTCACGGCCGTACTGGATGGCGAGGACTATCCGGCGCTGCTGCCTGTCTTGCAACAGAAGGCAACGGCCTATTTGTCCTGTGCGCTAAGCGCAGCGGACGCCCACCTGGACGCAACGGCGTTGAACGAGGAAATCGGCCGTTGCGCCAAAGAAGCCGATCCGGACGGGAACTGGGGGCGCTGATGGCGGCAAACCTATCCAGAAATTTCCTGTATCTCTCCGCGTGGCCCCGTGCGGCCTACGTAGCGGCGGTAATATTCATCGCTCGGCAGGCCCGAGCGGGCGCACAGATCGTACACCTGTTGGCGGGTGATCCCGGCGGGGAAGTCCCACTCGGCGTCGTGGAACCAGACCGCCCCGCGCACGCCGGCCAGCGCATCCAGGGCGCGGCGGCGGTGGCCGAGCAGGAAGCGCCCGTCTTCGGGCAGCTCGTCGAGCGCGAAGAAACGCGCCTCGGCCACCTCGCTGGCCTGGCATTGCAGTGCGCCGCCAACAATCTCGCCCGCAAAGACGGCTATGTGCAGGCCCTGGCTGAGCCAGCCGGGACGCGAATACAGCCCCACCAGCCCGGTCAGGCGCACGTCAAGCCCCACTTCTTCAAGGGTCTCACGCCGGGCGGCCTCCGCCAGCGATTCGTTGGCTTCGACGCTCCCACCCGGCAGGCACCACACGTCGAAATCGATGCGGCGAGTGAGCAGAATTTGCCCGTTTTGTACAATGGCTGTATTTACTCCGAAAGAAGGCATGGAAATCTCCGTATTGTTTGATTTGTTCGATGGACGATGTGCCGTTAAATGTGCGTGCGCAAGGTTCGCACACCGTTTCAGGTCTCACGTTTCCCGGCGACCGCAATCCCCGCCAGGATCAGCGCCGCACCGCCCAACTGGATCGCCCCGGGTGCTTCGCTGAGAAAGAAATATGCCAGGACGATCGACCCCACCGGTTCGCCGAGCAAAGCCGTGGCAGTAAAGGCTGCCGAGAGGTAGCGCAGCGCCCAATTGAAGGCCGAGTGGCCGAGCAGCTGCGGGATCAAGGCCAACAGCAAAAACCACAGGTACGTTTGTGGCGCATAGCCGAAAAGTGGCTGCCCGGCCACCAGTAACAATGCCAGCAGCCCGAAAGCGGCCATGCCGTAGACCAGAAAGGTGTAACCGACCAGTGAAACCCCGGCCCGCAGCCGGCGCCCGATGATGACGTAACAAGCGGCCATCCAGGCGCCGAAGAGCGCCAAAAGATCTCCGAAAAGTAGATTTTTGCCACCAGTGGCGCCTGCGCTTCCGGCATCGCTCAGGCCGACGACTGTCCCGCCCAGTAGGGCAACGCCCATACCCACCCATGTCCAACGGCTGACGCGTTCACGTAAGAGTATGGGTGAGGCCAGCGACACCCACAACGGCGTGGTCGTCACCAGCACCACCGAACTGGCGATCGACGTGTATTCCAGCGATGTGATCCACGCCGCGAAGTGCAGCGCCAGGAACAGCCCCGAAAGCAGCGCCAGGAGCAGGTCGCGGCGGGTCAGGCGGCGCAGCTCGCCCTGCCGCCGGGTCAATGCGATGGGGGTCAGGATGATCGTCGCCAGCGTCAGGCGCCAGGCGGCGATCACGATCGAAGGGGCCGAAGCCTGCGCGTGGCGGATGAAAATGGAAGCCGTCGAGACGGCCAGGATGCCACCAGCCAACACCAACCAGGGAGGGATGTTTCGGGTTCGCACGTACGGCATTATAACGGATAAAATAGGGACATGAATCTCGCCGATTTCCGTGCCCTGCTGACCCCGGCCGGTCAAGATGCCCTGCACGCCGCCGCGCAGCTTGCGCCGCGCGAGGAAAACTTCCTGCGCGATTTCAGCATACTCCAAAGGCGTTTTCCCGTCGATCTGGCACGCGCCGCTCTGGCAGTTGCCATCCTGCGCGGCGAAGCGGCCCGCAAATTTGCCCACCCCGAAGAGCTGTACTTCACCCGTGAAGCCCTCGAGCAGGCCTCGCCCGAAGAAGTCTCCGCCTATCGTAGCCAACGCTACGCGCCGTTCGAGCGCGTCGCCGACTTGGGTTGTTCGGTCGGCTGCGATACGTTGGCCCTGGCGCGCCACGTCCCGGTCATCGGCCTCGACCTCGATCCGCTGCGCCTGGCCATGGCCGCGGCGAACGGCAGGCGAGAAGGGCATGCTGTGGCTTTCGTTCAGGCCGACTTGGCGCGGCCCATCCCCTTCCCTGCGTACGAACGGACGGCGCTTTTCTTCGATCCGGCCCGCCGTGCCGGGCACCGGCGCGCCTTCTCGGTGCGTGACTACTCTCCGCCGTTGTCCGTCATCCAAAATTGGCTGCCCAATTTCCCCGCCGCCGGCGTCAAAATCTCTCCCGGCGTCGATCTCGACGAACTTGCCGCCTACGATTGCGAGATCGAGTTCGTTTCTTTGCGTGGCGAACTTAAAGAAGCCGCGCTATGGTTCGGCCCCCTCAGAACGGCCCCTCGCCGCGCGACCTTGCTCCCCGGCCCGCATACCCTCACCCCGCAGGAACCGGGCTTTGCGCAAACGGGCACATGCCCAGGCCGGCTGCCGGCGATCCGTGAGCCGCAGGCCTGCATCTACGAGCCTGACCCCGCCATCCTGCGCGCCGGCCTTGTGCGTGAATTGGCCGCAACGCTGGATGCCGCTCAACTCGACCCCGACATTGCTTACCTGACCGCCGGCAAACAAACGCCCACGCCCTTTGCCCGGGCATGGGCGGTCGAAGCCTGGTTTCCTTTTCAATTGAAACGCCTGCGGGCCTACCTGCGCGAACGCGGCGTGGGCCGGGTAACGGTCAAGAAGCGCGGCTCTCCTTTGACCCCCGAAGCGCTGATTCGTGACTTGCGCCTGTCGGGCGACGAGCAGCGGACGGTCTTTTTGACGCACCTGCGAGGCGAGCCGATCGTGGTGGTTGCGCAGTGAGGCTGACTGCCGTAATAGAGCGGCTGCCTGCCTGCTTCGACCTGCTAACTTTTGAACAGTGGCAGGTTCCCCAGGGCAATGATATGCTGCCATGCGGCCGGGTCGTCGCCTTCGGTGAAAATGGCGGCCTCGGCGGCCACTTCGGCGCCGGCTTTTTCCATTAACAAGCGCATGCCGTTGAGCGTCGAACCGGTGCTGATCACATCGTCGAGGATGACCACGGCTTTCCCTTTGAGCAGATCGTGATCTTTTTCGTCGAGGTAGAGCATCTGCGGGCGGCCGGTGGTAATCGAAAGCGTTTCGGCAGAAAGCGCTGCACCCATGTAGGGTTTGTAGGCTTTGCGCAGCACCACGTGCGCCTTTCGCGTGATGACCGACAAGGCGTAGACCAGCGGGATGCTCTTGGCTTCAGCCGTTACCAGGATGTCGTACGGGAGCGCCGCCAACTTCTTGGCCAGCTCGCCGGCGGCGGCCTGGACGAGTTCGGTATCTCCGAGGATGTTGAGTACGGCAATTTTCAAACCCGGCGCTACCTCGAATAAGTTCAGTTCGCGCTTGACGCCGGCAATTTCAATCGGGTAAGTGGGACGGTTGACCATGGTGCTTTCTCCTTCGGGCGCAATTATACGCTTTATTGATTAAAATCCAGGACGTATGCGGACGAAAATCTGGCCGTTTTTCCTTCTCGTGCTGCTTCCCGGCTGTGTTTCTGCCTGCACAACCGCACCGCAGCCGCCTACGGTGATGCTTGCTGCCACTGCGCCGGCTGTCACGCCGCCCCGGGTGTCTTTTACTCCCACGCGCCTTGCCAGCCCCACACCTGTACCCGTAACAGCAACCGCGGTGCCCACGTTTGCCGCCTCCGGCACGCCTACGCCCTCCCCCACGTCCACTGCCTTGCCGGCGTTGGACGCCCGGCAGTACCTCGCTACGACCGAAGCAGATGCCATCCGGGTGGCGCAGTGGCTGAATTACCTCGTCAACGATGGCCATCCCTCCAACGTTAGCGGCCCGCTGGCCCTGGCCATCCTGCGCGACGCCGGCATCGTCGAAGCCGGCGTCGACTTGCACGATTTCTGGCTGCTCGACCCGCGCCAGGCAGTGCACCGGCTCGAAACGACTTTCCCTCGCCGTAGTTTTCTCTGGTTTCGGACGGAAACACCGGTCAGCGCCTTTGACTTTGACGCCTTTCCGCTGGAAACGGGCGATCTGCTGTATTTGTATGCCGGCCCGGGCGATAGCTTCGAGCACTTCCTGGTGGTGACGCGGGTGGATGCAAACGGAAGCGCCTTCACCGTCACCAGCCACAACACCCCCGGTGGCTACCTTATTGAGGAACTGCCGCTGGCCGTCCTGTTTGCAGCCTGGGCAGCGCCGGAGAACCGCTCCCTGGGCCTGACCGGCGGCGGCGGCTTTTCGCTCTGGCGCCAGCGTAAAACGGTGGGCGATACGCCCCAGGCGCGCCTGGCGCACGCCCTGGACGAAACGCTAATCACCTACGGCGGCGACTGGCAAGTCTTGATCCGGCAAACCCGCGGAGATGTGCTATATTCAAAGCAAGCCGACCGCCCCGTCCACATCGCTTCGGTGATCAAGCTGCCGATTGCCTTGCTGTTCTTGAAGTCGGTCGAGGCGCAGGCCGGAGACGATTTGCCCGGTTATCTGGACCTCAACGGCGTCGATGGCCGCTCGTACCGCCAGCTATTGGAATTCATGCTCGTGCGTTCGGAGGAAGACGCCGCCGAAAGCCTGCAAAAAGCTATCCCTGCAAACGGTTTGAACGGCGAAGCCATGCTGGATGCCTGGGGCCTGCCCGATACGGCTCTCGAGCCGCGCCAGTCCACGGCGCAGGATGTGGCCCGCATGTTGGCCGGACTGTATGCCGGTGAGTTCGTCAATGCGCCCGCGCGCAGCCTGCTGATGGATTTGCTGCACACGTACACGCCCAACGACGATTTGCGCCTCGGTTCGCTGCGTGAAAAGCTCCCCGGCGTCGCAGTCTACAACAAGCGCGGCACGCTCACCGACCCTTTGCTGATCGTTGCCGATGCAGCCCTGGTGGTATGGGATGCGGGCGATCCACCGGTGAGCTTCGAAGTGGTGGTCTTCGCTCGCAACCCCGCAGTCCCCGGACCGGCGACGACCTACGAGCTTCTCAACCAGGCCATCGAGGAGATCGCGATCCTGTTTGGCCAATATTTGCGTGAAACGGTTGCCGCCCATGGAAGCTGATCTTCAAAAGAACCCGAAAAAAAACACCGTTCCCTGGACCCCTGCCCGGCTGGCGCTGTTCATCGGCGGGTTGTGGCTTGCGGTGCGCCTGTTCACCAGCCTGTGGGCGGCGGTTGTTTCGCCGCTGCGCCCGTTGACGCCGGTGGAGATTGGTGTCCCGCTTTGGCCGCCGGGGCCGGGCTGGCCGGAGCGCGTTTTCCTGGCGCCCTGGCAGCGTTGGGATGCCGGTTGGTACGTGAAGATTATCGATCAGGGCTACCGCGCCGGCGACGGCACGGCGCAGTTCCATCCGCTGTACCCCTGGCTGGCCACGCCCCTGGCGCGCCTGGGGCTGCCGCCCATGCTGGCGCTGCTGCTGGTGAGCAGCCTGAGCGCTTTGTTTTTCTTGATCGTCTTCTATCGCCTGGCCGCACTCGATTTGAATGAATCGTGTGCCAACACGGAGTGTGCGCGCACGGCCACGCTGCTGTTGGCGCTGTGCCCGGTGAGCCTGGTGTTGTTCGCTCCCTATACCGAGAGCCTGTTCCTGTGGCTTGCTGCCCTGTGCCTGTGGTGGAGCCGGCAGCACCGCTGGGGCCTGGCCGGGCTGGCCGGTGGCCTGGCCGTGCTGACCCGCCAACAGGGGATTTTCCTGCTCGTGCCGTTGTTGTGGGAATGGTGGGAAGCATCCGCACGGTCGCTCCCGGCCGCTCGCCGCAACTGGCGCGGTTTACTTGGAGCAGCCCTCGTCCCGCTGGGTTTGCTGGCCTGGCTGTTCTACCGGGGCATCTTTCTCGCCGACGTACACCCTGACTTCAGCAGTTTTCACGGGATGATTTATTCCGTCTTGATTTCGCCGGATGCCTCACAGGTGGTCACCGTGCAGGCCTTTCTCTGGCCCTGGCAGGCCGCCTGGATCGCCCTCGCACAGGTCTTTACCGACCCAGGCGCCGATTTGGTTACCAACTGGTTGATTGCCGTCTACTTTCTCGTGATCCTGGTTTGGGGCTGGCGTGGGATGCGCACCAGCTACCGCCTGTACGGCGTGCTGATCTATTGGGTGAGTTTTAGCTATCATACCGGCCCGACGCATCCTTACATGGGGTTGGCGCGCCACCTGCTGCTGGCTTTTCCGGTTTTCATTGGCCTGGGTGCGGTCGCGCGGCGTCCCTGGCAGCGCCTGGTTCTGGTTGCTGTGGGTGTGTTCGGCATGGCTTTTGCGCTGTTGGAGTATGTTCTGGAAGCGTGGGTGTTGTAACGTATTGAAACCTAGCTAAACAAATTGCAACTTGCCCACCTTTGACATTCTGCCCTACCACGGCTAAAATGGAAGAGAACGCATCAGCCCTCGTCACTGGCGTTCATTGTAGACAAAGGAATATCAGGCTCTCCCGTTTTCAACGGGATGTGGATTGGGCGCGAAGCACTCAATCCCCCCAAAAACCTGGGACATTTCCCGCTACAGGTGGAAGAGCCGAATATCATTGATCGTTCGATAGAGAAGTTTGGAGTGAACATGAGCGCCTGGCCAGGAAAATACGTCGTTGGACTGACAGGAAATATCGCCACCGGAAAAAGCGTGGTTCGCAAAATGTTGGAGCACCTGGGTGCTTATGGCATCGATGCCGATGCGCTCAGTCACCGCGCCATAGCCAAAGATGCACCCGGTTACAAGATGGTGGTCGATCGCTTTGGGAAGTGGATTTTGGCAGAAGACGGTCAGATCGATCGCAATAAGCTTGGCCGGGTCGTTTTCGCCGATCCAGAAGCACTGGCGGAGTTGGAAGCCATCGTTCATCCTTTGGTGCGCCAGGCGGTCGATGTGCTCGTGCGTCGCTCGACACAAAAAGTGATCGTCATCGAAGCCATCAAGCTGATCGAGTCGCCGCTGCGGCAGGCCTGCGACAGCCTGTGGGTTGCTGATGCAGCTCCTGAAGTGCAGGTGGCCCGCCTCGTGCAGAAACGCCAGATGACGGAAGCGGCTGCCCGCCAGCGCATTCAGGCGCAGGCGCCCCAGCAAGAAAAGTTGGCCGCGGCCAACGTGGTTATCAAAAACGACGGCAGTTTTAACGATACCTGGAAGCAGGTTTCGGCTGCCTGGGAGAAGTTCCAGTCGCCTGAGCCGGTGACGACACCGATCAAGAAGATCGCTCCGGCAGGCGAGTTCGCCGTCGAACGCGCCCGACCGCGCCAGGCGGAAGATATTGCCGGGCTGATCACGCGCTTGAGTGAGGGCAAGCGCCAGGTGTCGGCTGACGATGTAATGGAAGCCTTTGGTGAGAAGGCTTATTTACTGTTGAAAGTGAGCGATAAGCCCGTTGGTCTGGTTGGCTGGCAGGTCGAGAATCTTGTAGCTCGCACCGACGACCTCTACATCGAAACCAATGTGCCATTGGATAAAGCCCTGCAAGCGATGATGGAAGAAGTGGAACGGGCCTCGAAAGATTTACAATGCGAAGCTTTGCTGCTCTTTCTGCCGCCTCAACTGGCGCAGCATGGACCGGTTTGGAGGCACCTGGGTTACGAATCCCGTTCGGTGCAAAACCTGGGTGTGCGCGCCTGGCAAGAAGCGGCGCAGGAATCGATGCCAGAAGGCTACACCATGTTGTTTAAACAGTTACGCAAAGACCGAGTTTTAAGGCCGGTGTAAGTGGTGTCTTTTCCGGGTTCCGGGGGAGCCTATCGTCGCTGCGGGCGGTAGTGATTCTTAATGTGAGATAACGCTGCCGTGGAAGTTATCAGTAACCTGATCGATAATTTGATCTTCGTTTTCGAGCGCTTCGGCTGGCTCAGCCTGTTGGACGTTGCGCTCGTAACGGCGGTCTTTTTTGGCATTCTGCTGCTGCTGCGCGACACGCAGGCGGTCGTTTTGTTGCGCGGTGTGCTCTTGTTGTTGGTGCTTATCGGGTTGATGAGCAGCCTGGATGTGTTGCCTGCCTTTTCCTGGCTGGTCAATATCACCTTGCCGGCGCTGGTTGTAGCGATCCCGGTGGTCTTTGCACCTGAAATCCGCCGCGCCTTAGAGCGGCTGGGGCGCGCCGGGCCGCTCAGCCTGGCGACGAATATGCCTACTGAAATGGAAGCCACCATCACGGCGGTCATCAACGGTGTGGTGCGGCTCTCGCAGCTCGAACACGGCGCGCTGATCGTCTTACAGCGCCGCGACAATCTGGAAGAGTACACCACCACCGGCGTCCGCTTGAACGCCCGGGTCACGCCCGAACTTCTGCTCCAGATTTTTTACCCCAACACGCCCCTTCACGATGGCGCGGTGATCATCGTCGGGTCAAGGCTGGTAGCCGCCTCGTGTGTGATGCCGCTTTCTTCCAGCGGCGTGCTGGCGCGTTCGGCCGAGCGCCGCATGGGCCTGCGCCACCGCGCCGCCTTGGGGATTTCGGAGGTCAGCGACGCGGTGGTGGTCGTGGTTTCGGAAGAGACGGGTACGATCACGGTCGTTCACGAGGGCCGCCTGATCCGCCGCCTGGATGCAGAGCGCCTGCACAACGTACTGCGTGCCTTCTACTGGCCCGAAGAACGGAAACGCCGTTTGCCAGACCGGCTGGCACGTTTTCTCCCTCCAAAGTCGCGCTCGCCGCAGCAAGGTGGGCAGTAACCATGACATTCTTACGACTTCTCGGAAAAAATTTAGGTTCGTTGCTTCTATCCTTTGCCCTGGCGATGCTCGTCTGGTTTTCGGCCGTCACGGCGGCCGACCCAAACGTGGAACGCGACTACCCGCGCGCCATCAACATCAACTTCGAAGGCCAGGACCCCAACTTGTTGATCATACAAAAAACACAGACGCAAGTCCGTTTACGCCTGGAAGCGCCGAATTCCGTGTGGACGCAGTTGCTCAGCGACGAAACCCCCATTCATGTCTGGGTGGACCTTTCGGACATCGGCCAGGGCACGCACACGTTGGATGTAAAAGTGGCCGTCAATGCCAGGCCCGTGCGGGTCGTTTCAGTCACGCCGGCGCAGATCCAGGTAACGTTGGAAACTTTGCAAACCGAGGCGTTTTCCGTTACTTTGGACCTCGAAGGCAACCCGGCCTCCGGTTACACCGTGCAAGAAACGATCCTCGAACCCATGACGGTGACTGTTTCGGGGCCGCAGCCGCTGGTTTCGCAAGTGGCCGAAGTACGCGCCAGTCTAAGCATCCTCAACGCCACCAGCAATATCCAAACCAATTTGCCGCTGATCGCCTACGACCTCAACGGCAACCCGATCACCGGCATTACCATGACGCCGTCCACCGTTTCGGTGAATATTCCCGTACATTTATCGGGTGGTTACCGCAATATGGTGGTTAAAGTAGAGATTGTGGGCCAGGTGGCAGATGGTTACAAGCTGACGGGCATCCTGCTCACACCACCGAACGTAACCGTCTTTTCGGCCGATCCGCAGGAGTTCGAACAACTGCCCGGCTATGTAGAAACCGAACCGCTGGACCTGAGCGGCGCGCAGGATGATTTCGAAGCCTGGGTCAACCTGAGAAAACTGGACGATGGCGTTTCGGTGGTCGGCGATTCGAAGGTGCTGGTCCAGGTCAGTATTGCCGCCATCGAAAGTACCATCTCGTTCTCGTTGCCGGTCGAAGTCGTCGGCCTCGGCCCGAAACTGGAGGTAAATGCGTCCCCCGCTTCGGTGGACGTCATCCTCAGTGGGCCGGTATCCGTACTGAACAAGATCGTTCCCGCCGATTTGCGCGCCGTCCTCGATCTGGCCGGTTTTGAGAGCGGCACGTATAGCATCATTCCCAAGATTGGGCCGCTGCCCGAACGGGTGCAGGTACTTTCGCTTTCCCCGGCCTCGATGTCGGTGGTAATCAAGCTGGCCCCCACCCTCACGCCGACGCCTACGGCCACCCCTACGCCGGACGGCACGCTGACCCCAACGATCAAACCATCCCCTACAAGAAAGCCTTGAGAGAAGAAAGCTCATGTCGAAACCTGTTGTTGCCCTGGTTGGGCGCCCGAATGTGGGCAAAAGCACTTTATTCAACCGCCTGGTGGGCGACCGCCTGGCAGTCGTCGATGATACCCCCGGCACGACGCGCGATCGCCTGATGGCCGAAGCGGAGTGGTCGGGGGTCGTGTTCGACGTGGTCGATACCGGCGGTATCGATCCCTCGCAGGTTGGCCCGGGACGCGAGTTGAAGCCGCTTTCCGTGGGTTCTGCCGACTTCATCGAGCAGATTCGCATGCAGGCCGAGATCGCCATCCAGGAGGCCGACGCGGTGCTCTTCATCACCGACGCCAGTGATGGCATCACGCCTGCCGACCGTGAAGTGGCCCAGATCCTGCGGCGCCACCAGCAGAAAGACGAGGTAGGCAACCTGTTCCCGCCGGTGCTTCTGGTGGTGAACAAAGCCGAAAACGCCCAACGGCGCATGCAGGCTACCGAGTTCTATGAGTTGGGCCTGGGCGAACCTTACGCGATTTCTGCCATTCACGGGACGAGCACCGGCGACCTGCTCGATGCACTGATCGCCACCTTCGACCGATCGGCCGAAGCCGAAGAAGACGAGACGGTCAAGATCGCCATCGTCGGCAAGCCCAATGTGGGCAAATCCTCCCTGCTCAACCAGCTTTTTGGCGAAGAACGCGTGATCGTCAGCCCGATTGCCGGCACCACGCGCGACGCCATCGACACGCACCTGGAATTTGAAGGCGTACCGATCACGTTGATCGACACGGCCGGCATTCGCAAGCGCGGGCGTGTCACGCCTGGCGTGGAGAAATTTTCCGTCTTGCGCTCGATGCAAGCCATCGAACGCGCCGACGTGGCCCTGCTGGTGCTGGACGCAACCGAGGGCGTTACGGCCCAGGATGCCCACATCGCCGGGTACGTTCTCGAAGCCTGGAAGAGCTGCGTAGTCGTCGTCAACAAGTGGGACCTGGTCGAGAAGGACAGCTCGACCATGGACGAGTACACCCGCGCCATCCGCCAGGCCCTGAACTTCATGGATTACGTGCCCGTGTTGTTCATCTCGGCCAAAACGAGCCAGCGTGTCGACCGCGTCCTGCCGCTCGCCTTGCAGGTGCAAGAAGAGCGCCTGGCGCGCATCTCCACGTCGCAAATCAACCAGATACTCCAGGAAGCGCAGGCCCGCCATGCGGCCCCGGGGCAGGCCGGCCGCCATCTCAAGATTTTCTACGGCACCCAGGTGCGCAGCGAGCCACCCACGTTTTTGATCTATGTCAACGACGCCCGCCTGGTGCACTTTACTTATCAGCGCTATCTCGAAAACCGTATGCGCGAAACCTACGGCTTCCTGGGTACACCCATCCGCCTGGTATTCAAATCGAGACGATAAGGACGGTTTTCCATGCTGACCCCTGAACAACTCGCACACCTGATCGACCACACCATCCTGAAACCCGAAGCAACACCCGCACAGGTGATTCAAACCTGCAATGAAGCCAGGCAGTACAGTTTCGCCAGCGTTTGTGTCAACCCGGTGTACGTGCATCTGTGTGCCGAACAACTGCGCGGCAGCCCCGTCAAAGCGTGCACGACCATCGGGTTCCCATTGGGAACCACGACCAGCGAAGTGAAGGCTTTCGAAGCCCGCCAGGCCGTCGAAAGCGGCGCCGGTGAGGTGGATATGGTCATTCACGTTGGCGCACTGAAGGCCGGAAACCACGCCTATGTGAGCGACGATATTGCCGCCGTCGTACGGGCTGCCCACGCCGGCGGCGCACTGGTCAAGGTGATCATCGAGACCTGCCTGCTGACGAACGAAGAAAAAGCCGCCGCCTGCCTGTTGGCCAGGCAGGCAGGTGCCGATTTCGTGAAAACGTCCACCGGCTTTTCGACCGGCGGGGCCACTGCCGAAGACATCGCCCTCATGCGCAAGACCGTCGGCCCCGAGATGGGCGTCAAGGCCTCCGGTGGCGTACGCACCCTGGAAGACACCTGCAAGATGGTCGCAGCAGGCGCTACACGTATCGGCACCAGCTCAGGGGTCAGACTGATGCAGGAAATCCAGGAAGCGCACCGCCCGACCGGCCCGCTGCAGGAGCGCTAAGGAGCGCGAATCGAGTAAGCGCCCTCCTGCCAGGATGGCAGGCTTTTGCCCGCTCTTCCCATTGCAAGTCAAACATTCTCGTGGGGCGTCTGCTCGCCCGGGCATCAATGCCCGGGCTACAGCGCAGCGCCGGATGAATCCAGCTTCTTGGGTGAGGTAACTGCTGCCTTCGCTACCACCGCGGAAAATAGTGCAACATCCCATAGACCGGCCCGATGCGCTGGCGGCGTTCGTCGAATGCGCGCCTGAATTCCGGGTGTTGGCGCAGCTCCCCCCAGTAAGCGTCGTTTTCGAAAATATCGCTCGTCGAAAAGGGTGGGTTCGTCCAGTAAGCGAGCGCCTTTTGCAACGCATCGAAAGCTTCCGCCGTGTCACCGGTTGCTGCGGCCTGGCGGGCGATCAGGTACCAGCCGAACATGCCGTAATCGCAAACGCTGTCCACACCGTCTCGCTCGGCGGCCGCGCTCAGCTCGGCCGGGGCTGGCGTGCCGCGGCCGGCAGCCACCAGGATTGCCCATCCGCCTGCCTGGATGCCGCGTTCCTGCAATTCGCGCTGGACGATCTCTTGTGCCTTTGCCCAATCTTTGGTTGAGATCGCGCCAAAGGGGTTGAAGCGCTCCCAATCCCAAGGAACGCGGGCTTTTTCGGCCTCGGGTGAACCGATTTTTCCCAGTAGCTGCCAGATTTCTTCGGCCAGTTGATTGGCCTCATCCCAGCGGCCACTTCCCCGCAAACCACGCAGCAGTGCGAAGCGGAAGCTTTCCAGCAGTTGCCATTCTTCGTTTGCGGTGCGTGCTTGCACCCAGGCCAAGCCATTTGCAATCACTGCGTGGGCATCGTCTACCCACCCGCGTAGTGAAAGCACAATGGCCTGCGAGACGGGGTCGGCTTCACCCTGGTGACGCGCCAGCAGCGTATCGATGATTTCTTGAATGTCCAGCCGGGCTTGATGCCAGAGCATCAACCAGTCGCTATCGTTCGAAAAAGTTTCCGTGCCGGGTAAGGGTCCCAAGTGGCCGCACATTTCCCAGGCCTGGCGTGCTATCTGCTGGGCGGCGGGCAGTTTCCCTGCTTCGGAGAAGCAGTCGATCAGTGTATAAGCCACAAAGGGGATGCGGGCCAATGCCTCGTTTGCGGATGCGGTTGCCGCCAGGGCCAACGTTTCGAGCCACAGTTTTTCGGCCGTCTCGTAATCGGCTGTACAAGCTTTGGCCCAGGCCAGCATCCCCAGGCGTTGCAAGGTGGGGCCTTTGAGAGCGATCCACTTTTCCAGAAAGGGAATCGCTTCGTGCATGGCGGGGATGGCCAGCAGGGTGTGTGCGATCTGGCAGTGAACTTCCTCGTCATCCATGTGGGTATGTAGGATAGTTTTCCCCTGTTCGGCCAGTTCGCGCAGCAAATCCCAGCGTCCCTGGCGATAAACGCGCCCGCCCATTACGGCACGGTTGAGTTCTTTCAACGCTTCGGGATGCGCCGGAGCCTTTACCAATACCTCGCGCAACAGGCTTTCTGCTTCGTCGAACTGGCGTTTCTGGTTACATATGGCTGCCCGACCGATGGCTTGTACCACCGTTTCGTGAGTAAATTGTTCTGGCAGCGCGTTGTATTCGAGTTCTTCTTGGACCATTTCCAGCATCCTTTCTTTCAAACGTTGCCGCGCAGCGTGCAGGCGGCTTTTGACGGTCTTAGCAGGAAGATCGAGAAAAGCAGAGATCTCCGCGTGAGAATAGCCGCCAACGTAGAAAAGCGTTGTCACCGCACGCAGGCCTTCGGGCAGTGCGCGCAGGCCTGCCTGTACCTGTCGGACGACTTCGTTCCGTTCGGCGATCTCGGGTGGCCCTGGCCTGGTGCAGATGAGATCGTCTGTGCTTTCCAGGGATACGGCCTCGAAGCTTTTCCGGCGTGTCAGGCGGTCGCAGTGCTTGAAGACAATGCGCTTCAGCCAGGCCGGGAAGGCCAGCGGTTCGTGCAAAGTCGGCAGGCAGCGATAGGCATCGATGAACGCCTCCTGGGCGGCGTCTTGTGCCAGGTCGAAATCGTTCAGGATGGCGTAGGCATAGCCGTAGACCATGTTTTGGAAGCGTGCTACCAGGGCACCGTAGGCATCGGCATCGCCGCTTTGCGCGCGGCAGATCAGCGGGATCAGTGCTTTCATCATACGTTTTGAAGGCCTTCCGAATTAAAGTCCCAAGTGGAAGACAAAAAGTTGCTTTCAGTGGTATTCACTTTTGATAGTCCCGTAGACTCAAGGGGAAAAGTGATTATACTGTTGATCAACAGGGCCTGAACACACCAAAACTGCCAGCGGCGCCTGAAAATGTGGTGAGAATGGTGTGTTTTCCCTTGCTCTTCCCTATATCGCGCTTTATAATCCCGGCAACTCTTGCCCATGTGGCTGCATCATTTGGAGGCTCGTGGAAATTCCCGAAACACCGGTAACCTTTTCTTCGGAAACCCCTCAAACAAACATCGTCCGCCCCCGCCACCCGGCCTTTGACTTCTTCGAAACGATCTTGCTGGCGGTGGTGCTCTTTATTGGCATCAACTATATTTCTGCCCGCATCCGTGTGGACGGCTCCAGCATGGAACCCACGCTTTCTGACCGAGAGTTTGTGCTGGTCAATCGCCTTGTTTACCAGATCGGTGAGCCGGCCCGCGGCGACGTAGTCGTTTTTGCCTTGCCGGATAACCCCGATAAAGAATACATCAAGCGCGTGATCGGCGTTCCCGGTGACCGCATCGTGATCGGCGGCCGTGAGGTGACCGTCAATGGCGATGTTTTGCAGGAGCCGTACATCGCCGACGATCCGACCTATACCGGAAGCTGGACGGTGCCTGAAGGTTCCTTGTTTGTCCTGGGTGATAACCGGAACAATTCGACCGATTCGCATGTCTGGGGACCTGTGTCTCAGGAACATGTCGTCGGAAAGGCAATCTTGATCTACTGGCCTCCCGAAAAGTGGCAGGTCGTGCATTAACTTTAGAAGTGTGGTACGAACAAAATGACCGAAACAGAAGCAAAGGGCAACGAAGGCCCGAAAAATACCCCTCCTGCGCAGCAGGCGTACGTTTGTCCTGAATGTCACGCCGGTTTGATGCGTCTTGAATACTTGACCTACTTTACCTGGCTGAACCAGGAATTGATCACGGTACCCAATTTTCCGTCCTGGGTATGCGATATTTGCGGGCGTCGAGAATACGATGAACGTGCCATCACCTGGCTGAACACACTGCTGCAACCCAATACGGGCCGCAAGACGGCCATGCGCCGACGCAATCAATTACCCGGGATGGACCGCCCCTTACCATCCTGAGGAAACCATGCAAGCAGCGACCACCCGTTTCATCCCGGCCGACTTTCTTACTTCCAGCCACTACGTTTTTGGACAGGTCAAAGCGACTGCCCGTGGGGTGTATGGCATTCTGGGCGATCCCACCACCGAAGTTCTCGAAGTTCACGATGCCACGCTGGCCCGCGTGCAGGCCCTCGATGCGGTGATCAACTACTCGCCGATGTTGTGGGTGGTCAAGAAACAGGTGATGGCCGTGTGCTTGAATAAACGGGAATACATGGGGCCGGTGACCATCGCCCGGGGCGGGTACACGCGTGTATACGAATATCCGATCCAGATCACGACGACCGTTTACGAGCTTTCAGGCACGGTCGAATGGCCGGGGCGTTTCGAGTTCAAGGCTTTCATGGCTGAAGGGGTGAACCCGTTCGTTATCCTCTATGATGCGGTTTTGATCTCTACCCTATATCCAAACGTGCGCATCGAGCGCCCGGCCATGCTTTTCAACCGTGCCTTCCTGGATACGCTCATCCAGACCCGGAAGGTAGGCCAGGAAGTTACCTGACCTTTCGAAGCTGTCTGAACGCAAGGTGCGGCGCACTTTGCCGGCCAGAAACAGGCACTATCTCCCCTCATGGGAGTGCGTCGCACCTGTCGCTGGCGCTTTTCAGGCCGGTGCGTGAAGCTTTGCTTGCGCCAGGGCCAGCGCAGCCAGCGATTTGGCGTCTTTGAATGCCCCCTGTGTCAGCATTTCGAGCGCTTTTTTGGCAGGGATGATTTCCACGCTCAAAAACTCGTCTTCATCGCCGGGTAGGGGGTTCTCTTCAAGCCGTGTCGCCAGGTAAACGTACATGTGTTCGCTGGAATAACCCGGGGCCAGGTAAAAATCACCCAGCGGTTCCATCTTGCCGGCCGACATGCCGATTTCCTCGCGCAGCTCACGGTGGGCGCATACTTCGGGGTCTTCGCCTGTTTCGAGCGTACCGGCCGGCAGCTCGAGCATCATCTCGCGCGCCGGGTGACGGTACTGCCGCACAAAGTGCACGTTGCCCTCTGCGTCTACCGGCACAATGGCGACCGACCCCGGGTGTTCGATGACATCCAGTGCCACCGTACCGCCGTCGGGTAGTTGCACCGCTTCGCGCAGGACATTGAACGCACGGCCCCGGTAGATTACTTCACTGTGCAAAACTTCAAAAGACATGCTTCGCTCCTCACAAAAATACTCTTCCACTTCCGGCCGGAAACGCCCTTCCCACTTGAATGCGGGAAGCAAAAAACAGGAGTAGCCGCGGTTTCTACCGGCTACTCCTTGTTGAAGCGACCCGTCGCCAGGGACACCTATTCGCGAACGGAACAAGTGCTTCGCTCGGAAAGGATTTGGCGCGGTCTTTGGGTAACGCCTTGTTGTTCTACGGAATGCTGATTTTGTTTCCTGGGGTCAGGGTGTAGGGTTCGGTCAGGCCGTTGGCGGCGATGATCGATTCGGGGTAGACATCTCCGTAATAGCAGGCCACCATATAAACGGTGTCACCGGTTTGAACGGTGTACTCTGCCGGGTGGGCACGCAGGGAGCGGTTTTCAGGGAACGAACCCGATTGCGGGATTTTTAGCTCCTGGCCGACATACGTACGAGACGAACTGGTCAGGTTGTTGACGCGCAGCAAATCGCTGGGATTGACGTCGAAGCGGCGGGCGAGGCAATAGGGGAATTCGCCTTTTTGTAGTTCGTAGGTTTCAGGCCGCGTCGTCATCGGTGTCGGTGGGGGATTGGTCGGCGCAACATCGGGCTGGGGCAGTGGTGTGGAGGTCATTGCAGGCGGCGGTGTCTGGGCAATGGCAGTTTGGGTGCCCATATCGCCCATGTTTTGA
The DNA here is from genome assembly GCA_049325275.1 of Chloroflexota bacterium. Taxonomy (GTDB): domain Bacteria; phylum Chloroflexota; class Anaerolineae; order Anaerolineales; family UBA4823; genus CAIQJJ01. The sequence continues at coordinate 56,672 of JBMOLU010000019.1, forward strand.
TCGCCTGGGACGTTTGTATCCGGCACCGGAGGCTGGGTGGTGGCCGTTGCGCCGCTGTCAGGCCCTTTCGATGCCGATAACTCGCAACCTACCAGCGTGAGTGCCAACACAAACATCAAAACGATTGCAATAAAGCGCTTCATGTTCATAACTATCTCCTTCAAGACAGAAGAATTACCCACCTCGGTGTCCGAGATGAAAGTTTTGGCTGAATGGATTGGCTCCGCCGCGCCAGTTATATCTATACGCTCTTGATACTAGCACAATCCCCAAAACACGTCAAGCAAGTTTGCCGCAAGAAGTTGTGCTTACGGATAAAACCTACCCAAAGAAAGATGATTCGCGGTGGTTTGTGCTTGTTTCCGGTCAGAAGATGTACTGCCCAAGGATGCTGATGACCGTTACGATCACCCAAAAGGCAAACGGAATAACCAGGAGGATGCCTGCGATGGTGCCAAGGCCTAGTGGCCGTACCGGGTGTACGTCTTCACCGGCAAAGACCTGTTTAAGTGCGGCCACCGCTTGCCGTACAAGCGGCTCCTCGTCCCAGCGGTCCACGCCGACCCAGTCCCACCCAGCCGTTTGTGTAGGGAGTAGCAATTTCCGTGCCTGGCTGGATGCGATTGCCTCGGCCAACTGTGGGTGCAAGCCGCTTGTCGGCTGCGCAAACTGCCACGGCAAGACGAACAACCCCGCCTCGGCCACCCGGGCTAAGAGTGTCTCGAACGACGACGCGTCGGGCGGCGTGCCAGCTTCCGGTAAAAACATCTCAATGGCGATGCCGGGAATTTCCCGGCGGCTGTTGGCGATGATCTGGCCGGCAAGTCCCGATCCATCATCCAACACCAGCACCGGAAGCGTCGCCAGGCGTCCGGTTTGTTCGTTTTGCAGGCGCTGGCCGTCGCGGCGGATAGCAAACCCGTGATACAACCACACACCCAGCGCAATGAACGTGAAGGCAAGGGCCTGCGCCAGGTTGGTGAAGCGCAGATCGCTGCTGACCCCCATAAGCTTGCTCAAAAAGAAGTAGGCGATGTACGTAGCGCTGGCGAGTACGGCCATGGTCGCTGCGAAGACGAACAGGTACAGGTAAATCTTGCGAATTACCGAGCGATGTTCGGCGCTGCCGGCGCTGCCGGCCTGGCCAGCCAGCCCCTGTAGCTTCTGCCAGGGCAAGAGCCACACCGGCAGGCCGGCCAGCAATGTGGCGGTAAACGTCACAAACTGTTCTGTGATTGCCCGGCCGCTTTCACCGCCAAGCAGGCGAATCAGGACATGGATCACACCTGCCAGCCCGGTCAGGAGCGCTACCAGCCCGATCCCGGCCATCAAATAAAGGTACAGGCGCCGGAGCGCAGCCTGGTGCGGCACTTCGCCTGCCTGGCGCACATCCTGCCGAAGGACCCAACTGTGATAGGCCCAGGCGGTGGCCATGACGATCATCAGGGGAATTAAATCGCGCACATCGCCCCGACTCGGCAGGCCAAGCAACCTGCGCAGTGTGCCCGCCAGGATCAGCGAAGCGTTGGCCACGAAAAGCAAAGCCCCTGCAAAGACCCAGGCATACAGGTAAAATTTGCGCAGCGTGGAAGCTTTCTCTTCTGCCGACGGTCCGTCGAACAGGCACTGCGCCGAACGCCAAAAGGCAAGCCACAACGGCAGCCCGATGATGATCTGTTTGATGCCCGACATACCGGAGCGCTGTCCCAGGTACAGGAAAGAGAGGAGCACACCTTTGACTCCCAACAGCACCAGGATCAATCCCACGGCGCTAAAGCTCAATACGTACAATCGCCGGATGACGGCGGTGTTTTCGGCTGCCGGGACAACGCGTTCATCGTTTTTGACTTGCAGGTAGTGGTAAAACCAGAACACCGCCAGGACGAATGCGCCTTCGAACGCGCGTATCGCTGCCGCGCCGGTGGCTTTCGCAGCGCCGATCGCGCCCACCAAAAGAAACAGCGAGTCGATCATGTCGTAGGCTTTGACGAGAAAGGGCACCAGAAAAGCTGCCAGCATGGCGTAAAGGTAGATGCGGCGCAGCAGGCTGCCCCGTTCTTCGTCATCCCGCCGGGCCAGCGCCTGCCCCCACAGCCAGTGCACCAGGTAGACGGGCAGGCTGATCAAGATGATGGCGACTTCAAGGGCAAATTGCTCACGTGGGAAAGGGGTTTGGCGCGGAACGAGCGTGTTGAGCAGCGTAATTCCCGCCCAGGTGAGTGTTTGCAGGCTGACTGCACAGACCAGGAAGATATACCAGCGTCGTACGGTAACCATGCTGCCTCCTTATCGACAGTAATACTTATCGTTCCAACATTCATACCAGAAGAGGTACTCCCCACGGGTGACTTTCCAGACGCCTTCGGCCCTAGCGAGGCGGAAGTTCCCGGTCGTGATATCCGTACGGCTCTCGAACAGCCCATCTCCACGGTACTGTGAAAACTCGACTTCGACGAACGCAATGTTGCCAGTTGTTTTGGATGAAACGATCCGGAACGAGGAGGGGCGTTCGGCGTTGATGTCGAACGCCCACTTATAACTGTGGATGTCTTTGAGAAACTCTTCCAGGTCGGCGGGATAGTTTTTTAGCTTTGGGGAAAGGTAGCCATAAGCGCGTTCGTAATCTTCCCGCTCGAAGGCAAGCAGATAGTTATACAGCACGCTCTCCGGGGCATCCTCGGCCCGGTAGTCTGGCTGCGGCACCAGCAGAACGGCAGCAAAGGTAACGCCGACCAGTAGCAAGATACCGATCACGATGATCAGCAAGAACTTGTCAGAAGATTTGTTCATAAAGAAAACACCTCCGCTAATCCATCAAGTCGTCCAGCACCTGGCGCAGGGTGGAGAGATCGAGGTCCTTTTTATCCAGCAAGGCCACGGCTCCCGACTGTAGTCCTTGGCGGTGAAACTCACGGTCGGGATAGGCGCTGATCAAGACGATGCGGCTCTGCGGGCGAACGGCCTTGATGCGCCGGGCGCAGGTGATGCCATCTTTGTCTCCCAGGACGACATCGATCAGGGCCAGTTGAATATCGACTTCCTGTACGAGGCGCAAGGCATCGAGGATGCCCTGCGCCTCGTACAGGGTGGCCTGCGGGCATAGTTTTCCGATCATGCGTTGCAACTGCTTGCGGTAACGGGCATTGTCGTCGACGACCAGGATGGTCACGCAGGCCTGGTTGGCCGCCTTGCCGGGGGCGTTTTGGGCGGCGTCTTGCCCGGGCATGCCCAAAACTTTGGGATGGCGCATGATGAAATTGACGGCTTCCAGGCGGCTTTCTACATTAAGTTGACGATACAGGCGGGTGAGGTGGTTCTCGATGGTCTTGATGCTCAGCCCGGTCTCGTGGGCAATGGATTGGTTGTCGAGGCCGCGTTGCAGTAGGTGGAGCAATTCGCGTTGGCGGTTGGTCAGGGACGGGATGGCGTTTTTTCCAGGGGGAGGTTCGACCAGTTTGCCGATCAAGGAGCCGGAAATCCAGCGTTCCCCGCTCAACACGCGTTGGATGGCCAGCTTTAGATCGTTGAGGGGTTGGTCTTTCAAGTGATACCCGTTAACGCCGGCCCCTAGCAGCCCCTGTACGTAAATATCGTCATCGTATGCGCTGACGACCAGGATTTTCAACAGCGGGTATGTTGCCCGAATCTTGCGGATAGCCGGGATAGGGTCGAAGTCGGGCATGGTGACGTCGATCAGCAGGCAGTCGATAGCCTCGCGTGCCAGGGCGGCAAAGACCTGCGGGCCATCGCCCACCTCGCCGGCAACCACCAGGCCGGGAATCTCATCGATCATTTTGCGGAAACCGGCGCGTACAATGGCATGATCGTCGGCCAGCAAAATCCGGGTACTGTCGCTCATGAGATATTTATATCACGGATGATGCTGAATTATTTACCTGGGGACTTTCCGTCGTTGTGAAGGCCCGCGGTACATCACGTAGGGCGTTATCTGGAAGAACATAGGATGTGTTGATTGCTTCGTGTCCCCACGGAAGCATTTCAGGGAAGCGGGCCGGAACGACCTGCACGGCAAATATCTCCTGTACACCGCTTTCGAAGCGCAAAAATGCGACGGTCTCACCGTTACGAATGTCCACCACCCACACGCCGCAGATGCGTTCCGTAACCATTTCGACCAGGGGAAGGCTGCCAAAGGTAGCCGTCTCACGCACTTGTGACAGGCCAACAAAAGCATAGTTGCCAACGAAGTCCAGCCCGCGTGTGAAGCCGGGCAACTGGGCCACCATGGCCCAGCTTTTGTTGGGCAAATCGACCCAGCCCAGGCCGCCAACGCCCGATTCGAGGAACCACAGCCGGCCGTTGTAAAGGCGCGGCGAATGTGGCATCGACAGGCCGCGTACCAACACTTGGTTGGTTTCTACGTCCATCAAGATACCGCCGTCGCGTTTGTTGCTGCGCCAGCCTCCGGCGTTGTTCGTTTCTCCCAGCGCAGTGACATATTTCGGTTTTCCGGCCGCCATGGCCAGTCCGTTGAGGTGGCAGCGATCCTCGGGCGCCAACTGGCTGACAAAGTGCGGCCGCCAGTGTGGGGTAAAGCTGTGATCGGGATCGAGTGTGCACAAACAGCAAAAGCGCGTGTTGACTACCCACAAATCGTTTTGTCCCCAGGCCATTTCATGGATATCGATGTTGCCGGTGACATGGATACTGCGTGGCAGATAACAGGCATCGTAAGAGCCGGCAGGTAGCAGCTTGGCGGCCAGGGCCGGCATGTTGCGCAAGTACCAGACGGTGTTTTCCCCCCCGATGGTCAAGCGCTGGCCGTTGATGGCAATTCCCATCGGTTTTTGGAAATCCCGGAAGTGGGTGTTGATACCGCCATTCTCCACACGCACCAAAATGACCTTCCCGGCCTGGTAGGTGGAGACGGCCAAGGAGACGCCCAACTGCGCCAACAGTTGAGGCAGCGTATCGGTATACACCGACTGCGGTGACGCCAGTTGGGCGTTGCTTCCGTCTGATGTCATGTGGGATGGTTATCTTTTCGCTTACGCCAGAAGGCGAGGGCGCTGCCCAGCGCTGCTGTTAACAGGCCTCCCAGCGCGATCAAGGGATTGCCAGACGGTGCTGCACGGGTCGAAAACACGCTTCCGGTGAGGATTGAAGGTGTTTCGTAGGAGTCGTATTCAAATGCACCCGTGTCGCAAAGTGCGCCTCCACGGCCTGGCCCGTCGGCACGCACGGCGCCACGTTGGTCGCTGGATAACGTTGTGGTGAGGCAACCGGTGAACCCAAGAGGAATCTGGTCTACCGCAACCGAATCGCTTACCAGCAGCGCGTGGGTAAGCGTACGCCCGCCGTTATCTTGCAGCGGCCCCAGATCGAGCGCGTCAACCGTGACGTTTTGTTGATCGCCGGTATTGGTAAGGTTACAGGTTGCGCCGCTTTCGATATTGTACCCGTTGGAGAAGATCACGCTATCCATGGGTGCGTAGCAGTTATCTCCGGAAGCTTGAAATGCGACGATGCTGCTGCGCAGAGAAGCGACGCTGTTCGTGCTATCGTAGTTGTAAATCCCGCCGCCGGTATTCCCGCTGACGGTAGCGCTCCGTAGGGTCAACGAGTTTTGTTGGTTATAGACCCCGCCGCCATTGTTTGATGTGTTGCCGCTGATGGTGCTGTTTCCTATCAGTGCGTTGCTCTGTCCGAGAAAGAAAACACCGCCGCCATTGTCCGTGGCCGTGTTGCTGATGATGGCACTGCCGTATACTTGCGTGTCGCTCGTGTCGACAAACATGCCGCCGCCGCGCTCGCCTGCCACGTTGCCGCTAATGGTTGTGTCGTAGATCTCAATGCTGCCGCCGTTACTGTAGATGCCACCACCGTCATAACGAGCATTGTTGCTGGCAATCGTGCTGCCCTGTATGTGTAAACTGCCGGTGTTGGCGATACCGCCGCCGCTGCCGGCCTCGTTCCCGCTGATCGTGCAACTGTTTAGACTAAGCGTTCCCAGGTTCGAAATTCCGCCGCCGTTGCCGGGTTCCAGGCCGCCAACGATGGTGGCCCTGTTCAAGGTCAGGTTTCCGGTGCTGCCCACCGAAAGCACCGTGAAAGAAATTGTACTGCCGGGATCGCGTTGGATGGTGTATCCGCTGCCTTCAATAGTCAGGCTGCCATTCGTTACTGCACTCACTGGTGTGGTGAGGACGATATTGCTTTGCAGGTAAATGGTGTCGTCGCCGCCGTTGTCGCCCTGAGCGCAGCCGGCCTGTAACGATCCATTGTTGGCCGTTACGATGGCCTCGGCCAGTGTACAACTTGTGCCATCCACGTAAATTTCTGCGGCACGGGCTAACTGAACCGTCGCCAGGCTGCTGCCCAGCGCCAGCACCAGGGCGATGCCAGCCAGGCCCATGCGCCACTTTTTGCGTAATGCCCGCTGCTGCCGGCGCGGCAGGCGCTGCAGGCGCTGCATTTCTGCTCGATAGCGTTCGCCAAGTTCGGGCGGAATGCTATCTGGCGGACAGAAAAGCTTCTCAGGATGAACGATGTGAGAAGGGAGAAGGTTTTTCATTTATAATTTCCTCATGGTAGAGCCGCTCCTCCAGGTGAATAATCTTTCCAAGGCTTTTGGCACGCTGCCGGTAATCCAGCAGGTGAGTTTTGCCGTGCACCCGGGAGAGGTCGTGGGGTTGACGGGAAGCATCGGTTCGGGGAAATCGGTGCTGGTGATGTTGCTTTCGGGCCTGTACGAGCCGGACGAAGGTGAGATTTACTTCGCCGGGCAGCGCCTGAGTTGGCCGTTCCGCGCCCAATCGCTAGGAATTGGGGTGATCCATCAACGGCCGACACTGGCCGAACACCTCGACGTCGTCAGTAATATTTTTTTGGGCAACGAGATCGGTTGGCCCGCCAGGTTGGGTTCGTTGCGTGTGCTGGACTATAACAAGATGACCCTTGAAGCCGAGCGCCTGTTGGTGCAACTGGGTATACAGGTCAGCTCGTTGGACGAAAAAGTCTACAACCTCTCAGGTGAGCAGCGCCAGATGATCGCCATTGCTCGCGTGTTCACTTATCCGGCCCGGATGGTCGTCATCGACGAGCCGACCATTTCCTTGAGCTACCCCTACCAACAGCGCCTGCTCGGCCAGATCGAGAACTGGCGCCAGCAAGGGGTGGCCGTCTTGTTCAGCAGCAACAACCTCGATCACATCTTTACGGTAACCGACCGCATTTTGGTATTATACCAGGGGCACAAGGCCGCCGATCTGCGCACCGATGAGACCAACCGTGAGACGGTGGTTGGCCTGCTGGTGGGAACGGCGAAGCCCGGCCGGCCGGCGCCGATGTTGTGGGATTTCGATAGCTACGACCGCATTCGCGAAAACGCAGAAAAGTTGCGTTTCCACCAAATGCTCCTGGAAAAAGACCTGGCCGCCGAGGATACCCTCAATCGCCAGTTGACCGAACAGCTTGCCGAACAGGTGCAGGCCCTCGACCGGACCAACCTGGCTCTTCAGGAAGCGCAGCGGCGTCTTCTTTCGGAACGCGAGCAGGAACGCAAGCACCTGGCACGCGAGTTGCACGATCAGATCATTCAAGACCTGCTGAGCATCAACTATGAACTGGAAGAACTGGCCATCGAAGAAGGCGTCCCCGATGCGTTGGCGGCAGAATTGGCCGATGCGCGCCAGGGGATTCGGGACCTGGTCGATAGTTTGCGCCGCATTTGCAGCAACCTGCGCCCACCGACCATCGACAGTCTTGGCCTCGGCGCGGCGATACAGTCCTACGTCCGTGACTGGTCGGCGCGCACCGGTATTCGGGTGGCGCTAAAAATAGACGATAACCTGGGCCGCCTGCCAGAGATGATCGAGTTGTCGATCTTCCGCATCGTCCAGGAAGGCTTGAGCAATGCCTGGCGCCACGCGCGGGCTTCCAGCGTGCAGCTTACGTTGCGGCATACCTCCCCGCGCAGCCTGGAAGTCTCACTGCATGACGATGGTTCGGGCCTGGCGGAAGATCTCGACCTGGCCAACCTGGCTGCTGAAGGCCACTTCGGCCTGATGGGCATCAGCGAACGCGTGGCTTTGCTGGGGGGACGTTTCCGTTTGCAACGTTCAGCGCAAGGGGGGGCTTTGCTGGTGGTGGAAATTCCACATCCTCGTGTGGGCTTGAACGGTTTCGAAGGCGCTTGAAGACCGCCGGAGATTGAGCCGGGGTGCGGTAAACCAAGGGCTGAGATAAGGGGGAATCCCCCTACCCGATCGGGGGAGAGGATAAAGACTCGCGCTTCAACTTTTGCTACACTCTACGTTACGCATTTCGTTTCCCCAAGGAGGTGACTCTCTCCCAACTACCAGTCCACACGCACGACTTGTCTGTCAAACAATCTTGTCTTACCACTGTTCAAGGAGAAAAAGAAAATGTTCAAGAAACGTTCGCTGTACGTGCTGGTGTCCATGATGTTCATCGTGGCCACCATTTTGTCGGCCTGCGGCAATGCCACCACCGTTGCCCCTGAAGCAACCCAGGCCGTCGATGCGACAACGGCGCCTGAAGCCACAATGGCATCCGAAGGCAGCCAGTTGGCTGTCGGTATCGTGCTGCCGACGAAGGATGAACCGCGCTGGATTCAGGACGAGACGCGCTTCAAGGAAGCGCTGACGGCTGCCGGGTACGACGTGCAGATTCTGTTCAGCCAGGGCGATTCGGCGAAGGAAAAGGCCAATGTCGAGGCGCTGATCAGCCAGGGCATTCAGGTGCTGATCATTTGCCCGCAGGATGGCACGGCAGCCGCTGCGGCGGCGGAAGCGGCGCGTGCGGCGGGTGTGAAGGTGATCTCGTACGACCGCCTGATCCGGGATACGGATGCGGTGGACTACTACGTGACCTTCGATAGCGTTGCGGTGGGTGAAGCGTGGGGGCAGTACCTGATCGACAACGCCAGCGGGACGGGAAACAACCTGTACCTGTATGCGGGAGCGGCGTCGGACAACAACGCTTTCCTGTTCTTCGAAGGTGCGTGGAACAAGCTCCAGCCGAAGATTGCGGACGGTACGTTCGTGATCAAGAACTCGAGCGAAGCGGTCGCTTTGCAGGACAAGGCCACGCTGACGCGTGAAGAGATGGCGAAGATCATCGGCCAGGTGACGACGAACTGGGACTTCAATGCGGCCAAGAGCCTGGCGGAATCGAACCTGACGACGGCTGCGGCGGAGGACAAGGGGACGGTGTACATCGTCGCCCCGAACGACGGCACGGCACGGGCGATTGCCGATGCGTTTGCGGCCGACAAGGACGTGACGCAGTACTTCATCACCGGCCAGGACGCCGAGAAGGCGTCGGTGCAGTACATCATCGACGGCAAGCAGTCGATGACCGTGCTCAAGGACGTCCGCACGCTCGTCCAGGACGCCATCACCGCTGCCCTGGCCTACCTCGGCGGGGGTGCTCCTGAAGAGACCACCGTCTACAACAACGGTAAGATCGATGTCCCCGCCAAACCGTCGGCCATCGTCACCGTGACCAAAGACAATGTCAAAGAAGCGATCATCGACTCGGGCTACTACCCCGCCAGTGACTTCACCGGGCTTGACGAGAGCGGCGAAGCCCCCGCGCCCAGCGTGACCGGCAAGGTCGGTATCGTGCTGCCAACGAAGGACGAACCGCGCTGGATTCAGGACGAGACGCGCTTCAAGGAAGCGCTGACGGCTGCCGGGTACGACGTGCAGATTCTGTTCAGCCAGGGCGATTCGGCGAAGGAAAAGGCCAATGTCGAGGCGCTGATCAGCCAGGGCATTCAGGTGCTGATCATTTGCCCGCAGGATGGCACGGCAGCCGCTGCGGCGGCGGAAGCGGCGCGTGCGGCGGGTGTGAAGGTGATCTCGTACGACCGCCTGATCCGGGATACGGATGCGGTGGACTACTACGTGACCTTCGATAGCGTTGCGGTGGGTGAAGCGTGGGGGCAGTACCTGATCGACAACGCCAGCGGGACGGGAAACAACCTGTACCTGTATGCGGGAGCGGCGTCGGACAACAACGCTTTCCTGTTCTTCGAAGGTGCGTGGAACAAGCTCCAGCCGAAGATTGCGGACGGTACGTTCGTGATCAAGAACTCGAGCGAAGCGGTCGCTTTGCAGGACAAGGCCACGCTGACGCGTGAAGAGATGGCGAAGATCATCGGCCAGGTGACGACGAACTGGGACTTCAATGCGGCCAAGAGCCTGGCGGAATCGAACCTGACGACGGCTGCGGCGGAGGACAAGGGGACGGTGTACATCGTCGCCCCGAACGACGGCACGGCACGGGCGATTGCCGATGCGTTTGCGGCCGACAAGGACGTGACGCAGTACTTCATCACCGGCCAGGACGCCGAGAAGGCGTCGGTGCAGTACATCATCGACGGCAAGCAGTCGATGACCGTGCTCAAGGACGTCCGCACGCTCGTCCAGGACGCCATCAATGCCGCCATCGCTTTCCTCCAGGGTACGACCCCCGAAGAGACCACCGTCTACGACAACGGCAAGATCGATGTCCCCGCCAAACCGTCGGCCATCGTCACCGTGACCAAAGACAATGTCAAAGAAGCGATCATCGACTCGGGCTACTACCCCGCCAGTGACTTCACCGGCCTGCCGTAAAAGAACACCGGCGTAATTTCTCGAAATTGGAAGAAGCTGTTTCGAGCGTGTAACAACAGGGTCTCCTGACACGCTCGAAACAGACCAGTTTCCCCTCCTTTTTGAGAGGTTCCGTCGAAAAATACATACAGTCGTTCATCCTGTGGTATGCGGAATGGTGATGGCGCAGATATAATCTTAATGGTCGAATTCGCCATCACCATTCCTTTTTTTATGCTTTTTGCGAAACCGGAGCTGCTATGAACCCTCCCATTTTGGAGATGAGAAATATCACCAAGGAATTCCCTGGCGTGAAGGCGCTGAGCAATGTCAATTTCGCGGTTGCTGCCGGTGAGATTCATTGCCTCGTCGGTGAGAATGGGGCCGGCAAGTCGACGCTGATGAAAGTCTTGAGCGGCGTCTACCCGCACAGTTCGTATACCGGCAGCATCTTTTTCAACGGAGAAGAGCAAAAGTTTTCGAGCATTCGCGACAGCGAAAAAGTCGGCATTGCCATCATCTATCAGGAGCTGGCGCTTGTCCCTGAAATGACAGTGTATGAGAACATTTTTCTCGGCCACGAAGTCACCCGGCAGGATGGCCTCGTGATGGATTGGAACGAAACGATCAAAAGGGCGGATGAAATGCTCAAGAAGGTGCGCCTGGATGTGAATCCCGCCACCAAAGTCCTCGACCTGGGCGTTGGCAAACAACAGTTGGTCGAGATCGCCAAGGCGTTGAGCCGCGATGTGAGACTGCTCATTTTGGACGAGCCGACGGCGGCGTTGAACGAGAACGATTGCGATAACCTGTTCGAACTGCTTGCCGAGTTGAAGACGCACGGCGTTACCTGCGTGCTGATCTCCCACAAACTACGCGAGGTCATTCGCATTGCCGATTCCGTGACGGTTTTGCGCGACGGCCAGACGGTCTGCACGCTGGACGCCGGCAAAGGTGAGGTCTCTGAAAACGTGCTGATCAAGCACATGGTTGGCCGCGAGATCGACCATATCTACCCGCAGCGAGAGCACCAGGCTTCTGACGATGTCGTCCTGGAAGTGCGCAACTGGAACGCATACAGCCCCGCTCTTGACAGAGATATTCTCAAAGAGGTCAACTTCACGCTGAAGAAAGGCGAAATCGTCGGATTCGCCGGCTTGATGGGGTCCGGGCGTACCGAACTGGCCCTCAGCCTGTTCGGCAACCCTGCCGGCTTCAAAATTCATGGGGAAATGTATGTGCGGGGAGAACGCAGGCGTTTTACCCACCCCAGGCAGGCCATCGCCTGTGGGCTGGCGTACGTTACCGAAGACCGGAAAGGTGATGGGCTGATCTTGATTCAAGATGTCAAGCAAAACATTACCCTGGCAAACTTGCGCAAGATTGCCAGGCAGGGCGTGGTCGACAGCAACGCCGAAGTCCAGGTCGCCAACGAGTACCGCGCTTCACTCAATATCAAGACGCCTACGTTGGAGCAGGAAGTGGGCAACCTGAGCGGCGGCAACCAGCAAAAGGTGTCGTTGGGGAAGTGGCTGTTCGTCCAGCCGGACATTTTGATCCTGGACGAGCCTACGCGCGGGATCGATGTGGGCGCAAAGTACGAAATTTATACGATTATGAGCCGCCTGGTTCAGCAGGGGATGAGCATCATTATGATCTCGTCTGAATTGCCGGAAGTATTGGGGATGAGTGACCGGGTGTACGTCGTTTCTGGTGGAAAAATTGCCGGGGAACTGCCTGTCGAGGAAGCAACCCAGGAAAAGATCATGCAGTTGGCAACCGATTATTAGCGCCTAACCCATAGGCTTGGTGCAGAAAAAGCACGGCGCACAAGTGCGCAATCAAACGCAGGGTCAGGGCCATTCCGCTTTATACGGTTAGGAGGCACGGAGATGTCATTCATCCAAGATTTACAAAAGGTTTTGCGACAAAACATTCGTGAGTACGGCATGTGGATTGCCTTGTTCGTCATCATGGCGATTTTCACGGCCACCACGCCCAATCATGCTTTCATTACTTCCCGGAATATCGTCAACCTGGTCAACCAGTCGGGTTATATCGCCGTGCTGGCGGTGGGGATGACGCTGGTGATCGTCATCCGGCACATCGATCTTTCGGTGGGCTTTTTGGGTGGCTTTTTGGGCGCGATTGCGGCGTTGATGATGTTCCGTTGGAACCTGCCATCTTACATCGTTATTCCGATCACCTTGGGGTTGGGAATCGTGGCCGGAATGATCACGGCCTTCCTGGTGGCGCAACTAAAAATCCCATCCTTCGTGGCGTCTCTGGCCGGGTGGTTGATCTACCGCGGGGCGATTCTGGTCGTGACGGAGAGCACAGGCACGATCATTATCGCGGATAAAGCCTTCAACGCTATTGGAAACGGATTCATCCCCGATATTTTTCCGAGCGAGACGGCCTTTTTGCCCGGCATCCACAAGCTGACGCTGATCCTTGGGCTGCTGGCGATCGCTGTGCTGATCGTCAACGAAGTCAACAACCGCCGCAAGAAGCAGGCCTACAATTTCGAAGTCCTGCCGGTGAATCTGTTCGTCTTGAAGCTGGCCTTCATATCGGCCTTGATCGGCAGCGTCACCTGGCTGCTGGCCGGGTACCAGGGGCTTTCCTGGACGGCGGTGGTCGTGCTGATCGTGGTCGTTATTTACAATTTCATTGCCTCGCAGACGGTTCTCGGACGTCACATTTATGCCGTCGGTGGGAACCCAGAAGCGGCCGAGTTGAGCGGCATCAGCGTCAAGAAGATCATCTACGTCGTCTTCGGCTCGATGGGGATGCTTTCGGCGTTGTCGGGCATCCTGTTCGCCTCGCGCCTGCAATCGGCCACGACGACGGCCGGCACGCTTTGGGAATTGGACGCCATCGCCGCGGCTTACGTCGGCGGCGTTTCTGCGGCCGGCGGCGTCGGCAAGGTGGTCGGTTCGATCATCGGTGCGCTGGTCATGATGTCGCTGACCAGCGGCATGAACCTGATGGGCATCGGCATCTCGTACCAGTACATGGTACGCGGTGCCGTGCTGGCAGCGGCCGTGATCTTCGATGTTGCCACCCGCAGCCGCGGAAGGTAAATCTGGCTCTTCCGAATTCAGCGGGAAAGTTCTTCACGCAAGACCGGCAATTTCTGGCAAGACAATATCGGCGGAAATCCCGCTCCGAGTGCGCAGCGTTCAGTGAGGGCTGCGCACTCATCTTTTATGGGGAGAAAAACGCTAACATCTGTCAAACAGCCGGGTATATAATGATGGTAAGCATGGTTCTGGCTACAGGAGGCGTGAAATGGTGAAAAAGCTTATAGGATGTTTTCTTCACAGCCTGAGTTCATGGAAATGGAAATCGCTCGAACAGGCTTCGAGCGGGCATGTCTATCGCAAGCCCTTGCATCTGGCGCTGGTGGGGATAGTTTTGCTCCCTCTTTTCTTGTCTCAGCCGGCTCAGGCTGCCCGTGAACGGACAGAGGAGAGCGACGGTGCTGTGCTTTTCACGCCCACGGGTGTTGAATCGGCCCATCTGGCGGCCAATATCTTGCGGGCACAGCAGGTACGCGTCAATTTCGACGCCCTGGGAAGTTTTGTGCTCGGTGAGGCGTTACGTGAACGAGTGCGGATCAATTTGTTCGATGACGTGGTTTTTGTGGCCGTTCAGGATAGCGTGGAAGTGAATCTCTCTGGTAGTTTTAGCTGGATCGGTCACGTTGAAGGTCTGCCGTATAGTGAAGTCACCTTGATCGCACGCGACGGTGTGTTGATCGGCCGGGTGCTCACTCTCGATGGCACGTTCGAACTGCGATACCTGGGAGATGGCGTACATGAGGTGCTGTTACTCTCGCCGGAAGCTTACCCCGATACGCCCAACGATGCCGTTCCTTTGCCGGCGGATGCAGTTGTCTCCGGCCCATCAATGCCGGCTGTGCCTGAGGTTGCTTCAGACGATGGCAGCGTGCTGGATCTGCTCGTGGTCTATACCAGCGCAGCGCGTGCCGCCGCGGGTGGAACAGTGGCTATCGAATCGGCCATCGAGATGGCCGTGGCAGATGCCAACCAAACCTACAGGAACAGCAATGTGAATCAGCGCCTTTTTCTCGTGCACATGGAAGAGGACACCACCGGGTACGTAGAAACAGGGGATTCGGGAACAGACCTGGATCGCCTGCGTATTTTAGGCGATGGTTATTTGGATCAGGTCACGGCCATCGGCGGCTTGCGCGATACTTATCACGCCGATCTGGTTTCTATGGTCGCGAACACCGGCTCCGCAAACGTCTGTGGCATCGGGTATTTGCAAGACCCAATTGGCAGCTTCTTTGTGAACTATGCCTTTACCTGGGTATTGCGTACCTGCTTGGGCGCAGGTACCCTGTCGCATGAAATTGGCCACAACCAGGCGGCCCGCCACGACTGGTATGTCGATAGCGCAGTGACGCCTTACACCTACGCACACGGTTACGTGAATCAGGCGGCCGGCAACCGTTGGCGCACGGTGATGGCTTACGCGCAGTTATGCACCGATGATGGCGGCGGTGCGTGCCCGCGCCTATCATATTTTTCTAACCCGAATGTCAGCATCAACGGCTACGCCACGGGCGTTACCGCAGGGACTTCCACCAGTTGTGCTGCCGGGAGCACAACGCCCAATCCATCCTCCTGCGATGCAGATGTTCACCAGGTATTAAACAACACCGCGCCGGCCATGGCGCAGTACCGCCTGAGCAGTAACACCTGGATAGGGACAACAAGCGATTGGCACACGGCCACCAACTGGAGCTGGGGACTTACACCGCGCGCTTTCGACGATGTGACTATTCCAGGAGCGCCGTCGGGCGGCAATGCCCCCATCGTCAACCACGACGCAGTAGTTCGCAATGTGACCTTGCAAACGGGCGCCAGCCTGACGATCGATGCCGGCGTGCTCACCGTCCATGGCGATTGGGATGAAGAAGGAACGGGCTTTGCCACCATCACCGGCGGTACGGTTGTGTTTGCAGGCAGTAATCCCCAGTCGATTGGAGTCAACGGCGCCTCGGCTTTCAACAACGTGGTGATTGGCGATGGCACCCGCTCGCAGAGCATAACCCTCAACAGTGATGTGGATATCAATGGCGACCTGACCGTAATGGATAACGCTACCCTTTCCGCCGGAACGCACACCCTGCGCATTGCCGGAAACTGGACCAACAACGGCTGGTTTGTGGCCGGCAGCGGCACGGTAGTATTTGACGGCAGCGGCCTCCAAACTCTGGCCGCGATAGGTGAACAAACGCTGATGAGCGAAGATTTTGCGGCAGCAGACGGCCAGACCTGTTGTAGTTCGGCTTACCTGCCTGCCGGTTGGGTGCGTGACCAGGTGGGCGGTTTTGGCTGGCTGGCCGGAGATTATTCGAGCATCGGCGGCGCAGCCTGGCGGTGGAATGATTCGACGGATGCCTGGCTTCTGACGACGGCGATTAAGTTGCGCCCCGGTTGGTCTTACCGCATCTCTTACCAGTACCGGTTGCTTTCTGCAACCGGTACGGACATCTTGAGCGTCTGGCTTGGCCCGGCGCCCGTTGCCGCGGCGATGACCAATCAGATCAGCAGTGTGACCGTCAGCAACAACTCATATCTGACGCGTGACGACGCATTTTCGGTCGCCACGGAAGGCTGGTACTATCTTGGCATTCGCGGACAGCGCGATACGGGCAGTAACTACCTGCTCTTTGATAACTTAGAACTTACGGCCTCCCCTTCTTTCTTCTACAACGTCGAAGTTGCGAACGATGCACAGGTCGCGCTTTCCCAGGATACTGTCGTTCAAAACAACCTCACAGTTGCCCCCGGTGGCCTGTTCGATGTCGGCGCTCATACGCTGTCGGTGGATGGGTCGGTAACGAACAATGGCACATTGCGCCAGTCACTGCCCGTCAACGCGGCCAGCGTCGAATTTCTACGCATCCAGAACGGGGCTGCCACAGTTACCCAATACCGCGGTGTCGTCGTCGATGCGACCGTCAATGGTCAGAATCTGGGTATCACGGCCGTCAGTGTGCGTGAGTTGAATAGCGGTGAGTATTGCACCAGCAGCGGGAGTAGTTCTCCGCTTTACGTGCAGCGGTGTTATGACATTACGCCAGCCAGCCAGCCCACGGCAAACGTGAGCCTGCGGTTGTATGCCCGTACGGCCGATGAATTGAATGGTATCCCACAGGCAAGCCTGGCACTATACCGCGCTGCCGGTTCGCCCCCAACCTGGGGAGAATTAACCACCACCGCCGCCACAGGCGACGACGGTTCGGGGTATAGTTACGCACAGGCCGACACCCCGGGTTTTTCTTCCTTTTTGTTAGCCGCTACCGGGAATGCGCCCACACGTGTGCAGGTGCAGAGAATGAGCGTCCACACTCCCCTGCCCACGATAACGCTCACGGCCAGTTTGCTTGTGTTAGGGTGCATTCTGATCGCTTCGAGGCAGCGGCGTAAGTAATCACTATACTCCCAATTTTTCGGCCTCCACGAACGGTTTGCTTTCGTGGAGGCCTTTACGTTTCCATTTTCTACATCTCCACAGTTCCGGCGCTGCCATCGACGGTAATCACCTGGCCGTTTCGAATGCTGCGCGTGGCTACCCGCGTGGCCATCACCGCCGGGATACCGTACTCGCGGGCGACGATGCTGCTGTGGCTGAGCGGCCCGCCGATGTCGGTTACCACGGCCGATGCCTGGGTGAAGAGCGGTGTCCAGGCGGGGGTGGTGGTGACGGCAACGAGCACGTCGCCCGGTTTCATTTTGGCGAAATCCTCCGGCCCCAGGAGCACGCAGGCCGGGGCGGTGACCGTTCCGCTGCTTGTGCCGACCCCTTTCAGCACGGTTTTGCCATCCTTCTGCTGCGCTTCGCCGCCGTGCGCAAACCTGGCCCACCCCGATTTTTCGGGTAGCATGGTCGGCGGGGTGAGTTTTTGCCGCTGCTGCCACTGGGTTTTGCGCACGAAAATGCGATCGCGCAAGTCCGGCAACGGCGCACCGTTTTCGAGCCGGGTGGCCAGTTCTTCCACTTCGCCCTTTTCAAGCCAATAGATTTCCTCGGGTGTTTGAATGGCCCCGCCCCCGACAAAGCGGCGGCCCAGTTCCCCCAGCATCCTGCGAATCACGGGATGCCCCATGCCCATCTCGAAAATGGTGTTTTCGCGCAGCGGGCTGCTTTCCTGCGCCCACTGAAGCAATTTCTCGAACCAGCCCTTGCGCGGCCAGCCAATGCGTTGGTGAATCTGTTGTCTGGCTTGCTCGCTGCGTTGGCGTGCGGTTTGCTGGCGTTCATAGGGATTGGACGCCGTGTGCGTGAGAAATGCCTTGAGCGCATCGAAGATGGCCTCGGGGGTTTCGCTTACTGTTGGGTGGGCAAAGTCAAATTCGTAGGCTGTGTGCCCGTACTGTTGTTGGTAGGTGGCAAAACGCGACGAGAGTTCGGGGAACGGTGAGGCGTCCGCCGGTGAGCCGGGAAGCAAAGCCTGTACCAGTTCGGCTGCTGGTGTATGCACGAGATAAGTTTCCAGCCCGGGCTGCTGGCGTGCCCACAGGGCGAGATCGTAGAGCGCTTTTTCGGCCTGCAAGGGAAGCGTATCGAGGCCGAGCAGGAAGACGGTGGCCTCGGGATCGTTTTTACGTTTGATCAGGGCGTTGTAGAAACGGGTAAAGATGAGCTCGCTCATCGTTGCGACCGGCAGCGTGGTTTGGAGCACGGTAAAGTAACGGCAGGCTTCATCGAAAACGAGACTCGCGCCGTCCAGCAGCCCACCCGGTGTAAGCCGGGCAGGTTCACGGCCTTCCCATTCGGCGGCCACGGCGGCCAGCCGTTCGCGTGCCGCCTGCCAGCGCGGGATGCCGTTACGGAACATGCTGCTGATTTGCCGGGATGATAGTCTCAATATCTGCCCCAGTTCCCGGATCGTCATGCGAAAGCCACCGTATACGTAACCGTTGATCGCCTGGTAGAAGTGATCGTTATATAAATCGCTCTTTCCCTTGACTTGCAGGGTTTCTTTCCACAAGCGCTCGGTGGCCCGGTTGGCGATTTCCAGGCCCAACGTGGCGAAGAGCGGCGTGGCCGGGCTGGGGGTGTGCTCGGCCAGGCTGGCGCGGGCGTAAACGAACTTCGGTTCGGGCAACCGCCATTCGGTCGGTGCACTTACGCCCACGTCTGCTCCGGCCAGGATGACCTCCCCCCTACTGCCATCGACGGTGATCGTATCGCCGCTGTGAATGCGTTTGGTTGCCGCACCGGTGCCCATCACCGCCGGGATGCCATACTCACGCGCCACGATGCTGCCATGCGAGAGCGGCCCGCCGATATCCGTTACCACAGCGGATGCCATCGCAAAGAGCGGCGTCCAGGCAGGGGTAGTGGTGCCCGCTACAAGCACTTCACCCGGGCGCATCTGGCCGAAATCTTCGGGGCCGCGCAGCACCCGGGCCGGCGCCGTGACGCGCCCGGGGCTGGCGGCAATGCCTTGGAGCACGTTCCCGCCCTGGGTGCCGGCATCGTGGGCTATGAATGTGTCTACTTTGATCCCCATGACGCGCTCTTTGACCGGGATCATCGGTGGTGGGATGACCTGCTTGAGCCGAGTATGCAAGGCTTTGCGTTCGCCGACCGGCGGGTGGGCAAGATGCTTCCCTGCCACCAGGTGATCGATCTCGTCTTTGTTGAGCCAGTAAATATCGTCCGGGCCTTCGAGCATGCCCGCAGCGACAAAACGGCGGCCCAATTCGTGCAGCACCTCGCGCAGCAGGGGGTAGGCCAGCCCGATCTCGGCCAGGGCATCTTCACGTACTTCGGACAGAGATTGCGCCCAATGCAGGGCTTTGCTAAAACCCCAGCGCTTGATACCTTTCAAGCGCGCCGCTGCGATTTCGGCGGTCTGAATGCGTTTGTCCTGGCTGGCTCGCTGGCGTTCGTAGGGATCGGCGCCTTCGCCGCGCAGGTACATCTTGATGCTTTCGAGCAGGAGAGCCGGGTTTTCGCGTGGCAGAGGTTCGGCAAAGTCGAGTTGGAAGATAACGTGGCCAAACTGGTCAAGGTGAGCTTGGAAGCGGGATGCGAAGGCTTCGAGGATAGGGGGGACTGGAGAGTCAGGGGACAACAAGTCGCAAACTTCTTGTGTCGGGGTATCGATTAGAAAATCGGCCAGGCCGTCTTGCCGATACGCCCACTGTGCCAGGTCGTAACATGATTTCTCGGCGCGGGTGGGGATGTTGTCCCAGCCCATCAGGAGGGTTGTGGCCGGTAGGTCGCCTTCACGGTGCACCCATTTGTCATAGAGCTTCGTCAGCAGCATCTCGGAACCGGCCGAAGCGCCCATGGTGGTGAACTGCAATCCGCAGACGTAGCTTGCCGTGGCGTTAACCAGAGCCTGCGCCTCACGCCAGAGTTCGGGTTCGCTCATTTGCGCCGCATCGAGACCTCGTTTTTGGTTCACCAAAGCCCGGTACTCCGGGAGCAGTTCGTCACGCCACATCGGCACGATTGTGCGCAGCAAGCGCGGGTAGGCGGGCAGCATGCCAACAAGAATCCACCCTGCCATCTTGGGCGGGATATATGCGTTCATGTAGGCATAGTTGTTGATGCTGGTGTAATAATCCGGTGTGATGTAAGGCCATTCGCCAAAGGCGCGTTTGCCCATCGGGATCACCTGCGTTTGCAAGGCGGAAATGCCCAATGTTATGAACAGCGGGCTTAGGGGATCGGGAAGTAAATCCACCACGCTGCCGCGCATGTAAGTGCCGGTAGGGGTAGGCGGTACCCACTGGATGGCGTCCGCATCGGCATGCAGGGTAACTTTGCCCCGGCTGCCATCGACCGTAATCGTTTGCCCGTCGCGAATGCGCTGGGTGGCGATCCCGGCTCCGGTGACGGCGGGCAGGCCATATTCGCGGGCGACGATGCTGCTGTGCGAGAGCGCCCCGCCCAGGTCGGTCACGACGGCGGCCGCGCGGGCGAAGACGGCCGTCCAGGCCGGGTTGGTGCTGCGTGCCACCAGAATTTCACCTTCGGCCAGGCGCTCCATCTCACCGGGCGAAGCGATCAGGCGCGCCACGGCTGTGATTTTTCCCGGGCTGGCCGGGAAACCCTCGATCACGTCGCCCTTGGCTTCTTGCAGTTCGGGCAGCGGCGTAGCATACTTCAGCCAGAAGGGGATTTTGGCGCCTGCGGGCAAGGCAAACGGTGGCTGCAAATCCTTCTGGGCCTGCCAGGATACCTGGCGCGCAGCGGCAGTTCCCGCCAGGGACTCGGCCGAACGGCCAGCGTCCAGCTCGATGGCTGAGCGGCGGATGTCAGCCCATTCGAGGAAGAAAATTTGTTCGTTGCTGCGAAGCACGCCCTGGGCGGCCAGGCGTTCTCCTAACATCAGCAGTGTCTGGCGCAGGGGGCGCCAGGCCAGGCCGTTTTCAAAGACCATGTCTTCTCGGGCGTGGGCAACCTGCTGCGCCCGTTCCAGCAAGGTGACCAGCTTTGCATATTTCCCGGCCGGTAAACGCGCCTTCAGACGGGTTAGCGCCTGCTGCCTTTCTTGCTGCATGCGTTCGTAACGGGCGTCGGGCGATTCCTGTCCGTTGAGGTACGATTGCAGGGCCAGCAGCGCCGGGGTTGGGTCTTCACCCAGGGTGGGCAAAAGGGGGTCGAAAGAAAACATCTGGTAGCCGAATTTATCCAGGTAATATTGGAAAGCCTGGATGAACTCTTCCGTTTCAGGAGCGCCTGCCAGGGTTTGCAGGGCTTTTTCAGGGGCCTGGGCCAGCGCTTGCAAGACCTGCGGCTGCCGGCGAGCGAGCGTCACCAATTCGTAAAGCGCCCGATCGGCCTGTAAGGGCAGCGTTGCTTGCCCTCGTAAGAGCACCTGTGGTTCGGGATCGCCGGCCTGGGCCAGGCGATGATAGAGTTTTGTGAACTTATTCTCTCGAGAAATGATCGGGCGGATGACTTCACCGATGTACATCCAATAATCGAAAGCTGCATCGAACAGTTTTTCGGCGCGCTCGCAAAGCGCGGTAAGCGATAACCCATGCAAGTCGACCTTTTCTGCCTCCTTTGCGATGCCGCGATAGCGTGCGACGTATGCCTGCCAGAAGTCCATCGCATGGGCATGTTCCTGGAGCAAGCGAAGAAAGCCCGGGATATTCCGGGGGATGGGCCGGAGACGGATGTGCGCATAAGGATAGCCGTTGACCACCTTCATCATGGGATAGGCCATCATATCCGCAACACCGAAGCGATCCAGCCACCGGTAGGTTGCCCGGTCCGCCGAGTTGACGCCCAGGGTAGCGAAGAGCGGGCTGACCGGTTCGGTAAGCACTTCGAGAAACGAACCGCCGTGGATGTAGGGACCTTTGCCGGGCACATCCCAGGAGACGGGTTCGGGCGGCATGGCCGTGATCGGGCGCGCCTGGAGGATGTAAAAGCGCTCCTCGGCGCTCACCCATGCCCACTCGATGTCCATCGGCATGGCGTAGTGCAGCTCGATTTGCGTGCCCAGCCTGGCCAGTTCAGCGGCCTGTTCATCGTTCAGCACGGGCCGCTGGCGTTTTTCGGCAGGGACGGGCAACTCCTCGGTGCCGCTTGCGGTACGCACGGTCATCCGTTCTTTGTCGGCGATTTCGCGCTGAAGCACGCACCCGCTGGCCTTTTCGACCGTCAGCGTATCGGGGGTCACCATGCCGCCGACAATCGCCTCGCCCAACCCCCAGGCTGCGTTGATGATGGTCTCGCCGCGCTTGCCGTTGACCGGGTTGGCCGTGAACAGGATCCCGGCCGCATCGGCAAAGACCAGTTCCTGGACGACCACCGCCAGGGCCACACTGCCGGGATCGATCCCTTGTCGGGCGCGGTACCCGATGGCGCGCGCCGTCCACAACGACGCCCAGCACTTGCGCGTGGCTTCGAGCACGGCTTCAGGGCCGCAGATATTGAGGTAGGTCTCTTGCTGGCCGGCAAAGGAGGCGTCGGGAAGGTCCTCGGCGGTGGCCGAGGAACGTACGGCAACAGCCAAAGGCTGTTGCTTGATCGGAACAGGCAGTGTTTCGTCGGCGCCAGGCCGGGCCAGGTGCTGCCGGCGCACATCGGGCAGGGGGCCAGGGGTGAGGGCCTGATAGGCTGTAACAATCTGCTCGGCGATTTCTCTCGGGATGGGCGCAGTGGTGAAAAGGGTATACATCTGCTGCGATGCTGCTTCGAGGGCCGCCGGGCTGGCCGTGTCCAGGCCGTTCATGGCCTCCAAAATGCGCGCCTGCAGGCCGTTGGCAGCCACGAAGGCCCGGTAGGCCGCCGTTGTAACGTGAAAGCCATCCGGAACCGGTAAGCCGGCGTTAACCAGCCTGGCCAGCGACATGCCCTTGCCGCCGACGTTTTCCAGGGAGGCATGAGCGTTGGAGAGGGGAAGAGTCCATTGTGTAGCCATCGGAATCTCCTTTGAGAGAGAGCGGCAACCGGCGATATCCATCGTCGTGCCAGGTCAGTTGAGCAGGCGGACAATGCCGTTCGAACCGTCCAGTTCGACCGTTTGCCCGTCGTGTAAAAGCGCCGTGGCGTTTTCGATGCCGGCGATGCAGGGTTTGCCATATTCGCGGGCGACCAAAGCGCCGTGCTGCAGCACCCCGCCGACCTCAAGGATCACGCCGGCGGCGTTGACGAACAGGGGCGTCCAGCCAGGATCGGTGGCGCGGGCAACCAGGATCTCGCCGGGCAGGACAGGCTTTTCGGTGGGGGTACGCAGCACTTTGATCTTTCCGCGTACAGAGCCAGGCGCAATCGCTTCCCCACCCAATTCATCCGGCCGAAGCCGGCGTTGCGGAGCGCTGAAAACCTTGCCGCGTGAATCGATCAGGCAGGGGAAATCGCGCACGTGCCGGTAGCGGCGTTGGTAAGCGGTGTTGTTTTCGGCCAGGGCGCGCAGGTCGAGCGCTGCATCGGCCTCGGCGCGTTCCAGATCGGCCAGCTTCAGGTCGAATACCTGGCCAGGGCAGTCCAGGCGCTTTTGGCGCGCCAGTTGTTGGCCGATTTCGAGGGCGCGCCGGCGGAAAATATCGGTTGCGTACACGTAAAGGTATTTCCCGGTTTCGCGAAAACCACCGAAAGATACCCACACGCGATAATTTTTTTCAAACGATTTCGCTTTTCCTATCTTTCGAGCCACGGCCAACAGCTCATGGTATGCCTGTTCACGTTCCGCGATGGCTTTTTGATGGATCGCTTCGGGGCTGCTGCCGGCATCATGGTTTTGCGCCAGGACGCGGACCTGATCGAAGAGCCGTTCAGGCTGCTCGTAGAAGCGCGGCGCGGCCACGTCCATTTCCATCGGGCTGCGAAAGCCGTAGCGATCCAGGAAAGCCTGCCAGGCCGATCGAAACTCGGCGCTCACCGAGTCGCTGTGCAGCTTTTTGGCCAGATCGTCCCATGTAACATAGACGGCAACTTCCGTAAAGCGGGAAAGGCGGTACATCGCCAGGCCCATCTCGATGGTGATATTGTGCGGCAGGGCGCGTTCCAGGTAGCGCAGTCGTTCACGCACGGCCTGCGGTTGCTTTTTGAAGATACCGTCCAGATTCCTGCGGGCCACGATCGCAGCCGTAAAGCAGGGCATAAAGCGCTGGCTGATATAAGACATCATGCACACGAGCGTGTTCGTCGTGAACTCACGCAACGGCAGGTGCTGATCTTCGGCCAATATACGGCGCAACTCGGCCAGCGTGGCTTCGATATCCCGCAAGTGCTGGCGGCAGTACCGGTCAGGCTGACGGTAGGCTTGCAGGCTCTTCCACACCAACCGCACGATTTTTAAACCGGCGCGCGGCAAAACACCTTTCAGTTCAGGAGGAACTCTGTTGGGGATATAGGCTGACAGATCGAGTTGATCGAGGATGGCCGCACGCGCCGTATCCTGCGTGCGAAAAGATTCGATGGCTTTCTTCGTACCATAGAGTTTGAAGCTGTTTGACAGTTTCATGTACGTGCGCCCATCCACGGTCGTGCGCAGGGCCTGAAGCGTTTCGTCGGAAACATTTCCGATGGTGTCGCGCATCATGGCATCGCTGGCTATGCTCAGGTGCTCCATGCCCAACACCGACATCATCTCTTGCATGCCCCACTTGCTCAGCGTCAGGTCGACGTAAAGCTGCTTGGGAGCGCCGGGTGGGGTTACCAGGCTTTCGGAAAGGGCAAAGTGCGTGGTGATCGGCCGCGCCTGGAGCAAATAGCACTTGCCGCCGGCAAAGGCCCATTCGATGTCCATCGGTTTCTGGTAGTATTGCTCGACCTGGCCGGCAAGCGCTGCCAGCGTCAGCACCTGATCGTCGCTCAGGCATAGGGCCTGGTGGGTGTTCTTTTCTTGCCGGGTGCCGCCGTCGGCTTCCAGCCAGATGGCCTGTTCCTTTTTACCCGCTTTTTTCTGCAAAATGACCCGCTTTGTTTTCTCTACCACGAACATGTCCGGTGAAACCATCCCGGAGACAACCGACTCACCCAGGCCAAAGTTGGCATTGATCACGGCCTCGTCGTAGCAGTTGTTGAGCGGGTTGTGTGAAAAGGCCACCCCGGCCACCTCGGACGCCAACTGTTCTTGTACGATAACGGCGATGCGCGGATGATCGAGGGGGAAGCCGTGCTGTTGTTTGTAAACCAGGATGCGTTCATCCAGGCAAGATACAAAAGCACGCCGGATGGCCGCTTCCAGCCGCTCGGCCGTTACACCCAGAATGGTTTCATAACCGCCTGCAAAAGATGCCCCCGCCAGGTCTTCTTCCGGGGAAGATGAGCGTACGGCAAACAGCTTGCCCTTCAACGCCGCCAAAGCGGCCATCAGGGTTTCTTCCTGTTCGTGGTTCAGCTCGAAGCGCAGTGCCAGAATCTTGGCTGCCTCGCAGTGGGCTTTGAGCGTTTCGGCTTTGCTCCTTGCGGCCGCTACGGCCTGTTGCCACTCTGCCGACTGCTGCACGCGTGCCAACCACGGGTCAAAAAATGCTACCGTGAGGACAAACCCGGCTGGGACGGGCAGCCCCGCCTGAGCCATATACGCCAACGACAGCCCCTTGCCCCCAACGCTGTCTAGCGTGGCATTTGAGTCAGAGAACTTGGAAACGAGCATAACCTCTCCATGGATTGACTGGTGATAAGCGACCGACGTTCGCTTATCGGGGTAAAAAAACTACACGCGTATTCCGTTGAAGACCAGATCGAAGGCCATATCGAGCATTTCTTCCGGCGTTCCGGTCGGGCGGCTGGTAAACACCGTGGGGGTCAAGAGGGTGATCAGCGCACGGGCTACGAGCAGCGTATCCACCGGGCGAAAGATGCCTTCTTGAATCCCGGCTTCGATCAGGTTCCGGATCGTGTCCTGGTAGGCATGGCGGCGGACCTGGATGCGGCGCTGGCTTTCGATGTCGAGACGCTGCACTTCAAAACTGAGCTTCAGGTAAAAGTCTTTGTTGGCGACGAGCGAATCGAGCTGTTTTTTCATCGCCACGCGCAGGCGTTCATCGGCTGCGAGCGGCAAATCGACCGCTTCCTGCGCGGCGGCAGCCAGCTCGTGCAGGATATCTTCGACATACCAGAGCAAGATCTCGTCTTTGGTTTTGAAATAATCGTACAGGGTCGACTTTCCCATGCCGGCAGCTTCAGCAATTTCGCGCATCGAGGTCTCGTGAAAGCCTTTCTCGAGAAACAGGCTGGCCGATGCGTTGAAAATCGCGCGGCGCCGGCGATCGAGTTCTTCTTCGGTAAGGGGTACACCTTTGGGCATCTTTTTTTGGCTCCAGAAAAGAAAAGCGACCGATATTCGCTTTGATTGTAGGCGAACGGCGGTCGCTTGTAAACCCCAGATAATATGGGGGGTTGTGCGTTGAAGGTTGTGAAATCACCCACTTTCCGGCAAAGCCGGCAAAACCCTAAAAATATTCGTGCAGGTAAGGCAGTTCGAGTGGAAACATCCTGCGCATAACGCCCTGCATCTGTGGCGATGGATCGCCCCAGCCGCGAAAGGCAAAGTCAGCGGGATCGTTGCTGCCGTAAACGAGCGCTGACAGGCCCTGGATGGTCAGGTGACAATCCGCATGGTGGGTCGGAGAAACTTCCAGCGTACCGCCAGTTCCATCCAGGCGCCAGGTGCCTTCGTTCCAGGGACAGTCGGGGTCGCTGACGCGCACATCGAAGCGCCCGGGGCCGGTGGCTATGCCGCCGATGCCGGCCACGTCGATCACGCGGCCCATCGGGTCGACAAAAACCGTTTCCATCTTGGGGTGCATATCGGCCATCCAGGTGTTCGGGCGTTCGTAGGCCGGCAGCCAGATTTCGGCCTGCCCGGCCTGATCGGTGTGACGGGCGATCCAGTCCAGCAGCAGGTAGCGCGCCTGCGTGTTTTGGTAGTAAAAGCGGGTAGCTTGCAAGGTGAATTCCTTGATCTCCTCCCCTTTCAGACTGTAGAGCATCAAACCGGCCACCAGGCCGTCGATCTTGGCCAGTGCCAGCCAGGAACGGTTGCTCTGGGCCGATTCTTTTTGCGGTTCGGCAAACACGGCCATGCCGTGAACGCCGGGCAGCATGGCCTTCATGTAATCGTAGTAGGCGTCGTAGCCGTCGCCGATCAGCATCATCGTCACCTCGCCGCCCAGGTCGCGCTTGCGCAGCGGGCGCAGATCGGCCGGGTCGAAGATCGCTTTACGTGATTGTGGAAACGTGACCCAGCCCAGGCGTTCGTAGAACGACTCTCGAAAGGGGTACAGGCAGGAAAACGCCAACCCTTTTTCCTTGAACTCCTCGAACGTATAACGGATCGTCTGGCGAACGTATCCCTTGTTGCGCGCTTTGGGATGCGAACTGACACCGGCAAAGCCGGCCATTGGAAAAAGCTTGCCGCGTACGTTGTGGGTAAACATGGGGCAAGACATGACGACGACGGCTTCTCGGTCTTCAAAAAGCGCATAACACAAGGCCCCTTTGCGCGCCCTGGCATTGGTTTCCCATTCCGCACGGTTGGGCATCGGCGGTGAGGCCCGAAAGGCGTAATTTCCCAACAGGTAGAGGATATCGAGACTTTCTTGCGCTTCGACGGCGCGAATTTCGATGTCAGGCATGGTGAACTCCTTGAGAGATAGTCGAGCCTATTGTACGCTGAAATGACGGCGAGGTGGGCGTCAGTGCGCCGTGTCGCGCCGGACGATTCCCTTTTGCCAGGCATACACGGCAGCCTGCGTTCTGTCGGCTAAGTGAAGTTTGCTGAGAATATTGCTGACATGCCCCTTGACCGTGTTTTCGCTGATCACCAGTTCGCCGGCGATTTGCTGGTTGCTCATGCCGTTGGCAATCAACTTGAGCACATCCAGCTCGCGTTCGGTCAGGTCGGTGAAGAGCTGCGGCCCTTCACTGTCTGCACCGCGCAGGTTTTGCAGCACCCGTGCGGCCACACGGGGGTGCAAGGTCACCTCGCCCTGCACGGCGCGGCAGATGGCATCGACCAATTTGTCCATTTTCATATCTTTGAGGACGTAAGAAATGGCCCCGGCTTTGAGCGCCGGGAAAATGTGCACGTCTTCGTGGTAGGAAGTTAACACGACGACCTGGGTGCGCGGGCTGATCGTCTTGACGCGCCGGGTCGTTTCGACGCCATCCATGCCGGGCATGATCAAATCCATCAACACGACTTCGGGAACGTGCTCGGCCACCAGCGCCAGGGCTTCCTCACCCGAGGCTGCCTCGCCCACCACGTGAAATTCGGACAGCGTCTCCAGGTAGGCGCGGATACCGTTACGGACGACCTCATGATCGTCTACAATAAGAATGCTGATGGGAGTGGACATGGTGACCTCCTCGGTAAAGTGATGGTGGCAGCTAAGGCCCGCACGGCCGGTTACTTTGCGCCGGACAGCGGGGTAAGGACCTGGATGCGTGTGCCGCTGCCGGGAGCGCTTTGGATGGCCATTTCGCCGCCGATCAGGGCCGCGCGTTCTTGCATCGAACGCAGCCCGACCCCGCTGGGCTTTTGTTGCAGATCGAATCCCTGGCCGTTGTCGTCGACGGACAACGCCACCGTTTTTTCGCCGTAGGCCAGGCAGATGTTCACCTGGCTGGCGTGGCTGTGGCGGGCAATATTGGCCAGCGATTCTTGGACGATGCGGTAAAGCGCCTGCTCTACTTGCAGGGGCAGCCGGCGTTGGTTCTCCACCTGCAACGAGACCCGGATGTCGTTGCGGTTTTCCCATTCGTAAACGTATTCGCGCAAGATCGTGATCAACCCCTTCTCTTCAAGCGCCAGCGGATACATTTCCTGAATGAGAAAGCTCAGTTCCTGAATGACCTCGTAGACCAGGTTTTCCACTTCTTCGACGTGCTTTTGGGCCGTCTCGGGGCTGCGATGCAGCAGGCGGCGGACGACACCCAATTGTGCGAGGGCGGCAAAGGCTTTCTGCTTGGCGCTGTCGTGCAGGTCACGTGCCAGCCGGTTGCGTTCTTCGATGATGGCTAACTCTTTGGTTTGCTCGAAAAGGGCCTGGATCTCGCGGGCACGCGCCTCGACCTGACGCTCGAGCTCATGCGTGCGGGTTTTCATACTGCGTACACGCAAACGATAGACGAGAGCGATACCCATGGCGATCGACAGCAACGATCCGCCGCGGAACCACCACGTCTGCCAGAACGCCGGGACGACGGTGACTTGGATGGACGCGCCGCTTTCGTTCCACACGCCGTCGTTGTTGCTGCCCTTGATGTGTAGGGTGTAGCGGCCGCCGGGCAGGTTGGTATAACGGCCATAATTGAGCTTGCCACTGTCGATCCAGCCGTTATCGAACGTTTCCAGGCGGTAGGCGTAACGGTTTTGGCGCGCATCGGCGTAGCTCAGGGCGGCGAACTCAAACTCGAAGTAATTATGAGGCCAGCGCAGGGTGATTTCTGTTTGCGTATGCGCCGGCCGGTCGCGATGGATGGCCTCGCCGCCTTGCGTTAGCGCCGTAACGACGATCGGCGGTACGTAAAGGTTGTACTGAATCTGTTCGGGGCGGAAGATATTGGCGCCAGCGATCCCGCCGAAGATCAAATCTCCTTCCCGGGTTTTGGCGGCTGCATAGACGTTGAATTCGTTGCTTTGCAAACCATCGTTGAAATCGTAGCCGACAATACTGCCGCTGCGCGGGTCGAAACGTGCCAGGCCGTAGTTCGTGCCGAGCCAGTAGTTTCCCTGCGCGTCCTCCAGAAGCGTGTAGACCACGTCGCTGGGCAGGCCATCTTTGCTGGTGTAGTGCGTGAATGTTTCGGCCTGAGGATCGAATCTGTCCAGGCCGTAGGCCGTGGCGAACCACAAAATGCCGTCGCGATCTTCATGGATCGCGTGAATGGTGTTGCTGTTCAACGAATTGGGATCCTCTGCGCTATGATGGTAGTGTGTGAACGTTCCCTGGGTCCGGTCGAAACGGCTCAAGCCGCTTTCGTAGTAACCGATCCACATCGCTCCCGAACGGCTCTCGAAGACGGTCGAGACGCTGGAACTGCTCAAGCCGGCCGGATTTTTGGGATTATAGATGTAGTGTGTGAAGCTGTCCGTTGTGGGGTCGAGGCGTTCCAGCCCGGCGCGCAGGGCAACCCACACAAAACCCTGGCTGTCTTCAAAAATGTAGTTGACGAAGCGCCCGCGCAGGCTGGTTGGGGCGCTTGGATTGTCGATATCGATGGTGTAATGCGTGAATTGTCCGCTCTGCGTATCGAGTGCACTCAAACCCGTGCGGCTGCCGATCCACAGCCGGCCATCGCGGCCCTGGCGCAGGGCGTAGGGGTAGTCGTCAAGCAGGCTGTTTTTGGGGTCGCCGGGGTTGCTGCGGTACAGCGTATATGCACCCGTCTCGCGGTCCAGGCGCAGCAGGCCCGTCCCAAACATGGCAAACCACAAGGCGCCATCCTGGGCCTCGAGGATGCCGAAGCAGGGGATGTTTTTGGGATCTGCGAGGTCGTACTGCAACAGGGGGAACTTGTTGCGCCCGCGGTCGAGCTTGTCGACGCCGCCGCCAAACGTGCCGATCCACAGGATGTTTTCGCGATCTTCGTAAAGTGTTTCGATGATGGATGCGCTCAGGCTGTTTGGTTCGCTGTCTTTCTTCCGGTAGCGGGTGAACTGGCCGCTGCGGCGATCGAGCAGGTTCAGGCCATCGTTGGTGCCCACCCACACGTTCCCGGTGCTGTCCTCCAAAATGGCGGTGGGCGCGCCGCTCAGGCCGGTGGGTTTGTACGGATCGACGGTGAAAGGTTCGAGCGCCAACGTCCGGCGGTCCAGGCGCTCGATACCCACGGGGGTTGCCAGCCAGAGGGCGCCGTCCCCGCCGAGCGCGAGCGCGCTGACTTCCTCGCTCATCAGGCTGCTCGAGTCGTCCTCTTTGTAAACAAAATGGGTAAAGGTTCCACGAGAAGGATCGAGACGGTCAAGCCCTTTCCCGGTGGCGATCCACAAGAAACCATCCGGGTCCTCGACGAGATCGTTGACCTGGTTGGAGAGCAGGCTGTCCGGTTCGGCCGGGCGATGGCGGTAGTGGGCGATGTACTTGCCGCTTTGCGGGTCGAGCACATCCAGGCCGCCGTTGCTGCCGATCCAAAGGGAACCGTTGGCGGCCAGGACCAGCGCCAGGACGCTGTCCC
Organism: Chloroflexota bacterium; assembly: GCA_049325275.1. Taxonomy (GTDB): domain Bacteria; phylum Chloroflexota; class Anaerolineae; order Anaerolineales; family UBA4823; genus CAIQJJ01. Next base: position 87,907 of record JBMOLU010000019.1, read on the forward strand.
CGCCCAGGCTGTCCGGATTGTGTGGATTGTGCCAGTACGACGTGAAACGCCCGGTCTGACGGTTGTAATGGTTCAGCCCACCGCCAAGCGTGCCGATCCACAGGTTCCCGGCGGGGTCGCCGGCAAGCGCCAGGATGTAGCGCGATGTCAGACTGTTGGGATTGTTCAACTCGGGGCGGAAGATGGTGAAGCGCCGCCCGTCGTATAAATTGAGTCCATCTTGCGTGCCAAACCACAGATATCCCTGCTTGTCCTGGTAGATTGCCTCGACGGTGCTTTGCGAGAGGCCCTGTTCGATGGACAACGAATCGAAACGCAAGGGGCTGTTGGGCGCATACGGCGCTGGCGTGTTCGCCGCGCCGGCTGCAGGGCCGGGCTTTTCCTGCGCCAGGCTCAGCGCCAGGATGCAGATCGTGGAGACGATGCGGAGGGCAGAAATTCTGTAATTCATCGCAAGAGAAACATCCGACAGGCACCATCATAATCGATGACGAACGCTTTTCAGTATAGCGTACCTGGGCCTTTTTTGCTCGAACCAACAGGACGATCTTGCCCCCCTCTCCAGAGGGAGGGCGGGCCTTTGAAACAGTTCTTCGGAGGGGGCAAAGCCTCCTCTTGCAACATTGAAAGGAAACCATTCCGTAGGGGGAGATCAAATCCGAGCCGGGTCTCGTGGCAGACCGGTTTTCTCCCGGTATAGTGGTCTCATGAAAAACAAACGTTTCCGAGCCAACCGCCTGTTTGACGAACACCCCGGCCGTTCGCAAGATGCTTCTGCCCTGGCAACCGCGCAGGATGATGCACAAATTCGCCGGGCGTTGCATGGCCTGTACGCCCACATGCCCCCACCGGCTGCGGGCAAGCAGCAACTGCTGAAACGGGTGGGCCAATTCTCTGCGATTAAATGAGCGTATGTCGGGCCTGTACGCACGTTGATCTCCTCCGTATGCCGCCAGGACATGAGACAGACATGTGCCTGGCGGCCACGTATTCCCCGGTGCCAACGCAGTTGTGGGTTCGCGGGCTGTTCCCCTTGATGCGGGTCAATGCCTGACCCATATGCTCTGGCAGAAAAAGTACGGCGCACAAGTGCGCAATCAAGAGCGAGGCTTAGGCCATTCCGCTTAATGCGGGTCAGGAGGTGCTTTTGGAGACAGTTGCTTGGTTTTTGAACGACCCCGTTTTGCTATTCCAATTCTACGAAGGAGATTGAAGATGAAGATGCGAAAAGTGTTTTCTTTTGTAACCATCCTGGCCGTCGTAGGCGCCATCCTGGCCGCCTGCGCCGCGCCGACGCCGATCATCCAGACGGTCACGGTGAAAGAAGTGGTGACCGAGGTCGTGGAAGTGGCCGGCACCCCCCAGGTGATCGAGAAAGTGGTCGAGGTGGTCGTAACGCCAACGGCCGAGGCCGCACAGCCGCCGGCACAGAAAGCGTCTCCCTTCGACCGGGCCGATGTGGTGCGCATGGGCATCCTGGCCGATCTGGATGGCCTGAACCCCTGGTACTTGTTCGACACCACCGGGCAGAGCTACTGGAATTACGTCATCGCCAACGGTTTTTACCCCCAGCTGTACACGATCTCCGATCAACGTTGGGACTGGGTGCCGCAACTGGCCGATGGCCTGCCCGAACCGGTTGCCCAGGAAGGCGAATTCTACGTAGGGACGGTCAAACTTAAGAACGGCCTGAAGTGGTCGGACGGTTCACCGTTGACGGCCGCCGACGTTGCTTTTACCGCCAATGCAGCCCTCGCCTTTGCCCTCTCCGGCAACTGGGTTGGCTACTACAACCCGGCCGTACTCGACCGTGTGGAAGCGGTGGATGATTTGACCATCCAGTTTTACTTCACCGTCGTTCCTGGCCTGCCGGTGTGGCAATATGGCGCTTTGTTGGGGCCGATCGTCAACCAGGCATATTGGGAGCCGAAGATCGCCGAACTGCTGGCCAAGGCGCAGGCGCTCGATCCCGGCGCGGACGATTACCTCGACCAGATCACGTCCTTGCAGCTCGAACTCGAGGCGATTGCCCCCGAAGGTGAGCCGACGTTTGGCGGGGTAAAGTTCAGCAAGTGGGAAGCCGGCGCGTACGTCGAAAACGTCTTCAACGACCAGTATCCTTTCCTGGGTACCGTCGAGGAACTCTACGCCAACGGCGCCTACCGCGAGTATAACGAGACCCTTGGGTATGACGACACCATTTACGGCGAGGCCACGGGCGATAAAACCCTCGAAGTTACTTTCGGCCCGTACTTCGACACCTTCCTCTTCCCCGTTTACTCGCAAGATGCTGCCTATCTCGCCTTACAGAGCGGCGAGGTTGACATGGTGCTCAATCCCAGCGGCCTGTCGAAGGGCGTGCGCGAGCAGATGGAAGGCGACCCCAACATTGCCATCATCCGCAACGCACAGAACGGCTTCCGTTACATCGAGTTCAACCAGGCCCGGCCTTACTTTGCCGGCGAGCAGGGCATGGCGCTGCGCCAGGCGATCGCCTGTATGGTCGATCACGATCTGTTGGCTACCAACGTGCTCCAAAGCGAAGTCACGCCGGTCTACACCCTGGTCCCCGAAGGCCTGACCTACTGGTACAACAAGGATGTTCCCATTTTCTGCAAGGGCATGACTGAAGCCGAGCGCCTGAACGAGGCCGTACGCATTCTTAAGGAAGCCGGGTTTACCTGGGACGTCGAACCGAGTTATGTTGAAGGCTCGGCCCGCGACGCCGGGTACAGCTACGGCGAAGGCATCAAGACCCCCGACGGCAACCCCATTCCCGAATTGGACTTCCAGGCCCCCGGCCCCGGGTACGATCCCCTGCGCGCCACGGTCGCCGTTCACATCGAACAGTGGCTGAAGGCCCTCGGCGTTCCCGTGACGATGAACTACACCCCCTTCAACACCATCCGCGCCAACGAGAATGCGGGCGAGTTCGACATTATCATGCTCGGGTGGGGTCTGACCTCCTTCCCCAGCTACCTGTGCGACTTCTTTACCGGCGCAACCGGCGTTGGCGACGGGAGCGACAATATTGGTTACATCAGCCCGACGTTGAACGAACAGTGCACGGCCTTCTATTCTGAAACGGACATGGAAAAGGCCCGCCAGATCGCCTACGATATCCAGGTTACACTGGCAACCGAACTGCCCTACATCACCCTTTTCACCAATCCCATTTACGATGCCGTCTCGACCAACCTGCTTTACCCCTACACCGAAGTTTTCGACGGCTTGCAGGGCCTGTACAGCGCCTGGTACCTGATCATGCCGGCCAGCGGCCAACAGTAGTTTCATCCATCCGGCGGGTGTCCGTTCACAATCCCGCCACTTTCTGACGCTCCGCGTCACAGGACGCGGAGCGTCACCCACCCTGGCAGCGCCAGGGCATGGCTTCAGGCCTGCAATGACGGAAGGCGCTATGTGGAAATACATTCTCCGCCGTATCGTGCAAGTGATCGTAACCCTGCTGCTGTACCTTGCCATCACCTACTTCATCTTGGATGCGCAGCCCGGCGATATCACGCTCCAGTATATGAACCCGCGCTTCACCGAAACACAGCGCCAGGCGCTGATGGTGCGCCTGGGGTTGGACAAACCCGTCGGTGAGCGCTTCTTGATCTGGATGGGGAATATGGTGCGGGGCGAATTGGGCGATTCGTTCAGCGAATCGAAGCCGGTGGCCGAGATTCTCAAAGAGCGCGCCCCGCGTACCGTCTTCCTGTTCCTGACGGCCGCCCTGACGACGTTCGTAGTCGGCTACTACCTCGGCCGCCTGCTGGCCTGGCAACGGGGGACGAAGACGGAGTATGCGATCACGGTGCTCGGGGCGGTGATGTATTCGATCTTCACCCCCTGGTTTGCCTTGCTGATGGTGCTGATTTTCAGTTACCAGCTCAAGTGGTTCCCCCTGGGGAAGTTTCTCGATCCTGTCGTCTGGCGCGGCTTGCCGAAAGCGATCAACGCCAACCTCATCTTCAACCGCATGATGCTCACCGCCGTGGTGGTGACGTTGGCTCTGCTGGCTGCCGGCATCCTGGCCCGCAAGCTCGCACCTGGCCGCGCCGGGCGGATCGTCTCGGTGGCGGCGTTTGCGGCCCTGGCCGCTGCACTACTGGTCTGGGCGGCTTATCCCTATGCCTATCTCTCGGCGGATATTCTGCGTCACCTGGTGCTGCCGGTGTTGACGTTGACCCTGGTCAATTTCTCGGGCACCATGCTGCTCACCCGCACGACCATGCTCGAGACGCTGCGTGAAGATTACATCATGGCTGCCCGTGCCAAGGGCCTTTCGGAGCAAGTGGTGCGCGACAGGCATGCCGCCCGCAACGCCATGTTGCCGGTGTTTGCCAACTTCATCATCGGCCTGCCCTTCATTGTCGCGGGCGGTATCATCACCGAGACCGTCTTCTCCTGGCCGGGGATGGGCCTGACCTTATTGCAGGCCGCCACCACCAACGACATCCCGCTGATCATGGGCGCCTTCCTGTTCATCGGCATCCTGTCGCTGCTGGCGCACCTGGTGGCCGATGTGACCTATGTTTTCCTCGATCCACGCATCCGCTACACGTAACAGCCGTTACATATAACGCAACGGGGCCATCCCCAGTACCGGAGGAGCCTTTCATGACCACAGCCCTGACCACGCCTGCCATCCCCGCCGACGAATCTGCCCGGCGCGCCCGCCTGCGCCGCGCCTGGAAGCGCCTGCACGAAAACTGGGGCCTGTTTGCCGAGGACAAGATCGGCTTGTTGGGGCTGGCTATCATCCTTTTCTACGCCACCCTGGCCATCCTGCACCCGCTGCTGATGAATACCGTTTGGGATGCGAAGACGTACGATCCTTTCATCGGCAGCGACCGGCGCGTGCCCAGCCACCCATCGCCGCCTTCGCCCGAACACCTGCTCGGCACCGACCCGATGGGCCGTGACGTGCTCAGCCAGTTGATGTACAGCACGCGCAACGAGTTCGTGCTGGGGTTCGTGGCCGCGTTGATCACCGTCGCTCTGGCGACTTCGGTGGGTGCGACGGCGGCCTATTTCGGCGGCTGGACCGACGCCTTGTTCATGCGCCTGGCCGATCTGATCAATATCCTGCCATTCATTGCCTTGCTGGTGGTGCTGAGCGCCTTTCTCAAGATGAATCTGTTCGTGCTGGCCGTCGTTATCGGCGTGCTTTCCGGTTTTGGCGGTACGACGATCATCTTCAAGGCCCAGGCGTTGACGATCAAGGTAAAGCCCTACATCGAGGCCGCCCGGGTGGCCGGCGGCAGCGACTGGCACGTGATTTTTTACCACATCGTCCCCAATTTGATGCCGCTGGCCTTTCTGAACATGATGTTCACCGTTACAGGAGCGATCTTTACCGAAGCGGCGCTTTCTTTCTTTGGGTTGCTCAACGTGCGCATGAGCTGGGGCATCATGATCTACACCACGCAGGCCGCCGGTTACATGCTGCGCGGCGTCGATTACTGGTATTTGATCTTCCCGGCCGGGATGTCGATTACGCTGCTGTGCACCGCCTTTTACCTGATCGGACGCGCCCTCGACGGTGTCGTCAATCCCAGGCTGCGCCAGCGTTAACTTTCCCGCTGCAAGCGGAAGCGCCACAGATTTTTTTGGTGATGCGATGTTAATGCTCGAAAAGATCGATATGACCGAACAACCCCTTCTCTCCGTCCGTAATTTCACGCTGGAATACAAAACCCGCAAGGGCTACGTTTCTGCCGTCGACGATGTCTCGTTCGACCTGGCTACCGGGCAGGCGATGGGGCTGGTGGGCGAATCGGGGTGTGGCAAGACCACGATTGCCATGGCGCTGCTGCGCCTTTCGCCCGACAACGCCGTCGTCCGCCAGGGGCAAATTCTGCTGGACGATCAGGATTTGCTGCAACTGGACGATCGCCAGATGCGCGACGTGCGCTGGGCGCGCATTTCGATGGTCTTTCAGGCCGCGATGAACGCCCTCGACCCGGTCTATCGCGTTGGGGATCAGATCGTCGAAGCGCTGCTGCGCCACCGGCACCACCTGACACCCGCCGAAACGCGCCAGCGCGTGATCGAACTCTTTCAACTCGTCGGAATCGACCCCGAAATGGCTTCCCGTTACCCGCACGAATTCTCGGGCGGCATGCGCCAGCGGGCCGTGATTGCCATGGCGCTGGCCTGTAACCCATCTCTGATCGTTGCCGATGAACCGACGACTGCCCTGGATGTGATCGTGCAGGATCAGGTGTTGCGCGAGTTGCGCCGCATCCAGCAGGAGATGGGCATGAGCATGATCTATATCTCCCACGACATCGCCGTCATTGCAGAAGTGGCCGACCGGATTGGGGTGATGTACGCCGGGCGCATGGTCGAGCTGGCCGATACGCGCACCATTTTTCAGTCGCCGCGCCACCCTTATACGGCGGCGCTGCTCTCTTCTTTCCCCAGCATTGTCGGCCCGCGCACCGATCTGGTGGCCCTGCCCGGCGACCCGCCCGATCTGCTCATGCCCCCGGCGGGCTGCCGCTTCCACCCGCGCTGCCCTTTTGTCACCGAGCAGTGTATGCAGGAAAAGCCCTGCCTCGAATCTGTCGGCCGCGATCATTGGGCGGCCTGCTGGAATTTACGATGAAACCATCCCACTTTCCCCTTGTCAAAGTAGACGGCCTGAAAATGCACTTCCCGGTCGGCCAATCCCTTTTCAGCCGCACCAAAAGCCATATCCATGCGGTCGATGACGTTTCGTTCGAGATACCGGCGGGCAAATCGCTGGCCCTGGTCGGCGAATCGGGCTGCGGCAAGACGACCACCGGCAAGCTGCTCACCCGCCTTTACACCCCCACGGCCGGACATATCTATTTGCAGACGGACGGCCAGATGGTGGACCTGGCGGCCCTCAAGGGCCGGGCGCTGAAGCGCTTCCGCCGGCACGTCCAGATGATTTTCCAGGACCCGTACGAATCGCTCAATCCACGCTTGACGATCTTCGACACCGTGGCCGAGCCGCTGATGGTGCAGCAGATCGGGACGATTGCCGAGCGCGAGGCACGCGTTTCGGCCCTGCTCGAACGGGTTGGCCTGGCGCCTGCCGGCAGCTTCCTCTTCCGTTACCCACACGAACTTTCCGGCGGCCAGCGCCAACGCGTGGCGATCGCAAGGGCGCTGGTCGTCGAACCGCGCTTTGTCGTCGCCGACGAGCCTACTTCCATGCTGGATGTGTCGATTCGTACCGGTGTGATGAAGTTGATGATGGAACTGGCCGAAAGTTTCGGCCTGAGCTATCTCTATATCACCCACGATCTGGCCGTGGCGCGTTATACCAGCCACGAACTGGCCGTGATGTATATGGGCAAGATCGTCGAACGCGGTGAAACCGAAGCCGTGCTGGCGACCCCGCTGCACCCGTACACGCAGGCGCTGATCTCCGCCGTGCCGATCCCCAACCCGGCCTTCCGGCGCCAGCCACCCGAGATCAAAGGCGGCATCAGCAAGCCGATCGATCCGCTGCCGCGCTGCCGCTTTTATGAACGCTGCCCGCTGCAGTTCGAGCGCTGCAAAGCAGAACCGCCCGTCGTCGAAAAGGACGGGCGGCAGGTGATGTGTTGGCTGCACACCTAGATGGTTCCCCCTCCTGGCGTGAGAAGCCGTCTGTAAAACAAGGGGCGACGCGCTTTGCCGATGAGAAACAGGCGTCATCTACCCTTATGGAGGTGCGTCGCACCTGTTGGCGGCCCTTTCCGACGGCCTCTAACCAGCCTGTGCGGCTGCGATCGTCTGTTGTATCTGCGCCAGCAGTTCGTCTATCTCGAACGGTTTGGAGAGGAACGGAGCCTGGGTTTCGTCCAGGAAGCGGCGAATGTCGGCGTTGACCGTGTCACCTGTCGTGAAGACGATGCGCTGCGCCAGGGCAGGATCTTTGGCTTTGACCTGTTGGTAAAACTCGGGGCCGTTCAACTCCGGCATGCGAATATCGCTCAGGATCAAATCGTGACGGAACTTGAATAAAGAGGCCAGGCCGGCCGTGCCGTTGCCGGCGGTATCTACGTGATAGCCTTTGCGGCGCAGCATGCGAGACAAAACCTCCAGCACACTGGCTTCATCGTCGATCAGCAAAATACGTCCGGCGGTAGGTGCCTGTAGCTCTGCTCTGGCCAGGGCCGCCTCGGCTGGCCTGCTTTCCTGCTGCATGACGACAGGGAGTTCAATGAAGAAAGTGGTGCCCTGTTGAGGGGCGCTTTCCACCCAGATATGCCCTTTGTGCTCGTTGATGATCCCATGGCAAATGGAAAGACCCAACCCGGTCCCCATGCCCTCCGGCTTGGTGGTGAAAAACGGATCGAAAATACGCGAAATGGCCTCTTCAGAAATCCCCGGTCCATCGTCGGAAAGCTGGATGTGAATCATCGGCTGCGGCTGCGTATCCTTTTTTGCGTTGCTCCCCCAAAACGTAGATGCACCCAACCAGGTTGAGATCGCCAACCGGCCGTTCGCTTGCGCGGCGCTGATAGCCTGCCAGGCGTTGTTGATCAGATTGATCAACACCTGCTGGATCTGGTAGGGGTCTGCCAATGTAAGCGGTAGATCGGGCGCCAGGTGGGTTTCCCAGCAGATGTGATGGGCGTTGAGTTCGTATGCGACCAGGTCTAGAGAAGCATGGATGATGTCGTTGATCTGGGTTGGCTTGCGTTCGGTCGCTCGCTGGCGGGAAAAATCGAGCAGCCCGCGGACGGTGTTGGCGGCGCGGCGGGCCTCGCTGACAATCCGTTCCAGGTCTCGCAGCGCTTCGTCGGAAGAAATTTGTTGGTGCAGTAGCTGGGCCTGTAAAAGAATGGATGTCAGCGGGTTGTTGACTTCGTGCGCCACACCTGCGATCAACTGCCCGATGGCGGCCAGCTTTTCGCTTTGTACCAGGCGAGCCTGCGTGACGCGCAGTACTTCCAGTTGGGTTTGCAAGTCTTCGTGGAGTGATTGGCGATGAATGGCGCTGGCGACGGCGTCGCCGATCGTGCTGAAGACGCGCACCAGTTTCTCGGAGATGGGGCGTTCACTGCCCACCCATAATATTCCGGTCGCTTTATCCTGCACGATCAAAGGGATTCCAACGGCGTAAGGGATGCCTCCGGTTTTTTCGGGATAGGCGCACATCTCTTCAGCGGATAAATTGTTGCTGCGAAACACCTGTCCGGTGGACAGGATTACGCCGCTGATGCCCTGGCCTTCAGGGATACGCATCCCCGTCCAACTTTCCCAGCGGCCCTTGCCCAACTCCACGAGGATCTCTTCGCTGGCCACATTGCGGCTCAGAAAGGCCGCCCCATCCATGTCGAAGACGCGCAGTACCTGTTCGAGAATGACAGGAAGAATTTCGGCACGCGTGTGCGCCTGGCGCATCGAGCGGGTGACCTGGGCGATCGTTTCGAATTCCTCGGCCCGTTGGCGTGCTTCTTCGATGAGCAGGGCTTTTGAAACCGTCAGCGCTGTCAGACGGCAGGCATGTTCGCACTGCGCAACCTCGTCGGTCATGAAAACGTGTGGTGCACGGAATGTGAACAGCGCTGCCCCCAGCTTTTGCGTTCCGGCCAGCAAGGGGACGGCCAGCATACCGCCGCCGGTGCAGTTGCTGAGAAGACTGTGCGAAGCGAAGGATGCATCGCTCAAATCGTCGATGACGATCGACTTTTGTGTTTCCAGCGCGGCGCAAGCAAGCCCTTCCTCGCAGGAACCTGCCAGCGCGCCGTTTAAGGATGCCGAAACACCTCTGCTGAAGGCTGCGCGCAGGAACTTCTGTTCCGTGGTATCCCACAGCAAAACCATACAGGCATCGCACCAGATCAGTTCCACCAGGCGTTGTGCCAGGCTGTTCAGCATCGTGGTGACATCGGGTGCGGCAAGGGCGGTTTCGGTGATATCGTGCAGCAGGGTCAGGTAACGTTCGTGTGCCTGGCGCTGGGCCTGGGCCTGTTGGTAGTCGCTGATATCACGCAAAACCACGCCGATCAAACGACTCTTGTCGGTCCTTACCGGAAAAATGGAGATTTGCAGCGATCGCAGGTGACGCTCGGCCACCCAGTAAGACATTTCGTAGCGCTTTACCGAGGTGGTTCGATCCTCGAGTATCCCCAGGACGATCTCGCGCATCCGGTGCATGGCTTCGCCAGGCTCCACATGTACCCCGGCCAGCATGTGCCCGATCTGCCACAAGGGCTGGTCGATCACCTGTTCGCGTGTCAGCCCGGTGATGAACTCGCAGGCTTGATTCCACAAGATGATTTGTCCGCGTTTGTTGAGCAGTGCGACCCCATCGGTCAACTGTTCGACCACCCGCTGAAAGGCCTGCTCGCTTTGCAACGATGCGGCCTGGGAGTGCACAGTTTCAATCGTGTCCTTCAAACATCTTTGGTCGTTCACTAAGTTCTTAAACTCTTTGGTCGTTCACTAAGTTCTTAAACTCTTTGGTCGTTCGCGGTATTTCTTGAAACGGACACTCTGCCGGACAGGCTAGAACTCGATGCGCCAAAGCGCCTGTTTTCCCTGGTTAAGAAAGTGGACTTCGCCGTTGTTGGCGCGAATCAGATCCAGGATGGGGGTCAAGCCATAGCGGAAGCGGGGAACGCAGTCGGTCACCTCGGGCGCCGGTGTTGCGATGCCCTCGGGGAGCAGGAACTCTACCCGTACTTTACTTTTGGTTCCGAACGCAGACACCCCGATCTCGCCGCCGCCTGCTTCGCCAACCATATCGATCAGGCTCAGCACGATGCTCACAAAAGCCAGTTGCAGTTGGCTGGCGATCCCGCGTACAGCCGGCACATCCAGCGTCAGTTCATCCCGCAAACGTACTTTTTGGCGCATGGCTTCCTCTTGTGCGGTTTCGAAGGCATCGCGCAAGAGATCGGGCAGATGAACTTGTACGGCTTCGTCCGTGGGCGGCCGGTAGAGTTGGCGCATACGGGTTACCAGACGCGAGATGCGTTCCAATTCTTGTTGCGTCAGGCGGACATACTCCTCGACATCCCGTGGGCTGTGCGAATCTTCATGCGCCAGGATCAGTGCACCGCGCATGGCCTGCATGGGATTGCTGATGCTGTGGACGATGCTGGCCGTCAGGCGCCCGATGGTGGCCAGGCGTTCGTTTTCCAGCGCCCGTTGGTGCAGTTCTTTGCGTTCGACGAGCAGTTGGTGGAACTGGCAGTAGTGCTTCAAGCGGGCGGCAAGTTCGGCTGCTTCGATGGGGCATAGGAGAACCTCGTCCGCTCCCTGGGCGTATGCGGCGGCGCGCTCGGGAACCGATGCCACGAGCGCGATCAACGTCGTTTCTTGTGGGAAAGCGGCGCGCACCTCCCGGCAAGCAGTGGCCCAGCCGGCTTGTGCTGCGCCGTTTACCAGCACGGCGAAGGGCGGATTTGCGGCGCCTTGCAAGTAAGCCTGCGCCTCCTGCAAGGTGACGACATGGGTTAGCGTCTGTGTGCCGGGTAAAAGCCTGACTGCCGCTTCAATCTCATTCGAATTTGCGCCGATGGACAGAAGAAGGTGCATAAAGCGATTGTATCATGTGCCTTTCGCGTGAAGCAGAGTTTTCACAGTGCTTTTATGGGTCTTGCCGGCGGTTCGCCGCAACCGGCGCCCGGTTTGCATATTCCATGTTCGATAAGGATTATAGACTCAATACCGTTCTATGGACCTTACATCCTGGTTAAGTGGCGGGTTTGTAAGCTGTTGACTCACTCCCCAGGCCGTGATAGAATGCGCTTCGCTTTCGATAAAGCTATGGGTGCGTAGCTCAACGGCAGAGCAGTGGCCTTTTAAGCCATTGGTTCTGGGTTCGAATCCCAGCGCACTCACAAGGTTACATGTGGCAGCATTCCCACAGTGTAGCTAACAAAACGGCGGTGCCCACAGTGTCAAACATCACGGCCAGGGTCGCCAAAATACACCTCACCAGCTCGAAAAAACGAAAGTTTTATGTCGAGCGTTTTTGGTTTCTAAGACACGCAAATAGAATACCCTTGGATGACCACAGGAAAGGCTACGAGGCCCGGTGTTTGTCGTTTAGGTATTTGGGGTCGTGTAAAAAACAGCGTCCACCCTAGGGCTTCCTGTGGGCTTCTAGGGGTATGTCGCTTTTTTGCTGATTTGCTGATTTCTACCCACCATCCCCCGCCGATGATGGGCAGCATGTCAACAGGTCAGCCGATGGGTGATTCGTCGCTATCGGTTTCTTGACCGGTGGCTTGGGGCGTGCTGTGCGGGGCGGAGCCACCCAACGCGCCAATTTTTACAAAATACTCTTTGCCGTGACGGTCGCGGGTTGTTGCGCCGCCCTTCTTGCCAGCTTCGCGTCTTTTTTCTGATAATGCGGGGTCAGTAGGTTTCTTGTCACTCATGGATTTTTGCTCCGTTCTGGTGTTACGTTTCCTGTGTGTTACATCGCTATGAAAGCGTAACGCGATTTGATTTACTGTCACGGTAGGCTGCCTGCCTACATGCAGAATTACAATACTTCCGGGTTCTATACCTGCCTGGTGTCATTCGTTTTCCGCACCAGGCGCAACGGGTAAAGGGCAGGGCAGGCCTTCGGTTTCTGCCGCATAAGTGACAATCTGGGCCTTGTGGCCATTTGTGCTGAATATGGGCTTGCGTTTGCCCATCCACGGCCAACGCGTGCCGCCGCCATGCTTCGCGGGTTTCGATGGGGCGAGGTCTTTCGCCTGCCCATTAATCACAGCGCCACCCCGCAAAAGTTCGCCGGTTTTCGCTTCCAGCTTGTGCCCGTTGCGAATGTGAACGGCTGTGCTTGCTGCAATTTGCCTTTCGGCCTCGTATAGCACAGAGTCGCGCAAGCCAGCTACCAGGTTATCGACATTGCGGGCAATCTCTGAGCGTGCATCCGAGTAAGCGCGGTCAACCGCCTTGGAGACTTCCTGGGCGTTTTCTATCCGGCCCTTGACCATAGGGTCGGCAAAGTGAAAAAAATAAGTCAGAGTGGCGTGAGCCAGGGCAGCGACTACCACGGTCACAATCAGCACCCATCCGATTTTGGTAGGGTCATCAAGTTTCACAAGTTGCTGCCCTAAGACTAACTCGCCAGCCGCCATAATTACAGCACCAGCCAGGCCAATTAGAAAGCCCAAGCCCGCAAAGGCCCATTGTAGCGTGCCCTTGGCTTGGGTCAGGAATTGGATAAACCAAACCAGGGCCGCAATGTCAAACAAAACCAGGGTCATTGCCTGGGCGATAGGGTTATTCGGGATGATGCGGCCTGCAAGTTGCCAGGTCAACAGGCTGGTATACAAAATCACGGTGGCCGCAAAAAGCAGCCCCAAAATCTTGCCAATCAAAGCGAAAATATCGTTCATGGTTTCACCTCGCAAAATTCAGTTTTTACAAAGCCGGTCAATTCGCCGGTGTTGACTTCCAGCCAGGCACGCGCCTGGTGGGTGATGGTCACAATATCGCCCGCATAAAGCCAGGCTACAGCCGCACAATCCAGGCCTGCGCACGCCCGCACATTCAGCGCCGTTGTGTTGACGGTGCAGCGTGCCGCCTGGTGGGGCAGGGTGGCCGTTGCGATCGGCAAAGCCGTTTGCGTTTCTCCAGTTCGCACGGGCAAGAAAGTTTTCGTTTGGGTTGGGGTGGCCGCCTGCGGGGTGGGGGTGTTTTGGACCTCCAGCACAGCCGCGCCGGGGGCTTCGAGCGTGCAAGCCAAGCTAACGGCCAGAATCAGGAAAGTGATAAAAATTGTTCTTGGTTTCATGTTAGTGTCCTTGGGCCAAAATTAGCGCTGCAAGAGCAACGGCTAAAAACAAAATAGGCAGTTCATGAGGCATATTTGCCTTGAAGCACAGCCACCAGTAAGCACCGCGGAAAACGGCCAAAGGTTTGCCGCCATATTGGCCACTACGCGCGAGGTAAAAAATAAGCACGTCTTCGACGATGTTTAATTCTTTGCCATCCAAGCTATTGAGGTATCTTCGGAATGCTTTTTTTCGGTTTATGCTGTTCATTTTTGTTTTTGATAAACTAAAACGGGCGCGATCAGTGGAACTTTGATAATTGAAAAGGGGCGCGGTCATAAAAGTTTCCGTTACCATTCAGGCAACAAACTGAAGGTAATGGAGGAGGAGATGATTATT
>JBMOLU010000020.1:0-16852 GCA_049325275.1 Chloroflexota bacterium
CGTGACCCTGACGGCCGCCGCGGCCGCCGGCTCGACCTTCGCCGGCTGGAGCGGCGCCTGCTCCGGAACCGGGACCTGCACGGTCTCCATGACTCAGGCCCGCTCGGTCACCGCTACCTTCAACGGCGGCGGCGACACCAGGCCCAGTGCCGGGTGCGGTAAGAATCGTACACTGCAAAACGGCACAATTACCATCCAAAGCGGCGGTGTCAACCGAACGTACATCCTGCGTGCGCCCGACAACTACAACAACATGCACCCGTACCGGCTGATCGTTGCCTATCATTGGCTCAACGGTAGCGCGCAAAACGTGGCGAGCGAGAACTACTATCGTTTGTTCCCTCTCTCCAACAACAGCACCATCTTCGTGGCGCCGCAGGGGTTGGATGCCGGATGGGCCAACACCAATAACCGAGACCTGAACTTCACCGATGCCATACTCAACCAGCTTGAGAACGATCTCTGCATCGATCAGAACCGGATTTGGGCTACCGGATTCAGCTACGGCGCAGGCATGTCGTACGCCGTAGCCTGCGCCAGGGCCGATGTGTTCCGGGGAGTCGCTCTCTACGCGGGGGCGCAACTCAGTGGTTGCAGCGGTGGCACGGCACCCATCGCTTACTTCGCAGCACACGGAATCAACGACAGTGTCCTCAATATCTCACAGGGGCGGGGCCTGCGGGACCGCTTCGTCAGTAACAATAGCTGCACAGCGCAAAATCCACCCGAGCCTGCAGCAGGGAGCGGAACGCACACCTGCACTGCCTATCAGGGCTGCTCCGCCGGCCACCCGGTGACATGGTGTGCTTTCGACGGCGACCACACCCCGAACCCGGTGGATCGCGGCCAGAGCACGAGCTGGGTTCCGGCGCAGGTATGGAACTTCATCGCGGCAGTCGATGGTGGACAGTGAAGCCGCGCCAAGTGTGGGTTTAGAGCCGTTCCGCTTGATGCGGATTGGATGAACGTTCAGCAAACAGTACAAAAGCCAGGGTTATCGGCCCTGGCTTTTGTTTCTATTGGGCGGCACCTTGGCTGCCGGCAAGGCTGCCGAACGGCAGCTGCCGGCCAGTAGGCGAGCAACATAGACTTTTATGTTTGCTCCTCCAGGCGGGTACGTATCTCCGCGCCCCTGCGCATGAGCGAAGAAACCATTCGCGTATTTGCCATCTCCAAGCTGGTTTGGATTCGCCAGCAGCAAAAACTCCAGGCCCAGGAGTGTGAAGCCCCACGCCAATATCTCAACTCGATCCATGGACTCTCTACCAGTTACGACAATGTTGCCATTCCTGTAATCCATCCTCCAAACTCGGTTGCTTGATGTTGACGGTCAAAGAGAACTCTTCCAGGTCCGTTTTTGGGGAAGGCTATTACGTAGAAAAGTCGTGGATGCATGCACTTACTTTGACCGGATCAGAAGTTCGCCCATCTTCGTTTTTGCGACAGCTTCGATCTTTCCTTCCATCAGCGTTCCTGTAACGCTGTAGGTCATCTTTCCCATGGGGGTCTGTAACTCACCTTTGAAAGTCACTTTTCCATCCTCAGACGAACCACCAGAAAATGGGTTGTCATGGTTGAGAAGGAACAAACTACCGCTCAAGGAATTCCCGTCAACATTCATAACGGCTTTGCCCGGCAGTTCACCCATTGGGGTAGAGATGACTACATCATAAACGCTATCCAGTGTGGTCATTTCCTTTCTGCGCGTTGCAATGGCGACGGAATTGGTTGTGGTGGCTGTGGCAGATGGTTGTCCAACCCGTCGCACCGATGTATCAATGCCTAAAAGGCCAGCCAGGTTGCCACCGAAGATCTTATCCTTATCATCATCGGTCAGTGGCAGATAGCCATACTGCCATTGAAGTTCTTCCGGCATTTGGAAATCACGCAGACCTAAAACCGCCGCACCGATCTGTGCTCCATAGCCGGCGCTATCCGTGCCCCAGACGATCCGGTCAGGGCCGGTAAAGCGCATGGCTTCACCGAGGATTTTGGCAAACTTATAGGGGGCGGTAACAGCCCATGGTATGAGCAAACTCAGGCAAAGATAAATATTGGGGTGTCCCATTGCCACCAGGTTCAGATCGTCGCAATAAGGATAGCCCATGTGGAAGGCAACCAGCTTCAATCCGGGGAAATCACGGGCTACATCGTCAAGTTGAATCGGTTGGCAGTATTTGCTCTTTCCGGGCGGGCACCAGCAGAAGCCGGTATGAAGGTCAAGAACGATCCCCAACTGCTCGGCGCGTTTGTAGAACGGCCAAAGATCGGGGTCGTTGAGATAGGTATCCTCCGGCGAATAATACTTGAAGATTTTGGCGCCTTGCTCCACCCAGTATTCCATCTCCAGAATGGCATTCTTCACACCGCGCTGTTTAATTGGGGAGAGATTGGGCTCTATGATAAAGCGGTCAGGATGTGTTTGCACCGCTTTCCAGGCATCGCCGTTCGTGAACCAGCGGCTGGTATAACCAGTGGTATCCATCATCGCTTCTGGCAGTAGACAGGCGATATCCACACCGTACTTATCCATGGCGCGCAGGATGTTTTCTGGGTCGGTACTTTTTTGCATTTCCCACGGCTCGAGTTCTTCCAGGTAGCCTTCGGGTGCGCCTTGCATCAACGAGTGCATAATACTGTCGACGCTTTTCCACCACATCTGTACGCCGGGGAAATGCTTGATCGGTTCCATATCACCGATGATATGGCATTCGGGATCGATCTTGAAGAAGCTGTCTTCCCGTGAACTGTACGACATTGCCGTTTCTCCTTTGCCTAGATTTGTGGAAGATCCACGCATTTATCGATGAACTTCTTGGCGCGCACATCTATCAACCCGTCGTTCTGCCAGAGTTCGGGATAATATTTCTCGAAGCCGGCGGTCAGGTTGACCGAGCAGCGAATCCAGCGCGATTCGAAGAGATTCATATAGCATTGCTGGCAGCGTGAGCATTTCACGATGTCGTCAAAGCGTCCAGCCTTGACCTTCGCCGGCCAATAAGGGTCCGCAATGGACTGCCGGCCTAACGAAATTATGTCGGTTTTGCCGCCCGAGATAGTTGCCGCGGCTGTTGCAGGTTGGATGAAACTGGGCGTGATGATCGGCATTCCGCCGCTGGCATCCTTAAATCCAGGCGCCCAGCGGGTAAAGTCATCCTCGTCATCGGGGGCAAAAGCCGCCCCCGGGTTTTCATACGAACCTTGCGAGATATTGAAATAATTTGCCCCAGCCTCTGCAAACAGCTTGACCATCTCGCAAGCTTCTGCATGGGTCAGGCCGCCTGGCATGAGTTCATCACCGGAGAGTCGGCAGCCCAGGACTTTATCGGGGCCGACCTTCTTGCGGATGCGTTCGATGATATTGGTTACGACGCGTGCCCTGTTTTCCGTACTCCCGCCGTACATATCGCTACGCTGATTGGAGCGCGGTGACAGGAATTGATGTAGCAAATAGCCGTGCGGTGTATGTAACTCCACACCATCATAGCCCAGGCTGTAGGCAGCGCAGGCCTGCTGAACCATGAAATTCTCCAGTTTTGCGATTTCGGCGATGGTCAATGCACGCGGGATATGGCCCTTCACGACATGGTAGAACTGGGGAGCATGTTCTTGTATGTAGGGGAATGCAATTTTCTTCAAGCCCTCATACTCTTCGTCGCTCAAACTTTGTATTTTTTCCATCCCGCCCATCTCGTCGATTAAACCGATGCCCATACGTTTAAGCTGCCTGGCCCAACCTTTGTTGAATTTACGCAGGTCCATCTCTATCGGGATCGCCGATGGCGCGCCGGCGGCGATGCTTTCGTGTTCCATGTCAGGATGCCCCTGCCGCCCCCAACCGGGGGAAAGCTGCATAAATACTTTGGTACCCTTGTAAGCATGGATGACGTCGGCCAGTTGACTTAAGTGGCGATATTTGTTTTGGCTGTCGAAGAGCAGCGGGTTCAGCGAATCGCTGCCGCGCCACGGATATGGGTTGGCGACCACACACTCGGTAATAATCAGGCCAAAGCCGCCTCTGGCACGTGTGGCATACCAGGCGTTGCTCTGCTCGCTCGCATACCCTTCTGGGCCACTATATCCCATATTCATAGGAGACATGGCAATCCGGTTTTTTAGTTCGATTTTGCCTATTTGGATAGGTTCAAACAAGGTAGATGTGTCCAATGTATAACTCCTTGATACACTGTAACTTAATTGACATATGTTCAATAAAAGAGTATACTACCCTCGTAAAGACCTGACAACGTACACGATCGCTGTGCGTGTCATTTAATTGACATATCCGATTGGAAGTTTCCAAAAAGGAATAACTATGGAACAAAGAACCGATTTGAGAGTGATCAAAACCCATAAAGCACTCACGGAGGCATTCTGGCAAATGCTTGGTGAGAAGAAATTTGAGGACATCGCCGTAAATGAACTATGCGATAGGGCCATGGTACGAAGAGCTACTTTCTATAAACACTTCGCCGACAAGTCTGAGTTTTTTGCCTTTGTGGTTCGGGAGAAGCAAGCCGAGTTTGACGCTCAAATTCGCAAGCAAATGGACGATACGCATCCGCAATCCTTTTATCTCGGTATTATCCAGCATACCCTGAGTTTCCTAAAATCAAACGAAAAACTGGTGCAAACAGTGCTCGAGAGCAAGGCACTGTCAATCATTTTGGACATTCTTTCCAAGCAAATAGCCTTGGATATTACCCAAAAGTTGAAGGAAGATGCTGAAAATGGAGTCATCCTGCCCGCTTCTCCCTCGGTCATGGCCCAGTTCTTTACAGGAGCGCTGGTATATGCGGCCAAATGGTGGGTTACGCAAAAGAAAATCTCGGAAGTTGAACTCATAGAAGAACTCACACCCCTGCTGCATGCTTTTTGACCCTTGGCTTTCACGCTGACATCGTCGGGCGCAACGTTGTGTTTGGAAGTCCCAATGCCACGCTGTCGACTGTGTGCGGCTCTTTGCCGCCAGTGCTTCGTTCTTCGCTGCGGGAATCCAATTCACGAGATCGGCTGTATACTGAATAAAAAAGGCAGATTCATGTTATCACCGGTTTGGCAGCAGCGAGGGTCGCTGCATACCGGAGAGTTGCCTGGTCTTGTGTGAGAACATGAAACAAGGTACTCTATGCAAATGAGGAGCGTATAAAAATGACCGTCCAACCTTCTCTAAAAGCAAGCCTTCTCTCCACCTTGGCCCTCTTGTGCTTTCTTGGCGCAATCTGGATGCCGGCTTACGCCCAGGATATTCCAGCAACGGTAAACCAACCGCTGGTTGCCGGCAACGATATCTCGTTGACTGTAACTCCCGTTGCCCCGGACCTTAAATTCACCCATCTCTCCGTTGCGGATGGTCTCTCCCAATCTGATGTGCGGGCTATCGTGCAGGATCCGCAGGGATTTATGTGGTTTGGTACATGGATGGGAGGTTTAAACCGCTACGATGGCTACACCTTCAAAACCTACAAGCACGATCCCGATGATGAACGCAGCATCAGCACCGATAGTATCGGGGTGCTCTACGTAGATCGTGGGGGTGATTTATGGGTGGGGACATCTGGCGGGGGCGTAGACCGCTATGACCGGGAAACGGATGCCTTCGTTCATTACCGGCCTCACCCCGATGATCCTTCCAGTCTGCCGGGTGGAATTGTTTGGGCCTTTTATGAGGATGAATCTGGCACGCTGTGGGTAGGCACCTATGAAGGTGGGCTCAGCCGTTTCGATCGGCGCAGCGATACTTTTTTTACGTACCGGCCTGATCCGAACGACCCCACCCGTTTTGGCGATACCGAAATTCTGACCATCTGCCTGGATCAGAGTACCGGTTTGCTTTGGCTGGGCACACTGAACAATGGCGTGAGCGTCTTCGATCGGGCGACCGGCCACTTTAGCCGATACACAAACGCCCCTGGGGATCCTGCCAGCTTGAGCCACAATACTGTACATCACATTTTCCAGGATCGGGCTGGCAGCTTATGGTTTGCCACGGGGGGCGGATTGAGTCGTTGGGATCCTCACAAGCACACGTTTACTCGCTACGTTCATGACCCCCAGAATCCGGCCAGCCTAAGTGACGACTTTGTCGTGAAGACATATGAAGATCGGGCAGGACGCTTCTGGGTGGTGACCAACAATGGCTTGAATCTGATGGACCGCACCGGCGGGACGTTTGTCCGTTATCTGAATGAGCCCGATAATCCCGACAGCTTGAGCAGTAATGCCATCAATGGCAGGGCGTTCTACGAAGATGCATCTGGGGCCTTGTGGATTGGCACGCGTTCTACCGGAGTCGATCAGCTTACGGGTGAGGCAGAAAAATTTGCTACCTATCGCCATAACCCTCGAGACCCGAATAGCCTGGGCGACAAGGCCGTCACGTCGCTCTTTGTCGGTTCTACGGGCGAGTTGTGGATTGGCACAGAAACCAGCCTGGATCGCTTTGATGGTCAGTCCTTCACCCATTACGTCAACGATCCCTATGATCCCGGCAGTCTCAACACAGGCCCGCAACGGATGGTGGCGCAGGATGTCCATGGGGCGGTATGGACAGGAACTTATGGGGGGGGCTTGAGCCGTCTCGATGGACAGCGCTTCACCCATTTTCGCCATGATCCTCAAAATCCTGACAGCCTGGCAGTTGACAATATTTCCAATATCGTGCCAGACACCAAGGGAGGGCTGTGGGTTGGGGTCCATGGCAAAGGGATCGATTATTTTGACGGGCAGCACTTTACCCACTTCACACCAGATCCAACGAACCCCGCCGGTCTCCCATCCCCGTGGATAGTCCCGTTGCTGCTCGATCAGCGCGGTATGCTCTGGATTGCCACCGCTTCGATGGGGTTGGTTCGATTGGATACGAAGACACAGAAATTTACCACCTACCTCCTGGACCCAACCCAGCCGGGCAGTCAGGCGGTGAACTGGACACAGGACATCTATTTCGACGGCGCGGTAATGTGGGTTGCATCGCCTACCGGGTTGTTCCGCTTCGATCCGGACTCCGCTGCGTTTACCCATCACTATACCGAAAAAGATGGCCTGGTGAATAATTCGGTGGTGGCGGTCCTGGGAGACAACCAGGGACACGTGTGGGTTGCTACGGTGAAGGGGTTATCCCGGTTCGACCCCAAAACTGAAACTTTCCGTCACTACGATGTGTTCGATGGCCTCCAGAGCAACGAATTCTCCATCGCTTCCCGGGCCAAGGCATCCGATGGACAACTGTTTTTTGGCGGCACCAACGGCTTCAATGCATTCTATCCGGAGAGAATGGTGGATAACCTGACTCTTCCACCGGTGGTGCTGACCGATTTTGAACTGTTCAATAAACCGGTTCAAGTTGGCGGCAAGGAATCACCATTGCAACAGGCCATCCATGTCGCGCAACATGTTACCCTTCGACATGACCAATCGGTCTTTAGTTTCCAGTTCGCAGCGCTAAGCTACACCTTACCGCAGAAGAACCGCTATGCTTATAGGTTGGAAGGGTTCGATAAAGATTGGCAATACACAGACGCCAACCGGCGCTTTGCGACCTATACAAATCTTGATCCCGGCAACTATGTCTTTCAAGTGAAAGCTTCCAACAACGATGGCGTCTGGAATGAGCGAGGAACCGCGCTCCAAATCACCATCATGCCACCATGGTGGGAAACGTGGTGGTTCAGGAGTACTGCAATAGTTGCCGTCTTGGGCCTGGCCTTTACCACCTACTGGTTGCGCGTCAGCCGTCTCAAAAGATACAGCCAGGAACTTGAGCGTTTGGTAGCCGAGCGTACCGCGCAATTGGAAGCGACGAACAAAGAACTGGATGCATTTGCCCACTCGGTTTCGCACGATTTACGCGCACCATTGAGACATATCAATGGCTTTTTGGAAATGCTCCAGGAGAGCATTGGTCCTGCGCTCGATGAACAGAGTCGGCATTATATGGCAAACATTTTCGATGCCGCCGGACGCATGAACATGTTGATTGATGATCTGCTCTCTTTTTCACGGATGAGCCGCCAGGAATTATCCAAAAGTGAGGTGAAGCTCGGTAAATTAGTAGAAGATGTTATACTGGAGTTCAAACCTGAAACCAAAGGCCGGGATATTACATGGAAAATTCTTCCCTTGCCAACGGTGATTGGTGATCGGGCCATGCTCCGCATGGTGCTGGTCAATCTGCTCTCGAATGCCTTGAAATATACCCGCCCACGCCCCCAGGCGGTCATTGAAATCGGCTGGATGCCGGGCCAGGGGGAGGAAATCGTCGTTTTTGTGCGCGATAATGGCGTGGGGTTTGATATGCAACACGCTGAAAAGCTCTTCGGGGTCTTCCAGCGCTTGCACCGCAGCAATGAATTCGAAGGTACCGGGATTGGCCTGTCCAACGTGCGCCGGATCATCGAACGGCATGGAGGGAGAACCTGGGCCATGGGAGAGGTCGAGCACGGTGCAACATTCTACTTTTCGTTGCCCCAAAGTAGCAAAGGTTGAGCCATTGGCTAAAAGCGCATCTCTTCGCCCTGGAGGTAAAAATGCTTGATAAGACGATTATTATCACCGGCGGCAATACCGGTTTGGGCTATGAATGTGCAAAGTCCATTGCCGCATCCGGGCAGGGGTGGCAAATTGTTATTGCCGGCAGAGACAAACAAAGAATATCCGAAGCAGCCAGGCGGCTGGATGATGTGGCGCCGGATTCTCAAGCCAGAGCCTTGAGGTTGGACCTGGCTTCTCTACAATCCATCCGCAGTTTCGTCGAGCAGTTCATCGCACAAGGTTTGCCGCCGTTGCGTGCCATCGTCTGCAATGCTGGCGTCCAGGTGATATCCGGCACGACTTATACGGAAGACGGCTTTGAGACAACGTTCGGCGTAAATCACCTGGGGCACTTTCTGTTGGTGAACTTGCTGATCGAATATCTCGCTGCACCTGCGAGAATCATCGTCGTGAGCAGCGACACGCACGACCCGGTACAAAAGACCGGCATGCCCGAACCCTGTTACGAGAATGCGATTTCTTTGGCCTGGCCTGAAAGGGACATAGCCGCGTCGCAAGTGGTGCAAGATGCCACAACAGGCAGGCGGCGGTACACAACCTCGAAGCTTTGTAACGTCTACTTCACCTACGAGTTATCCAGACGCCTTGAGAAACAAGGACTGAGCACAAGCCAGAAACCGATCACGGTGAATGCATTCAACCCCGGATTGATGCCCGGAACCGGCCTTGCGCGGGATTACAGCCCAGGCCAACGGTTTGTTTGGAATTACATTCTGCCTGTTATCCGTCCAATCTTGCGCTTTTTTATGCCGATGAATAGCGCAGACAAGTCTGGTCAGGCTCTCGCGCGGCTTGTTCTCGACTCATCCCTGGAAGGAATTACCGGTAAATACTACTCTGGACTGAAGGAAGAACCATCCTCGGAAGAATCGTATGACCTGCAAAAGGCGTTCGAGCTATGGGAATTGAGTGCCAGGCTGGTCAACCTGGCGCAGGAAGAAGCGCGCTCGTGAACGCCTTGGTTGATTCACGCTACAAACGAATGGTGCTGATACTTTTCTTCGGCTCTCCCGGCGAAGCCGGAAGAGCCGTAATGATCAAATCATGGTAGTTTCCATAGATGCGTAAGATAAGTAATAATTTGTGATGTGCATTTACCGCTTACACCAGCATTGTAGATTTCTTGAATTTCACTATCTGCAAGAGCGCGTTGATAAAAGCTCAATTCATCAATTTTTCCTTGAAAAAACTCAGAAGTTCCATCTTGGTCAGTTCGTCCTCCGATTGTTGCATCTGCTATAGTCGCAGTGATGTTAATTGGAGAGTCTACCCTGGAATCTTTTAACACGCCATCTACATAAATTTTTCTTATTCCGGCAGGTTGGTCATAAACTGCTGCTACATGATGCCAGTTATTCAGTGTGAGCACATCGCTAGATGTATTGAAGGCGTGAAATGAACTGTCCAACTCATGGGCAGGATCAGATATTGCAAATTGCAACTTTAAACCTACAGCTAAAAAGCTATAAGCTCGTTGCCAATCACCAATTCCACCCCATTTGCTGAATATATTATAGAAAGCCGTACTTTGAAAATCCCAGGTCGGATATATCCATCCCTCGATAGTGAAACTATCGTTGGGATTAAGATTGGATGAATGGGGGATCCGAACAGTATCATCGATACCATCTAAGTTAAAGCCTTGCCCTACCATGCCGGGGGAAAAAGCAGTACCTCCTGTCAATGTACCATGATTCGTTCCAATTGCGTCATTGGCGGTATTTTCAGCGGTCCACCATGATGTAAGGCCAACTGGAAGTTGAACACATAGTGGTGTTACACTTCCCTGGCGGGTGAAGTTCTGGTTAGCAGCATTAGGAGGCAGGTTTACATGCTGTGACGCGGGGGTAAAGTTCTGCCCATTTTGCTGGGGCCAGACAACATACTTGCCATCCGGTAAATCTGAAAAGCTGTAATTGCCGTTTATATCCGTCTGGGCCGTGTAGATGGCGGGCGCCTGCGTTATGTGAACCGTTTGTCGGCTATTGCTGTTACGCACCACGATTGGCAGGTAGATAACCGGGCTTCCATCGCCAAAGCTGAGATAGGGATACGCAGTGGTGGTGTAGGCGTTGTCAGCCTGGTCAACCACCAGGATGGCCCCATTCTGATCGGTCAACAGCAGGTGAGTCAAGGTATACGGCCCATTCAGCCCAGAAGCAAAGATTTCGTTACCATCGAAGATCAGTGAAAACTCCCCGGGGCCGGCGGGCAAATTCTCTGTCGCCAGGCTATGTGCCACAAGCTGTCCCTGGGTATCCACCAGATCGGCTGTCAGGCCGTAGGTGCCGCTGATCACCACATTGACGCCCACCGTAATATCCAAGGAAGCGTAGAACGATGAGCCGGGGGAATGAGGTTGGGGTGTTTCGGCATAGGTATTTGCCAGAGAGATTGTATTGGGTGAAATCTGGAAGAGAAGATCGGCGCCGCGCTCGAAGCCATCCCCATCTTGAAGCTGCCCACGGGCAGTCACCGTGGCCTGGGCATAGCCAGGCACATTGGAAACCAGCCACTCGCCGCGGTAGTTGCCTTCTCCAACCGGTAGAAGGGCCACATTGACGGTGGATTGATCGGCAAGTGTCACGCGGGCAGTCAGGGTAGCGCTGGAGATTGGCGCACCCAGCAGAGTGGCTGTGATCGCTGCCGTATCACCAACGCCATACCAGGGCAACTCGCTGCTTGCTTGCAGGGCCAAAGGTGACTCCATGGTAGCAAAAGTCATCACGCTGGTTCCTCCGGCTGGCAGGTCGCTGCCGTTCAAGATCATCTTCCACTGGCCCCCTGAAATTATCGCAAATGAATACACAGCGCCACGCGAACCAACCGTGCAGGAAACGACGCCTGGATTGGCCAACGCATAATCCGCGTCAATGAGGGTGCCGTCTGGGGCTTGCAAGGTTACCTGGACTGTTCCCGTGAACCAGCTGGCAGCAAAGGCGGTCGCGGCAGATTCGAGTTGCAGCGTGCGTGTGTAGATTTCGCCGGGCAGCAATTTGCTTGCCTCGATTGAGGTACGTTGCCGGTCACCCGATTGCATAAAATCAGCGCGCTCAGTATCCCGGCCGGCACTGGGCAGGCAATGGTTCTCGCCGTTCACGAGAACGCGTTCCAGGCACTCTGTATAGCTGTGGCTGTAGCTGGTTTGCTGGCCGGTGTGCCGTTCATCCAGGTACGTCCAGTCATAATCGCCGTTCCCAAAGACATTGTGGTTTTCATCCGTAGGAAACCCCTGCGTGACACCCGGCAATCCCAAACCGCTGTCCTGTTTGATAATCCCATCATTGGCCTGGAAAAGCATCAGCGCATCCAGAATCTTTCCTTCAGCGTTTCTTGTATCCCATGGCGCATCCCCGCTAATGGTGTAGTACTTCACGTTCTGGTTACGTTTGGAATAGACACGGTTTTCAATTACCATCCCCAACTCGGAGAACTGGCAGGCCGCCGGCCCCCATCGCAAACAATAGATGGCTAACCCTAAGGCCTCCCAGCCCCCGAACAGCTCTTTGAGCACATCGAGTTGCACACCCTGGTGAGGGCTTCCAAGCGTAAATAATGTGTCTACATCGCCTTGATACAGCGATTTGTTTTCGATGTATGCTCGGCTGACAATGCCGCCCATGCTGTGGGCAATCAGGATGACCTTGCCGGCTCCAGTCTCACTTTTGGCTTGATTGATGCTGTCGCGCAGGTTTTTGGCATTCTCATGGAGAGAAACCGTATAGCACGGATTGCTCACCAGATGGGCGTAGTAAACCGGATAATACTGTGAGAGCAAATCGTCTACCTGCGCAAAATAGGCATTGCCGATGGCATCGTCTGTAAGCCTGGTTTTATCTTCATTGCTACAACCAATCAACTGCGGCGGAAAGCCGCGAAAACCATGCACAAACACAATTGGCGTAAGGTTCAGGCTGGTGCGAACGGTTATGCCCGAAAGTGGGTTACCGGCGCTGTCGGTCACACGTCCGGAGATGGAATAACCGGTAGACGGCGCGGCAGCGGCTTGTGGCAATGGCAGCCCAGTTGTGGTTGCCACAGGTAAAAGCAGGCTGCAAACGAGCAGAAAGCGAACCAGTGTTAAGATGGATTTGTGCATGGGAATCCCTTTGATTTGGCGAAGGTAACTGACCCGGCTACGTGTCTTTTATACCGTATACCAAGCAAAGCAACATATCAATTATGCAAGGAGTACAAACTTTTACTCTCCTGTTCCCTTCTTGGGTACCGTTATTTACTTGCGTAAAGAGTTATATACGCAAGCATTAAACGAGCAAAAACGGCCAAAATGACCCGCGAAAACACCAATCTCCAGCCCATCCAATCGCCCAACGACCCAATATTTCAGGCGATCAACGCCGCCAAAATCGCCGAAAGCACCAAGGCGCAGTACCGTAAGGCGATCAGGAATTACCTGGCCACCGGCGGCAGCCTGGTGGATGCGAGTGCTTTGGCAGCCTATGCCCAGGGCCAAAAGCATTCCACGCGCGCCTTTCTCAAAGCGGCCGTACGCCTGGTGACGCGCCAGATGGTAAACGCCTTGAAGTCTGGCGCCACGCCCGAGAATGTCAGTGTGGTACAGGCCGGTTTGTATCGCCTCGAAGCCTTGCAGTCGGCGATTGTGGTTGAAACGCACCAGGGCCAAAAAGCGCATACCTGGCTATCGCCGGCGAAGGTGCGTGAACTGATGGCAACCTGTGGCGATGATTTGGCCGGCCAACGCGACTGGATCGTTCTGGCGTTGCTGGTGGGGGCCGGCCTGCGGCGTGAAGAACTGGTAGCGCTGGCCTTTGATGCTATCACCGAGCAATACCAGAAAAGTGGCAAAATCCGTTTCGTGCTGAACGTGACCGGCAAGGGGGCGAAAGACCGGGTCGTCCCAATCAGCGAAATCCTGGCGCAGCGGTTGCTTGGTTGGCGCAATGTTGTTGGCGGCGGGTTGGTCGCCCGTTCTTTGGGACGCAAGTGCGAACTGGGGAATTCGATTTCTGCGATTGGCGTTTTCGATATCGTGCGCAAGCACGGGGCCATGATCGGCCAGCCGGAACTGGCCCCGCACGACCTGCGCCGTACGTTTGCGCAATTGGGTTACGATGCCGGCGTGCCGATCACGCAGATCAGCATTTTGTTGGGGCACGCCAACGTTGCCACGACCCAGCGCTATTTGAATCTCGATCTCGATCTGGAAAGCACGGCCAGTGACTTTGTGCCGCTCAAGTAACTTGTGTGGCTTTTGCTTTTTCTGAGATGTATTCCTAACGATCTCTCCGTTCGCTCGAAGCATCCATAGGAGCAGAGCGAAGAGCCTCTCTCCCAGCCGCTTCTGAAAGCGTAGCCTGGTGCTCGCCGATGTCAAGGGACGCTTCGCTCTCCACCCTTGACACCAGCTACGCTCCAGGCTCTTGGGAAGCGGCGGCTGGGGAAGAAAAGGGCTGGCGCTGTTTCAGGTAATCCTGAATCGCATCCCAGGGACGCCGGCTCCGGTTGCGATAGCCTTGGTGCGGCCTTTGGGTGTTGTACTCCACCAGCCAGGCGTCCAAATCCATTTGTAACGCTTCCACCGTCTCGTAGAACGTGGTCCGAAAAGCCAGTTTGAGCGTGCCTACATAAAAGGTGTCCTGGCTCAACAGTTCCCCTGGCCGGCTGCTCTCCACGTGACGTTCTTTGAAAGCCGGATTGGCTTTCTCGATCTGAGCTACTTGCTGCGGGGTGAGCTCGATCCGCTGTTCCAGGGCTCGTTCTTCCAGCTTGAGCAGGCGTTCATAGCGGCTGCCCATCCCGTTCTTGATTAGAATATCTTGGACGGTTGGTGAGCTGACATTCACGCTTTCCAGTTTCAGGTGGTCACTCAAGCGATTGCAACCCCATGCGAGCCATTCACGGCAATTTTTCAGGATATAATGGCTGCAATACTAATCAAGCAAAAAGTTGAGTCCTTGTCGGTCTTTGACATTCTGGCCTGCTCAAGCAGATTTACGGATGGCAGGGGAATTGCAAAAATATGATGGGCTCAATCCGGGGTGTTCCTGTGATGATATCTCTTCTTGTTCTTGGGCGGCGGTTAGGCTTTGCATTAGCTATCTTCCTATATTTTGGAGCAAGTGCGAAATTTCTGATAGAAAATGAGAAGAAATTGCCAGGGTTGCTTGTAACACTCATTGTTGGTGTTTTTGCAGTTCTCTATTGGCACTTCTATTCGAAAAAGAACGCGTCCATCTGGGAAAGTATGCATCTTTGGACGCTCGGCTCTTCAGCAGTAAGTGTGTTTATATTTTTGCGGCCGCCAATTCCTGTAGCAACCTTCTGCCATATCAGGAGTTATCTCATGAAGCACATCCTTTTATCCTTACTTATTCTTCTTGCCACCATCCTTTTAGGGGCCTGCAGCACGGCCGGGCCTACGGAAGCCGCAAGCATGCCGGCGGCGACACCACCTCGAGTAAATCCAGAATCAGTTCCAACTATCACTCGTATCGAATTGCCTCCTACCTGGACGCCGGCCAATTTCGCGCCGCAGGAACCCTCGCCTACAAAGAATATAGAACAACCTGCTAAAGTAACGAATACCCCAACCAATGCCTTCCAGGATGTAGCATTGCCAAGTGAAGAGGCAAGCCTTGGAATCCCGATGGTAGCATCGACCTATGGAGCCTTGCACGGAGGAGAAGTGTTTACGTACCCCGTTTCATTGGAAGGCGGTTACACGATGTTCGGTGCTCTATGGCAAACCGGGATGGGAACACTTCATTTGCTGGATGAAAACGGCAATCTTGTGAATGAAGCTTTTGCTCTTAGCCATCCTGAAATCGTTTCTTATACTGCAGATGCAACGGGAGCTGTTTATATCTTGCCTGATGCAGCCTCCGGTGAGTGGCAAATGATCCTGCACTCAACTGACATGCCTGCTGAAGGTACGTTCTATCAACTGATGGTATTCAGCGAAAGTGCGATTGGAATATACGGCACACTCGATCGAACGTGGTATGCACCCGGCGAAACAGCAACCATTTCCGCTACTTTATCGGGTGAATATGCCAATGCGAATGTCTGGGCTGTTGTTCATCTTCCAAAAGGCGCTTCTGAAGTGATCGAGCTGTCCTCTGTTGGGGACGGGCTATACCAAGGCGACTACACTGTACCAGATACGCCAGGCTATGTGGAAATAAGTTTCTTTGCCGAAGGAACCACTGCTGGCGGGATAGCTTTTAATCGCGAAATCAGCCAACTGTTCACTGTTTCTCCTCAGAGCTTTAGCCTCAGTGGTAGCTACAGCGACGGCCCTGAAGTTCAAGCGGAGAATCCTGCTATGTACCAAGCGTTGGCAATTTCCGTGGGTGTTAATTCCACGATCAGTGGCACCGTAATGCTCTCGGCTGACCTGGTGGATGCAGAAGGTAATTTCGTCGCCCACACTAATAGAATGCAAGATAGCCAGCCCGGAGAAAACATGCTCACTTTGCGTTTCAACGGTGCAGATATTTATGCTTCCCAACGGAATGGCCCTTATACATTAACACACATCCTTTTGAGTGATATGACAGAGCTCTCGGTAACAACGGCAGAAAGTGACGATGTATATGTAACAGCTCCGTATCTTTGGCAAGATTTTGAAATTCCTCGAGCTAACCAAGAACCGATCACTGCCGATGACACTGGCTCAACAATG
Organism: Chloroflexota bacterium; assembly: GCA_049325275.1. Classification (GTDB taxonomy): domain Bacteria; phylum Chloroflexota; class Anaerolineae; order Anaerolineales; family UBA4823; genus CAIQJJ01. Next base: position 16,220 of record JBMOLU010000020.1, read on the forward strand.
GAAAATACCAGTGTCATCATTGACGTGCTGGCCAACGATAGCGACCCCGATGGTGACGCCTTGGTGATAGTGGGGATGATACAACCCGACCATGGCCAGGTCATCACGAATACCGATCAAACGATTACTTACATCCCTCAGGAAAATTACTACGGTATAGATAGCTTCTCGTATATCATTAGTGATCCAGATGGGGCGATTAACATAGCCAATGTACAAATCACTGTAACATCGGTTGGTAAGCCTGCCGCTGCAAGTGAAGTTCTCGTTACAGTATCAGAAATCCCTATCCTTTTGAACGTGTTGGAAAGTGACATTGGCGGGGATTTTTTAACCGTCATTCCTGTTAAACCGAGTTATACCCTGTGCTAACGTCACCAGTACAGCCGTAATGTTATAGGATTGTCTCTGAGAACTAGACTCGCTTCTGGCATGCCCTGGGCATCATGAAATAAGTGGCTATTGAAACGAAAGCGTCCAACATTGGGTAACAATTTGGGATTCTAGAGAGTAAGACTCACGATTGTTGGCAACGCGTAGGTTACGCTTGTCCCTTGAAATCAGAAAAATGACTGGCAAAACAGCGGGGTGACAACCACGCCCCGGCAAATGGTTTAGAATCAGCCTGCGTGC
>JBMOLU010000021.1:0-16844 GCA_049325275.1 Chloroflexota bacterium
TCATTGTTGGCGACGCAGGTCGTGGCGCGCACGCGTAAGGCTTTTCAGGTCGACCTGCCTTTGCTGCGCATTTTCGAAACGCCGACGGTTGCCGGCCTGGCTCAGGCGATCGAACAGATGCGACAGGTGCCTGTCGCAAAGCCGTCGGGCATCCGGCGCGTTTCGCGTGAACAGTATCGTTTTTCTTCCAGGGAAGCTGTTTCTTTGGCTTCGAAGGCTTTGAACAATAGAGGTGAAAAATGACTCAAGGATTTGTACCCGAAGTTGGCCCACCTGTTGAGTCGGAGGCGGATCAGGCGTACGCCCTTCCTCTGTCTTTTGCACAGCAACGTCTGTGGCTGGTTGAACAGCTGCAACCCGATAGTGCGCTTTACAACATCCCTATGGCCATTCGGGTTGATGGCTGTTTGAATGTATCCGCGTTGGGACGGGCTATTGACGAAATTGTTTGCCGTCACGAGGTACTGCGCACGACGTTTGTCATGCTCGATGACCAGCCTGTCCAGATCGTTGCGCCTTCTTTACAGGTGCCATTGCCGGTGATAGATTTGAGTGTCCTGCCCCCTGCGCGGCGGCAGGCCGAGGTACTACGGCTGGCAAACCAAGAAGCTCAAACGCCTTTCGACTTAGCTGTCGGGCCTCTGCTGCGGCTCTCATTGTTGCGGCTGGGTGACGACGAGCACGTGATCTTGATCAACACCCATCACATTATCTTCGATGGTTGGTCGGCAGGTGTGTTTACCCGCGAATTGCTTGTCCTTTATGATGCTTTTGTGGCTGGCCGTGTTTCCCCTTTGCCGGAACTCCCCATTCAGTATGCCGATTTTGCCATCTGGCAGCGCGACTGGTTGCAAGGAGACGTGCGTGAGCAACAGTTGGCTTACTGGCAGAAGCAGCTTGCCAATTTGACCGTGCTGCAACTGCCTACCGATCGCCCACGTACTGCGTTGATGAGCACGCGCGGAGGCACCCGGCGGCGTTTGCTTTCACAAAAAATGGCAGATGCGCTACGGCAGTTGAGCAAACAGGAAGGTACGACCTTGTTTGCTGTTTTTATGGCTGCTTTTCAGATTCTCTTGCATCGTTACAGCGGACAAACCGATATTGCCGTAGGGACTCCGATTGCTAACCGCAACCAGGCCGAAACCGAAGACTTGATCGGTTTGTTTGCCAATATGCTCGTTGTGCGTGCCGATTTGAGCGGGAACCCCACCTTTCGCCATCTGTTGCAGCAGGTGCGTGAGACGACTCTGGGCGCCTACGCTCACCAGGATTTACCCTTCGAAATGCTGGTCGAGGCCTTGCAACCCGAGCGCGACCTGAGCCGACAGCCGCTGGTACAGGTCGTTTTGGCCTTCCAGAACTTGCCGGAACAGCATGGCCCTTCCCCAGCGCTTAAACTGACCTCCATTCCCCTCGAAAACGAAACATCCAAGTTCGATATGCTGCTTTACGTAACCGAGACGCATGCCGGCATTGAGTTTTCCTGGGAATACAACGCCGATCTCTTCGATGCAGCCACCATCGAGCGTATGCTCGATCAACTCCAGATTTTGCTCGATGGCCTCGTTGCCGATCCGAATCAGCGTGTAGCCAATATGCCTTTGTTGAGCCAGGCCGAACGCCGGAAAATTTTGTCGGACTGGAACGCCACCGTTGCTGCGTACACGCCAGATCGCTATATTCACACGATGTTCGAGGCACATGCGGTGAGTGCGCCGGATGCTGTGGCGTTGAAGTTTGAAGATCAGCAGTTGACCTATGCTGCCTTGAATGCCAGGGCAAACCAGTTGGCGCACTTCTTGCAGAAAGCGGGCATCGGCCCGGAGACCCTGGTAGGGATTTGCATGAAGCGCTCGCCCGAAGTGGTGATCGCCATTCTGGGTGTACTCAAGGCCGGGGGCGCTTACTTGCCGCTCGACCCCACTTACCCCAAGGAACGCTTGGCATTCATGATGGAAGATGCCCAACTCCCGGTGCTGCTGACTCAGCAACACCTGCTCGCAGATCTGCCCACCACGCAAGCACGCCCGGTCTGCCTGGATGCGGGCTGGCAGGAACTGGCGTACGAACCTGACACAAATCCGGTATGCAACCTGTTGCCCGATCACCCGGCGTACATCATTTACACATCGGGTTCCACCGGGAAGCCGAAAGGGGTGATGGTTACCCATCGCGGCCTGTCCAACTACCTGCACTGGTGTTTGCAGGCCTATCCCCTGGAGCGCGGTTGTGGTTCGGTTGTGCATTCGTCCATTTCTTTCGACCTGACCGTCACTAGCATGCTTGCCCCGCTGGTTGCCGGCCAGCGCGTACATTTGCTGCCTGACGGGGCCGGGGGCGAGCTACTCGCCAAGGCCTTGGTCGAAAACGGTGACTACAGCCTGGTGAAAATTACCCCGGCGCACCTCGAACTGCTCGGCCAGCAGTTGCGCCCCGTGGAAGCGGCAGGCCGGACTCACGCTTTCATTATTGGCGGCGAAAATTTGCTTGCCGAGAGCATTGCCTTTTGGCAGGATTATGCCCCCGAAACGATCCTGGTCAACGAATACGGGCCAACCGAAACTGTCGTCGGGTGCTGCGTCTACCGGGCGCCGGTGGGCGGGCGGCGGACTGGTTCGGTGCCGATCGGCAAACCGATCATCAATACCCAGCTCTACATCCTCGATGCAAATCTGGAGCCGACGCCGGTCGGCGTGCCGGGCGAATTGTACATCGGCGGTGAGGGCGTCGCACGCGGCTACTGGAAGCGCCCCGGGCTGACTGCCGAGCGCTTTATCCCCGATCCCTACCGCGGTGAGGCCGGTGCGCGCATGTACAAGACCGGCGATCTGGCACGCTATCTGCCGGATGGCAATATCGAATTCCTGGGGCGCATCGACCGCCAGGTGAAAATCCGCGGCTTCCGCATCGAGCTGGGCGAAATCGAAGCCGCCTTGCTCGCCTACCCCGATGTGGTAGAGTGTGCCGTCGTTGACGTGAATACAGCGGAAAAGCAAAGCGCTGCCGCCACGGACGACGTGGCCTACTGCGTGAAATGCGTTATTCCATCCAACTACCCCGGTATTACCTTCAACGCCGATGGCGTTTGCAGCATGTGCACGACTTTCGAGAAGTACAAAGATAGCGTCAAAGACTACTTCGGGACCATGGACGATTTGAAGGAAATCTTTGCGGCAAGCCGTACGGTGCACGACAGCAAGTACGATTGTATGGTGCTGTTCAGTGGCGGCAAGGACAGCACCTACATGATGTACCAGCTCGTGCGCATGGGGCTGCGCGTGCTGGCGTACACCTTCGATAACGGTTACCTGTACCAGGGGGCCAAAGACAATATCTTACGGGTGGTGCACGAGTTGGGAGTCGATCATATCTTTGGAACGACGCCCTTCGTCAACGAAATCCTTGCCGACAGCCTCCAGCGCTACAGCAACGTCTGCAACAGCTGCTTCAAAACCATCTACACCCTGAGCATGCACGAGGCGCGCAAGCATGGCATTTCCTACATTGTCACGGGGTTGTCACGCGGCCAGATTTTCGAGACGCGCCTCATGGATTTGTTCAAGAACAAACCCAATTTTAGCGTGGACGACATCGATGGCACTGTGTTGGAAGCCCGGAAGATGTATCATCGCATGGACGACGCCGTTTCGCGCCGCTTGAATGCGGGCATGTTCGACGATGATTCCGTTTTCAAACAGGTTCGTTTTATTGATTTTTACCGTTATTCCAACGTTACTCAGGAAGAAATTTACGCTTTTCTCGAAGAAAACGTCCCCTGGCGCAATCCGGCGGGAACCGGCTGTACCACTAACTGTGTGGTGAACGACGTTGGCATTTACGTGCACACGAACGAGCGCGGTTTCCACAACTACGCCCTTCCCGTCAGTTGGGAAGTGCGCCTGGGTCACGAGAGCCGTGCCAGGGCGCTGGCTGAGCTGAAGAGCACTCTCAATATGACGGCGGTCAAAAGCATCCTGTCCCAGATCGACTACACCGTGCGTGACCGCCGCAGCAAGAAGAAAGAAGAGCAATTCCTCGTCGCTTACTATGTCGCCGAGAAGGCGCTGTCCACGTCGGAACTTCGCGCCTCCCTGGCGCAGCAGTTGCCGGAATACATGCTGCCGACTCATTTCGTCAGGTTGGAGGCGATCCCGCTCACCGTAAACGGCAAGGTGGATCGGCGCGCGTTGCCCTTGCCCAATGACACCAGGCCGGAACTTGGGGATGCATACGCGGCCCCGGGTACGCCGGTCGAAGAAGAATTGGCCGGCATTTGGGCCGATGTTTTGAGTTTGAAACGCGTTGGGGTGCATGATAATTTCTTCGAACTGGGTGGACACTCGCTGCTGGCTGCGCAACTGCTGGCGCGCATCCGCCGCGCCTTCCAGGTCGAACTGCCCATGCTGCAAGTCTTCGAGAAGCCGACCGTGGCGGAACTGGCGCGCAGCATCGATGTGGCCCAGGGCAAGGAGACCTTCGTCCTGCCCGAAATCACTCCCCGGCCGGGCGAGAAGTGGCTGCCCTTCCCGCTCACCGACGTGCAGGAAGCTTACTGGGTCGGCCGCCGTGCCATCTTCGAACTGGGGAACGTGGCTACGCACGCTTACCTGGAGTTCGATGTCAGCGATTTGGACTTGGCGCGCTTTACCGGCGCCGTGCGCCGCCTGATCGACCGGCACGATATGCTGCGCGCCGTGATGCTGCCCGATGGCACCCAGCAAATCCTGAAAGACGTGCCCGGCTACGAGATCGAAGCCCTCGATCTGCGCGGCCTGCCGGCCGGCAGCGCCGCGGAACGGCTGGAAGCCTTGCGTCATGAAATGTCTCACCAGGTGCTTTCCACCGAAGAATGGCCGCTCTTCGAGATTCGCGCCGCTTTGCTGGATGGCCACCGCACCCGCCTGTATGTCAGCTTCGATGTCTTGCTGGGCGATGGTTGGAGCATGCGTTTGCTGACGCAGGATGTGATGCGTTTTTACGCCGAACCCGAGATGGAAATGGATGCGTTGGCGTTGTCCTTCCGTGACTACGTGCTTGCCGAGCGGGCGCTGCGCGAGACGGAAGTATACCGGCGCGCCCTGGCCTACTGGCAGGAGCGTTTGGACACCTTGCCGCCCGCACCGGAGCTCCCGCTGGCCCGCAAGCCTGCGGAATTGCTTCAGCCGCGCTTTTCACGTTGGAGCCATTCCCTGGCCGCAGAAACATGGCAGATGCTGAAAGACCGGGCAGCGAAATTCGGTCTGACCCCCTCGGGTATGGTGTTGGCTGCCTTTGGCGAAGTGCTGGCCACCTGGAGCAAAAATCCGCACTTCACCCTCAACCTGACGCTCTTCAACCGCCTGCCGCTTCATCCGCAGGTCAATGAGATCGTCGGAGACTTTACCTCACTGACGTTGGTGGCCATCGATAACGCCCTCCCCGACAGCTTCGCCAACCGCGCCCGCCAGGTGCAGCGCCAGCTTTGGAACGACCTCGATCACCGCCTGGTGAGCGGCGTGCACGTCTTACGAGAGCTTTCACGCCAACAGGGGGGCGGTGCGCCCGTGCTGATGCCGGTGGTCTTTACCAGCATGCTCAACTTCAGCGAACCGGCCGGCCCGGGGGACGACAAGGGCTTTCAAATCGATACGGCCTACAATATCAGCCAGACGCCGCAGGTATGGCTCGATCACCAGGTGGCTGAGATGGATGGCGGCCTAGCATTCAACTGGGATGTGGTCGCCGAACTTTTTCCGGACGGGTTGGTGGACGCTATGTTTGCCGCCTACTGTAAACGCCTGGAAGAACTGGCCGACGATGATGTCGCTTGGTCCGAGCCGTCCCTGCCGCTGATCCCCGCCGGCCAACTGGCTGTGCGTCAGGCCATGAATGCCACCGAGGCGCCGCTTTGCGGCGAGTGGCTGCACACGCTCTTCGAAAAGCAGGCCGCGCGCTCCCCGCAGTCGGTAGCGGTTGTTGCGGCGGAAAAGCGCCTGACGTACGCCGAATTGGCCGCGCGTTCGCACCGCCTGGCCCATTGGCTGCGTGCACAGGGCGTGCAGCCGAACACCCTGGTGGCCATTGTTATGGAAAAGGGCTGGGAACAGGTGGTGGCTGCGCTGGGTATCTTGCAGGCTGGCGCAGCGTACCTGCCCGTCGAGCCGACTTTGCCTGCCGAAAGGCGGCATTATTTGCTCGAACAAGGAGATGTGCGCATTGCCCTGACCCAGTCGTGGCTGGCCGGCCAGCTCGAGTGGCCTGCGGGGATCGCCCACTACGCCGTTGATCGCGAAGGTGAGTGGCAGCAGATGGCGGCTACCGCGCTTACACCGGTGCAGCAGACGACGGACCTGGCGTACGTCATCTACACGTCCGGCTCCACCGGCCAACCCAAGGGTGTGATGATCGATCACCGCGGGGCCGTCAACACCATTGTCGATTTGAACGAGCGTTTTCAGGTTACTGCACGAGACCGCGTGCTGGCGCTCTCGGCGTTGAATTTCGATCTCTCCGTGTACGACATCTTCGGTCTGCTGGCTGCCGGCGGCGCCCTCGTCATTCCACCGGCCGCAGCGCGGCGCGATCCGGGTGTCTGGGCCGGGCTGGTTGCCGAAGCCGGTGTGACTGTTTGGAATACGGTGCCGGCGCTGATGGAAATGCTCGTCGAACACGCCGAAGTGCACCCGGCAGCCGCTTTGCAGTCATTACGCCTGGTGATGATGAGCGGCGACTGGATCCCCGTGACGCTTCCCGACCGCATCCGCCGCCTGATTCCCGCGGCCCGTGTGATCAGCCTGGGAGGCGCCACCGAAGCCTCAATCTGGTCGATCCTCTACCCCATTGAACAGGTCGATCCCTCCTGGCCGAGCATCCCCTATGGCCACCCCATGCGTAACCAGACCTTTCACGTGCTGAACCGTGCGTTGGACCCATCGCCGGTGTGGGTGCCGGGCGATCTCTACATCGGCGGGATTGGCCTGGCGCTGGGTTATTGGCGTGACGAAGACAAAACTAATGAACGCTTCATCGTCCACCCGCGCACGGGCGAACGCCTGTACAAAACCGGCGATCTGGGACGCTACCTGCCGGACGGTGAAATCGAGTTCCTGGGGCGCGAAGACTTCCAGGTAAAAATTCGCGGCCACCGCATCGAACTGGGCGAGATCGAAGCCGCTTTGTTGCAGCACGCCGGCGTCCAGGCGGGCGTCGTCAGCGCCGTGGGGGATGGCACGGACAAGCGCCTGGTGGCCTACGTGATCCCTGCGGCAGCCGCTGATCCGGTGGCCTTGCCGGATGCGCTGCCAGATACGCCGGCTCAGGCGCTGATCGTCGACCCGATCGAGCGTTTGCGCTTCAAGCTGTCTAAGCCGGCCTTGCGCGATGAAAACGGCGCCCACCCGCATCTGCGGCTGGTGTCGTCGCAACTGGACGATGCGGGCTGGCGCAGTTATATCGAACGCCGCTCTTACCGCAAGTTTGCCGAAGGGCCGGTATCACTCGAACGGCTCAGCCAGCTGTTGGGCTGCCTGCAACCGATCGACGTGCCCGGCTATCCGTTGCCGAAGTATCGCTATTCTTCGGCCGGAGGCCTGTACCCGGTCCAGGTATACCTCTACGTTAGGCCGGGCCGTGTGGATGGCCTGGCAGGCGGCGTGTACTACTACCAGCCGTACGAGCACAGCCTGGTGCAGCTCACCACCGAGGCGGCGTTGGACGAACATCACTATGCCCCGGCCAACAGGCCGATCTTCCGGCAGGCCGGCTTCGCCATCTTCCTAATCGCTCAGATGAAGGCCATCCAGCCTTTGTACGGCGACCTGGCGCGTGATTTTTGCCTGATGGAGGCGGGTGTGATGAGCCATCTGCTCGAAAGCGCCGCACCGGCGGAAGGCCTGGGCCTCTGCCAGGTGGGCGCTTTCGAGTTTGCGCCGGTGGCTCCGTGGTTCGGCCTGGATGAAGGCGGCATCTATCTGCACAGCCTGCTCGGTGGAGGGGTGGAAGCGTCGCAGCTCGGCATCGACGGCCTGGCGGCGGAAAGCGAGGACCTGCGTGCTACGCTCGAACTCGTCGAAGCGGCGGGAGAGCCTTACAGCAGAGGCGCTTGGGCAGGCGCTCCGGCGCCTGCGGCCTCGCCGGATGCGCTGGGGGGGAAGTTGACACAGTTCTTGCGCGGTAAGCTGCCCGAGTACATGCTGCCATCGGCCTATGTCTTCCTGGACGCGCTGCCGCTCTCCGGCAATGGGAAGGTGGACCGCCGAAAGCTGCCGCTGCCGGAAGCCACGACGGCGCAGGCAGAGAAGCGCTTCGTTGCGCCGCGCAACGAACTGGAAAAGACGATAGCCAGCATTCTCGGTGAAGTTCTTCAAATCGACAAGGTCAGCATCTACGACAGCTTCTTCGAACTGGGCGGCACGTCCGTGCACGTCATCCGTGTACACAATCACCTGGTCAAGGCGTTGGAGCGCGAAATTCCGATTGTCAAGATGTTCGAGCATCCCACGGTACAGAAGCTGGCCCACTTTATTGCCGAAGCCCATGAAGATCGCCCGTTGTTGCAGCAAAGCAGCGAACGCGTCGATATTCGCCGGGCGGCGCAGCAGAACCGGCGGCAGGCGCGCCAGGCGCGCATGGCCACGTCATCGGTAGACGAGGAGTATCTTGATGAGTAATTTTGATCCCATTTCTCAGCCAGGCCGTGAGCAGCCCGATGAGATTGCGCAATCCGATGGGATTGCCATTATCGGTATGGTTGGCCGTTTTCCTGGGGCGCGCACGCTGGAAGAATTTTGGCAAAACTTGCGCGACGGCGTGGAGGCCGTTACATTCTTCTCGGAGCAAGAGCTGCGCGACGCCGGTGTTCCTGATGAATGGCTTCATTCTCCCCACTACGTCAAGGCCCAACCGGTCTTGGATGGCATCGACTTGTTCGATGCGGCCTTTTTCAAGATCAGCCCGCGCGAGGCTGAGGTGATGGACCCTCAGCACCGCATTTTGCTGGAATGTTCCTGGGAAGCCCTGGAACAGGCCGGCTACAATCCCGAAACCTTTCCCGGTCGCATCGGTGTCTACGCCGGGGCCGAGCAGTGCCACTACCTCTTCAACCTTTTCTCCAACCAGAGAAACCTGGCGGGCGTCAACGGCTTGCAATTCGTCGCCGGCACCGATCGTGGTTACCTGTGCACCCGCATTTCGTACGCCCTCAACCTGAACGGGCCCAGCGTCACGCTGCTCTGCTCCTGTTCCACATCGCTCGTGGCGATTCATACGGCCTGTGAAAGTTTGCGCAATGGCGAGTGCGATATCGCCCTGGCGGGTGGCGTCGCACTCTCGCAGCTTGGAAAGGGCGGCTACTTCCACGAGCCGGGCAGTGTGCTTTCGCCCGACGGTCACTGCCGCGCCTTCGATGCCGATGCACATGGTACAGTTTTTGGCAGCGGTGTCGGCGTGCTCGTCCTCAAGCGCCTTTCTGATGCACTTGAAAGCGGGGACACCATCCATGCGCTCATTCGCGGCTCAGCCATCAACAACGATGGCTCGGCCAAGATCGGTTATATGGCCCCCGGTGTAGACGGCCAGGCCTCTGTCGTAGCCGAGGCCCTGGGGATTGCCGGCGTGGATCCGGCGACGGTTGGGTACATTGAAACGCACGGGACGGGCACCGAATTGGGCGACCCGATCGAGATTGCCGGTTTGAAACAGGCCTTCGGCCAATCAACCGATCGTAAGGGCTTTTGCGCCATCGGATCGCTTAAGACCAACGTCGGCCACCTGGCCGTGGCTTCGGGCGTCGCCGGCGTTATCAAAACCGTCCTGGCGCTCGAGAATCGGCAGATTCCACCCAGCCTGCACTTCAAGCAACCCAACCCGCAGATCGATTTTGCCGACAGCCCCTTTTACGTCAACACAGCCCTGCGCGAGTGGCTGCGAAACGGCGCCCCGCGCCGGGCGGGCGTGAGTTCTTTCGGTATGGGCGGCACGAATGCCCACGCCGTTTTGGAGGAGGCACCCGAAGCCGAAGTGCCGGGCAACAGCCGGCCCTGGCATTTGTTGCTGCTCTCGGCCAAGACAGGAACTGCGCTGGAAAAGGCCACCACACGCCTCGCCGAGCACCTGAGGCGCAACCCCGGACTTACCCTTGCCGATGTCGCCTACACCTTGCAGGTGGGACGCCAGGCCTTCACACACCGGCGCGCCCTGGTTTGCCGGGACATGGCCGACGCTCTCGCAGCCCTCGAAAAAAACGATCAGAAGCGCATCCTGACCTTTTATCAGGAAAACGTTGGCCGCCCGCAGGTATGGATGTTCCCTGGCCTGGGCGATCACTATCCTGATATGGCGCTTGGCCTTTACCACGCCGAGCCGATGTTCCGCAAGCAGGTCGATCGCTGCTGCGAACTCCTGCAACCGCTCTTAGGCCTCGATCTGCGCACCATCTTGTTGCCGGGCCTGGGAAAGGACGCCGCACTTGCCGCATCTGTCGCCCCCGGCGAGACGTTCGACCTGCGCAAAATGCTGGGGCGCGATCAGCGGCCCGCAGATGAGGCCACCCGCCGCCTCAACCAGACCCAGATGGCCCATCCGGCCGCTTTTGTCGTCGAATACGCCCTGGCAAGGCTGTTGATGAGCTGGGGCCTGCGCCCGGCAGCGCTTGTCGGCCACAGCCTGGGCGAGTACGTGGCTGCCTGCCTGGCCGGTGTGCTTAACCTGCAAGACGCCTTGACGCTCGTTGCGCGCCGCGCCCAACTGATCCAGGATTTACCTGCCGGCGCCATGCTGGCCGTCATGCTGTCGGAAGAGCAGGTGCAGTCTTTCTTGAGTGCCGAGATCTCGCTTTCGGCCATCAACGGGCCGTCGATGTGCGTGCTTGCCGGTGCCGAGGAACCTGTCGCCAGCCTGGAAAAACGGCTGCTTGCTGATGGCATCGCCTGCCGCCGCTTGCAGACCACCCATGCTTTCCACTCGCACATGCTGGATGCCATCGTGGAGCCGCTGACGCAGCTCGTGGGCAGTTTCCGGCTCAAGGCGCCGGCGATCCCCTATATCTCGAACCTGACAGGTGCCTGGATTACGCCCGACCAGGCCACCGATCCTGCCTATTGGGCAAAGCACACTCGCAACCCGGTGCGCTTTGCCGACAGTCTGCAAGAATTGTTGCAAGATCCCTTGCGCGTCTTTTTGGAGGTTGGCCCCGGCCGCTCGATGAGCAGCATGGCGCTGCAACACCCCGCCAGCGGTGGCGATGTCTCTCGCGTGGTGGCCTCACTGCGGCATGCCTACGAGCAGCAGGACGATCTGGCTTTCTTGTTGAACGCTGTCGCACAGCTGTGGGTAGCCGGTGCTGCGGTCGATTGGGATGCTTTTTCGAAAGGAAAACGCCAACACCGTATCCCGCTGCCGGCTTACCCGTTCGAACGCCAGCGCTACTGGGTCGAGGCCGGGCCGTTGGCGGCAGCGGCCGTCTCTTCGGAAAATACATCTTCGCCCACCGGCGATGTTGGCACCACCAATGCACCTGGGGCCGATGCCCCCGCAGCGCAGGCGCACGCCTACGAACGCCCGAATCTGCCGAATGATTATGTTGAGCCGGATGGCGATACCGAAGCGAAACTGGCGGATATCTGGCAGCAGCTTTTGGGCATCCAGAAGATTGGCCGGGACGACAACGTCTTCCGCATCGGTGCGCATTCGCTAATCGCCATGCAGGTCGTCAATCGCCTGCGCGATACTTTCGACGTCGATTTGCAACTGGGAACGGCTTTCGAAGCGCCCACAATTGCCGAACTGGCCGAGCGCATTGAAGCCGCCCGCAAAGCCGCCCAAAAGGCTTTGCCGCCAATCGCTGTGATCGCACGCTCGGACGGGACGCCGCTGCCTGTCTCGTGTGCCCAGCAAACGCTGTGGGAATTGCAGGCGTTGGCCCGCCCGCCCCAAAAGGCCGGTTTGTTGGGCCTGCGCCGGCAGCAGCCGCCCGCGATCCTTGGCAGTGTGATCCTTAATGTCTGTACGACTCTGCGTTTTAGCGGCAAATTGGACGCGGCGAGGCTGGCACGCGCCCTGAGCACCATCGTTCAGCGGCATGAGGCTTTGCGCACCCGTTTCGCCCTTGCCGATGGACGGCTTGCTTCGTTTGCTGCCGACGCGCAGCCTGTTACCCTGCCGGTCGTCAACGTACCCTCGCTGCCTGCCGAAAAGTTGGATGCTTACCTATGGGAACTGGTCGCCGCCCAGCAGCAGGAGACTTTCAAACAAGACGATGCGTGCCTGTGGCGGGTGCAGTTGGTCAGGCTGGATGCAGATGAACACCGCCTGATCTGGTGTGCGCACCGTAGCATCTGCGATGAAACCTCGCTCGAAATTCTAGCGCAGGAACTGGTCGTTCTCTATCGGGACAGCGATGCAGCAGCGATGGGGCAACCGGGCGTGCAGTATGCCGATTTTGCGGCCTGGCAGCAGCAGTGGTTGCGGGAAGAACGGATTCAAGCGCATCTCGACTATTGGAAGGGGCGTTTGTTGAGCAGCCTGCCCGTTTTGCGGTTGCCATCCGGTTGGAAACCGGCGCCGTCGACGCACCTGGCAACGGCTGCCTTCGACCTGTCTCCTGAATTGAGCGGCGCTATGCACACGCTGAGTCAGAATCAACGTACTTCGTTGTTCGTTACCTTGCTGGCCGCATTTAATTTGCTGCTTTTCCAGTGCACCGGGCAGCAGGACATTTTGATCGGCGCGCCGGCGACCAACCGTAACCGTAGCGAACTGGAAGGCTTGATCGGCCTGTTCGACAATATCCTTGCCCTACGCTGCGCCCTTTCGGATGAGCAATCCTTCCTGCAACTGCTCGGCCAAGTTCACCAAACGGTGCTGGAAGCGCAAGTCCATCAGGACGTGCCCTTCGAGATGGTGCTCAAAATGCTTCTTGCCGAACGCAATCCTAAGGTACCGCTGCTTCAAGTGATGTTCTCGCTTGAAAACGAACCCGCTCGCCAGATTACCCTGCCCGATCTCACGCTCGAAATCCCACGTGTCAGCGGCCGAGAGGCCAACTGCGACCTGATCCTGGCGATGAAAGACACACCCGATGGCCTGCGCGGCGTTTTCGAGTATAACCGTGACCTGCTCCAGGCCGCAACGATCGAACGCCTGGTTGTTGACTTCAAAAGGCTATTGCAGGCGGTGGTCGTTGACCCCAGCCGGCCGCTCGTTCGTTTCTTTGAAGAAAAGGAGAATGTATGAATCGACCTCACCAGATTGGTGTTATCGGCGCCGGCGTGATCGGCATCGGCGTGGCGCAGGATTTCGCCCAGGCGGGTTATCCGGTCATTTTGATCGACCTCGTCGACGAAATCTTGCAGCAGGCCCGCGCCAACATCGGGCAAAACGTGCGCCTCTATCGCTTTTACGACACGCGCCCGCCAAATTCACCGCGCGACAATAATCCCGAAAGTGTTCTGGCGCGCATCACGTTCACGACCGACTACGGACTTTTGCAAGACGTCTCCTATGTCGTCGAAAACGTCACCGAGCGCTGGCCGGTTAAGGAAGCCGTTCACCGCAAGCTGGATGCCGTCTGTCCGCCTGAAGCGATCTTCGCCGTCAACAGCTCGTGCATCCCCATCACCAAGGTAGCCTCCGTCACACGCCGCCCGGACCGGGTGATCGGCGCCCACTTTATGAACCCGGTGCCGGTCAAAGATACCGTGGAGGTCATCCGCGGCTACCATACGTCCGAAGAGACCATCACCCGCACCAGAGACCTGCTTACCGCCCTGGATAAAAAGATGATCTTGATCAACGACGCCCCCGGTTTCGTCTCAAACCGGGTGATGATGCTGACGGTCAACGAGGCCGCTTTTTTGGTGCAGGAAGGCGTGGCCTCTGCCAGCGATGTCGACCAGATCTTCAAATCTTGTTACAGCCACCGCATGGGTCCCCTCGAGACGGCTGACTTGATCGGCCTGGATACCATTCTGCACTCGATTGAGGGCCTATATGAGTTGTTCTGTGACAGCAAGTTCCGCCCCTGTCCCTTGCTGCGCCAGATGGTCGATGCCGGCCTGTTAGGCCGTAAGAGCGGCCGCGGTTTCTATGTGTACGAGAATCAGCCTTCATCTCAACCTGTTCGCTAAGCAATTGGAGAGACGCTATGGAAAACGTGCAAGAAAACATCCGTACTTTTTTGTCCCCTTTTTTTCAAAACTATCCGCTCAAGGATGACGAAAATATCTTCTCGTTGGGGATGGTTAACTCGCTCTTCGCCATGCAACTGGTGCTGTTTGTCGAGCGCGAGTTTCAGATCACCATCGAGAACGAAGACCTCGACCTGGAGAACTTCAAATCCGTTCAGGCCATGAGCGATCTGGTCGCGCGCAAACAAGGCCTGAATGGGAGCAAGGTCTTATGAACGCCGGCCGTATCGCTTTGAGTCCCGCAATCTCCAACGCGTACGCCGAAGAGCTGGAAAAACGCCTGTACTTTATCGCCGCAGAAATCGAACGTTTCAAGCTCGTCGTCGAAGGAGAATGCATTACTGCTATCGATCTGGAGACGCCGGAAAACGAAGACTTGCAGGCGCTGGCGGCCAAGATCAACCGGGTCATCGCCGGTGAAATCACCACCCAAAAACTTCTGCCCGGTAAAGTCGTCTGGCAGCACGATGCCCATGGCGACTACGACGATACGATCTTCGAGCAGTTGTGCCAGCGGTGCTGGTTGACTCAGGCCGGTGAAGGGCAGATGGCCATTGGCGGCCCGCTGATCTGGCTCATGGACACGCTGGACGAACACGTTAAGGCGATTGCCACATCGCTAGGCGCCAGCGAGTACCGTTACCCCACGCTGATCCCCACCAAGGCCCTCGAAGATTGCGGCTACTTCGACGCCTTCCCGCACATGTTGATGTTCGTTACCCGCCTGCACAACGACGTCGACATCTACCAGAAATTTGCCGAGCAATTCAAGGCGGCCGGCGGCCTGGGCACCTTTGCCCTCAACCATTGCGACAACGTCGACTATTGTCTGCCGCCAACGATGTGTTACCACACGTACCACCAACTGCGGGACCAGCAGTTACCCGGCAACCAGGTGATCACCGCCAAGGGCAAATCGTTCCGTTTCGAGTCGAAATACCACCGTACGATGGAGCGCCTGTGGGATTTCACTATCCGTGAAATTGTCTTCCTCGGTGAGAAGGACTTCGTCATCGACTGCCGTCACACCTACATGCAGGCTGCCTTTGCCTTGATGGAGAAACTCGGCCTGACCGGTTATTGCGAAGTGGCCAGCGACCCCTTTTTTTGCAGCCCCGATACGGCGGCGCGCATCTTCTCGCAGAAAATGCGCGAGTTGAAATATGAACTACGCCTCAACGTCGCCGCCAACCGCACGATTGCAGTGGGATCGTTCAACTTCCATGACCAGACCTTCGGCGAGCGTTTCAAGATTACCCGCAGCGATCAAGACTGGATTCGCACCGGGTGTGTGGGCTTTGGCCTGGAGCGCCTGTTGTATGCCTTCGTTTGCCAGCACGGCCTCGACGAAAAGCGTTGGCAGCGGGTGCTGGCTTTATAGAAAGGCGCGTGATGAATACCAAGAATCTCAACCTGACCGAACAACAGGCCGAAAAGCTGGCTGCTTTCAAGGCTTTTTCCGATGAACATCTCGCTCCCCGGGCGGACGAGTTCGACCGGAACGAAACCCTGCCTCGCAATCTGGTGTCTGAGATGGTGCAGGCTGGATGCTGGGGCGGGGAAATTCCGCAGGCATACAGCGGAATTGGCATGGATGCCGTCACCTATGGCCTGCTCAACGAAGAAATCGGCCGCGGCTGCGCCAACACGCGCAACCTGATCGGCGTGCAGGGCATGGTTTCCTCGGCCATCTTGCGTTGGGGCAGTAAAGAACAGAAGGCGCAGTGGCTGCCGAAAATGGCCGCGGGGGAGACTGTGGTTGCCTTCGCGCTGACGGAACCCGAAATCGGCAGCGACGCCAAGAACATCAACACGTCGGCGGCCCTCGACAACGGCGAATACGTGCTCAACGGTCACAAGAAGTGGATCAGCTTCGGGCAAAATGCCGATCTGTTCCTATTGCTTGCCCAGTGCGACGGCCGGGTGACGGCCTTTCTGGTCGAGCGCGAGCGGCCGGGTTTCTCGACCACGCCCATCAACGGGCTGTTAGGCTTCCGCGGTTCGATGCTGGCCGAACTGCACTTGGAGAATTGCCGCGTGCCGGCCGAAAACATCGTTGGACGGGTTGGCCTGGGCCTGACCCATGTCGCCGGTTACGGTCTGTCTCACGGGCGTTACAGCACGGCCTGGGGCTGCGTTGGCCTGGCGCAGGCTGCCCTCGAAGCTTCCCTGCGTTACACCAGCACGCGCCGGCAGTTCGATGCCTATTTGAAGGAACACCAACTGATCCAGGGCCTGATCGCCGACATGGCTGCAGATGTTACCGCGGCCCGCCTGTTGTGCCTGCGGGCCGCCGAAATGGTGGAAGCCAATGGGTTGGGAATGGTGACGGAGATGGTGGGGATGGCCAAGTACTTTGCTTCCAAAGTGGCCTTCCGTGCGGCCAACGATGCCGTCCAATTGCACGGGGCCAATGGCTGCGGCCCCGATTATCCGGTTCAGCGCTATCTGCGTGACGCCAAGATCGCGGAGATCGTCGAAGGCAGCTCGCAGATCCAGCAGTTGATTATCGCCAAGTATGCGTACCGTGGTGTTTAGTGGTTCTTCACGCTAAGGAGAAAAAGTAATGGCTGAAACAGTTTTGTACCGGCGAAACGAACGCGCCTGGGGCATCGGCGGGATGACGGGGTTCGTCTTGCTGAGCATCGGGCAGATTGTCTCGCTGATCGGTTCGGGCAT
>JBMOLU010000022.1:0-16694 GCA_049325275.1 Chloroflexota bacterium
GCACTATAATACCCAACGGCCTCACAGTTCGCTGGGCTATCAGGCACCGGCGGCTTTTGCCGCACAATATGCCAATCAAACCGCTCGGACTCTCATTTCAGTTGGGTATAAAAACTGAAGCATGTCACGCTTCCCCTATGATTGACTGACTGTGACAACTGTATAATTAGATGTGTGTGGTTGATGCTGCGGCTGGTTTCAGCAAGCTTATGCTTGCCGATGTGAAAACTGCATATCTATGACACCAGCATCTGTGTGGCAATAAATCTAATCTAATCTAATCTACTTCTATGACTCCCCAAGCCCAAGATAGACTTCACTATCAAAATGCCGAATATGTGCTTCTCGGAGTAAGTGGGGACGCCTTGCCATCACCACAAGACTTTGGCATGACGCCTTCTCCGATGAGCACAGCTTGTTACCGAGGCTACCATAATCAATATGCCTGTATTGATGGTCGCCTTGCCCTTGTTTCTATGCGGCTGTGTTTGGCTGATCATGCTTATCAGGCAATCGATGGAGTCTATCCTACGCCGGTATTCTTGATGAAAGATGGTTCTGAGGTGGCATTATCTCAAACTGACGGCATTGAATACTTCAAAAAATGTCGAGATGTGTCTGAGTATCTGGGATTGAGCCTAAACATTAGTTTTTCTGGAGGCCTTTTGATTGGCAAAGATTTCATGAAGGAAATGGGGGTGATCGATTGCCCGGTGTCTTATAAAACGGTAATCGAACTCTTGTTTGACAACGGGCGGTTAATGCAAGTCACCGACCAATCTAAAGTGGTAGCCAAAAATCGGGAAAGCCCAACCCAGCCTGCGTGGGAAAAACCAGGCATATTTCGACTGTCGATGGACTATGATTGCTATTACCCCATAACACAGTTTTTAAGGTAAACGAACAAGGGAAAAGATAGTGGTTGATAGCTAAACGTAACGTGTAATGAGTAGGTGGAGGTATGAGACCCCATGCCTAAAAGCTAGTTGAGAGGCTCCCATCATTATGCCGCCAAATTCAGCCCTGAGTGTCCATCCAGTAATTATTGTGATGATTGTAGCAACGAGATGTGATATATGGAATTAAATCTGCCCGTACTTTCCCAGCTATCGGTTTGTCAAAATCTGCTCATTGCCGGGATGGGGGGCGGTTTCGATGTCTTTTGTGGCTTGCCCATCTATTTTGAGCTTACGAAGCGAGGCCAGAAGGTGCATCTGGCAAACTTCAGTTTTTCGGATATCGCTTCGCTGCGTGGTGGTGTTCGTTTATCTGGCGATTTGGTTGGCGTTGTTGCTGAGCAAACAGATCTTGCGCCCTACTTTCCTGAAAAATACCTGTCGCAATGGTTCAAGAAAAAGCAGCAAAGTGATGTAACTGTGTGGAGTTTTCAAAAGTCCGGGGTGCGTCCGCTCCTCAAGAACTATCGCCTGCTAGCCGACTATTTATCGATCGATGGCATTCTCCTCATCGACGGTGGCGTAGATAGCCTGATGCGGGGTGATGAATCTGGGATGGGTACGGTGATCGAAGACGCAACATCGCTGTGTGTCGTCAACGAGTTGACGAATATTCGCACTCGAATCCTGGCGACAGTGGCGTTGGGTGCGGAGCAGGATGTAGCCTATAACCAGGTGTTCGAAAATATCGCTTCGCTTACCCAGGCAGGCGCATTTCTTGGGGCATGTGCACTGACACCACAGATGGAAAGCTATCAGGCGTTCGAAGATGCCGTTCTGTACGTTCAAGATAGTCCATGGCAGGATGCCAGTGTGATCAACTCATCACTGATTTCGGCAGTCCGCGGGCATTTTGGTGACTATCACTTAACGGCCAAAACCAAAGGCAGCCGTCTGTGGATATCCCCCTTGATGGCACTCTACTGGTTTTTTGATTTACCTGTGGTCGCCAGGCATAACCTGTTTTTGCTGCGTTTGAAAGAGACAGACACATTTATCGACGGATTGCACCAACTGATGGCATTCTCGTCAGGCATCGCAAAGAGAAAAAGCCCCAGCATCTCTTTGTAACCTGGTAAGAGAAACCATTATGAGGGTTGCTAGGTTCGCAATTGGAGGGTTTCATCACGATGTGCGATTACTGTACCGAAGGAATTGCGATTGAAGTGGCGGAGGCTGAAACCTTGGGATGTCCCTGGAGTCCAGAGCTTGAGAGCCGAGGTTTTTTCAAAGTAATCCGTTTGCAAGAAACCCGAGATTTCTTGACGGCATTTCAAGCGATCAAACCGGTTATCGAAAAGGCAATATCGATAGCTCGCACAGAGACAGATTTTCAAGCGCTATCGGGAAGTATCTCTTATCTTCATGTTGCTCTTTGCCGTTTCGTCGAAATCTTAGTGGATGCTGGGTTTGGCTCGCAGGATTATCAATCTTGTATTGCTGATGCAACCTTTCTAGAAATAGCTCGGATGCAATGCCAGCGGGCTCAGCATGAACCCTTCCTTGAGAACTTCCCTGAGCTGCGGACCTTTTTCCTCCCAGACACCCTGGGCAATCAAGATGCTCTGGCCACCCTATTGGCCCCTGAATCTTCCTTTGCCGCAGAGTGTAAGGCCTTCTTCAAACTTTATAACGAATGGCGTGAAACCAATGTGGAGGATGCAAATATTGATGGATCGTATAACACCTTCCTCAACATCTAGCCTTATGCTTTTCTCAGCTTGAAGGTGATCTTGAAATACTTTCCTGGGGAAGATGAAGCGGTGCGCTTGGTTCAAAAGGAAGCCAAGGCAGGACGATTATTTGAAGGGTTGGGCCTATGGCTTCAAAGGAGGGCAGCTATCAAGTTGCATGAACATATGGGTCTGGCGCCCTTTTTACCCTACAATCGGGCTGCACGTTCCGTATTGGCGTATTATCTCCTGGTCAAGGGATGCTTGAGCATAAAAGAGAAACATCGACTGAAAGATGCAGTCCGCGAATATAACGAAGATCGCGAGCGTAGATGGGTAGAGAAGCTTGCTACGGCTTCCAAGGATGTAAAAGAAAATCCCAAGATGCTATCCGAGAGGGCATCGGAGGAAACACCGCAATCTCTTGCCAGTCGACTCACCCCAATTTATGTGAATGTCGATCAATTGATACTGGAGCACAAGTGACAAAACCGATCGTCGTCTATTTGTATAGCGTTCGTTAAGATCATCGTTTATTTTATGTGTGGCAGGTTGATAAAAGCTTTCACTTTACTTAGATGGCCCCTCTATCTTTTCGGGGCATATATGGCTATTGGGGCGTGTTTCTCGAACTGGGAATCAATTGACCGCGACTCGTGGATGTATTCACTATCCGGCCTCGCAATTCACTTTGCCGGTAAGCTGAATATCCACGATAACGGTGGCCTGATTATCGTATTACTAATCCCTTCGATAATCTTGATAGATCTTCTTGTTGTTCGGTTTGACAGGTATTCCAAAGGATTGTTGGCGGCCAGTGCCATAGGTCTTGTGCTCATTGCCAGTTACATCGTTTTGAAAAGGCAAAGCTACCTTTCGTTTGGGCACTATATCAACGTCAACGAGTTGAACAAAGTCCTGTACGGCTCACTGTTTGTATCGATTGCGGCTATCTTAAGTTGCTGTTGTGCCCATCAATCGCCATCCATGAAGACATCCCCTCCCCGGTTGGCACGTTTTTGTAAATGGGTGTTTGTAAACTCAGTGGGTATGCTTTTGGGCGTTTTTTGTGGGGCTGTTGTCGTAAATATCACTTACGCAGCGCCGGGATTTTTGCGCCTTTCGGGCACCATGCAGCTTTGGGGAGGTCGTTTGCTTCTCCCCATGCTATTTGGGTTATTGTTGGGAGGTATATTGGGCCTTCTCCAAGAAGCCACGCAAACGAGAGACCTGAAGCGCATCTTGTTGTTCTCTGGAGCAGCTGCGATCGGGTGGGGCGCTGCATGGGGATGTAGTGAGTTGCTGTTTCCCGAAATTGATGCTTGGGGCTTGGTGAATTGGCCACGATTTCATTATGCTGCGCTCGACAATTATTATGTGTTTGAGTCTTTCATGAAAGACATAAACGGCGCGCCGATCGTTTATTTTTCTCTGGCCTTCCTTTTCGCCACCATTTTACAATCCCGTGGGGTGTCGAAAGATCATAGCTCCTCATCTCGGGTGTGGCGGTTTGTCGTGAACGTCTTCAATGGGGTTGTCGTCGGGCTCGTTTGGGAAGCGTTTCAATTCAATATCCTTGTGCTTGCCTATCTCTCTGGAATTGCCAGCGGGTTAATCACCGGCCTGGCCATGTGGAAGGTGCCATGCATGACGAATTGAGAAACCAGGTAATCGAAAAGGCCCGTGCCTTCTGGGATAACGATCAACCCCTTCAAGCCGGTGCCCAAATCTTCGAACGCATTCCCATCGATCGATGGCATGTATGGGCCTATGGGATTTTGAAGCTTGCCTGTTCGTATTTTCCCAAAGATGCAGCGATTGAAACTGTCCTGGAATTCGCTGAGCATCCTGAGAAATGGGGTTATGGCAGAGAAGGGCGAACTCACGACGCTCATCGGATTGTAGATACCGCAAATCGTCGCAATGCCGATCCGATCATATTCCAGCTTGCGACCCAGGTGGGTAAGGTGGTTTACACGGCGCAACAATATCCCGCCCCGTTCGATCACGGTGCAGGCTGGGAAATTGCTGCGGTTCTCAAGCAAATCGTTCAATCACGAAATGACACTGAATTCGAAAAACTTGCCTGGGCGGCGTTGGCCAACAGGGATTTTATCAACCTGGAGAAGCCTGTGGCGTCATCCGGGTTGTCCAACCTGTATAACAAATGGTTTGACGCATTTTTGAGCGCTATCAAGGAACTTTATGCCAGTACTGTTCAAAGCCAGCGATACATTTATCATCCAGGGCCGTGGCCTCGTACTCTCGGGCCTGGTTGTCGAAGGCACTGTTCGGGTGGGGATGGTGCTTACCGTTCAAGATTTTCCCCGCAAGCTAACCATCGATGGGGTGGAAAGGATCAACACCCTTGGCAAGGCGCCCCATTTGATAGGCCTGGTGTTTCACAGCACCGATCAACAGGAAATGGTTCTATGGAAGGGCCTTGATGTCAAGGGTAAGGTCTTTGAAATTCTTGGCTGGGAAAATTTTATGAAAGTGGTTCATCAAGGCCGAGGTGGGTATATCGA
Source organism: Chloroflexota bacterium (assembly GCA_049325275.1). Classification (GTDB taxonomy): domain Bacteria; phylum Chloroflexota; class Anaerolineae; order Anaerolineales; family UBA4823; genus CAIQJJ01. Next base: position 5,158 of record JBMOLU010000022.1, read on the forward strand.
GATAGAAGAAAGCCAGTACCCAATCGAACATCTTCAGGACGGGCATTTTTGCATTTACTTTCCTGGTAGCCTTCGCCATCAAAAGCTCCAGGCCCATCTGGATGCCCTTACGGAGTTCGCCCATTCTCAGGAGCCGAAGTGGTATGTTGAGAATCGCACTCGCTTGGTAACCACGCACCGGTCACCGGAAACAGATGACCGCTGAATTTCTAGTAGTTGATTGTTCTGTGAGCCTATGTCCGAAATTGACTGTTATCAACACCAATGTATTGGCATTGTCGAATGCCCTTCGAGCTACGAGATTGTTCCAGGCAATAATTCTCATCGCAATGTCCCCATCTATCGTTTGGAGCAAGATGCGCTGGACGCAACCACCTGGCAGGCCAAAAAAGGTGATCTCCTCTTGGGTGGTGGCTCAGGAGAAAGCGCTGCCTTGAGAATTTCGATCCCTGAAGCGATATATTTTTTCACCGACGAAGATTGGGATGCGTTTGAGACATACGAGGAAATCACCCAGGCCTATTGGAGCATGACGGATGCCTACGTCTTTTGCGAAGGATATCGGAAGCGAGGCTGGACGCCAGATATTCATATCGAAATGTGGTTGGCCGAACATATCATCGCATTTGTCGTCCGCGAATACCCACAAGATTATGGGATTTATCGAGGCGAGTTGATACCAGAAAGAGATGGCTCGATTTGTAGATTGCCTGCTGGGAAGGAAGGCATGCTATGATCCTGTATCGTCCCGTTGGCTTGAAAGAACTTCAGTTGATAGCTGAGAGCGGCTACAAGGCGTTTCCTCCTCGGCTGCCGTATCAACCGATCTTTTATCCTGTGCTGACCTATTCGTATGCAGAACAAATCGCCCGCGACTGGAACACCGATGATGAAGCATCCGGGTATGCCGGTTTTGTCACCCAGTTTGATGTGGACGATGAATATGTTGCCCGGTATGAAATCAAAACAGTTGGCGGATCGGTGCACCAGGAATTATGGGTGCCAGCCGAAAGACTGGGCGAATTCAATGCGCATCTTCGGGGCCGCATCACGGTGCAGGCAAGTTTTTATGGGGCCAAATTCGGGGGCCAGGTTGATCCAGGGACGAATTTGCCTGCCTCAATATCTCAAATCCCAAATGCTTTAGCGTGACGCATGGTTTGAACAATGACTATTCGCGTGATGACTTACAATGTTTTGAATGGCGGCGCCGGGCGCGAAGTCTACATTCGCGAAGTCTTGCAGCTTATGCAGCCCGATATTGTTGTCCTTCAAGAAGTTTATCAGCGTGCGTTCGTCCAGGCTTTGGGCGAACTGATGGGGATGACTGCTTTCTTTGGCGCTGGAAACAGGCAGCGCCGTGTGGCCCTGTTGAGCCGTTTCCCGCTCCTTGCTTGTGAAAGTCATCGCACTTTTCCACCGATCTGGCGCAATACGGTCAGGGCGACGTTGGAGTACCGCCCTGGGAAAAAGTTGCATATTCTCGGCGTTCACCCGATGGCAAATTTGGCCGTTCCTTTCGAACTCTGGCGTTGGTGGGAAGCAAGATACAACATTTCCCTGCTCAAACCCTTCATGTCTGAGCCGTGCCTGATCGCCGGGGACCTGAATGCCATTGCGCCTTCCGATCCGGTCAATGTCCAGGAGATGCCAGCGTGGCTGCGGTGGGCGATCTTTCTGCAGGGCAATCGTGTCTTTCGGTTTTCGATTGGCGCTTACCAGAAGGCCGGTTTCTCAGACTGCTTTCGTGACCTGCATCCAGGTGAGAAGGGATACACGTTACCGCCACCCAAACCGAACGCGCGCCTGGACTATATTTTGGTGAACGCCGTTTTGCATCCCATGGTGCGCAGCTGCTCTGTTGTCGATAAGCCGTCGTCTGTGAATCAAGCATCTGACCATTATCCCCTTATTGCTGAGTTTGAACCGGGATAGAAGTTGTAAGCGATGATTCTCGGCTGGCATCATTGCGTTGTTCTGCCCGTAGTTTCCTATGTCTGAAACAATTACAGAGTTTTTCCGGGCATAAAACTCCCCATCTTTGTGCCGCCCCTCGGCCAGCCCTGCCAACTTCCTTCGCCGGGCTGGTCCAATATCGTCAAGCCAGCGAAAACGATACCTTACCCAACTCCCCCTCACCCCTGATACCGGATCGCCTTAATCGACAACTCCCCCGCCCACACGCTGGCCAGCGGCACCCCTGCATACACCGCCTGCACACCCCGCCCGCGGGCGGTTTGCCCCAGCACATCGAGATAGTGCTCGAGCGTCGCCCCCTGCCGGTACAGCACGGCGATGTACGGCATCTCGCTCAGCTCCCAGGCCTGCCAGAGCCAGTTGTACTTGGGATCGGCCAGCGCTTCGTACTTCGCCACCTTGTTCTCAACGTGCATGCGGGCGTTCGAGTTGTGATACTCGATCAGAAACGCGCGCACGAAATCACCGTTCAAATTGTGCTTGACGATCAGCCCGTTGGGCGCCAGGATGGCCTTCTGTTCGACGCTGTCCCAGAGGGTCAGCTTGCGGGGGCCGTGCACTTCGACGATGCCGCGCAGCTTCTCGTCAGGATGCTCATGCCACAGTGTTTGCATCTTGAGCATGGCCTCGGCGCAGAGCAGGTCGTGGGCCTGGTACTCTTCGGCTTCGATGGCACTCAAGGGAGCGTTGACTTCACGCACGAACTTGATGCGCGCCAGCTCTTCCCCCACCGGCCCGAGACGGTAAGCCCGCAGGATGCCGTTTTCTGGCCGGGGCAGCCCGGCCCGCAGGGCCTGCTTGAGCACGCGGCGCGAGACGCGTTCGATCAGCCCTTCCCTGGCGTAGTCGTTCAGGCGGCGGTGGAAGGAGGCGGGGTTGTCGCTGATCGCCACGCGTTCGAAGGCCAGGCGGAAGAGACTGGCTTCGCTCAGGATGACGAATTCGTAGAGCATTTCCAGGACGACGTTGCGCAAATTTGATCGGTCGCTGTTGAGCAGCTCTTCGGCCTTGTTGCGGATTTTGGCGGGGGTCAGGATTTCGCGCACCGGCACGCGGCCGGGGCGGTGGATGGCGGGCAGTTTGCCGGGTTGGACCATAGTTTGGCTCCTTTCGGGGCGGGAGAAGGGGTGAATCATCGATTTGGAAAAACCAAATAGATGGGTAAGGGCCGCTTTTTCCGGCCTTTTCGGATGGTGGCAGGCGGATTGCAGGCGGGCTATCGGCGCCTGGAAAGATGCCTGTCGGCGCTGGTTGGATAGTGATGGGCGTCAGTTCTGCTGTGATGAAGCCCATATAAGACAGAAAACACACTGGCTTTTTGGGATGGGGCTATAATGGGTCCTGTGGGATCGAATCACGTTTTTACAAACTGAGAACCTGAACTTTTTTCGGATGATTCTGCCAATGCTTTGCATGGCTGGCTCTCGGCCAGCCCGGGGAGGTAGGAAACGATGATCATCACCTGGCGCAAGCGAATCATTACAGCGGCCATTTTCCTTGTCTTTCTCGCTGCACTCATCGAGGGCACGGGTTACTTATACGCCTTCGGAAGAATCCAGCATGGCGCCAGGTGGGGCGTTCGTTATGCAGTAGCTGTCGCGTGGAACCCGCAATATTGCGAAGATGCTGCTGCTACCCTTAACCTGTTGGAAGCCGATCTTGCGGATGGGACCGTAGATTGTAACGTAACGTTGGATTATTGTCGTGGAGAGCGGTTATCTCGTTGTGGTGAACAACCATCATCTGCCAAAGAAGGGGCCGAATACCTGACCAACCGGCTCACCGATTGGGCGCGTTTGCCAAGCATTTGGGATGAAGCTTTGCTCGGTTCTACCGGCGTGGACATCGATTCGCAGGCATCGGGCGATTACGTGGCGTATCTGAAAACACATGACAAAAGGTGGCTGGGGGATGCATCTGTTCCTGGGTATCTTCATGTTACCGTATGCAGCCGTCCAAACATTACTTCAGAAGAGAGTAAATTTCGTCTCTTGTGGGATGACGGTTTGCCACTGTGCTTCAACAATGCTGAAAAAGTATTTATGGACGATGCGGGAGAAGAGCTTGAGAGAGTAACTGTTGTCGTGGTTTACACATATACCCCGGTTATTCCCTGGTTGCGTTGGATATGGCCAACGATCCCAATGGTGGTATCCCGTGAAGGCATTGTGGAAGGATTTCGCCCTGGAACAGTCTACGGTTTTGGAGAACTTATCCCTGGCGCAGAGACCGCGCCAACCCCCACCAGGCCTCCTGCACCAACCCCGATCCCCACCATCACACCACTCCCAAAGGGCTGGCTGGAAGCTTCTCAGCCCCGTTCTGCCAGGCTTTCAAGCCTGAGTTTTCTTGTGACAGTCGTTCTGCTTATCGTTGGGATCGGTGGATTCTATTTGGGGAAAATGATCGATGCCTTTTTGAAGTTGAGACGAGGCTGATTCCGGATACCAGGTTGCAGGCTTGCTGGTGGGGTTTGAAGAGAGAATCATCTATTAGGAAAAGCCTAATGGATGGGTAAGGGCCGCTTTTTTGCAGTCTTTTCGGACAGCGGCAGGCGGATTGCAGGCGCTCTGTCGGCGTCTGGAAAGATGGCTGTCGGCAGCAGTTGGATAGTGGTAGGATAACGAGTGGAACCAGCTTCCGATCAATGCGTTAGGGATTGGCTATTGCTATAATACCTATCAGGGAGTGCTGCAATGATGAAAAAACGGTTATGGTTCCTGTGGATCTGTGTCGCTTTCACAATTTCTGGATGCGTCTCTATAAAAAACGGGGGAAGTTCTACGAAGATGTCATTTACTGGCACCCCCACGCCATCGCAGAGCCTGCCATCGACGGCTACGCCAACACTTTCATCAACATCGAAGCATCCTGCATCGAGCGCTACCGACAGGCCAACTGTATCCCCAGTATCTGTCAAAACAGCAACGTTGTTCCCATCTCCGACTGCCACTACACAAAATGTGTCGCAGCCAATATGCCCGGTTGGCAATTCAGATATACGACCTGATTTTGATTTCCCAGGCTATTTTGAGACGAATGACATTCAAGAGCAATTGCTGGCCTATTTGAACGATGGCGGTTCTTTAGAACTCGCCCAGGCAGCTTTCGAAAGTGAGTTCAAAGCAATAGAAATGGCAGATGTTACCGGAGATGGAGTGAATGAACTGGTTGGTCTCATGCCCCAACTATGGGTAGCTGCATGCCGTGATGGCGAATACATTGAGTTGTATTCCGATCCAGAAGCGCCTGATCTCGAGGGGATAGTGGCTATCCGTGACATAAATCAGGATGGTGTCGTAGAGATCGCATTTTATGGCGCTCTTTTGTATTCTTGGGCGACCTATTACCGGATTTTTGCTTGGGATGGGGATGATTTCCGTGATCTGATCCAACAAGGAGAAGATACGCCTGCCTGGTTGGCTTTTGCAGATGCCCAGGGACTGTTTTGGTATGAAGGTGGTTACATTGGAGAAAGTGCTGTCGGTGGCTCCTTTACGTCAGGCGTTCTGCAAGACTTGGATGGGGATGGTACCGAAGAGTTTGTTGCCGATATCGGCGTGCGCCAAAAACACGACATCTTGCGCAATGGTCCCTGGCGTAGAGTCCAAGAGACCTACCAATGGGATGGCGAGCACTATATGTTCGTCGGGCTGACCATCGACCCTCCCGAATATCGTTTTCAGGCAGTTCAAGACGGCGACCGGATGGTTTACATCGGGAAATACGAAGAAGCATTGGCGTTGTACCAGACGGCCATTTTCAGTGATCAGGTCATCGCCTGGTCGCCGGAACACTACCTGGCCCAGGTGGATGGTTTTACGTATGGCACGACCACACCAACCCCGATCGCCTATGATTCCGAAGAGTACAATCACCTTGCTGCCTATGCTTATTTCAGAATTCTGTCGTTGCATATTGCCCAGGGGTACGTTTCCGATGCCCAGGTCGTTTATGACACGTTGCAGCAGAAATTCCCGGCCGGGCAATCCGGGGGCATTTACACCGAAACGGCGATTGGCTTTTGGGAGAAATACCAGGCCACACATGACATTGTGCAGGCTTGCGAAGTGGCGATCGAGCATGCTGAAACGAATTTAGAAGAATTCTTCTATTACCTGGGCGATGTACAAGGTGGTGATGACTATCGTTTTGGCTATCAAGGTCACGAGTATGTTCCCAGCGATGTATGCCCATTCAAAGAATAGTTCATAGGGAAAAACCAAAAAGACGGGGTAAGTACGGGTATTCCCCGGGATTTTTGGCCCCTGTCTGGTACCTGTGTGGTCCCTCTGTGGTGCCCGTCCGGCGCCTGTCCGGCGCTTCCTGGTGCCCTTGTGGTCTTTTGCCTGGCGCATGAGGTGGTGCTTTAACGGACTCTAACAGGACACCGGCGGACACAGCCAGCCCTTACCTCCCTTCCCCCAGGAGCGCCTCCCGCTGCCCGCTCGCCACATTGCGCCACTCGGCCAAATTCTTTGCCAGGACACCATCCAGGCGCTTGCCGTAGTACGTGACGCGCACCTGCTCGCGCTCCCGGATGGCGTCCAGATAGCCCCGGCCCACGATCTCACTGCGGAAAACGGCCAGCACCGCCGGGAAGGCGTCCGTCTCCCACTGGCCGGGCCAGATATTCGATCGGAATGCAGCCTCGTAGCGCCGCACCTTTTCGCCTGCCCGCATGGCCTTGTCTTCGTCGTGATATTCGAGCAGGAAGCACTTTCCCTGCCCGCCCTTCTGCAACTTCAGCAAGGCGCCCGGCTCGAGGATGGCTTCGCCGTCTTTGTGCAAGGCAGCACCCTGCCCGTTCACCCACCCCACCGACCAACCCAGCCCTTCGGCGAAGGCCGACAGCCGCAGGACGATCTCGTTGCACAGCAGATCGTGAAGGGTGCGCTGCAGGGTGAAACCCAGGTAGCCGCCGGGCGGCGGATGGCCGTGGCGCTGTTTGGCGATCTCGCTCCCCACCGGGCCGAGGGTGTACAGCGACTCATCGTCGCCGGGCAGGCCGAGAGCGCCCAAAGCCTGGCTCAACTGGCGGGTGATGCAGGGCAGGCGGTCGATCAGGCGTCCGTGGGCGTACTTGCGCAGGGTGCGGTCGGCAAGCCCGAGCTGCGACGCCCGCATCACGCCGCCGGTGGCCAGCAGGTCGAGCATGAGCCAGGCCTGGTCGGACAGGCCGCGGGAGAGAATCCGCTGCGCTTCCAGCTTGACTTCTGGGTACTCAAGTCAGAGAATGCCGGGCGCCTTCCACGATAGGTAGCCAGGGTGGGTTTGTCGGTGGTTAGTTCGATCATCTTGTGTCTCCGTAAGGAAAATAGAGTCATACCCCGGAAGGGGTAGTCCGTTTTTTTTGTGAGGGTGTTTTGGTGTGACCGTCTAAAGGCACTACATCGGCACAGCATGGGTACATCTACGGTACGATATTCGCCAGTGCCGAAAAATGACGCTTTTTGGGGTGCTGGTATTGGCACGTGTACGGCCTAGTAAAGGTACGCGAAAGGACGGCTAATGGCACAGCCAGAATGTTTGCCAAGCTATAATTAGTTTGTAAGTCAATTGCTTTGATAAGTGAGGCGTTAATGGATGACTCAATCGATTTGGGGATATTTACGCACCTGTTAACTGAAACAGTTGACCACCTTCGCTATCTCAGTATGTATGGCCCGGAAGAAAACGATATGCTTGAAGCTATTGCTAGATTAAGGGAGGTCCTAGCCCAAAGTGATAACGTTGAAGAAGAGATACTTGCTGGGCTTTTGAATACTTTGATGTGGCGATCTACTATTGTGGCCGTAATATCTGTTGTGTGTCTTAATCATGCCTCGCAAGAACTGCTCGAAAGATTGTGGGAAGTACTTGACGCAGGCAGTTGGGTAACACCCCAAATAGCTGCTGTTTTATTTTTCTATGATGCTGAATTTGAGCAGAAGGCCATCGCACGCGTCAAGCAAGGATGTCCTTTGACAGACCAGCCTTTGTTTTTGAGTGAGTCCGAAAAGCAGCTTTGGGGTAGTCTGCCTTCAGATGCGTATTTACGGCAGTGTAAAGCTGTCTCATCGTTGGTTTCTATGTTGGAGAAGAGTCAGAAGTATGGTGACATATTCAGTGACGAAAAGGTAAAGCAAATGCTCGAAGATGATATCGATCATGGTGGTCAGATAGCAAAAGATTGGCTAAATCGAGTGAGGGTGTATTTCAAACTATGAGTTACAGGATTACCGTTACCCGCAGACAGGACACTACCCCTCCATTCGAAAAGCCAAATGAAGGGGTAGTGTGTCTTTTCCTGCGCTTTTGTAACCCCCAGGCGGCATCAGCCAACCGTCCGCTCGCAGGGACGCTCACGCGCCAGCAGCGAGACCTGCTTCGCATGGAAGCCGACCTGCTGGCGGTTGCGGACGAACTTGCTGTAGACGTTGCCCGTCACCAGCACCAGGTCCTGCTCGCACAGGTCCCAGTGGCCGACGAGCTCGACATAGAAACTGCCCTGCCCGTTGCGCAGGATGGCGATCGTGCGCATGTCGTTGTTGTCCTGGTAGTGGCGGATGCGCACCACCCTGCCGGACAAGAGCACGGCGTTGACTTCCAGCGATTCGCGGGCCACCGGGCGGGGTGAAATCAGTGGGGTTGGTTTGTTTTCCATCGGCTCCCCTTTCATCCGGGTAAGACGGTCGGGCCGTCGCTGGCCATCGTGACCGTCTTCTTCCAGGCGTACACGGGGTAAGCTTTCGCCGCCTGGGTCTGTGCTGGAGCAAGCGGCAGGGCCTCCTGCTCCAGCAGGGTTTCGCCGTCGAAGCGCAGCACCCGGCCGGTGTGGACGTTCTGGAAGCGGATGCCGACCGGCCAGGTGCGCTCTTCGGCGGACATTTTCAGGTCGATCCAGCGGAAGATGCCGCCCTGGAAGCAGGCTTCGGGATCGTCGATCACCAGCCAGTCGTACTGGGTTTTGCGGTCCATGGGGGCCACGGATGCGCCGCTCAGGAAGCCGTCGTCATCGTCATCCCGGCGGGCGGCAGGCCTGCGCTTGCGGCGCGGTTCGGTGTCACGCCTTTTCATGGGGTACCGTCCTTGAGCGGACGGCGGGCAGATGCCCATCGTCCCAAAGGCCCCAGGATGGCGATCTGGCCTTTGCAGGGCCTGGGCGTCCTTTTTGGCCAGATCGCGTTTTCTGACGGGAGAAGCAAAGCTTCTCAGTTCTGACATGCTTTTCGGGGCTATTTTGGGGCCGCAGGCGATCGCAGCAGGGCTTCGACTTCGCCCAGGTCGAGATAGATCTCCTTGCCGTAGCGGTAGCCTTTGATCGCGCACCCATCGACCAGGTGCATCAGCTCTTCACGGCTGACTTGCAGGCGCAGCAGGGCTTCATCGAAGGGGATGAACTGCATCAGGGGTTTGGTTTGGGATTGAGACATTTTCAAGCTCACTTTCTATTCTTCAAACGGGCGCAAATTGCGGGCCCGCAGGCTGCGCTGGATCAATCCAGCTTCAAGCAGGTTCAGCCTGATTGATCAGGCGCTGCTGACTAGCCCGGCGATTCATTGCCGGGCGGGGGCAGGAAGAGCGCAGTTATGCCCGTGGGCGGTATAAGCGTGTTACGCTTCTACTTGTTACACTGACATGTCACCGTAACGCGATTTGCTTTTGTTTCCCGGTAGGCAGCCTGGCGGCAGGCTGCCGTACAGTATTGCCTGCGCCGGTTGCGTCCGGGAGTCATTCGTTTTCCACAGTAGGCGCAGGTGGTAAAGGGGGCAGGCCTGCCGTTTCTGCCGCATCGCCGGCGGGCGGGTCGCTTTCGGGCAGGCGGCCGTTCTTGCCATGGATCGGGGCGGGCTGCTCGGCCTGGAACTGCGCCAGGGCAGCCAGCACGGCCGCCTGCAGGGCCGGGTCGGCCGCCTGCCCGGCTTCGGCTTGCGGGTGCTTTTTCCACGGCCAGCGGATGCGCCGCTTGCGAGGAGTGGCGTCCGTGGCCCGGGCTTCGACGATTTCCCCGCCGCGCAGCGTCTCGCCGGCCTTCGCTTCGAGCCGGTGCCCGTTGCGGATGTGCATGGCGGTGGAAGCGGCGATCTGGCGTTCGGCCTCGTAGAGCACCGAGTCGCGCAGGCCCGCCACCAGGCTGTCGACGTTGCGGGCGATCTCCGAGCGGGCGTCGGCGTAGGCGCGTTCGACGGCCTTGGAGACTTCCTGGGCGTTCTCGATCCGGTTCTTGACCGCCGGATCGGTGGCGTGGAAGAAGTAGGTCAGGGTGGCATGCGCCAGAGCAGCCACCACCACGGTCGAGAGCAGCACCCAGCCGATCTGGGTCGGGTCCTCGATCTGGACGAGCTGCTGGCCGAGCACCAGTTCGCCCCCGGCCATGATGATGGCGCCGCCCAGGCCGATGATGAAGCCGATCGCCGAGAGCGCCCATTGCAGGGTGCCCCTGGCCTGGGTGATGAACTGGATGAACCACACCAGGGTGGCCACGTCGAAGAGCACCAGGGTCATGGCCTGAGCGATGGGTTTGTCGGGGACGATGCGCCCGGCGAGCTGCCAGGTGAGCAGGCTGGTGTACAGGATGACGGTGGCGGCAAAGCACCAGCCGAGGACTTTGCCGATCGTGGTGAAGATGTCTTTCATGCTTGTTTCTCCTTGGGCTTTTCGACCAGGCTGTAGTGGATGACGGTATGGCGGCGGATGCGCCCGCTGTTCTTCTGGCAGATGTAGGCGGCCTTGCAGCGCGTGCAGTGGGTCTCGCGGTCGGGCGCTTTGCCGCGGCCGCAGTGTGCGCAGGTCAGGTAGAGGACGCTCATGGCTGCACCTCGCAGAACTCGGCCTTGACCCACCCGGCCAGGCCGTCGCCGCTTTCGACGGGCAGCCAATCAGCAGGGTGGGGGATGGGTTGGATGGTGACGGCATCGCCTGCGTATAACCATGAGACGGCGGGGAAGTCCAGGCCGGGGCCGCTGCGCACGTTGAGCGCCAGGGTGTTGACTTCGCAGGTGCGAGCCTGGGTGGGCCGGGGTCGTGCTGTCATGCTTAGGGTTTGGGTACCCGTCGGGATGCTCTGGCGGGTGGCAGTGGCTACGGCAGGCGTGACCGGGTCTGCCGCCAGCAGGCTGCGTTCGGCCGAACCCGGCGGGGCGTTGATCGTGCAGGCCAGCGTGGCCAGCAGCAGGACGAGCGGGAAAATTAACAGTTGTCTTTTCACGTGTACCTCGCTAGAATCAGAACGCGCAGCCGGTGGTCTTGTGACGGACGTGGACCGGCTGCGCGTTCATCCCCGGTGGCTTCGCAGCCGCCGGTGGGTGGTGTGGCCTCCTTCACAGCCGTAAGGCTGTGGGGGAGGTTCTTCTTTTCTGACGGGAGAAGGGCGATTTTCCCAATTGCCCTTCTCAGCGGATATGGTCTCCTTTCGTCGAAATTGGGGAATCGAAAACGGCCAGCCGGTTGGCGGGCCGTTTTCAGGCTTGAATTGCCGGATTGAAGATGCTACAATAAGGACGCAAAGGCGACCCCAAAAACTGCCTGGGCCTGAAAAGGACTACGGTTGCCGTAGATAGGTGGCTGCCTTCACAGGA
>JBMOLU010000023.1:0-93853 GCA_049325275.1 Chloroflexota bacterium
TAATAAAGTTACAGTCAGATATGTCCTCTCTAACAGATAATGAACCATTATTCATTTCCGAATGGTTTATATAAAATGGGATTGATTGATTGTCAAGGGAAAAAAACAGGAGGGGCAGGGAAGAAAGGCTCCGTGCCCTAGTGAGGCAAGGGGGGACGTGTGCGTTGACGATCGGGAAATCGCCGCTGTTATCAGTGCGAAAAGAGGGGAACTACTCAGACTTTTTCGTCAAAGAGCAGGCCGATGAGATCCTGGAGTTTCTCCCGTAATTTGAGCACCTCTTCAGGCGGGAACTGCTTGACGACCTCCCCGGTCTTCTTGTCCCGCAGCTGGGCCACTATATTACCGGCATCACCGTCATGCCTGTAAAGGCCGAATTTAAAACTGCTGCCCATGGACTGAAAACGCTGCTGGATTTCCTCAACAGCATCCTCCAGTTCCTTCTGGCTGAGCTTTCCCTGGCTGTCGGCATCTTCTTTTGCCGACCGGCCCTGGCGAGCCTGGTTATTGAGCTTTACCGTATCACTTCCGCTGCCTTGAGGCACCGGCTGCACAGGAGGCCTGACAGCATCTTCAAGCTCAACACTTGTCGGCACCACCGACACATTAACACCCTTCATATCCGTAGCGATATTGACATCCATGACAACCTCCGCTTGTTAAGCTATGCTTTACTGCTCAGATACTTTGGTTTGGGGCCTGCCCCGTGATTGAGGCAGTACCCCTTGAGCATTCCTTTGCCCCGGCGCAGTATCTGTAATTTTCCGCGAAGCTCACCCAATTGATTTTGCACCTGCATCTTGAGTGATCCTTCATTATTCACTATTTCTTCCATGATTTCCCTGAGCTGCACTGCGCCTGCGCTTTTCTCGTCAAGTACAGCACCGTCAAAGCGGGCAACACACTGCTGCAGATGCAAAAAGGCCCGCTCCCGTCTGGCGCCCCACTCCGGCAGGCTTTTCAGACTGCCTTCCGCGAGCAGGGCGGCATGCTGCCGCTGCATTGCGGCAAATTCCCTGAGTGCCGCGGCAAGCTTTTCCTGCATATCCGCTGATTGGTCCACGTTCCGCCCCGCCATCAAATGGAAAAGGATACCCCGCCACTCTGGACAGCCACCTTGCGCTCGACGCCACCCGGGGCCTCACCTGTCGCCGCCGGAAAGGACTCCTGTTTACTTTTTTCCCTGCTTCCCATCTCGGCCATGGCGGTTTCTTCCCAGATTTCCTTCAGGCGGCGGATATAGGACATGGTCTGCCGCACAATCTGCTCGTCATTATTAATAGCCGCCTTGGGCAGCTCCACCAGAATCGCGTTATACAGACCCCGCAGAAAAAGAGCTACTTCCGAGTCATCATCCTCCTTTACCGAGGCATTCAGTTCGGCGATAATCGCAATGGCTTTCCCCAGATTTTCCCCTCTCAGCTGAGGATTTTTGTTTGCAATACCCACCAGAGCCATATCAAGATGAACCAGGGTTCTTTCATACATGAGGTGGATAAGCTTTACCGGATGAATTCTCGACTGGGATTCGGACTGCCGATAGGCGTTGCGTGCTTGAGCTGAATTCATTCTTTTCTCCTCTTTCTCTTTAGACAAAGTTCCATTCTTCATGCTTTACGGGGTTACTTGTTATTGCCGGTCCCGCTCCATGACTTGGCGATGCTGTCAAACTGATCAGCCAGATAACTGGAAAGCGAAGTCATCTGGTTCATATATCGGTCTAATTCGATGAATTGTTTAGTCATTAATTCATATTTCTTGTCCAGCCGGTTATTTTCCTGCTCAATTTTCAATTCCAGGTCAGCGATTCTTGCCTGGGCCGAATCCTTTTCCCCCTCAATCTGCCCGTCCGCGCCGGTTATGAAACGCAGGCGATCATTCACCTTGTCGGCAAACCCTTCAATATCACGAGTGCTGTCACCCAGGAAAAAGGCGCTGACGCCCTCGGGATAATCCGCCAGGGCCTGGTCAAACATTTCTTCATTCAAGGAGATGGAGCCGTCCCGGTTGAACTCCAGGCCAAGGTCAAACAGGGTCTTAATGTCGCCCCCCTCATCCGCATTAACAGATGAGGTCATGAGTCCCTGCAGAGTTGAGGGCAGATCCCGGATGGTGGTGCGGGCCAGCACCCCGAACTCCTCGGTTTCGCTGTCATAGCTTGTATCGGCCTTCACTTCGGCAACCGCGGCATTATAGGCGGCAACGAGATCCTGGATCATCTCCTTGATGGCATCATCATTTTTCCGGATGCTGATGGTTGCCGTTCCCTCCCCTTCGAGAGTGAGAGTCAGACCGGAAACAACGTCGTTAACGCTGTTTGACTGGCGCTGATAGTTGATGCCATCCACGGCAAACTGGGCATTGAGTGACGCACCGCCGGCGCCTTCCTGTTCCTCCATGGCCATATCGGGCAGCTGGGAAAGAAAACTGATCCGCCCATCCTCTCCGGTGCTGTTTGAACGAAGACTCAGCCGGTAGGGCGCTGTCGGATCACCGTCATTAATCACCTGGGCGGTGACCCCGGGATTGTCGGAGTCGTCATTGATCAGGTCGGCAAGCCCGGCCAGGGTGGTATCCGCTGCTATGGCAAGGGAAACGACGTCCCCATCCCCCACCTGGTAGAAGAGGGTCTTGTCCGGGGCGGCAAAATCAAGATCAGCGAGATCTTCACTGATCATGACCCGGTTTGCTTCACCGGTACCGCCGGCAACATCGCTGCGGATACGCAGAAAGGTTTCGCCGCTCACGCTGTATGTTTCCGCGGTGACCAGCCGGCCATTGTCGCCCCCGCCGACATTGTCAACATGGCTGTTGATGGCCGAAACCAGCCCATCCATGGTCATGTCTGCACCAATGGCCAGGGCAATGTCCGTGACGCCGCCGAAGGTAATGGTCATGCTCTCCCCGGCATGGGCGACGACATCAACGGCGCTGTCGGCCACGCCTGTGGTCGATTCGGCGCTCACCGGCACATACACACTGCCGTCCGCCGAGGCTGCACCGGCGGCCGACAGCCAGGAACTATGGGCGGCCAGCTTGCTGACATCCAGCGAGATGCTCTGCACAGCCGTACCATCAAGTACCGTCGCCCTGGCCACGCTTTCATCGGAGCTTGTCGCGGTTCTGCCCAGAAAGGAGCCTGACAGAGAGAGTTTCAAGGCCACGTTTTTCATGGCCAGCAACTTGTTGTTTACCGTGGTCAGGCCAGTCAGCTGATTCTTAAACCTGGTGATTTCGTTCTCTTTGCGGTCAACTACCTGCTGATCAATCTCCCGCAGCTGTTCCAGCATGCCCTGCAGATCAATGCCGGAGCCCACACCAAGCGTTGTTATTGCCCCTGCCATCATGCACTCCCCAATGAATCAAAACGTTATTCTGTCCGTTCTTCCTCTAGAATATACTATCGACATTTCAAGCGGCGGGCTTGAATGTTTTTTCCTTTCGCGGGAAAGCCAAGATCACGATCTTGGCGGACCACAAAAAAAGGGGCGACAGCAACATCGCCATCGCCCCTGTTAAGGTTTCTCTTTTCTCTCAGCCCATCAGCCATGAACCATCAGCCATGAGCTGTCAGCCACTGGCCATCAGCCTCTTATCCCTGCAGCAGGCTCAGAACGTTCTGGGCGCTGGCATTGGCCTGGGCCATGGCAAAGGTGCTGGCCTGGGTCAGAATCTGCATCTTGGAGAAGTTGGCTGACTCCTCGGCAAAGTCAACGTCCCTGATTGCCGATTCAGCAGCGGAGATATTTACCCTGGTGACCGAAACGTTGGAGATGGTCGCGGTCAACTGATTCTGCACAGAACCAAGGTCGGACCGCACCTTGTCCAGATCCTTCAGGGCCGAATCCGCCACGGTGATGGCGATCTGGGCGTCCGCCTGGGTCAGCACGCTGAGGCTTGACAGACGATTGGTCGCCGTGTCAGCCACCTTTGTGCCTGAGGCCCCGCCGGCATTGGCCGCCAGGGTGGAACCGGACTGAATGACGGAATCCTTGGCAATGGTCATGTCATTGGCCAGGGTCTGATTCCCGGAGGTGACATAATCGCGCTCAAGGGTGGTGCCGGCGCTCAGACTTACCGTGCCAGCCCCCTCAACAAAGGTCATGTCGTTGGTCAGCACCGTTCCCTGGGCCAGGGTGCTGCCGCCTATCAAGATAGAGCCAGCGGCCAGACTGACGGCGTTCTGAGCTGTCAGGGTAGCACCCGCGGCTATCGTCACATTGCCGCCGAGGGTGGAGCCGGCCGCAAGCGTACTTGCCGTGGCAATGGTGGAACCGGCCTCAATCGCCATGCTTTGGGTGGTGGTAAGGGCCGCGGCAGTGGTGACCGTGCCGCCCACACTACTGCCGGCAAGCAGATTAAGACTGGTATCATTGATGACGCTGCCGGCCTTCA
Source organism: Chloroflexota bacterium (assembly GCA_049325275.1). Taxonomy (GTDB): domain Bacteria; phylum Chloroflexota; class Anaerolineae; order Anaerolineales; family UBA4823; genus CAIQJJ01. The sequence continues at coordinate 4,396 of JBMOLU010000023.1, forward strand.
AAGTCATATCCTGGGTCAAGGTGGTGGGACCAGCCGAAGTGGTAATATCCACACCATAGTAAGAGCCTGCGTTCAGAGTACTGCTGTTGTTCAGCACTGATCCGTGGGCAACGATCATATCAGAGCTCAAGGTTACCGCAGAAGCGGCCAGCGTGGTATCCGCATTGAGCACGGTGCCGGCGGCGATGATATCACCATTGGCATCCTCGAGATCCTGGGTGATAACCGTTCCGGCCGCCAGTGTGGATGAAGCGGCCAGAGTGGAACCGGCCGTCAACAGGGCCGCGCCGGTGGTGGTATAAGTGGCGGCGGAGGTAGTAAACTTGCCGCCCAATACTGAACCGGACTCAATGGTCGTGGCCCCCAGAGTGGACCCAGCCTTGATAAGAGAATCCTGGCTTGTCGTGATAGTGGCAGCATTGTTAATTGCTGCGGTCAGGGTGCCGCCAAAAACTGTGCCGGCAACAAAAGTTGAACCGGTGGCAATAGTAGAACCGGCGGCCAGGGTGGAGTCGATGGTGGTGGTGGTGGCACCACTGGTGGTAATATTGGTGGTGAAATCGGTGGCCGATCCACCGGCCAGATCCGTCACCAGCAGTTCATTGGCGCCATACTGGGTCAGCTGGATATGACCGAAGGTGCTCATGTTGGAGCCGGCCAATACAGACCCGGTTCCGCCGGTAACGCTGATGGCCCGTCCGTCACCGGAGGTCAGCGTCAATTTGCCGTCCGCACTGGTACTTGCGACAATACCGTGATCGGAGGTTTTATTGTTGATCGCCTTGACCAGGGCGCCGTCCGCATCATTGTCGCTTACCGTTACTTCACCGATGCTGACACCGTTGATGGCAAAATCAGAACCTGTCGTGCCGGCTGCAACCGCACTGCTGCTGGTTGACTCAACCACCGCCTTGGCCGAAACACCAAGAACATCGGAGAGCTTGTTGATGGCATCCTGCAGCGCGCCCATGCTGTGTTCCCGGGAATTGTCCGCAGAGATTTTCACCGCTTCAACGGAAAAGGCCTGGCTCTGCAGATTACTGTAAATGCTGAGCTGGACTGTACCGCCGGAGGAGTTGGTCAGCGACAGGTTGCCGCTGGTGACATGGCCGATCTTGTTGGACTCGGAGGAGCCGATGGAGATGGAAACCGTCTCCCCGGAGTAGGCGCCAACCTGGAACTTCTTGTTGGTGAAATTACCGGACAGCAGTTTCTGATTATTAAACGAAGTTGAACGGGCGATCATGTCAAGCTCTTCCAGCAGCTTGGTGATGTCGGACTGAATCGCCTTGCGGGACTCGGTGGTCTGACCGTCCTGGGCTGCCTGGATCGCCTTGGTTTTAATGGTGTTGACGATATTGATTGATTCTTCCAGCGCACCGTCAGCGGTCTGCACCATGGCGATACCGTCGTTGGCATTCCTGATGGCCTGGCCGAGACCGAGGGCCTGGGACTTCAGCGAGTCAGCAATAGCCATACCGGAAGCATCGTCCGCCGCACGGTTAATACGCAAGCCCGAGGACAGTTTCTCAAGAGATGCCGACAATGAGTTGTCGTTCTTGACCATGTTTTTGTGGGCGTTGAGTGCTGAAATATTAGTGTTGATTCTTAAAGCCATGATTTTCCTCCATGATTGAGATAACGGGAATCCTTTCCCGTTTGTTAAAAAATAATACCTTGAAAATCGTTGATTGTTTACCGCATTATAATGTTAGATATTTCACCTCCTTATCTGTTTAATGTGCTTTGCGCAATTCGTCTTCTATGTTCTTATCGGCCAGCACGACCTTCCCTTGAAATTTTTTTTCCGTGAACAATGCAAAAAAGGAAAAACCGCCGACCGGACGCCCTGAAATTCAGGCACACATATTGCATTAACAACTTCCCTACAAGCAGCAACCTTACTTTTCCCAGGGGAAAACGAATGAAAAACAAAAAAACCGACAAAGGGAAAAAAACCGGCGTTCCAGGCGGGTCAAGGCATGAGCACGCATCTGACATCGTCTCAAAGCTTCAGAGCGGTGTGGCCCTGCATAATGATGGTCAGCTTTCCCAGGCCGGAAAAATTTACCGGGAAGTCCTGGAAATTGCCCCCCGCAACCAGGACGCCCTGCATCTCACGGGCTTGATTGCCCTGCATGAACAAGAATTTGACACGGCCAGAGAGTTCATCAGCAAAGCCATTGAAACCGCGCCCGGCATCGCGGTTTTTCACGTAAATCTGGGCAGAGCCCTGGAGGGCCTGCATGATTTTCCCGGGGCGCGGCAGGCTTATGCCCGGGCCAGACAACTCGATCCGGAAAATATGGACGCCGTGTTTCATCTTGGCAATCTGCATAAAAATCATGGAAATTTCCCGGAAGCTGAATCCTGCTATCAACAGGTCCTGAGCCATGCCCCCCACCATGTGGCCACCCTCAATAACCTGGGCAATATCTATAAGGATCTTGGCAAGTTCGAGCAGGCCTTTGCCTGTTATGAACAGGCCATAGCCGCTGACCCTGCGGTGGCGGATCTCTATATCAACATGGGCAATGCCTACAAGGATCTGATGATGCCGCAGGAGGCGGTAAACTTTTACCTGAAGGCCATTGAGGTGCGCCCCGACTTCCCTGACCCGTACAATAATATCGGCTATATTTTACAGCATACCGGGAAGCTGAGCGACTCCATCGCCTATTACCGGAAGGCCCTTGCCATCAAACCGGACCTGCCCGAGGTGTATCACAATCTGGGCAATGTCTACAAAGACATGGGTGAATTCAGCGAGGCGATTGCCGCATACAACAAGGCCATCAGCCTGCGCCCGGATTTCCCGAACGCCCACAGCAACATCCTGTTTGCCATGAACTATGACGAACAGGCACGGCCTGCGGAGATGTTCCGGGAGGCGAAAAAATGGTGGGAGCAGCAGGCGGCGCACCTGGCTGATCAGTATGTTCTGGCCAACAGTCCGGACCCTGACCGCAGACTGCGCATTGGCTATGTCTCGCCTGATTTCTGCACCCATTCAGTGAGCTACTTCTTCCTTTCCCTGCTGGCGCAACAGGATAAAAACAGATTTGCCACTTACTGTTATTCGGATGCACGGCGGCCCGATGAGATGACGGCCCGGTTGCAAGGACTGGCCGACCAGTGGCGGCATGTAACCGGCATCACGGACGAGGCTCTGGCCGAACTGATCTTTGCCGATAAAATCGATATTCTCTTTGACCTGACCGGCCACACCGCACACAACCGCCTGCTGGCCTTTGCGCGCCGGCCCGCCCCAGTCCAGGTTTCCTGGCTGGGGTACCCGAACACCACCGGCGTTGCGACGATTCAATACCGCATCACGGACCCCATTGCCGACCCGCCCGGCACCTCAGACCCCTTTTACACGGAAAAACTGCTCCGCCTGCCCCACTGCTTCCTCTGCTACTCCCCCCCGGAAATTGCCCCGGCAATCTGCGAAGCGCCGGCGTGCAGAGAGCAGAAAATAACCTTTGGCTCCTTTAACAATATCACCAAAACATCCGAATCAGTGATCAAGGCCTGGTGCGACATCCTCAACCAGGTGGCAAACTCCCGCCTCATCCTGAAAAGCGTTGTTTTTGCCGACCCCGCCGCCCAAAAACGCTACCTGGACATGTTCCACCAACACGGCATTGCGGCCGACCGCATTCTCTTAAAAAAACGCACCGCCTCCCTGGAAGAACATCTCGGCCTTTACAATGGAGTGGATATCGGCCTTGACCCCTTCCCCTACAACGGCACGACCACCACCTGCGAGGCCCTCTGGATGGGGGTCCCGGTTATCGCCCTCAGAGGAGATCTGCACTGCTCCCGGGTGAGCGCCAGCATCCTGACCAATGCCGGCTTTGCGGATCTGATTGCGGAAACCCGGCAGGAATATGTGCAGAAGGCGGTGGCGCTGGCCAATGACGTGAAACAACTGGCGGAATTCAGAGCCAATGCCCGCCCCCGGCTGGCAGGCTCCATCCTTTTGAACCAACAGCTCTTTGCAGAAGATATGGCAGGTGCGCTCAGACAAATGTGGACAAACTGGTGCGCATCCCTGCAAAACCCGACAACCACGAGCCAAGAAGAGGCAAAGATGAGCCCACCAACAGCTGACGAGCTGAACCGCGCTGGAGAAGAACATTTCGAGGCAGGCCGACTGACAGAGGCGGCACCCCTGTTTCAGCAGGCTATTGAAAAAAACCCCCTGCATGCAACAGCCTACAACAATCTGGGTGTTCTGCACTACCATCTCAACCAGTTCAGCGAGGCGCTGCAGTACTTCCGTAAGGCCCTGGAAATAAATCCTGAAGACCAGACTGCACTTGAGAACATCGGCGATCTGCTCAAAACCATGCTGCCCGCCGGGCAGCAGGCTGCCCAGGCGGAAAGGCGGGAAGATACTGTGGCCGCCATCAACGCCTTTCCCTTCTGGTATCACCGGATAGAACTGCCGGGCGGCATTGTCACCCCCGGCTTCGCCCCGATCAAGGCGGACGCCTACCGCATTCCGGCAGACCTCACCGGCAAACGGGTGCTTGATGTGGGCGCCTGGGATGGTTACTGGAGCTTTGCGGCGCTCAAAAGAGGCGCCAGGGAGGTCGTGGCCATTGATGATTTCAGCGATTATCTGGGCTCTCTGGAAAAGCGGGAGCGCAAGGCCTGGGAAACCTTTGATTTCTGCAAAAGACAACTCGGTTACAGCGACGAGCAATGCCAGCGCCTGGAACTGAACATCTACGAAATAAACGAGGCCCGGCTGGGCAGATTCGATATCATTTTCTTTTTCGGCACCCTCTACCATCTGCGCTATCCATTGCTGGCGCTTGACAAGCTGTCCGCCCTCTGCGATGGGGAGATCTTTGTCGAAACCGCCATTCTCGATGATTTCAGCCCCTACAACGGCGGCTTGCACAAAGGCTATCCCGGCAGGCAGATGGTGATGGAATTTTACCCGGGCAGGGAATACGGCAACAATGAAACCAACTGGTGGGCTCCCACCCTCTACTGCCTGATCAACCTGGTCAAGGCGGCGGGCTTCAACAACTGCCGGGGCTGGAAACTGGCGGACAATCCACAGGAACTGCCCCACTGCCGGGGTTTTGCCTATGGCAATAAAGCGCAGGAACAACTGCAACCCTGAGCGGCAGCCCAGGTTTTCCCGCCTTCCCCTAAAAAAAAGCCCCTGGCCAGAATGCATTTGACGCGGCTTTGCGGTTAATGATACGCTCTTGAAAACGATCATTCAACAAATGAACAATAAAACCTTTTTGCCCGGCCCCATGATTAATATCGACCGTTCCGCATTTCTGCTGCCGACCAAGGCCTTCCGGCGCCTTACCATTTTATTGACCATCCATCATTCCCCCAGCATCAGCCAGCACAAAATTGCCCAGGAAACAGACTTGAGCAGTTCCATGGTGAACAGCTACATCAAGCAGTTGACAAGCGGTGGCTTTATCAAGGTCTCCAGCCGCAACAACCGGGACTGCAACTATCAGCTCACCGCAGAGGGCAAAAATGAACTCACCTCGCTGCTCATGAGTTATTCTGCTGAAATCGTGCAATTTTATGCCCAGGCAAAAAACGAGATCTCCAAGCGGATCGCCGCCCTGCTCAACGGCAGAAAACAGCTTCGCTTTGTCCTTTACGGCGCCTCGGAAACCTGTGAACTGGCCATGCGGGCCCTGGAGAATTTCCCCGAGGTCGAGATTGCCGCGATTGTCGACAGCCTGCCCGACAAACAGGGGCAACTCTTCAATGGCTTTACCGTCCAGCAACCGAATGCCATCGCCGCCATCAACCCTGACTGCGTATTAATCACCTCGTATGCCAAGCAGGATGAAATATATGACGCCACAAAACATCATGAAAAAAACGGGATCACCGTGCAGCGGCTGACCACGGTGTAGGCGGAGATGAAGAGCATCCAACTGGGCGGACATACCATCGGCGAAGACACGCCAACCTATATCATCGCGGAAATCGGCATCAACCATAACGGTGATGAAGACCGGGCGGCCAGGCTCATCACTGAAGCGGCCAGGGCCGGGGTGGATGCCGTAAAATTCCAGAAACGCGACCTGCCCAGCCTCTACCCGCAGGAGGTGCTCGAATCGCCTGAAAAATTCGAACAGACCTTCCAGTACATGATTCCGCTCTTGAAAGAGGTGGAACTGCCGGATGAGAGTTACCCCCGCCTCAAAAAACAATGCGAGGAGCTGGGGCTTGATTTTCTGTGCACCCCTTTTGACAGCAAAAGCGCCGATTTTCTCAATGCCCTGGGAGTCAACGGCTTCAAGATCGCCTCGGCGGATCTCACCAATCTCGAACTCCTGGAGCATGTGGCATCCTTCGGCAAACCGCTTGTCATTTCCACCGGCATGTCCCTCTGGGAAGAAATTGCAGCGGCCGTCAGCTTCTTGCGCAGCAAAAACGCCTCGTTCGCCCTGCTGCACTGCCGCAGCGTCTATCCGGTCTGGCCCCGGGAGGTCAACCTGCGCATGATCAACAGGCTGAAGGAGTTCGGCTGCCCGGTGGGTTATTCCGGCCATGAGGTGGGCATTGTCATCCCCCTGGTGGCCGCCTCCATGGGGGCCTGCATTATCGAAAAACATATCACCCTGGACAGGAAACTGCGCGGCCCGGACCATAAGGTGAGTCTTGAACCGTATGAATTCAAGCGTCTGGTGCGCGATATCCGGGTGGCCGACCAGGCGGTGGGCAAAAGCAGGCGCTATCTGCTGCGGGGCGAGGTTCTCAACCGGGAACTGTTCGGCAAGAGCCTGGTGGCAACCCGGGAGATCCCGGCCGGCACCATTATTTCCCGGGACATGGTGATGACCAGGGGGCCGGGCAAGGGGCTCAGCCCTCTGAAAATGGCCGAACTGCTCGGCACCGTGGCCAAACGCGACATCAGCCAGTTTGATTTTTTCAAGGAGAGCGATCTGCGCAATGGAGCCGCCGCAGGGTACTTTGCCGACTCCTTCAGAAGCGAATGGGGCCTGATTGCCCGTTTTACCGATGCGGAAACCATGCTGGCCCACGGCCCCAGGGTGCTGGAATTTCATCTGGCGGAAAAGGACTTTACCCTGACCCCGCACCTCAATGGCGGCTACCAGTGCCGGCTGGTGGTCCATGCCCCGGAATACATGGGTGATGAACTACACGACCTGGCCAGCCTGGACGAAGCGGTGCGCACCCGCTCGGTGCAGGCCACCCTCAAAACCATTGAACTGGCCAGACAGCTGGCCCCGCACTTTCAAGGCAAGGCCAAATTCATCACCCACCCCGGCGCCATGAGTCTCAACCAGAAGCTCGACCCGGCAAAACTTGCCGCCAAGCTCGGGAGATCCGTACAGGAAATTCTGCCCGTTGCAGGCGACGATATGGAATTTCTGCTGGAAAACCTGCCCCCCTATCCCTGGTACTTCGGCGGGCAGTGGAAAGGCAACTATTTCATGGCAGCCGGGGAAATCGCCCATTTCTGCAGGGAGCACGGGGTAAACATCTGTTTTGATCTCTCCCATGCCGCCCTCTACTGCAATGCCAAGGATGTGGCGCTTGACGATTATATACACACCATCCTGCCCTTTGTCCGCCACATTCACTTTGCCGACGCCTACGGGCTGGACGGCGAAGGCATGCAGATCGGCGAGGGAGATATCGATCTGGACCGCATCATGCCCCTGTTTGCCGACTACCAGGGCACCTGGGTTCCAGAGGTGTGGCGCGGCCACCTGGAAAACGGTCAGGGATTTCTCACCGCCCTGGCACGGCTTGCGGCTTACCCGCTCTGACAGAAATATTTAATGATCCGCCAAACTGTGCCGAACAGTAACCCGTACCATTCACTCACTGAACGATCAGAGAAACAGAAGAAAACAAAATGAATCCTCCCATTGGAGATCGCAAAAAACTTAAACTGCCTGAAAAAGGAAATTTTTGAAAATATTTACGGACAAACCATGGAAATAGAAAAAATGCTGAACAGCCTGATAAACCAGGTTTCAAAAAAATGACATGGCAAAATACCTATGCCTTCTCACTTAACCCCTTCTGCCTCATAAACTATGAACATCCTGATGATCACCGCCAATGATCCGGCCGGCATGGGCATTGCCTTTACCAATGCCATCAACCGCTACAGCGGGCACCGCTGCCGGCTGGTCACCAGTCAGGATCGCTACGGCATCGATTTCGGCCGGGATATCCACCTGCCGGACATCCATGACGATGACTTCGGCGAGGTGGAGCTGCTGCTGAAAGAGGCCGACCTCATCCATTTCCATATGCTGACGGACGAGAACTCCCATCTCGGCCCTCTGGTCATCCGGGACTTCACCAAAGGCAAAAAGATCCTGCACCATCACCATGGCCATCCCGATTACCTGATCAACGTGGCGGCATACAACGAAAAATACCGCAGGCTCGGGCGCAAGGTTATCGTCTCCACCCCCGACCTGCTGCAGATTGCCGACAACGCCACCTGGGTGCCGAACCTGGTGCCGATTAATGATACGCATTACCTGCCGCGCTTTGAAGAGAGCCTGCCGGCCGCACCGCTGAAGATCTGCCAGGCCCCGACCAGGAAATTCGATAAGCATACCGATGTGTTTTGCCGGGTTTTCCGAAGCATCCGGCTGGAGTACCCGCACATCGAGCAGGTGATCCTGGAAAGGATGAACCACCTCGACTGCCTGAACAGCAAAAAAACCTGCCACATCGTTTTCGACCATATGCGCGGCTGGTTCGGCATCTCGTCGCTGGAATCCCTCTGTCAGGGAAAACCGGTGATCGCCGGCCTAGATGACTGGAACTGCAGATGCATCAGGGAATTTACCGGCACCACCCACCTGCCCTGGCAGGTGGCCCGCGATGAGGAAGAATTGCACCGCGTACTGCGCACCTTGATAGCGGACCGGGATTTGCGCCGGGAAGCTGGCAGGAAGTCCCGCGCCTTCATGGAACAGCACTGGACCGAGCAGCAGGCCCTGCAGGTCCTGTTTGATGTGTACGCCGCTTTGTAAGGTCTGACAATGACGATGAAGGCAAGCGACAACCCGCCCCCCTGCTTTCCGGATGATCTTTTTCACCGGCCGGCTGCCGGCGGCGAAACAGTGTGGTGGGTTGCCCGCACCAAAAGCAGGCAGGAAAAGGCCCTGGCCTGGGAGCTGCAGGCCAGGGGGCTCGCCTATTATCTGCCTCTGGTGGCAAAACCGCAGAAATGTCAGGGCAGGATGCGCACCTCGATTCTGCCGCTCTTTAACGGCTACCTGTTTTTCAAGGGTGACCAGCAGGGACGCTATGATGCCCTGCGCAGCGGCCGCATCGCCCAGATAATCGAGGTGGACGACCAGGAAAGAATCACCCGGGAACTGGCAAATCTGCACCGGGCCACCCAGGCCAGGATGCATTTGACCCTCTGCGACTTTGCCAGAGAGGGCCAGCGGGTGCGGGTTATTGCCGGCCCCTTTGCGGGCCTGGAAGGCATTGTCCGGAAACAGAAAAATCAGACCCGCCTGATCCTGAACCTCGAGGCGATCAAACAGGCGGCCACCGTTGAAATTGCGCTGGACCAGGCCCAGCCAATTTAATATAACTAACTGATATTAAATAATTTTTGTCAAGAAATCGGGTGTACCCGACAGGGACGGAGTGCGCCCGGCGTTTGTTACCGCGCCACTGCTCCTGCCCCAAACAATGCGAAGCCATCCCGAATAACTCGCTCACCCAAAAGAGACTATGGAATTAAAGTCCGGTAAAATACTGGTGACAGGAGCCGACGGTTTCATCGGCTCGCACCTTGTCGAATATCTTGTTCGGATGGGATGCGATGTCAGGGCCTTTGTCATGTACAACTCATTTAACTCCTGGGGCTGGCTGGACAGCCTGGACAGGGAGGTGAAGCGCAGCCTGGACGTGTTTGCGGGCGACATTCGCGATCCCATTGGAACCAGGTCCGCCATGCAGGGCTGCCATACCGTCTTTCACCTGGCGGCCCTTATCTCCATCCCCTTTTCCTATCATTCGCCGCAGGCCTTCATCGATACCAACGTCAAGGGAACACTGAATGTAGTGCAGGCGGCCCGGGATCTTGGCGTGGCCAAGGTCGTGCATACATCCACCAGCGAGGTCTACGGCACGGCCATCTCTGTTCCCATGGACGAAAAACACCCCTTGCAGCCGCAATCGCCCTATTCGGCTTCCAAGATGAGCGGCGATCATGTCGCCCTCTCTTTTTTTCACGCCTTCGAGACGCCGGTGGCGGTGATCAGGCCCTTCAACACTTACGGCCCACGCCAGTCAGCCCGGGCCGTCATTCCCACCGTCATCACCCAGGCGCTTGCCGGTGCCAGCGAGGTTCGCCTGGGCGCCATGCATCCGACCCGGGATTTCAATTTCGTCTCCGATACCGTGGCGGGGTTCATTGCCGTGGCGCGATCGGATAAGACGGTCGGCGAAGTGGTCAATATTGGTGGCGGCTGCGAAGTGTCCATCGGGCGGCTGGTTGAGCTGATTCTGGGACAGATGGAATCCAGGGCCAGGATTGTCACCGATGCGCAACGCCTGCGGCCCAGCAACAGCGAGGTGGAGAGGCTTTGCTGCGACAACGCAAAGGCCCGGCAACTTACGGGCTGGCGGCCCGAATACCACGGGGAAGAGGGCCTGCGGCGCGGGATCGCGGCAACGGCGGAGTGGTTTTCCCGTCCCGGCATTATGGACCTTTATAAAACGGATCGCTACAATGTCTAAAACCGCGGTAATACTTGCAGGAGGCAAGGGCAAACGGCTTCGTCCCTATACGACGGTTCTGCCAAAGCCTCTCATGCCGGTCGGCGACTATCCCATTGTCGAGGTCATCATCCGCCAACTGGCCGCAGCAGGCATCGACCGTATCATCATGGCCGTCAATCACCAGGCGGACATCATCAAATCCTATTTCAATTCCGGCGGCAAATGGGGGGTGAAAATCGAATATTCCCTTGAAAAACATCCATTGGGCACCATGGGGCCGCTCAGATTGCTCAACGGAAGGCTGCCAACCCATTTCATGGTCCTTAATGGCGATGTCCTGACCGACCTCGACTTCTCCGCCTTTTACAACCACCATGTCCAACGAAACAACCTTTTCACCGTGGCCGCCCAGCACCGCGAGGTGCGCTCCGAGTTCGGCGTGCTCGAAACCAATGCCGAAGACAGGCTCATCGCCTTCCAGGAAAAACCCGTGCAGAGGCATCTTGTCAGCATGGGCATCTATATGGTTGCCAGGGAAACGGTGGATTTCATCCAGAGCGACAGGCTGTTCGGTTTTGACGACCTGATGCACGTCCTCTTAAAGGCGAATCGCGAGGTCAGCATCATGCGCCATGATGGACTCTGGCTGGATATCGGCAGACCCGACGACTACATGCAGGCCATCGACCTCTTCGAGGAACGGCAGGAACAATTTTTAGGAAAAGGCTGGAAATAGCAGATGAAGTGGCAAATCCCCCTTTCTGACCTCAACCTCGGTACGGAAGAACGGTTGGCGTTAATGGGCGTCCTCGACTCCGGCTGGTTGACCATGGGCAGGGAGACGGCCGGCTTCGAAGAGGAATTCCGCGCCCATGCCAGAGTACCCCATGCCATCGCCGTGGCGAACGGCACGGCGGCGCTCCATCTCAGCCTGAAGGCCTTCGACATCGGTCCGGGTGATGAAGTCATCTGTCCATCCCTGAATTTTTGCGCGGGTCCAAATGTCATCGTTGCCGTGGGGGCCAAGGTGATTTTCGCGGACGTTACCTCCCTGGACGATCTCTGTCTTTCCCCCCTGGACGTGGCTGCCAGGATCACGCCGCGCACCAAAGCCATCATGGCGATGCATTATGCCGGATACCCCTGTGACATGGCGCATCTCAACGACATCGCCCGCCATCATGGCCTGCACCTCATCGAAGACGCGGCCCACGCCTTGGGCGCCGAGCTGGCTGGGACCAGGTGCGGCGCCCTCGCCGATGCAGGATGCTTCAGTTTCTACTCCAACAAAAACATGACCACCGGCGAGGGCGGCATGATCACCACCTCCCGCCCGGAGTTCGCGCAACGCCTCCGCCTGCTGCGTTCCCACGGCATGACCGTGCCCACCCTGGACCGCCATAAAGGCCATGCTTTCAGTTATAATGTGATTGAGCCCGGTTTCAACTACCGCATGGACGAATTGCGGGCGGCCCTGGGGCGGGTCCAGCTCAAACGGCTCGACGCGGGGAACGCCAGCCGTCGCGAGCTGGCGCAACGCTACCGCGACAATCTTGCGGGAGAATTCGTGACCTTTCCTTTCTCCAGTCCGCGCGGCCAGAGCGCGCATCACATCCAGCCGGTTCTCCTGCCGCCGGGCACAGACCGCGGAGACTTCATGGCATTTCTCAAAAACCGAGGAATCCAGACCTCCATCCACTATCCGCCGACCCATCTCTTCGATTGGTATCGCGGCAGATACCCAGGGGTGAGCCTGCCGGTCACCGAGGAGGCATTCCCCCGTCTTGTCACCCTGCCCCTTTTCGCCTCCATGCGCCAGGAGCAGGTTGATCGTGTCTGCGAGGCGGTTCACGACTATTTCTCCAGCCAAACAAGGAGGACCGCATGAACGTTCTTGGCGTCGGCGCCCATTTTGACGATCTTGAGCTGGGCTGCGGCGGTACGCTGATCAACCACGCCAGGGCCGGTGACAGGGTAACCATGCTGGTCATCACCCACTCTGGTTATGTCGATCCCGACGGCAATGTCATCCGCAAAAGAGAGACTGCCCTGGCTGAAGGGCTCAAAGCGGCAGGGATCATCGGCGCCGATTTGATCTGTCTGGAATATCCCACCCTCGAGATTTGCTTCGATGAAGCGCTGACCAAACGCATTCAGCAGATCATCGACGGGCGGCAAATAGACACCATTTACAGCCACTGGGAGGGAGACCTGCACCGCGACCACAAACTGACCGCCCAGAGCACCCTCATGGCGGGCAGACACGCGCCGCGCTTTCTGATGTATCGCAGCAACTACTATGTAACCGGGCAACCCTTCGGGGGGAATTTTTATGTCAACATCTCCGATGTCATTGAAGAGAAACGCGAAGCCATCCGGGCGCATGCCTCGGAAATGGAGCGGGTCAACTACAGCTGGCTCGACTTTGTGGAGAGACAGGACGCCAATCATGGCCTCATCATCGGGGTGCGCTACGCGGAGCAGTTCAAGGTAGTCCGCTATCTGCTGTGAGTGGCAGGCCATGATCGTGACCATTCATCAACCCGACTTCGCGCCCTGGCTGGGCTTCTTTGACCGCTGGCAGAAAAGCGATCTCTTTATCGTGCTGGACGACGTGCAGTTTCTGCGCCGGGGCTGGCATCACCGCGACCGGGTCAAAACCGCCGCCGGTCCCCGCTGGCTGACCGTGCCGGTGAAAAAGAAAGGGCGCTTCGTCCAGCGGATCAACGAAACCGAAATCGACAATGCCATTGACTGGCGGACAAAACATCTGGACACCATTGCCGCGGCTTACGGGAAAACGCCAGGATTCAGGACGGTTTTTCCGCTTCTTGCCCGTACATACGGCGAGCGGCACACCCTGCTCGTTGAATTCAACCTTGCGCTTCTCGCCCTCTTCGCCGGGCTGCTGGGGATCGGCACGCCGGTGGCTTTCGCCTCGGCCCATCCCTCCACCAGCCGGGCCAGTGAACGGTTGGCCGAGTTGACCGCAATCCATGGCGGCAAGGTCTACCATACAGGGACGGGTTCCCGCAGTTATCTCAACGAAAATATTTTCGCCGCGCGCGGCATTGCGGTCCTCTGGCAGGAGTTCGACCATCCTCACTATCCGCAGCCGCACGGCGATTTCGCGGCCGGCATGTCAGTGATCGATTTTCTGATGTGCCAATCCCCCGCAAATGCCAAAGGATGCCATGCCTAACATATCCGGCCCCAGACATCGAACGCTTGACTGGGATTCCGACATACTCGGCATAAGCTGCGGCGAAGTGTTCCCGCCCTCGGCCGAGGCTGATGGCGACGCTCTTGCACGCGATATTCTCGCGGCCATTCCTCCCGGTGAATCGCTCACCTTGTGCAAGCTTCCGGCATCCTGTCCGCGCACGGCGACCGCATTGCTGCGGCGCGGCGGCAGGCTCGTGGATTCCGAGATGGTTTTCCATTTTCATGGCAGCGAAAAGCTTCCGCAAAACACCATCGAGGTCAACGCTGTTGCTTCCGTCGCCCCAGGTCCGTTTCTTCCTCTCGCCGCCGAAATAACCCATAGCCGTTTTTTCCTCGACCCCGGCATAGGGCGGGACAAGGCAATAACCCTTTGGCGCGAATCCATCCGCAACCTCTGCGCCGGCCGGGCGGACCAACTCATCGTGGCCCGGCTTGCTGAAAGCCCCGCCGGGCTTGCCGCGGTCTTTAACGAACAAGACGGGCGGAACATTTTCCTGGTCGGGGTATTACCGGATATGCGCCGCAAGGGGGCGGGCCGGGCCATGCTCCACTATCTTGCCGCCCAGAACCGCGGACCATTACGCGTCCAGGTTTTGGCCTCCAACACTGCCGCCCTGAAATTCTACGGCGACTCCGGCTTCAGACTGGAATCGGTTTGCCATATCCTGCATCTTCATGCAGGAGAAATGAGCGAAGCACCAGAGCGCCTCCATTATGCAAAACGAATTTGACCATGTTACAGGTACGTTACGACAAGCAGCAGCATGAACTTTTCTTTCCGCTGAACCAAAGACTTCCCGCGGAACTCTCTAGCCATGAAGCCCTTGGCGATTTCCTGAAACTTTTCAGGACATTCGGAGGGCAAACCCACGTGACCGGGGATGACGATTCGCTTGTTTCGCTGTCCATCGGCATCGACAACTGGCGCAAGCTGCTCAACGCCGCCTTGCCCCCTCGCGAAGCGCGCTTCCACGCAGACGCGCTCCAGGGAATTCTGTCCTCGGACAGGAGGGAACCAGTTGACGGCCTGCAGGTAAATTTCCACCAGAAATCCTTCGACACGCCAGCACGATACTGGAGCTTTCTTTTGCAGCAGGGCCATTTCACCCGTTATTTTTTCAACCGGGTGGGGTGGATCTCCGGGCCCGAACATCGTATTGTCAGCCCGTTTCCCCTGCATGTGGATATTGAGACCGCCAGCACCTGCAACATGAACTGTCCCATGTGTTACCGCCGCATGCTCAAAGAGTCCGGGCTGATGGCCCCCGATCTCTTTTACCGGATTGTCGACGAATGCGCGGAACAAGATGTTTATTCGGTCCGGCTTTCCTGGCGCGGCGAGGCCCTGACGCATCCACGCATCAAGGAACTCGTGGCCTACGCCTGCAAACGCATACCGAACGTCTCGTTTCTGACCAACGCCTTCTTCGTCAACGAATCCATGGCCCACTGTTTCATTGAAAATGGCGTCAGTTACGTGGCGGTGAGTTTCGACGGCATCGGCGAAACCTATGAAAAAATCCGCGCCCCCGCAAAATTTGAGGAAAACCGCGCCAGGCTGGCGAAACTGCGGGAACTGCGGGAAGCGGCGGGGGCAGGCCGTCCCCAGGTACGTCTGTGCACTGTCTGGCCCGCCATAAAGGATGAGCCGGAGGCTTATTATGAGGCCATGAGCCCTGTTTCGGACTACATCGTTTATAACCCCTACATCAACTTCACAGGACCGATGGAAGTAAAGCCGGCTTTCATCTGCCAATACCCGTGGGAACGTCTTGTCGTCGCCTTTAACGGCGATACCCAGTGCTGCACAGGCTGGAATGCGACGGACATCATCCTGGGCAACGCAAGGGATCGCAGCCTCAAGGAAATGTGGCACAGCCCAAAGATGAACCGGGTTCGCGAAATCCACGCTGCCGGCGGCAGGATGCAACTGGAAGCGTGCGCCGCCTGTCGCCACGGCTCCCGGGGAGACGAGGATGCCGGCATCGACGAAATCATTGCGCGCCGCTGGTAGCAACGCACCGTTACGGGTGGCGCTCATGGCAAGCTGGGGGCTTGGGCTGGAAATTCTCCGGACCCTCATTGCTGACGAACGCATCGCGATTGTCCAGGTACTGAGCCGGCCACCAAGCGAAAGCGATCCCTGGGCCGGAATCGTCACGGAACGGGCGATCGAGCTTGGCATCCCCACGATTTCTTTTATAAACATGAACGTTAACGACCTGATCATGACGATGGACGGAAGGAGTGTCGACCTGCTCCTAGTCCATGCCTATCCATACAAACTTCCGCGTGAAGTATTCAGCCGGCCCCATCTGGGAACAATCAACATCCACCCCTCGCTGCTGCCCCGTTACCGAGGTCCTCAGCCGACACGCGATGTCCTGGCCGACGGCGCGAAAGAGACCGGACTCACGGCCCATTTCATGGATGAAGATTATGACACGGGCGATATCATTCATCAGGAACGCATTCCGGTGTTTGCCGCCGATACCGTCGAAAGTGTGATTGAACGTCTTAAGACCGTGGTGCCTGCACTGATGCAAGAGACGGTTTCCCGTCTCCTTGATCCGCGCTTCAAACCCCTGCCGCAAGGCGGCATGCTCTCGAAAGCGGGAGACAGCGAGAGAACGATGCCATGAAAAAATCGGAAACCCTGGTCCAGTTCAGCTGCGAAAACTGGCTTGAATACCTGCGCAATGAATGGCGGCGAAGCAGGGGAAAATCGTTGTCATACCTGGTCAATCGTTACCAGTGGAAAAAATATCCCCGGAAAAAGGTTCCCCGCTTCCCGTTGAACGTTGATATCGAGGTGAGCAGCCGCTGCCAGATCAAATGCGCACACTGTTTTCGCCAACAAGTAAACATCGGCGAAAATGACCTCATGGACTTCAAACTGTACAGAAAGATCGTCGCCGAATGCGGCAGGCAGGGGCTCTTCACCCTCAAGTTCTCCATGCGGGGCGAACCGCTGCTGCATCCGGACATCGTCGGGATGGTTGATTCCGCCAAACGTTCCGGCGTCAAAGAGGTCTGGATCAACACCAATGGCGGCCTGCTTACCGAAGAACTGGCCGAAGGGCTGATGCGGGCCGGGGCCGACTGGATCACCATGAGTTTCGATGGCCTGCGGGCCGAGTACGAAAAGGTCCGCTTCCCCCTCAAGTATGAAGACTCGCTGGCCAAGCTCCGCATGCTGCGCCGCGTCCGGGACAAGATCGGGGCCAACACCCTGCTCAACGTGCAGAGCATCTGGTCGGCGATCAAGGACTACCCCCGGGAATACATCGGCCTGATGAAGTCCATCGTCGACCGGGTGGCCTACAACCCTGACATGAATTTCAAAGATGTCCTCCTCACCCCGGATCCAGCCTTTATCTGTCCGCGCCTGTGGCAGAGGATCTGCATTACCAGCAGGGGAAACTATCTGAAATGCCCCTCGGACTTCCGCATGGAAGAAATCCTGGGCAACGCCGCAGAGATGAGCGTCACAGAGGCCTGGCAGACGGTGCAGGAAGAACAGCGCCGGCTGCACCTTGCCGGCCGCCGGCTGGCAAGTCCGGTCTGCGCGCGGTGTCACCATGGCGCGCAAAAAAAGAAAATCGCCCTGCCGATCAACGAGGAAATGCGCGAGGACTTCACCTACGACTTCAAAGAGGAATTCGCGGGCTGGGGGGTGGCAAACCGTCCGGACCCCGACCGCCGCACCAAGGAGAACTGACCGATGCCGCAAACGAAGCCGTCCGCAGCCGAGGATTACTGGGGCAAATTCCTCGGTATCGAAACCTACAAGCTGGAGTGGCACGCCAAACGGCTGCTGTACTCGCTCTTCGGCATCACCCTGCCCAAGCTCAGGGACCAGCGCCATTACTGGCAGCGGCGCGGGGAGGTCTATCTCGACGAGATCACCTCCTCGGGCTACCTGGACCGGGAGATCTTCTTCCAGAACATGCTGATCGATTTTCTGGGCCGGGTGCCCTTCTCCAGTTTCTTCGAAGCCGGCTGCGGCTTCGGCTGGAACATCGGCCGCGTCAAACGCGAGTTTCCCAACGCCTTTGTCGGCGGCGTGGATTTCAGCCGCAGCCAGCTGACCAATGCGCGGCGCTATCTGCAGGGAGCGGAGATCCCGCTGGTCAACGGCGACGCCTGTGCCATGGCCTTAAAGGACAAGGCCTTTGAGGTGGGTTTCTCCCTCGGCGTCTTCATGAACATCCATCCGGCCAGGATACGCGCAGCCCTTGCCGAGATGCTCAGGGTCTGCTCCCGCTGCGTGGTGCACATCGAGTACGACGAGAACAACACCACCCCGGCGCTGCGCGAAAAACGCGCCTTCAAGACCAATATCGTCAGCCACGATTACCGTGGCCTGTATCGCGAACTCGGCGCAAAAGTTGTCGAATTCCGTACCCATGCGGACTTTGGCGAGGCTTTTTGCGCCCATGCCCGGACAACTACCAGCCGCCTCGATCGCTGGGAAGGATTCGAAGGACCGGAAAAGTACATCTTTCTTGTCGTCGAGCCCTGAGCCAAAAACCCCATACGGAATGAGAAAACCATGAAAACGATTCACCGCCCCTACCTCATTGCCGAGATCGGTTTCAACCACGAAGGAAGCATGGAGACGGCCAGGCGCATGATCCAAGCGGCCGCCCGGGCGGGGGCCGATGCCGTCAAGTTCCAGACCTTCCGGGCCGACGACCTCGCCCTGCCCTCCGCCCCCCACTACGGACTGATCAAACCGGCGGAGATGACGCGCGACGAGCTGCGCCAGCTGAAGGCCTGGGCCGACGAAGCGGCAGTGGACTTCCTGTCCACCCCGTTTTCGCGCGAGGCCGTGGAGTGGCTTGCCGGGTTAGGGGTAGCCGCCATCAAGGTGGCCTCGATGGACTGCACCAACACCCATCTGCTCGGCGCCATTGCCGCCACGGGAAGCAGGATCCTTCTCTCCACCGGCATGACCAGTCTCGAGGAAATCCGCCATACCCTCGCCTTCCTGGACGCCCGGAAGAGCGGCGAGGTGGTGCTGCTGCACTGCATTTCCAACTATCCGGCCGCGCGCCATGAGCTGAACCTGGCCGCCATCCCTCTGCTGCGGCGAACCTTCGGCCGGCCGGTTGGTTATTCCGACCACCATCCCGACCCAAAGGCCTGTCTCACGGCCGCCATCCTGGGCGCCGAGGTCATCGAAACCCATTTCACCCTCGAACCCCACCGCCAGGACGGTGACCATGCCCACTCCCTGGGGCCGGATGCCCTGCAACGCCTCGTCGCGGACATCGAGGCAGCCATGGAAATGCTCGGCAGCGAAGAAGACCTCTTCACCCGGCCCGACCGGCAGAACGCGGCCACCTTCCGGCGGGGACTTTACGCCGCCCGCGCACTCCATAAAGGGGAACACCTGGCGGAGCAGGACCTGCTGCTCTGCCGTCCTGCTTCGGAGTTCTCCCCCGCGGACCTCGCCTGGCTGACCGGCAGGGTACTGCGGCAGGAGGTGGCCCAGTATGCGGCGATCCGCCGCAACGACCTGATGATGGACGATGTCTGATTTTCATACAAAACAGGATATCCTGATCGTCGTGCAGTGCCGCTACAACTCGCGGCGCCTGCCCGGCAAAGCCTTGCTGGAACTGGCCGGCCGGCCCATGCTCGATTTCCTGTTGCGCCGCTTAGGCCCGGTGGCCGCCCGGCAGGGGGCCCTGCTGCTCCTGGCCACCACCGAGCTGAGGGCGGACGATGCGGTCGCGGCGGTGGGCCGCGCCCTCGACGTTCCCGTGATTCGCGGCGCGACCGACGACCTGCTCTCCAGATACCGGCAATGCCTGGCGGCCTATCCAGCCAGGCAGGTGGTGCGGGTGACGGCCGACAACCCCTTGACCTGCCCGGCGATGCTCTCCGCCTGCCTCGACTGGCTGCGGGACCACGATCCCGACTACCTGGCGGTTGACGGCATGCCGTACGGCACCGCCACCGACGTCTTCGCGGCCCGTACCATTGCCTGGCTGGACCGACAGGCGACCGACATGGCCGAACGCGAACACATCAACCTGCATATCCTCAAGAATCCGGACAAGTTTGCCATACAGCAGCTGACGGCACCGGAGCAGATATGCCGGCCCGATCTGCGCCTGACGGTGGATACCGCCGAGGACTATGCGCGTCTCGTCTCCCTTTTTGTCCCAGCGGACCCCTCGCCCTGGGCGATGCCCCTGACCGAGGCCATGCGGCGTCTGCAAACCCTGCATGCGCAGACGGAGATGGCGGGAGACGGCCCATGATCTATCCGGCCATGAACACCCTGTGGTTCTGGTTCGACAAGGCGACGCGCCGCACCCTGCATGGCACGCCCGCCGATTGCGAACGGAAATTCGAGATACTGGTTGCCAGGGGTGGCTGGCAGGGCCTGGAAATATTCCTGACCCCGGCACGATTGCATCCCCATCAGGGCTTCTCGCGCAACTTCGTCCGCGCCTTCCGCGAACTCGACTACCGCTCCGTGCATATCGGCGATGCGGACCCGGACTTTCTGGACGGCCGGCAGACGGCCAGGGACCTGCAGCGGCTGCACGCCGTGCTGCAGGAACTGGAGACCCCCCGCATCATCCTGCATGCCCACCACCTGGAAAAAAATCGAACGCAACGCGTTGCGATTCTGCGGGATTGCCTGCCCGGCACCACCATCCTCATTGAAAACAACGGCTTCGACGCCGGCTGGGGCTATCGTCCGGAGGACCTGCTCGAACTTTTCCGCTCCTGTCCCGAGTTCGGCCTCTGCCTCGATATTACCCACGTAGCCGACTTTCAGGAACTCTGCCTGGCGACTTTCCTGGCGCACCCGTCCCTGGCCGGCCGCATCCAGGAGATGCACGTCAGCTACTCCACCCATTTACTGGAGCAGGACCCCTATGCTGCAAGGGGGTATATGGGCTACAGTCCCTTCCACGCCCTGTTCTCCGTTATAGACGAGGCGCCCCCCCGGGAAGCTGTGGAACTGGCGCAAAGGGTTCCGGTAATATTGGAAGGCATTGTACCTAAAGAAGATACGGATTGTATCTTCCTGGCCAGGGAGAAGGCCCTTCTCGCGGATCAAGGAGAAATGCCATGAATGGGCCCGGCTTTCCTGTCTGGCGGCCTCTGCGCACCTGGATCGACGAGCCCTTCGGGGGCCATGTTCCCGGACAAGTTGCCATCCGGGTGGACGGGGCGCGCCGGCCGGGCCTCTCCTTCGGCCATGTCGTCCGCTGCCTGCAGGTTGCCGAGGCACTGCGAGAGAGGGGGAGCGAATCGACCTTTCTGATGGCCGAGGACGAGGAGGGCATGCGGTTTGTGCGGCAGCGGGGTTTTACGGTCCTGCCCCTGTCCGGCCCGGCCGACCGCCTGGAAAACACGGCCCGCCTAGTCGACGACCTTGGCGCGCGATGGATAATCGTGGACCTGCCTTACCCGGAACTTGACATCCCTACCCTGGAGGCATGGAACGACTCAGGCGCCAGGGTGATTTTCATTGATGACGCCCGCTTTGTCTTCCCCCGGGTGACGGCCGTGCTGAACAGCAGCGTGCGGGCCGCGGCGGCGGCGGCCCGCCTTGCGCCGGGCAATGGCATACGGCTTTTTCTCGGCCCCGAGCACTTCATCCAGGGCAATGTGCCCGTGGCTCGCGGCCCGCGGGCTGCCGGCGATCCGAGTATCCTGCTGACCTTCGGCGGCTCGGATCCCACCAGATTGACCCCCCGGGTGGTCGCCGCGCTGGCCGCAGGGAAGTGGGGCCGGGCCCGTTTCACGGTCGTGCTCGGCCCCGGCTACGGTGAGGCCGGCGAACTGTTGCGCCTGACCGCCGGTGATGAGCGCTTCGATGTCGTCAGGGCGCCGGCATGCCTGCTTACGGAAATGCTGCGCCATGACCTGCTGGTCTGTGCCGGGGGCAGGACCATGCAGGAATGCCTGGCCCTGGGGATGCCTTTTCTGCCCGTGGCCTCAACCCGCAGCGAGGCGGACGAAATCACGGCTCTGGCCGAGCTGGGCTGGGTGCAGCGCGGCCTCGGCATCTGGGACGCCGCGGCATTCACGGCAGCGCTGGCCGGCTTTATTCTGGATGGGTACCCTTGCCGCAAACACTACCCTGCGGAACCTTGACCCATGCAATCGAAAACGATGACAATGAAACACCTTGACATCAACGGCATCCGGATCGGCCCGGGTGAGCCGCCTTATTTTGTCGCGGAACTGGGCATCTGCCACGGCGGCGACCTGGAAGTGGCCCTGCGGCTGACCCGCCAGGCTGCGGCTGCGGGTGCCCCTTGCGTGAAAACCGAAACATTTCAAGCTGACCGGTTGGTCGGCGACCCTGCCCTGACCACGTCCTACGTAATTAACGGAGAAACGCGAACGGAACTCCTTGCCGAACACATGGCCCGCTTTCAGCTCAGTTTCGACCAGCACCACGTCATCAAAAAGGAGTGCGACCGGCTGGGGGTAAGTTTCATGGCCACGGCCCACGATGCGGAGTCCGTCGAATTTCTCAAAGATATCGGTGCGGCGGCGGTCAAGGCGGCCTCACCCGATCTTATCCATATTCCCCTGTTGCGCTGCATGGCCGCTTCGGGCCTGGCCGTTTTTCTCGACACGGGCAGCGCCCATCTGCACGAGATAGCGCAGGCCGTTTCGACCCTGCGCGGCGCCGGGGCGCAGCGGATCGTGGTCAACCACAACCCGGCCGGCCACCCGGCGCCGGCGCACCGGCACGATCTGCGACAGATCCCGCGCCTCATGGAGATCCTGGGGGTGCCGGCGGGCATCTCGGACCACTATGAAGGCTACGACATGCTGCTGGCCGCCACCGCCCTTGGCGCCTGCGTGCTCGAAAAACCGATTTCCGAGGATCGGTTCGTGCAGGAACCGGAACGCAATTGGTCCGTCTCCATTACCGATCTGCCCGGGCAACTGCAGCGTATCAGGGAGGTCTATCTGGCCCTGCAGCCCATGGATCCGCTGCATTTAACGCCGGAGCAGGAACAGTACCGCCTCCGCAACCGGATGTCGCTGGTGGCGGCAAAAGACCTTGCCCCGGGATGCTTCATCGATCTTGAGAATGTTGATTTCGCCAGACCACGTCATGGAATCGGAGCCGAATACTGGGACGAGGTAGTGGGACGCAGCCTCAAACGGCCCAAGAAAAAAAGAGAATTCATTTCCTGGGAAGATATTGGCTAACCAGCATGGCTGGACCAGGTCGGCCAGCCACAGCGAACCACGAAAGTTCGGAGCTTCGGCATGGAAAACACGTCACTCCGCAGGAACTTTCGGATAAAACTATGAGCGAACTTGTTTGCATCATCGGGGCACGAAAAGGTTCACGCAGAATCCCGGGAAAAAACAGGCAACCACTCCATGGCAAGCCTCTTTATCAATGGACCTTGGAGGCTGCATTGGCAGCAGGCATTTTCAAGAATATCATCTTCTCTACGGACGATGATGAAATCGCCTCCGGAGTGGAGGCTTTTCCAGTGATTCTTGACCGTCGTCCTCCCTTGCTTGCCGGAGATGACATAGGCATGATGGACGTGGTTGCCTATCTGCAGGATCACTATCAAGAGGTGGCCCAAGCCTGTTCCATATGCCTCCTGACCCCCTGTCATCCTTTCCGCACCGCCAGGCAGATCCAGGAGGCGTGTCAGGAGTTTGCCTTGGCCTACGCTCCGACGTTGATCACCATTACCCGTTTTGCAAGCCCACCGGAAATTACTCTCAAACGTAACGGGCAGATTCTCTCCGGCATGCCCATAAAGCGCCTGCTCAAGGAGGAATTCGAGCCTTCGTACTACCCGGATGGCGCCATACTCGTTTTTGATGCAGCTTTTTTTAAGCAAACTAAACGCTTCTTTGATCCGGCCATGACAGGTTTTGAGCTTTGTTGGCCTTTCAGTCTTGACATCGATTATCCACGGGATCTGGAAACAGCTCGTCTTATTGCGCCATGTCTGCTGAAATAAAAGAAATGCTTCCATTAAACCGGGAGAAGATCCTTACCCTGGTCAACGAGCTGTATCGATTACCAAATCAAGTTAAAAAGATACAAATTATCTCGCCAGACAAGGTTTTACTTCATGACAATTCCGGAACGTTCTTATTCAAAAGGCATATCACTCTGGAGCCAGACGGCATAAGGGAGCTGGAAACCATCTATCGGAAAAGCATTGCCAGCGGGCTTTGCCCTGATTTCCTTCCTCCGCGCCAGGGAGACATCTTTGGCGTTAGCCGTGGCGATGTGTTCTCCCTTCAGCCTTTACTTAAAAATGATGCAATTTCAGTAACTCAGGAGCCAGCCAAATTCGGCCGAGCTCTGGGCAGGCTGCACAAAGCACTTGCCGGTGTACTGACAAAACCTCTGCGCAGCCATTTCGACCAATTGCTGCCATCCCTTGTCGGGCCGGCCAAAAGATATGGATTGGCAGACATTGTTTCCCTGATCAAAGAGGTTGAAAATAAGAGGGCAACCTGTCAGGACGTGATCCACGGGGATCTTCATCCTGGCAATGTACTCCGCCACGACGGGAAGATCCTGTTTCTTGATCTCGATTCTGCATCAAGCTCCGCGTATGAGGTCGATATTGCCTTTGCCGCTTTCCGTTTTTTTCACGCTGATAGAAAGGCGCAAAATACTTTTCTGCACGGATATGGCTTACCCGAAAATTACCTCGACAACCTGTGGAAATATCTCATTTTCACTATTGCCCAACGCATTATATTTATTTTGGCAAGCAGAGAGCATGACGACAAACGCTGGGAGTACGACTTGGTAAACCAGATGCGTTTTTTGCAGGAGGCGAAAAAGAGACTGAACACCAGCAATGACCGTCCAGCCGGGGATGAAGATTTTCTTACGAGGTCAGGTAAGCGGGGTACGGGGCTCCGAGGCATGCAAAAAAAATTACCGCAGCCATATAAATGATATTCCGAGGGTAATTTTTTGAGCAAAACGCAGAGAGCGGGCGAAAAGACCATTTCCGGGTGGGCACTGGACTGACGGTCGAAGCGTTATTTTACTGCCTCATCACCTGCGGCAAGGGAACAGATGGAACAATGGATGCGATGACATACGGAAAACAGCTCAATTTCTGGCGCGGCAAATTCGGTCAGGACTACACCGATCGCTGCACCCGTTCACCTGGTGACATTGACAAGCTTTACGTCAGTCATTACGGAACTTCACGAAGCAGGTTCAACCAGCGGTTTATAGGGAATCTCCCCCGTTCCGCACGGATTCTTGAGGTAGGGGCCAATAGTGGCGGCCAACTGAAACTCCTGCAAGAAATGGGTTTTACCAACCTGACCGGGATTGAGCCGCAACGCTACGCAATTAAGGTTTCAAATACCAGCAACGAGGGGATCGCATTAATCGAGGGATCAGCGTTCGACTTGCCTTTCGATGATGCCTCCTTTGACCTGGTGTTTACCTCCGGCGTCCTCATCCATATCCCGCCGGAGCAACTCCATCGGGCTATGGATGAGATGGTTCGGGTCACTGCCGGCACGGTGTGGGGGTTTGAATATTATGCCGAACAGATGACGGAGGTGGAGTACCGGGGGAACAGGAATGCCCTGTGGAAAGCCGACTACGGCGAGATGTTCCGTCTCCGTTACCCTCAACTTGAGATGATCCGCAAGGAGCTGATTCCTTACCTGAAAGGGGACAACATTGACTGCATGTACCTCCTGCAGAAAATAACAGAGGAGGGGTAAATGGATTGTCGAATGGTCAGGGGCTTTTACCTGCGAGCCAATCGCGAAATCAACTGTTACTGCTCAACCGGGGAGCAAGTGGTATTGGCTGACTTGCCGGAAAACGGCTTAAAATTCAATTTCATCCACGATTGGTATTTGGCTGAGACGATGAATCGCCTCCGCCATTCGTTTCTCGCCAATCGGCTGCCCTT
Source organism: Chloroflexota bacterium (assembly GCA_049325275.1). Taxonomy (GTDB): domain Bacteria; phylum Chloroflexota; class Anaerolineae; order Anaerolineales; family UBA4823; genus CAIQJJ01. The sequence goes on from JBMOLU010000023.1 coordinate 30,288, forward strand.
CCCGAAACACTGTATGAAATGCAACTATTTCGACCCTGCCGGCAAACCGCAGGAAAAGCTGTTCTCCACTGAGATTGAATGGGCCCATATGGAGCCGATGGCGGTCTGCAATCTGGCGTGTCTCTTTTGCGCCCATGGCATAAAGGGAAGTGAACGCAGATACCCGAGGAAGCCTCCGCACAAACTCGACCCAGCCCTTTACGACCGCATTATCGACGATATCGCCTCCGCCGGGATGAGAATAAAATACTCCTACTTCAGCGGGCTCGGCGAGCCAGGACTCCATGAAGATGTGTGGGCTATGGTCCGGAAAGCCAAAGAAGCATTTGAAACCAATTTTCTGGTAAACACCAACGGCAATATTCCCTTCTCCGAGGAAATCCTCAGCAGTGGACTGGATAAAATTAAAATCGCCCTGGACGACCTCAATCCTGAACGTTATTCCAGATACCGGGTTCAGGGTGACGTGAGAAAAGTGATTGAGCTGACAAAGAAAATCGCAGGACACAAGCGGAAATTGCATGTCGACCATCCGGAAATAATCTGGCAGAAGGTGCTTTTCGGAGAGGCAAACAGCGAACGCGCCTTAATCGAGTACCAGGAACTGGCAAGCGACCTGGGCGTCGATACCATTTGGTTTATCAACACCTGGACCCAGGGCTATTCGGGTATCAAGGTGGACGCCATCCCACACATATTTCCGAATATAAGGGTATTTGACGACTTCGCCAATGTTACGCTGCCGTTAAGTGAGCTTGCCGAGACCTTAAACCGCCTGAGGAATACCCCTTCATTGGCGGGCTACTTCCGCCTTATCTGGAAAATTGTTCACTGGTGTGAACTTAATATGAATAATCGGGATATGTATCAAGATTACGGCCAGTGCGAATTCGCCGATCCGGCCCTGTTTCATCTCCGTGCCGGAGATAAAGACCATGAGCTGTACCGGCAGGCGCTCTTCGAATGTTTGGCTGGCGTCGCCGATGCCTATGCAGTGCTGGGAGACGAGGAAGAGTCCCATAAATATCGTCGCATGCTGCGGCAAGGCTATGCTGAATCATGGCAAGAATGGATCCGACAGGACTCCGCCTCCTTAAAATGAGAATACATTATGAAACTGTGCCAAAAATGTACAACCCCTGACACTCGCCCTCATCTTTATTTTGATGAGAAAAATGTATGTGACGCCTGTCATACCGCTGCCAAAAAACACTCCCATGAAAACGGAATCTCATGGGACGAGAGGAAACGGGAATTTGAGGAACTGATGGATCAATACCGTTGCCATGATGGCAGTCAATATGACTGCGTGGTGCCGGTGAGTGGCGGCAAGGACAGTATATATCAGACCCACTTTCTCAAGAAAGAGTATGGAATGAATCCTCTTGCGGTCACCTTCGGCCAGTGCCGTTTGACCGACAACGGCAGGAACAACCTGCAGGCACTACGCTCAATCGGTGTCGATCATATCAGTTACGATATCAACCCCAAGGTTTATCAAAAGCTCGGACGTGAAGGCCTGGCGAGGGTTGGCGACCACTGTTGGGCGTGCCATATCGGGATCCACACCGTGCCGGTTCAGATAGCCTGTCGATTCCGTATCCCCCTGGTGGTATATGGTGAAAACGGCCAGATGGAATACGGCGGCCCACAGTTCTTCCGCGACAGGAAAGTGATGGATGATCGGTGGCGGGAGGAATTCTGTTTTCTGGGGTGCCGACCGGATGCCATGCGGCAGGGCCTTGACATCAGCAATGCTGACCTTAAATTCACAAAATTTCCAACGCAGGCTGAACTCGAAAAATTCAACATAAATACCATCAGGCTCGGCTACTATTTCAAATGGGACTCAAAACGAAACGTTGAGATTGCCAAGAGCTACGGCTTTCTCCCCCACCCTGACGGGCCTTACGCGGGGGCCTATTGGGACTTTGAGAATGTCGACTGCTGGTTTATCGAACTGCACGACTACATGATGTTTGTAAAATATGGATTCGGCAGGGCAACCACGCAAACATCAATCGATATCCGTAATGGTGTCCTCAGCCGTCAGGATGGCATTGCGATCGTCTTAGAGCTTGACGGTCGGCTCTCCGATCGAATCATCAATGATTTCTGCGAGTGGACAGGAATGCCTGAAAGAGAGTTCCACCGAACAGTCGACTCGTTCGCAAATAAACGGGTGCTTGAGAAGAGGGAGGGAAGATGGGTACGAAAACCAGACATTATCGAAAGAGTTTACCGTGCCGGTGGGACGCATGATTAACAGGCAGCAATACAACACATGACACCGGTATTTCAGCAGAGCAACCTTCGTGCGCGCATTCTCAGCAATTCCCTGCTCAACCCTGATCTCGCATGCCATTGCCACTGATCCAAAGCCCCAGACAAAGGCCTTGGTAACCGGGCTTTCCAGCAAACCCATCCGTTTTAAAAAATGCGTGTCGTAATCATCGATTATCAAACCGGGAATATCCGCTCAGTGGCAAGGAGTATCGAGCTGCTGGGCGGAGAGTATTTGCTTACCCGAGACATTGACGAAATCCAACGCGCTGATCGTCTCATTCTCCCTGGAGTAGGCGGTTTCCGCCAGGGAATGGGGCAATTGCGGGAATTTGGGCTGGTCAAGGTAATTAAAGAGCAGGCGACCGAAGGCAAGCCGATTTTGGGTATCTGCCTGGGAATGCAGCTGTTTGCAGATTGGAGCGAAGAAAACGGCGGCATTGAAGGGCTTGGCTTGATTTCCGGGAAGGTGATCCGGTTTCCGGACCGCAAGCAACTGCGCGTTCCCCACATGGGCTGGAATGACATCACCTTCAAGCTGAATGAACCTCTGTTTTCCGGGATTCCGCAGGGGGCGGACTTCTACTTCTGCCACAGCTACCACTTTCAATGTCGCGACGACCAGGAGGTGGTGGCTACCGTAGAGTATGGAGGTGACGCCGTTTGTGCCGTCAAGCGGCAAAACGTCATTGGCGTCCAGTTTCATCCTGAAAAAAGTTTCAAGCACGGCGAGCGACTCCTGGCGAATTTTCTGGAGAACCGCAGTTCCGCGGCAGGAGGCGGGGATGCTTAAAACCAGAGTAATTCCTGTTACTTTGTGCAGAGGCTACCAGGCGGTTAAATCAATAGGTTTTTCAGACTACAGGAATTACGGAAGCCCGGTCGTCGATGTCAAACAGTATAGCCGGCAAGGTGTCGATGAGTACATATTTCTCGATATCGATGCTACGCCGGAAGGACGGTCACCGGATTTTGAACTCATGGAGGACGTAGTCAACGAGTCGTTGATGCCATTAACGGTTGGTGGAGGGGTCAGAAGTGTGGATGACGTTCGTCGGTTATTGCGGATCGGCGCCGACAAAATCGTGATCTGTTCGGCGGCATTTGACAACCCCGCCCTGGTCACTGACGCAGCGGCCATTTTTGGCAGTCAGTGTATCGTGGGGTGCATCGATGTGAAGCGGAGCATCGGCGGAAAACCCGAAGTGTATTCCGCATCCGGCTCTCAGGCAAGAAAAGGAAACGCAGTTGAGTGGGCGATTGAACTCTGTCGGCTGGGGGTGGGCGAATTGCTCGTCAACAGCATTGATCACGATGGCTCCATGAAGGGATATGATGTTGACCTTATTCGGAGTATCGCAGATCATGTCAACGTGCCCGTGGTCGCTCTCGGAGGAGCAGGCGATATTTCTCATTTTGCCGGGGTACTCAATGAGGGCCATGCATCGGCGGTCGCCGCGGCCAGTATTTTTTACTACACCAGCATCAGCCCTGTCGGCGCAAGAGAGTCCCTGAAAGAAATGGGTTTTCCCGTCCGCTGAAATGCCTTGGTAGATACAGATAAAGCCATTACCTATGAAATCATCGCAGATTATCAAGCAGATTACTTCCATTGAAAAAGGGTTGGATCCAGACCAGGACAACCTGACATGGGAAGGAATACATATCTGGCCAATTGTCAGAGAAATTCTTTTTCACACCATCAAGAATGACCTGGCCTACGCCTCAATAAATAATTTTTTGCTTTACAACCGGTTAAGCTGGGAGGAGTCATTGCTCCAGCAGCTTCAGCAAAAATACCGCGGGACTGCAATACTCTTTTTTTCTCGAAACAGCGACAATCGAGAGTGGGTAGGAGAAAACAGATACAATGCCCTCATTGATCCCTTATTCGAGACATTCTCTGCACAATTTGAATGCGCAAAATTTGAAATTGTTCAGCCTCTGGATCATAAGCAAGACAGCCATCTCTACCCGCCGCAACTCATTACACTTAAAAGGAGCCGGCAACATGTCCTGGATCAAGAGAATACATTTAAAACTTTTTTTGAACCCTTGCGGGGAAAAATTATCAACGAAATTCACGTTGACCTTCATTCTACAATTGTGCTGCACCATTTGCTGGTGATAAAGGAGTATGCCTATTTTTTCAAAGAACTGCTTTCCCCAATTCAGCCAGAAGCTGTTTTCTTTGTCTGCTGTAAATCCCTCCCGGTAAAAGGGCTCATCCTGGCATGCCGAGAGCTGAATATTGCTGCAGTAGATATCCAACACGGCTTCCAGGGAAACAGCAATATTGTATATCATCATTGGGTAAATTGGCCGAGAAAGGGCTATAACCTCCTGCCCACTCATTTTTGGGCCTGGGGGGATATATTTGCCCACAATATCGACAAATGGTTCAGCAGGTTCGACTCCTCTCCCATAGTGATTCAAGGAGGATATCTCTGGCCTGGCATATGGTCAAGGTGCCCCAGCATTGAAAGCAAAAACCAGCTTGCCCGGCTCACAGCACTTAAGAAGCCGTATAGAAAAGTTATTTTACTGACAACCAGGATTATATCAGAGGAGCTCTTAGCAGCAATACGGCATTTGCCAAAAAACTGGCTATGGTTATTTCGCAGCCATCCCCAATTCGGCATGGACACCGAAGATCTAAAGCAATTATTAGTGGAATACGGAATAGATAACTACAATAGAGATTTTGCATCAAATGCATCACTCTATCTGCTTTTAAAACATTGTGACGCACATATCACATTTGACTCAACAGTTGCCTTTGAAGCATACCTATGCAATAAGAAATCAATTATTTTAGACCAAGAAGGTTTCGACATGTTTTCCGACTTTCATGACTCCGGCGCTTTCATATATGCGAAATCGAAAGATTCGATCTGCAGTTATCTGCAGAAAATTGTTGAAAACAAAGCAGACTTCTTATCCTATCCCAAAAAAATGATCGGCGACAAAGAGTCCGCGGTAGGCGGAATATATGATATTTTAGGGCATAACTGTAAAAGTAAACCGCGGAATAGATCTGAAGCGCAAAAGATACTTTCTCCATGCAGCCAGTTAATATAACATCCTGCTTCTCTGGGCAGCCAGACAGCAAAAAATGCAGAATATACAGAGAACTCTGGCATAAAGCCGGCAACTACGAAATATTAACAGACTTTCCCCTTCACCTTGACATTGAACTCTCCAGCCTTTGCAATCTAAAATGTAAATTCTGTTTTCAGAATGAGCTTATCAAGGGCCCATTAGGCCTGATGAAATTTGACCTTTACCGGAAGATCATTGATGAAGGTGCCCAAAAAGGGTTATGTGCCGTCAAACTCCAAGTCCGGGGGGAGTCCTTTCTGCACCCAGAGCTGGACAGGTGCATTGAATATGCGAAACAAAAAGGGATCCTTGATGTTCAAATTACCACCAATGGCACATTATTAACCCAGGAGAGAATTGACAAATTGCTGACAGCCAATAATCTTGATGCCATCATCCTGTCGGTTGATTCACATCACAGCCAATGCGGCGAACAGAGGCAGGCTGGAACATCCAACCAAAAAATTGAGGACACTGTACAGAGCTTATTAACGACCCGCGCCAGGCTGGGAATGAAAAGGCCATGGGTAAGACTGCGGGCGTCAATTCCAGGCAGCAATAGAGATGCGTTTAACAAGACTAAAGCCGACCTGGAGAAAAGGTTTCCTCTTGCCGATATAATCATTGTAGGCAGAATACATAATTTCAGAGACAACGAGGATGCTTTCCCTGATTTGCATGAAAATTATGAACTCAATCCCTGTAGTTATTTAACGCAGAGATTAGCCGTTTTTTGGGACGGAGATGTTACTACCTGCTGCATGGACTATAATAACCGCTTTAAGCTGGGCAACATCCATGATCAGACAGTCGAAGATATCTGGTCCTCTTCACGGTTAAACTCTTTTCGAATGGTTCACCTGAATAAAAACAGGAAGGAAATGCCGATATGCAAACACTGCCATGCCTGTGTAAGCGTAAAAGGAAACAGCACCATTGCTTTTGACGACACAAAGCGCCACCTGGATGATTACAGCAAGGATATGCCTGAAAAAAGACAACCGGAAGCGAGACCCCTACCGGCGTAATCCCCTATACCGTTTTGTATCCATTACCACCTCAGCATGAACAGAAACTCTAAAACCGTGCCACCAGTCAACCCAACCGGAATAGATTCCCCAGATATTGTCAAATATTTTACCAAGCGCATTTCTTATCATGACTGGCTCAGCAACCTTGATCGACCCCTTAGCAAGACCGTCGTCAACATTCCGGCCAGGTCATCATCCAAAAGACTGCCGAACAAAAATATAAAATTATTAAATGGCTTGCCGCTGTTAGCCTACTCCATCATCCTCGCCAAAAACATGCCCGGCGTGGATCGTGTTTTCGTCAATACGGACAGCCGGGAATATGCCGACATTGCCATGGCCTTCGGCGCCGAATCTCCTTTTCTGAGACCCCCCGATCTCGCTAAAGATGACTCATCCGTCGCCAAGGCAAACCATTTCCTGACCCGCTATCTCATGGAAGAAAATTACCCCCTCTGCTCCATCATCGTTTTCTACCCGACCAGCCCCTTTCGAAGTCTCGCGGCCATGAATGAACTGACGACCAACCTGTCATCGCATTCCGTTGTCATGACATGCCTGGAGGTCGATTATGCCCCGGAGCACATCTGCCTGAAAAACCAGGAATATATTTTCAAAAATCGGCATGACCAAACAACTCCGGCAAACATCGCCTACAAAACAACCGGCTCCTTTTTAGGGATAAACCGCAACGTCTCCCCCCACGGCAGCGCAGATTTATACTTCCATAACAATCCCATAGAGGCCATAGATATCGATACCGAGGAAGATTTCAGACTGGCGGAAATGATCCTGCAGAACAACCTGTATGATTTTGGCATACCGATATGCGCGTAATAATTGATTTTTGCCTGCGCCATAAACGGGACAACATTTTCATTGCCGACCCGCATCTCGCCAACGAGTTATTCACGCACCTGCTCAACACCCTGCAGGCTCTGGATACAACGGCAATTGCCGTCACCAACAGCACAAGTCTCTTTACCAATTTGAAATTGTCAGGTTTTTCCGTTTTGCTTTCCCCGAATAACTGCCCCCGGGTATCCTGGCAACACCGGGCCATTTCCCTGCTCAATTTCAGCGGTCATGACCGGACAATAAGCGACAACATACTTTTGCTTTCACCCTTCAGGGGGGTCATCAGCCGGGAGCGAATGACGGCCATGCAGCATCTCAATCCGGGCGCAACAGGGGCATCATATTCGACCATGGCGCAGCTCAGCCCCAACCAGAATCCCATCAGATTCAATGTGCTGGGACATACCCCCTTAAATGGACAATTCAGACAGACAGAGTTCCCTCTGCACAGTTTGCATTTTGCCGCGGCGGTGAAAGACGAATACAAAAATAACGTGCAACAATATGCTGACACCGAGTTTTTGCCCGATCTGTTTGCCATTGATGAGGCGATCATTGCCACTGCTGCTCCATTGCTGGAAAATGAAGAAAAGACCCTTATGCCGGTTTACTCCCCCACCGAAGACAAAAACAACCTGCCGTTGCTGTACCGTTTGCCTGTTTTCAACTTTGCCAAAGAATGCGATCTCCAATTCGGCGGACTCGCCAAAAGCCGGGCGATGGCCATCTCCGCCATGTCGGCGCGGACGGGAGTGTAGCTTGCAACCCTTGCGAAAATTTTCTACCCGGGCGTATTGCAGCCGATGACTGTCCCTGCCATTGCACTGTTTGCTTACAACAGACCGGAGAAGACGAGAGAAGTGCTCCAGGCTCTTCAAGAGCAGGGCGCGGATAGAATTTATATCTACTGCGACGGCCCTAAAAATAACCAGCAGGACCTGCTGCGGGTCAAGCAAACCAGGGAGGCGGCAGCATCTTTTCCGCTCAAAAACAAAACAATCATCACCGCCGGGCACAATCTCGGTTTGGCAAACAGCCTCATTAACGGCATCACCCTCTCCCTGGAAAAGGAAGAACGGCTGATCGTTCTGGAGGATGACTGCCTGCCGTTTCCCCAGATGCTGCAATTCATGACGGAAAACCTGGCATACTGGCAAGACCGCCGGGATATCTTCTCCATCTCCGCCTACCATTTCATTCGGGTGCCATTCAGGCCTGCCAGTACCTCTGATGTGTTTATGGCAAACCGCTTTCTTCCCTGGGGCTGGGCTACCTGGCGCGACCGCTGGGAAGACGTCCTCCCCCAGTTGCGCAGCAGAAAAAATCCTTTCGGCTCTTTTGCCGATGTACCGGACACCGCCGGCAGGGATCTGCTCTACCACGCCTATGCCGTGGAGAATAACATGGTGGACTCCTGGGCCATCCCCCTCGGCCTGCTCACCTTGCACAGGGGCTACAGGCACATAATGCCTGCCCGGCCGCTGGTCAACAACACCGGCATGGATGACAGCGGCACCAATACGGGCTCCGCCCACAACCGCATCATTCCGGTCACCCAGCCTGCGCCGTATTCTTTTCCCTTGGCAATGTGCCCGCACGATGCACATGATCCGGAGCTGGAGCGACTGTTCATAGACAGTCTTGACGTCATGCTGCCGCCAGCCTGGCTCAAGACAAAAATCGATGCCGAACTGGCTGACCGCAAAGGCAATCAAGAAAATGGTCTGGTTGAAACTCCTCAGGGAAGCACTGCTTAACGCGGCCTGCGACTTCCGGCAATCGCTGCATATTCTCCGTCTGCAGGACAGACAGGCGGGCCGCCTGACCATTGGCCGCCACTGCCTGATCAAGCGATGCAAGTTCGGGTCCTGCACCAGGGTTTATGACGATTGCCATTTGGTCGACGTCTCTCTCGGCGATCACAGTTATATTTCGGAAGAGTGCCGCCTGTTCGATGTCGTGCTCGGCAAATTCTGCGCCATCGGTCCCCGGGTGACTGCCGGGCTTGGCATACATCCAAGCAGAACCTTTGTCGCCATTCATCCGCGCTTTTACTCCAGGACAAATTCAGCCAGCATCCCGCCCCTGGCGGACCGTAATTATTTTACCGAACATAAACCGGTGGCAATCGGCCATGATGTCTGGGTCGGCGCCAATGCGATTGTGCAGGACGGCGTGACGATCGGTGACGGCGCGATTATTGGCAGCGGCGCTGTCGTGACCAGAAATATTCCCCCCTATGCCATCGCTGTCGGCGTGCCCGCCAGAATTCTGCGATTTCGTTTTGAACCGCAGCAGATCGCCTTTCTCCAGCGATTCTGCTGGTGGGACAAGGGCGATGAATGGCTGGAGGCCCACTGGCGGGATTTCCACGACATCGAATCCTTCATGACAATCCACCGGGACTCCCATGAAAAATAGAGTAACCTCTTTTGCCATCGCCTCGCACGCTGCCATCAGCCGTTACAAACTGTCGCTACTGGGCAAAAATCTCTGCGGGACCAAACCGTTCGGCTCCAGGCACTGGGAATACCCCTGGACCGTCGAGCAAAGCGGCATCATGGACGAGTCCGGGCTGCGCATCCTGGACGTGGCGCCGGACTTCACCTTTCCGTATGCTTCCTTCCTGGAAGCGAACCATGCCGTCACCTTCATTGATCTGGAAAAAAGACAATGGTCCGACTCCGTGTGCTGGGGGGCCGAGGTTGGCGAACTGACAAAGCGCTCCGACTACCGCATCATGGATGTGCGGCAGATGTCCTTTGTTGACAACAGCTTTGACGCCATTTTCTGCATCAGCGTCCTCGAACATATCGTCTGCCCGACCCAGGATCCGCATCATCCCCGGCTGGCGACCCTCTTCGATCCTCTGGGGGCCCGGCCGGCCTTGCGCGAAATGCGTCGCTGTCTGAAGCCCGCGGGAAAATTACTGCTGACCGTAGATATTTACGGCGGAGAAAAATGGGCGCCCTATTTCCGTCAATGGGATATTTTCGCGGATCTGCGGGAAACCGGCTTTGACACCGACCAGCTGCCGCAATTTGACCCAAAGCAGGTTTTCCAGGATCCGTCAACCTTTGTCAGCCAGTTTCACGGGCCGTATATCACCCTCGGATTTTGCCTTGCCAAATGAGCTCTTGCCCGCTGGTCACCATCGTCATACCCACCTTCAACCAGGGCCAATACCTGCCGGCCACGGTGGATCACTGCCTTTTCCAGACCTACGCCAACCTGGAAATCATCATTGTCGACGGCGGCTCCACTGACGGGACCAAGGCATACCTGGCCGGGCTTATGGACAGAATCGCCACCCAACAGATGGAACCGGTGAGTCATCTTGCCGACAGCGGGGAGATTATCCGCACGCCGCTCCGCACCTATCCGCAGAACAGAAAAATAGAAATCATGACCTTTGCCAGGGATATCGGCGCCACCCGCACCTATAACGAAGGATTACAGAAAGCCGCCGGCAAATACTGCACCTACGTGGTCGGCGACGATCTGCCCCACCCGCACATGATCGAGGAGATGGTCAATGTGCTGGAGAGCGGGGCAGCGGACTTCGTCTATGCCGATATGCATCTGGTCAATGACGACGGCGGCATCGTCCGGCAGATGCGGCTGCCCGACTATGACTTCAGAAAGTGCCTGGCCGACTGGTTTCATCTCGGGGTCAGCAAACTGTACCGGACCGATCTGCACGATAAGGCGGGCTTGATGGATGAAAGCTACACGGCAGCCAACGATTACGATCATTACCTGCGTTTTGCCATGGCCGGCTGCCGTTTTCACCATCTGCCCAGGGTGCTCTATTCCGTGCGCTGGCATGGACCGGGCAGGAAAACCGGGCAACACACCCAGAGCCGTTACGCCACCCTGCTGGAAGAATCGCAGCGATGCGCAAGCAGAGCGCGAAAGTTTCTGGCCGCCTCCCCTCCGTCTGAACCGCAGAAGTGACGGCACACATCCCTCTTTTCATTCTCGGTCACCCCCGCTCCGGCACCACGGCGCTGGCCAGGCTGCTCAACCGTTCCCCCCAGGTGGCCTGTCTCTACCAGGAAGGCAATCTCCTTTTCCGCCTCTGGCAAACCATGCAGCGCACCAAGGTACTCGAGGAACCCATCAGTGATCTTCTGGCCGATTTCGAGACAACGGCGCAACATAACCTGGTGGACCGTTCCCCGGTGCAGCAAGCCCCCAAACTCCGGTTTTGCGACAAGGCCATCCGGCAACTTGTTGCCACCTATCAGCAGTGTCTGCAAGCATCATCAGACCCTCAGGAAATTTTCACCCAGGTGTCCAGCAGGTTCTTTGCTGTTTTTGCCGAAAGCGCCCAGGCCAGGGTAGTAGGCGACAAGGTGCCGGATTATCTCTTCATCCCCGAGCACATCACCGCTCCCCACCCGGATAGTCTTATCATCTCCATCAGCAGAGATCCCCGGGCGGTCATTCACTCTTCCCTGGTATTCGGCCGATCCGGTCTGCATCTTTTCGCTTCGCCCAGCGCCTTTGCCATGGCAGTGGCCTATTGCGTAAAACAAAAGGGGCTTGATGACTTCTTTAGCCATTTTGCCCCGAAACGCCGGCTGTGCATCACCCAGGAGGAACTGCTGGCTTTTCCGCAGGCTGTGCAGGAAAAATCCCATGCCTTCCTGCAAACCGAAATCCCCGCGGGAAAAGGGGCAATTTCTCATCAGCCAGGAACAAAAGAGTGGCGCAAGGATATGAGAAAAGAAGACAGGGAGGCGGTAAACGCGGTCTGCTGCGTATTCGGTCTCATGGAAAGGGAGGACGAAATCCCCTGCCACTGGTCGGATAAAGCGGAAAGCTGCAAACAGCTGTTCGACTCCGCGGATAATGAAATCGCCGCCCTCACCCGCCAGGCTGCCTTGTGCTTCCACGGGTCTGCTGCCGAAAAGCGGGAGTTCGGCTACGCCCTGACCCAGCTGGCGGATTACTTTCACAAACGCTCCAGCTTCTCGCGGGCACGACTGCTTTTTCAGCAGGCCGTAAATTTTGTGCAGGACGACCCCATCCTCTGGTACAAATATGGACTCCTCTGCTATGATACAAAACAATACAAAAGGGCTCTCGCCTGCCTGGAACAGAGCAGCAGTCATTGTCCCCGCACCGCATATCATGTTTTCCTGCAAGCCAAAATTCTTTATCTGCAGGGCATGGTGGCAAGACTCATGGGCCACGGCAGGAAGGCGGAGCTGGCATTTCAAGCCGCCCTCAGGGCCAAGCCGGACTTTGCCCTGCCGGCGAAAATGCTGGAGATTCTCCAATCCCCAAAGGCAGCAACACTATGAACGAAGCGCAACCTGATTTTTTACAAAACAATGTCATCCTGCTGCAGCAGCACAGGCCGGAACTGCTCGCCGTTGTCGGTCCTGCCCGGCAACCGCTTGATTTTACGATCACCGCCTCCGCGGACGGCCGTTTGAACATCCAGGCCCCCCATCCTGTCACGCATACGCCGGAATATGTGCATGAGACAGCGCAGAGCGAAGCGGGTTTTGCCGATTTGCTCGCGCTGCTGGCCAAGGAGGAAAACGCCATCATTTTTCTGCTCGGCATGGGCCTGGCCCATGAGATCAAGCTGCTCCTCCGGAAATTTCCGCGGTTCCGCTATGTGGTCCTTGAGCCGTACCTGGAAATATTTGCCGCGGCTCTCCGGCAGGTAGACCTCTCATTTCTGCTGGCCAGCCCCAATGTGGTCCTGCGGGTGGGCAGCAGCATCAACATTTCTCAGCTGCTGCAGCAGGAAGATGACGCTCTGCGCGCCCTGCCCATGCACCTTGTTGCCCAGCAGAAGCTGCAGGAGCTTTTTCCGGATACATACAACCCGCTCCACACCAGGCTGCAGTCCGAACTCGTCGACTTTCAGGGGAAACTGCAGACCATTGCCAAGCAGGGATCGCTGCTCTTTCAAAACACCCTGGCCAATGTTCCCCGCTTGAGCGAGTCAGCAAGCATCCAGGCCATCAGGAATATTGCCCAGGGACTGCCAGCGGTCTGCGTTGCCGCCGGGCCTTCCCTGACCAAAAACGTCGCCCTGCTCAAAGGACAGGAAAACAGAATTTTTATCATTGCCGTGGACAGTGCGGCCAAGGTGCTGGTCGAACACGGCATCACCCCCCACCTTATCGTGACCATTGATCCTATTGCGGCAAGCTTGCTTAAACTGCGGGAGATTATCGCCCGCCACGATACCATTGCCCTGGCCTGGACCCCGGAGGCCTTCCCGGAAACCGTCCAGGGATTTCACCACAGCCCGAAATTCGTGATCCCCGGGGTCAATGATCTTTTCCGCCTCTATCTGGCGCCTCTTTATGACCAGGGGGAGACCTTTCCCCAGATGCTTTCCGTTACCCACGCAGCCACCCAGCTGGCCAGAGTTGCCGGCTGCAACCCCCTGATCTTTATCGGTCTTGACCTGGCCTTAAGCGGCGAGCAGGATCATGCCGAGGGCAGCCCGGTTTCCTGGAAAAAATTCAGCAGGGAACAGCGGATCAGGATTCCCGGCTGGCATGGCGATGAGGTTGAAACCATTGCCATGCTGAGAAACCAGCTCTTCGCCCTGCAGAACATTATCAGCCAGAACAAGGGAACACGTTATATTGACGCCACCGAAGGCGGTGCCCTGATTGCCGGCACCGAGGTCATGCCCCTGCAGGAGGCGCTGGCCAGATATGCCGATAAGCAGATGGCCTTTGCGACGGTTATCGGCAACGTCTTTCACAAGACAGCCAGACCGTCCTGTGCAGCGCTGGTGCATCGCCTGCGGGATCTGCAAAAAGCGGTTGCCTCCAGCCGGCACACGGCCCAGGAAGGATTGAAAAACGGCCAGGAGGCCAGGAAACAGTGGAAGATCGCCAGAATGCCGAACAAGAAGGCCCAGGCCATCAAAAAATTCAAAAAGGCGGTGATCGCCTCCGGCAAAGCCTTTGACAGACTCATGGATCTGCTTGATCTGGCCAACGCCCTCTACCCATTGCGCGCCGCGGCGCACCATGAATTCATTTATGCCCGCAAGCAGTTCAATGAGGCGGCCGGCGAGAAAAATGCCGAACAGAGCATCTTTGAAGAACTCGACCAGAACCTGGCCTATTTCAGTTCCTGGATCGCCACCACCAGGGAGGCCGAGACCATGATCGCCCCCATTATCCAAGCAATGACAGACTGCAGCAAGGCACCTAAGACAGCCCGATGACCAGCGAAGCCCAGATCAAAAAAGCCTTCATCACCGGCATCACCGGCCAGGACGGCAGTTATCTGGCCGAACTGCTGCTGGCCAAGGGCTACCGGGTTTACGGGCTGGTCCGGCGCATCGCCTTTGAGGATGAGGCTCACCGGATGCATCGCATCGCCCACCTGCTTGACCGGATAGAACTCATTCCCGGCTCACTGGAAAGCTTTCCCAGCCTCTATAATGCCATCAGAAAAAGCAGGCCGGACGAGGTGTATCATCTGGCGGCGCAGAGTTACGTCAGTGCCAGCTTCGAGGACGAGTTTTCCACGGTGAACGCCAATATCAACGGCACCCACAATATGCTGGCCGCCTGCCGTGACCTGGTGCCGCAGGCCCGTTTTTACTTTGCCGGCAGCAGCGAGATGTTCGGACGCCCGACCCAGGTGCCCCAGGATGAAAACACCTCTTTTCAACCGCGCTCCGCCTACGGCATCTCCAAGGTTGCCGGCTTTCATCTCACCAGAAACTACCGTGAAACCTATGGCCTTTTTGCCTGCAGCGGCATTCTCTATAATCATGAATCCCCGCGCCGGGGCTTTGAGTTCGTCACCCGCAAAATCACCTCACACGTGGCAAAAATAAAAACAGGGCTCAAAGACAGACTGGAACTGGGCAACCTGGAGGCCCGGCGTGATTGGGGGCATGCCCGCAAATACATGGAAGCGGTCTGGCTGATGCTGCAGCAACCCAGCCCCAAGGATTACGTCATCTGCTCGGGCAAGACGCACTCGGTGCGGGAATTCTGCAGGATTGCCTTTGCCTATGTGGGCCTGGATTACCAGGACTATGTTCATTCGGTGGAAAAATTTTACCGTGACGATGCCAGCGGCAATATCCTGGTCGGTAATCCGCAGCAGGCGGAAACCCATCTCGGCTGGCGCTACGATTTCCCTTTCGAACAAATGATCCAGGAAATGGTTGACCACGATCTTTCCCTTATCCGGCCAGTTGGCCATCCTGAAAAAATGGGGTGATCGGCTCGGCTCATGCGCAAGGCGGCGGCACGTTGGAATGGCTGAAAACCAGACTTGTCATCATCGGCGCAGGGCTTGCCGCCATGACGGCCGCCCTGACCGCTCAGGAGAAGATCAACGATATTGTCCTGCTCGACAAGGGGAAAATATTTGCCAGCGGCTCCACCTTTCGCAACCGCAATAATTGCTGGGGCATTACCTATGCCGTTGATGACCAGGAAAAAGAACTTCTCCTGGCCGCGATCCGGCAGATCAGCAGAGGCACCAATTCCCCCTCCCTGAGCCGCATCCTGGTTGAAGAATCATACGATGCCTTCCGGCAACTGCGGCATTGGGGAGCCGCTTTTCACCGCGACCCGCAAGGCAGCATCAAACGGCTTCATCCCTGTTTCTGTCCCCACCCCCTGGCAGCCGTCATCACCTCCACCGGCCAGGTACACCGTTCGCTGGCCAAACGTCTCGCCAGGCCCGGCATCCGTCTGCTGCAGAAAACCGCGGCGACCGCCCTGCTGCTTGATGGCGATCACATCGCCGGCCTTATCGCCCGGTCCGGGAAACACGAGATCAAAATCTCCTGCCAGGCCATTATCCTCGCCTGCGGCGGAGGCGCGGCCACTTTCCCCCATCATATCGTTGAGCCCGGACTTACCGGCGACGGCTACCAACTCCTCCATGATCTCGGCATCCCCCTGCACAACATGGAGTACCGGCAGTCGGTGTGGGAGGATGTTTCCCCGGCCCTGCCCCGTTTTCAGCTGGGCTATTTTGCCGACGGCAAGCACCGTTTCATTGACGCGAACAACCATGAAATTCCCATCCCGCCGCCAACCTCCCCTCTCACCCGCTCCCGCCTCACCCATGTACCGATCAGCAATCTGCAGGTCGACAGAGAATTTGACGCACCCCTGCTCGCCGCCTCGGCAACATCACCCATCAAAGTAGTACGCAAGGCAAGCGGCATGCTCGTCAACCACATCCTTCCCCATGTGCAGGCCTGCAACGGCGGCGTGCTGATCAGCGAGCATGGGGAAACAGGCGTGGGCGGTCTCTTTGCCGCCGGGGAAATCACCACCGGCATGCATGGCGGGGACCGGATCGGCGGCATGATGATCACCAACTGCCTGGTATACGGCAGACGGGCGGCAGCGGCTGCCCTCCGCTATCTCTCCTGAGCGGCCAGCTTTTGCCGGCAGCAACGAGGGGATGATTTACGAAAATCTTACTGCTCCGCCTCATCGGGCAGTGTTTCATCGGTGGCGATCTTCCTGCCGAACAGCCAGACGGCGATGATGCTCACCTCATAGAGAACCACCAGCGGTACGGCCATGAGCAGCTGATTGACCACGTCAGGGGTGGGGGTGAGGATGGCGGCGATGATAAAAGAGAGCAGGAAGGCGTACTTGCGGTTGCGGGAGAGAAACGGCCGGTCGACAATGCCGAGCTTGGCCAGCAGCACCATGAAGACCGGCATCTCAAAGATGACCCCGAAGGCGATCAGCAGACGGAGGCAGAGGGAAAAGTACTCGGTGACCGTGGGCAGGGCGGAGAGAAAATCGGTGGCATAGCCCATGAGAAAACGAAAGGCCGGCGGGAAGACGATATAGTAACCAAAGGTGGCGCCGCCGAGAAAACAGACGGAGGAGAGCAGGGAAAAGGGCAGCACCACCCTTTTTTCATGCCGGTAGAGGCCGGGCGCGATAAAGGCCCAGATCTGCCAGAAGATGATCGGGCTGGCCAGCAGAACCCCGCTCACCAGGGCTAATTTCAGATAAAAAAAAAGGCCTCCTGGTAGGAGGTGAAGATCAGACTGGAACCCTTGGGCAGCACCTCAAACAGGGGCCGCACATACCAGGCGCCGATATCCTCGATAAAGTAATAAGAAACGCCGAACCCCATCGCCACGGCAATCAGGGAGCGAATCAGACTGTTGCGCAGATCCCGCAGATGCTCGGTCAGCGCCTGTTTTTCCATGGTTTCCATGCTTGCCTGCGTCATCGGTGAAAATGGTTGCTGGTTGATAGGTTGGCGGCTGCTGCAGAAAATGCCACTATAGTCTCAAGAGCCTTGCCGGTCAAGCAAAGTGTGGGGAAAAAGAGGGCGGTTCGCGAACCGCCCCTACTCCTTACTTTTCCCTCCTCCCTCCTCTCTTTTCACCTTTCACCTTTCACTTTTCACTTTTCACTTCCCCCCCATAAACATTGATCTTTCCCGCAAAACCCGTTATCTATTGACATGCTCACCACCCGCCAGATAGCACTGTGCCGTCCCGGTCTTGCCCGGCTGGCAAACCCCATCCTGCCGCTGGCCAGGCTGGCCGGTCTGCTCTATCTCACCGGCCCCTTCTCGACCCTGGAAGACCTGCTGGCCGAACTCCTTGAGCCGGTGGAAACCGCCGGCATCCGCTATGAGCAGCCGGCCGCTCTGCTGCGCCCCTATCTTGACGCCATGCGGCCCTTTGAACGGCTGAAGAATCCCCGGCAGCCGAGCCGGTTCATTGTCGATGAAAACCTGCAGCAGGCTGAACAGTTCACCGCTCTCGACAGCTGGATCAGCCAGAATGTGCTGACCCGGGAGCTTGAGGAGATCAACAGCCTGCTCTGCGGACCCTGCGGCTGCACCCTGTGCTGCACCGGCCCCGCGAAGCAGCAGGAGCAGGAGTTTTTCGAAATCCCCCTGGCGGAAAGCGAAACCGGTTTCTTTGCCCTGCCCGCTTTTGATGATGAAATAACCCGGGCCGCCTCCCCTGATGACGAACCGACCCTGATGAGAAACGGCGCCCCCTTTTACGCCAGCCCGGCGGCTCTCTATCGCTGGCGCCAGGGCTGGAGCATGATCCTGCCCCGTGACAGCCGCTGCCCCAACCTTGATCCTGACAGTGGCGGCTGCCGGATCTATCCGGATCGTCCCGATGTCTGCCGCAGGCCCCAGATCTTTCCCTATATGCTTGAGCGGGAACCGGCCATGGACATGGAGTACGAAGGCCGGACCCTGCCCGCCTTTGTCATCCAGGCCAAAATTCTGGCCATCTGGGACTGCCCTTACGTCAGGCAGTTTCAGGATGAGATCGCCGCCTATGCCGAGCTGTGCGGGCTGGAGCCGATTTTTAAACAGAACAAGACGTGAAGTAAGCGGGGATACTTGCATTCTGAAGGCCGCGTATCCACCCCCCTGGCAATATAAAAATCTTGCGTGCCCGTAGGGGCAATCCCTTGTGGTTGCCCGGAGAGGGGGAATTGGCCCGGCAAGTGGGATCTCCCGCTGGGCACCTGAAAATCCGAGGGAACATAGTTGCCTGGACAATAGGCACCCGCGAGGGGTGCCCCTACAGGTTCTTCGTGACCCGCGGTGATGAGATACCCCCGGCTATGCGCAAAAACGTCTTGGCAGCAGAAATTATCACACGTTGCATGCAATGGAAAAATTCACCCGGGAAATAAGCGTCACCCCTGACGACCCGCGGATGGCCTGCGAGCTGCTCGCCCTGAAGACCGGGCTTGCCAAGGGCAGGATCAAGGATGCCATGACCAAGGGCGCGGTCTGGCTCAAGAAAAGGCAAGGCAAACTCCAGCGGCTGCGCCGGGCCACCGCTGTCCTGCAGCCGGGCGACCAGCTGGCCATCCATTATGATGCCAGCCTGCTGGCCCTGGTCCCGCCCCGGGCCCGCTGCGTCAGCGACCAGGGCCATTACAGCGTCTGGGAGAAACCGGCCGGACTCCTGGCCCAGGGCACCCGGTACGGCGATCACTGCTCGCTCCTGCGCCAGGTCGAGCTGTTCTTTACGCTGCCACGCCAGGTCTTTCTCGTCCACCGGCTCGACCGGGAAGCGGCGGGCCTCATGCTCATCGCCCACAGCCGGGAGGCGGCAGGCCGGCTCTCCCTGCTCCTGCAGCGGAACCTGATCGCCAAACGCTACCAGGTGCAGGTGCTGGGCAACATCGCGAGCCGCCCGGGCAAGCGTATCGATCTCCCCCTGGACGGCAAGAAGGCCGTCACCGAATACGAGGTCCTCACCTATGATCCGGCCAGCAACACCAGCGAAGTCATGGTGCGCATCCAAACCGGCCGCCTCCACCAGATCCGCCGCCATTTCGACCTCATCGGTCACCCGGTCATGGGCGATCCCCGTTACGGCATTGGCAACAAAAACCAGGAGGGACTGCAGCTCAAAGCCGACCAGCTCATCTTCATCTGCCCCTTTGCCAAACGGGAGCTGGTCTTTCCCTCGGGGCAGTGAGATTCATTTGCTCCCTTTTTTTGTCCTGACCACACCACTCCCGGTCAAAATGCCGGCCCCTCAAACCGGGCCGCCGGATGCAACAACAGAATGCGGCTCATCAGCCTCTTGCCGATAATCCCCGCTTTCCGCGCCGTCTGTCTTGAAGATGGACATAAGTGCAGCCAGATCTTCGGCGCTGGCGGCATTTGCCTGGGTCATGGTGCTCATTGCGGATACCGCGACATTGATCTGGTCGATGCCCTGGGACTGCTCCTTGGATGCAGCGGCGATTTCACCTGCAAAATACGCGGCCTTTGCCGTGGCCTGCGACACCTGATGGAAATCCTGATCCGTTGAGGCAACCAGCACCGCGTCATTTTTGATTTTCTGGATAACATCTTCAATCAGGCCTGAGGTGTTCTTTGCCGCCTCAGCCGCCCTCAGCGCGAGATTTCTCACCTCATCGGCCACAACGGCGAATCCGGCGCCTGCCTCGCCGGCCCTGGCCGCCTCCACTGCAGCATTCAAAGCCAGCAGATTGGTCTGAAAGGCGATCTCATCAATGGTTTTGATGATTTTCCGGGTCTCCTCGGTCGACCTGGCTATCTGATGAATAGATCCATTCAAATCTCCCACTGACTTCTTTGTCTTATCCACCAGATCCCTAGCCAGGGTCATCAACTTGTCGGCCTCAGTGGCGCTTTCGGCGTTTTGCCGGGTCATGGACGCCATTTCTTCCAGGGAAGAAGATGTTTCCTCCAGCGAAACAGCCTGTCGCGCGGCAGCTTCGGCCAGGGTATTTGACATGACAACGCATTTTCCCACCAGCGTTCCCATTTTCACCCGCATGGTTTCAACGGAGCGAACCAGGTCGCCGATCTCGTCCTGGGCTGCTATGACTATTTCCTTGCTCAGATCGCCATCAGCAGTCTGTTTCACCACCGCAATGATCTGCCTGATGGGAGAACTGATGAGTCGCGCCACGGCAATGCTGACCAGAGAAGACAGCATGACCGCCGCGAACAGCACCCCGGCGCCGATATTCATCGCCTTCTGAAAACTGCCAGAGGAAAAATCATACTGCGCGCGGCTGAGATTTTTTTCCAGTTCCCACAGGGTATGCAGGGTTTTGCTGAGGCTCTGGAAGATGTCTTCGGTGGGGACCATCATGGTGGTGGCCATGGCGAAATCAGCCGAGACCATATCAATAACCTCAGCGGCTTTCCTGGCGTATTCAGTGGTATCCTGCAAAACCGCACGATAGAGCTTCTGCTCCTCACCATTCAGGGCGCCGGATTTCAAAATGGCATTAATCCTTTTTTCGATTTCCTGTAAATCGCTGATCTGTCTGTTGCCAAGTTCCTCAATGCGTTTTGCTTCAAAACCGGACTGCGTCCAGCTGATAACCTTGTAAACATTGGAATGGATCGCCGTCAGCCGGTTGATTACCGTGGAGATATCCACGTAATTAACAAAGCGGACACGATACAGATCATCGATGGCAGACTTCTGGTTAAACATCCCCCGATAGGCTGCTGCCCCGAAAATAAGCAGGAAGATGATGACAGTGGCCGGAGCAACCAGAATCTTGCTGTGTAACCGCAATTTTTTCAACATGCCCCTGCCCTATTTATAGATGCCGCAGCAGAGGACAACTTCGCCTTCCTTCATGATGTAAGTGGTTTTATTTTCAACCTTGCCAGTCTGCGGATTCTTGTATTTATAGTCAACCCAGCCGGACCCCTTGGTTTTGGCCAGCTCGATGATTTCCTTGCGGAAAAGCTTCCCTCCGGCATCAGGCACCTCCAGCAGATTTTTACCGACCAGCTTTGGGTTGACCGGATGAGCAACCATCGTACCTGTCAGGTCATAGGCAAAAACATAGAGCTCTCCCTTGACGAATTGTCCCTGGGGATTGCCGATTTCAACCAGGGCCTTGTCCTTGCCTTCGGCCTTCACCAGGGCCGCGGCCTTTTCCACCATCGCCCTGGCCTCATCTGCTTCGCTCCCCGCTGAAGCCGCCCCCAGCATGAATACCGACCAGAACATTACCATGAACGCAACTATTGTCTTTTCCATTTTCTCTCCTTGAAGTAATGGTGATAGATAGATGATCAGTGGTGGCCCTTGAGAAAATACCCACATCTCAACAGAGGCTGCCCCAAATTCCCGTTAAGTGTGGCATCGGCAGGATAGGCAGTGACTTTCCGCGGCCCGTGGTGTCGGCCGTTATCTCGCACAGCCGGATTTGTTCCCAGCCCGCTCAGCCCTGCCAGCAGACACTTCGCTCTTTTTATCCTATCTAATCAGAACTGAAAGTCAAGTTCGTGGAAGAGGAGTTTAGTCCATGTTTATACGGCAACAGCGTTACATGCTCAATGAACGGGGCGGCGATCACTTATTTCTTATGCATCGTTTTTTCCCTGTGCACTCTGCGGCTTGGTGGGATATCTTGACTTCTCCCGGGGCACTCCCGGACAAATTCACCAACCTGACACAGGTGGAGAAACGAAAAACCCATGCTCTTTCAACTCCTGCAACCGACCAACACTGTTCTCCTGCAGGCCATCGGCAAGCTCTTTCTCATCAGCCTGCTGGGCTACGGTGCTGTCCGTCTGCACATTGTCAGCGGCCAGGCGCTTGCCTGCCTGTCAAAATTCGTTCTGGCCATCTCCCTGCCCTGCCTGATAATCGCCACCCTCGGCAGGGAGCTGCAATACTCCCTGCTTCCCCAGATGGGCCTGTGCCTGGTGGCGGCCCTGGTCCTCAATCTGTCCGGACTTGGCATCGCCCTGGCCGGCCGCGGCATCATCCTGAAAAAAGAGCAGCCGGGCCAGCGCCTCTTTCTCTCGCTTGCCTCCCTGCAGAACTCAGGCTATCTGCCCATCCCCCTGGTGACCGCGGTGCTGCCGGAAAGCCGGCAGGCCAGCGGCCTTCTCTTTATTTTCGTCTATATGCTGGTGATGGGGCTTATTTTCTGGTCGTTCGGCATCCTGCTGGTGGGACGAAACAATTGCCCGGGCGGCTTCAGGCAGAATCTCAAAAACATGGCAAACCCTCCCCTGCTGGCCACCCTCGCCTCCCTGCTTTTTCTGTTTCCCCCGGTCAAATCGGCTCTGAGCGCCCTGCCGCTCCTGCAGGAAACATTGGCGGCGGTGGGTGAGACCACCATTCCCCTGGTCCTTATCGTCCTGGGCGGCTCCCTGGCTGAAAAGCTGCCGCCGCTTGATCGCGGGAAAATCATGATCGCCGGCAGTTGCGCCATCAAGATGCTCCTCATCCCCGCCTTAACCCTGCTGGCGATCACGGCGGTCAAGCCAGAGCCGGTCTTCGCCTTTGTGCTGCTGCTCGAGTCAGCCATGCCGGCTGCCTTGAATCACATTGTTGTGGCCCGGGAATACGGGGGCGATGTTCCTCTCACCTCACGGGCCCTGTTCGTGCAGTACATCCTGGCCATTTTCACCGTGCCCTTCTTTCTGATCTTCGCCAATCTCGTCTTTTCCCTGCCGGTCTAAAGCCCATACTTCGCCGGGTCCCTGCCGTCCTGGGCGATCCGCTTGGCCAGCCTTTTCAGGTAGGCGAGGTCATCCCTGTCATTTTCCCAGTACCAGCCGCCGAAATTCTGCACCGCTTCGTGCATGAGCACCGCCTTGGTTTTCCCTACGTTGCTGGCGCGCAGCAAGTCGAAGAAGAGCTTGTCCGCCGAGTCCTTGTCAAGCAGGTGCGTGTGGTACAACCAGTCATGAAAGACGGCGGCAACCATGAAGCGCGGATGAAACGGCGACCCGATCAGCTGCCAGGCGACGGACGGGATGCTGGCGCCGTCGTACTGAAAACAGGCTGGCACCCAGACGGACGTGCCTTTGTAAACCGCCTCGATATCAGCGCCGACTTCATAGGCCTCTTCAAGCTTGTTGGTGTCCGGTTTTGCCACGGGAATCAGGTGCAGTGCTTCCATGTCGTCCTCCTCCAGGGAATATGTTTGTGCTGCCGACGGCTGCACCATGGGGCAGGCCTTTTACCCCAGCCCCGGTACAGCGTTATGTGCAAGAGTGACCGCCCGGGAAATGACCGTTAGCCGGGCAATTGCCCCGCTTGCTGCCAGATAGGCGACGGGCCTCCTGTAATTCGCAAGGAAGCGCCCCGGATTCCCAGGCGAGTTCCGCAGCCTGACCGTAATCCGGGTTTACCAATCAACCATCCTAACAATTATCTACGCTATATTCTGTCTTTGTCAACGGGAATATCGCCGCAAAAGGTTGCGCACCGCATACAGAGTGCACGGCTGAAGCAGCAACTGCGGCAGGATTCTTACTGTTGCGCGCTGTCGAAACGGGGGGAACGGCTGGCAAACAGGCACTGACGGCTCAGTTTTCCTGCGGTTTTACAGCGAGCCATGAAGGAGAAACCCTTGCTTAGAGGGCAGAGGCTGGGATAGTCTTTGCTCGGCGCGGAAGACAAAAGAAAAGCCAAAGGCAGACTTGGCCCCTTTTTATTTTTTAGGCGGAATCCCGGCAACCCGCGATCAGGCTGCCTTCATGACCACCTCGACGTGCAGACCGAGGCGGGCCAGCATGTCGACCAGCATATCTATGGTGAATTTATCGCCCTTTGCCCGCACGGCGTCGCTCACCCTGGGTTGACTGACTCCCATGATTTTCGCCGCCCTCTTTCTGGGTCAGGCCCCGCTCTTTGAGGTGGACGGCGATAGCCGCCATAAGGCTGCTTTTGATCTTGCATGCTTCCCGTGCCGCGGGATCGTCAATAAGCGCATCCCATACATCGTTGAATTTTTCGGCCATGGCTTATCCTCCTGTTTCCCTGTACGGCTTTCTTGCCAATTCGATATCTTTTGCGCCGGTCTTCCGCGTTTTCTTCTGAAAGGCATGCAGCACATCGCCGGGCAGGCAATTTTTCCATTATTTTATCGGCTTAGTCTGGTACTCACCAAACGGTTTAGACTCACGCCTGATTCCGCGGCCTGGATCGCCAGACTCCGATGAACTTCCGGTGGGACGCGAACCATGAATTTACCGCTATAGTTTTTCGTGGCGATAGGTTCCGGGGCTTCCTCTCCGCTTTCTTTCATCTCCTTGATCACATCCGCGACAACATTACGAATGCCCTTCAGCGCGGCTTCCGGGGTTTTGGCAAGCCAGCTGAGGCTCGAAAATTCTACGCAAAGACCAACATACTCCTTGTCCTCTTCCGACCAGGTAACACGGTAGGTATAATGATCATCTTTCAGGGCCATGATCCACCTCCAATCTTTCTATAGCCTTCAGCACTTGTTTAACCTGATATGCTTTTGCTTTTCCTTTATTATTTTGAATATTCACCCTTGGGTCGCCTGGCCACGGGGTTTTGTAAATTCTGTGGCTGCCGCCTTGCTGCCGGGCTTGGCCAAAATAGAAATCACAGATTCGGCAAAGATCCGCAAAGCGGATATCTTCAGGATTCTGCGTCATCTTCTTGATGACTTCTTCTATTTTTTCCATATTAAAATAGTATCACTATTGATACTTCTGTCAAGGGTTGAAAAGTAAGGAAATACGTTTTTCCCTGCATACGACACACCGGGATCTGACCTGCCCTTCTTCATTGCACCATGGAAATACGCCGGATTGCCAAAGAATACGCTCCAAATGCGAGTTGTCCCGCCGGAAGAGAATAGCCGGATAAAACGAACGCAGCGGCAGCCATTTTACTGTCCGGCATCAACAAAACAAAAAGACCGCCCGTCAAACAAACCCCGGTCGCTCAGTTTCAGTTCCGGGATCACCAGCAGGGCCATGAAGGAGAGGGTCATGAAGGGCGCCCTGAGAGTGGAACCCAGCCCGTGGGCCAGCTGGTCCAGTTCGGCGTAGCGCCGGCCCACCTCCTGGCCGTCGCCATCGCTCATCAGGCCGGCGATGGGCAGCGGCAGCAGTTCCACGCCGCTGTCGTCCGCCACGGCAATGCCGCCTCTGGTCGCAATCACCGCATTGACCGCCCGGCAGAGGGAATCGGCAGCAGTCCCGACCGCCACCACATTATGGGAGTCATGTGCCACGCTGGAGGCCAGCGCGCCCTTTTTGAGGCCAAAGCCGCGGATCAAGGCCAGGGCCGGCGGCGCCTCGTGGTAACGGTTGACCACGCAGAGCAGCAGGATGTCCCGCTCAGGATCGGCTACCGGCACGCCCTCTGCCCGGCGCGGCTCAAGCAGGAGCATTCTGGTGATCAGTTCCCCGTTAATGGCCTCGATGACCGGCAGCGGGCCCTGGCCTGCCGGCAGCTGCAGGTCAGCGGCAGTAATGGGCCGGGCCCGGAAGTTGTTAACCGGGGCAACCGCAATCTGTGGCAGCAGGGTGAAGCTATTCAGCGCCGCCAGGTTGCCGGCAAGCCAGACCTTCAGTACCAGGAAATCGCACAGATCAGCAACCAGAGCCGCGTCCATGGGGTCGCCCAGCCGCAGCAGCCCCACCGGAAGCCCGTAATGCAGCACCGGGTTGACGCAGGCGCAGCGCAGCACGGCCAGGGGCTGGTGGCCCAAGGCCACGGCCCGGGCCGCCAGCCGGTCAAGGTAACCGGCCGCCAGGTCGTCCGGATGCTTGTCGTCGCAGCAGAGCATCACCTGGTCGGTGTGGGTGGTGATCAGGGAATGGAGAGCCGCAAAGTTGCGGGCCGCCGAACCTTCCCGCACGAGAATATGCATGCCGCAGGCAAGCTTGTCATGGGCCTCGGCCAGGGTAAAGCATTCGTGATCCGTGCTAATCCCCGCCGCTGCGTAGCGCGCCGCCTCGCTGCCGCGCAGCCCTGGCGCATGGCCGTCCACCGGCCGGCCCAGCCGGCGGGCCAGCTCGATCTTTGCCATGACCTGCGCATCACCGGCCAGCACGCCGGGAAAATTCATCATCTCCGCCAGATGGCGCACCTCGGGCTCCTGGAAAAGACTCTCCATATCCGCCAGGTCCAGCGCGGCGCCCGCGGTCTCAAAGGGGGTGGCCGGCACACAGGAGGGCACCCCGAAAAAGATCTTGAAGGGCGTGCGGCGGGCGCTTGCCACCATGAAGCGCACCCCGTCCGCGCCCAGCACATTGGCGATCTCGTGGGGGTCGGTCACTGCCGCCACCATGCCGTGCCGCACCGCCTGCCGGCCGAACTCGGCCGGCGGCAGCATGGCGCTCTCGATGTGCACATGGGCGTCGATGAAACCGGGAATCAAATAGGGGTAGCCCGGCTCTTCATCCCCCAGTTCCTCTACCTCCGTGATCACGCCCCCGGCCCAGCTCACCCGGCCCCGGAAGATCCGCTTGTCCAGCACCTGGACCACATTGCCTTCGATGCTGCCTGCCGCCGAATCCATGCTCCCCCGCCCCTCTCCGGCCATCAGGCAACCCTCACCCCAAGCAGTCCCTTCAGGTACAGACTTTCCGGGATGTGCAGTTTCACCGGATGATCAGGGCTCTGGCCCAGCCACTGCAGCATCTGCACATCGCAGCCGGCATCAATGGCCCCATCGGCCACGATTTTCTGGAAGAGTTCCACATTCATCAGGCCGGAGCAGGAAAAGGTGAAGAGCAGGCCGCCCGGCCGCAGCAGTTTGCAAGCCAGCCGGTTGATATCCTTGTAGCCCCGGCTGGCGCGGAGCAGCTGGCTTTTTGCCTCGGCGAACTTGGGCGGATCGAGGATGATCAGATCAAAGGAGCGTCCTTCGGCATCATAGTGCCGCAGCAGCTGAAAGACATCGGCTTTGAGGGTGGTGCACCGCTCTTCGGCAATCCCGTTGAGCTGCACGTTTTTGTCGATCAAGGCCAGCAGACCGGCCACATCCTCCACATTGGTGACATGGCTGGCCCCGCCCCGCAGGGCAGCCAGGCCGAAGCCGCCGGTGTAGGCAAAGCAGTTGAGCACCTCCCTGCCCGTGCTGAAAGAGCGGACCAGCTGGCGGTTGACCCGCTGGTCCAGGTAAAAGCCGGTCTTGTGGCCCTGCTTGACATCCACCAGGAATTTCAGGCCATGCTCTTCGATTTCGATCAGCTCCGGCGGTTCCTCGCCCCACAACGGGCCGCGCCGCGGCTGCAGGCCTTCCTTTTTACGAACCTCGGCATCGGAGCGCTCATAAATGCCGCGGACCCCGGGGAGGGTCTGCAGCTGTTTGATAATCGTCTCCTGCCAATGCACCACTCCCACGCTTAAAAACTGGCAGACCAGAAAATCGCCGTAGCGATCGACAATCAGCCCGGGCAGCCCGTCAGCCTCGGCGGACACCAGCCGGAAGGCGGTGGTCTGCTCAGGAATCCGCAGTTCCTCCCGCCAGGCCATGGCGGCCTGCAGGCGGCGCTTAAAAAAAGAGCCGCCGATCTCCTCCTCCTGGTCAAAGCTCCAGAGGCGCACCCGGATCTGCGAGGCAGGCGACCAGGCGCCCCGGCCCAGAAAGCGGCCGTCAGCCGAAAAAACATCCACGGTTTCGCCGGGCTCTGGATCTCCTTCCTGGTCTTTGACCGCGCCGGAAAACACCCAGGGGTGCCGGCGCAGCAGCGAGCGCTCACGCCCTTTCTGCAGGATGACTCTGTTCACTTCCCGATCCTTTGCCGTCATTGCTTGACCGTTACCGGCCGGCCCGCCACCCCGGCATAGAAAACCAGGATTTCCGCCGTTTCCCGGCCCTCGTTTTTGCCGTAATGCCAGGTGTTCACCACCTCGACAAGCGCCTCGCCGGCTTTGAGCCGGAGGGTCCGCTGGTCCTTGCTGATCACCGTCAGCTCACCTTTGAGCAATACCCCGGCATTGATCACCGGGTGCTCGTGCAGCGGCAGCTGCGCGCCCGGCGGGATGTTGATTTTCAGGATGGTGATCTCCGGGGTACCGGCCGGGTAAGCCGGCAGCGGGGCGCCGTCCCAGCTTGTCCCTGACTTGACCAGCTCCTCCACCCGCAGCCCTTCGCCCGCCGCCTGGTCCGCGGCCCGCACCGGGCCGGCGGCGAGCAGCAGCAGGCAGATGACAAGGACCAGTTTTCGCATGTCCGCCCTCTTCCTTTTTATTTGCCCTGCTCTACAGCAGGTCCGGTACTCATTGCGGCGACAATCCGTAGATCTCGCCGTATTTGCGCCGCAGATAACGCAGATAGGGGGCCGGGTCGATTTTTGAGCCGGTCACCCGCAGCACCAGTTCCTGGGGGGTGAACTTGCGGCCATGGCAGTGGATCTTTTCCCGCAGCCAGCCATGCAGGGCCGCGAAACTGCCCCGGCGCAGCTGCTCATCGAGATCCGGGATATCGCCGTGGATCTTCTCCCACAGCTGGGCCGAGATGAGGTTGCCCAGGGTGTAGGTGGCAAAGTAGCCCAGCGAGCCGCCGGACCAGTGCACATCCTGCAGCACCCCCTGGCTGTCGTCGGGCGGAGTGACGCCGAGATACTCCTCCATCCTGGCGTTCCAGATGGCGGGCAGCTCATGCACCGCGATGGTGCCTTCGATCATGCCGATTTCCAGTTCCAGGCGCAGCATGACATGGAGATTATAGGTGGCCTCATCGGCATTGACCCTGATCAGCGACGGCTCCACCCGGTTGATGGCCCGGTAGAAGGTACGGAGATCCACCTGGCCCAGGGCCGCGGGGAAGCGCCGGCGGTATTCGGGATAGAAATGCTCCCAGAACGGCAGGGAGCGGCCCACCAGGTTTTCCCACAGCCGGGACTGGGACTCGTGCACGGCAAGCGACGCCCCGCCGGCCAGGGGGCTGCGTTCAAAGGACTGACTGCAGCCCATTTCATAGAGGGCGTGGCCGGCCTCGTGCATGGTGCCAAACAGCGAGGCCACCGGGTGGTTTGCCTCAAAACGGGTGGTGATGCGCACATCATTGATGCTGAAACTGGTGGTAAAGGGATGGGCCGAGCGGTCCTGGCGGCCGCGGTCCCAGTCATAGCCGAAGGCGGTGATCACCTTGACCCCGAAGTCCCACTGCTGCTGCTGGTCAAACGGTCCCTGGAGAAAGGAGTCATCCACCTGGGGCCGGGCGGTGATCTCCTTAAGCAGCTCCACCTGCCGGGGCCGCAGGCCGGCAAAGATGGTCTGGACCTCGGCGGTCTTCATGCCACGCTCATACTGATCGAGCAAAAGGTCATAGGGATGATCGGCGGACGGGAAGAAGGTGATGTAGCGCCGGTTCAGCTCCACCACCTTTTCCAGATGGGGCCGGAAAAGGGCGAAATCCGCGGCGGCCCTGGCCTTGACCCAGGCCTCAAAGGCCCTGGAGGTGGTCAGGGCGAACTCGGCGACAAAGTCGGCCGGCACCCGGATCTTGCGCTCATAATCATGGCGGGTGACCGCAAGCAGCCGGGCCACATCCCCATCCGGCTCCGCCCCGGCAAATTCCTTCTCCAGGTCCGCGAGCAGGGCGCCGATCTCCGGGTCTGTGAACTTCTGGTGGGCGATGCGGCTCAAGGTGGCGAGCTGATTGCCCCGGGCTTCGGCCCCAGCCTTGGGCATGTAGGTCTGCTGGTCCCAGCCCAGCAGGGCCATGGCATTATTGACATCGGAGATTTCAGCCAGCAGGGTGGTCAGTTTTTGCAGTTTATCGCTCATCGTTTCTCCTTTCGCTTACGGCATTGCACGCTTGCCAGATGCCATAATAGGCCGAAAATCGGACGGTTACAAAGAAATAAATCATTTTTTTTACACAGAACCCCGGCCAGCCGCCCCGCCCCCGGATCTCGGCGCCTCTGATAGGTTCCCCGACCATTCTGCCGCCGGTTGAGCCGTTAGCGCACCGCCTGGATGCCGGACTGCTTGCCTGGCGTTCTGGCCTGCCCCAGCCGGCGCGAGAAGAGCTTGACCAGCAGGGCGGTGCCCAGGCCCCAGGCGCCGTTGATCAGAAAAGCGGTGATGAGCAGCGGCGGGTGCCAGCCGCCGCCCATGGGTTTGCCTTTAAGGGGCAGGACCACCAGCAGGGCAACCAGCGAGGGGAAGATGGCGCCAAAGAGAAAGGAGAGCAGCCAGTAGCCGTAACCGGCCGGAAAACGCCGGTCGATCAGGACAAAGAGGATGCCCCAGAGGCCGCCGAAAAAAGCCAGGGAAAAAACGGCCGGCACCCCGAAGGGCTTGGTGGCTGCCATGGCAAAGGGGGCGAAAGGCGCCAGCTTGATGGCCCACAGCAGCGAAAGCGTCAGCTGGTGAAAGACCAGGGTGGCCAGAAAACCGGCAAGAAAGCCGAGCAGCAGCCTGGCCACCAGATTGGGGGATGATGGGGTGTCAGTCATGATGTTTCTCCTTTGTTTTGGTTGGGCCGGCAGCTGACCGGCCTGATGATAACTGAAAAATCTTTGTGATGGTAATGACGCGCTCAGGACTGCTTGTCCTGCGGACGCCTGACTTTATGGTGGTGAACGCCGCCGGCATCCGCCACCAGGAGATCGGTGACCAGGCCGAGAAAAAGGCCGTGCCCGGCCAGGCCGGCCCGCTGCTGCAGGGCCTCTGCCAGTTTTTCCGGCTCCGCCAGCGGGCCGAAGCGGCAATCGGCCAGCAAATTGCCCTGGTCGGTGCGAAACAGCCCGCCGCCTGCGGTGCGGCGCAGCAGCACCTCCGCCCCCAGCCCTTCGAGATAGCGGAGCTGGGAGGCCAGACCGAAAGGGACGATCTCCACCGGCAGGCGGCAACGCTCACCAAGCTGCCGCACCAGTTTGGCGCCGTCCACCACGATGATCTCCCGGCTGCTGGCCTGGGCCACGATCTTCTCCCGCAGTAAAGCCCCGCCGGCCCCCTTGATGAGGTTGCCATGGGGGTCCACCTCGTCCGCCCCGTCAATGGTCAGATCAATGGCCGGGATATCGTTAAAATCGGTGAGGGCAATGCCTGCCTGGCGGGCGTCCTGCGCCACCTGGCTTGAGCAGGGCACGGCGGTGATGTCCCGCAGCACGCCCTGTTGCAATCTTTCCGCAATCAGCCGCAAGGCCCAGATGGCGGTGCTGCCGTGGCCCAGGCCGATGACCATGCCCGACTCGACCAGCCGGGCCGCCGCTTCGCCGGCCTCTCTTTTCTGCAGGGCTTGGGGTTCGTGGTCCACCGTCTCAGCTTCCTCGCCATGATCAATGCCAGGTCAACGTCCTGCAGGATGTCGAACCAGACAATAAACTGCGGTTCCGGCTCCCTCTCCTACTCCTCGAAAACCAGGGCCTCGGCCTTGATGCCCATCTCCTGCAGCGCCGCGGTGACCTCTGCCAGGAAAAGTTCCGGCCCGCAGACATAAAAATAGCCGCTGCGGTCGATGATCCATTCCTCCAGAAAATCCCGGTCAATGCGGCGGTCGCCATAGCCAGGGCCGCTGACCCTGGTGCAGGTGAACAGCGCATTTACCCCGAAGTAGTGGCGCAGTTCCTTTTCACAGATGACATCGTCCGGGGTCTTGTTGGAAAAAAGCAGACGGCTGCGGGACTGACCGCCTTTTCTGGCCTGCTGCCGGAAAATGGCGAGAAAGGGGGTGATGCCCGCCCCGGCGGCGAGAAAGGTGCCCGGCCCCTTGTAGCTGATGGTGCCGAAAGGCTCGGAAATCAGCAGTTTGGCGCCCGGGGTCAGGGTATGGAGCCGGTCGGTCACTCCGGCATGGTCCGGGTAGCGCTTGATGGTAAATTCCAGGACCCGGTCGTCGATGTGGCAGGTAGGGGTAAAGGGCCGGCCCTCCTCGTCCCGCCAGCGCGGCTCATCGATGATCAGCTCAACCCCCTGGCCGGGCGTGAAGGAAAAGCCCTCCGGCCGCTCCAGGACAAAGCGCTTGACATCGTGGGTGACAAACTGGCTCATCAACAGAGTTGTTTGAAATTGCATTGGTTTGCTCCTCTTTTTTGATTTAATCTCAATTTTTGCCGACCAGTTCTCTGACCTTGTCCGCGATGGCCCTGGCGGAAATTTCCTCAAAATCAAGCAGCTCCCGCGGTTTGCCGCTTCTGGGTTTCCGGCGGACCGCCAGACTTGCCACCCTTGCTCCGCTGTCCCACAGGGCGCTGCGCACCGCCTCCCCCAGTCCTCCTTCAGGCACATGATCCTCCACGGTGATGAGCAGGCCCGGGGCTGCCGCGGCCTGGCGCAGGGTCTGTGCATCCACCGGCTTGATGCTGTACAGATCAATGACCCCCACGGCAATGCCCTCCTGCTGCAGGGCCTCAGCAGCGGCCAGGGCCTCGTGCACGGTGATGCCGGCCGCCACCAGCACGGCCCGGTCAGCCTCGCTGGCGCGCAGCACCTTGCAGCCGCCCAGGGGGAAATCCTCTTTTGGCTCATACAGCACCGGCGTGTCCATACGGGTGGTCCGCAGGTAGACGATGCCGCGGTGGCGGGCCGCCTCAGCCACCAGCTTTTCGGTGCTGACCGCATCACAGGGATAGAGCACCACGCCGTTGATAATGGTGCGGAAAAAGGCGATGTCCTCCAGCCCCATCTGGCTCGGGCCGTCCATGCCGATGGAGACCCCGGCATGGGAGCCGACGAACTTGATATTGGCCTCGGAGTACTGGCTCATGCGGATCTGATCATAGGCCCGGCTCATGAAGGCGGCAAAGGTCGAGACAAAGGGGATCTTGCCGCGGCCGGCAAAACCCAGGGCCGCGCCGGCCATATTCTGTTCGGCGATATACATCTCGAAAAAGCGCTCGGCATGGACTTCCTTGAAATGCTGGGCCATGGTGGAATTGCTCACCTCGCCGTCCAGACTGATCATCTCGGGAAAGGCCGGGAAGAGCCGGTTCAGTGCCCTGCCGTAAGCCTCGCGGGTGGAGACCAGCTCTCCCGCTGCATAGACAGGCGCCGCCGCCTCGGCCGCAACCCGCCTATCCGGCTGCAGATCATGGGGCAGGGGGATAAAACCCCGCACCTCTTCATCCACTTCCCCCAGTTCGGCCAGGCCCAGGGCAAGCTCCTCCTTGTTCAGGGTCTTGCCGTGCCAGCCGTTCTGGTCCTCGATAAAGGAAACGCCCTTGCCCTTGATGGTCCTGGCAATGATCATCACCGGCCGGTCGACATACTGGTCAGCCTGGCGGTAAGCGTTCAGGATCTCTTCCAGGTTATGGCCGTCAATCAGCAGGGTGTGCCAGTCAAAGGCCTCGGCCCGCCGCCGGTAGGCGTCAAGATTATGGCCGTACATGGTTTCCCCCCGCTGGCCCAGGCGGTTGACATCAAGCACCGCCACCAGGTTGTCCAGCCGGTAATGGGCGGCAATCTCCATCGCCTCCCACACCGAGCCCTCCGCCATCTCGCTGTCGCCGAGCAGCACATAGGTCCGGTAGGTCAGCTTGTCCAGCCTGGCATTGAGCGCCAGGCCGACGCCGATGGACAGTCCCTGGCCCAGGGAGCCGGTGGCTGCTTCGGCGTAGCGGAAAGTGGCGGTGGGATGCCCTTCCAGAGTGCTGCCGAAGCGGCGGTAGGTCTGCAGTTCCTCCTGGGACACCTTGGCGGCCGCGGCCCACAGGGCGTAAAAGAGCGGCGAGGCATGCCCCTTGGAGAACAGCAGCCGGTCATTATTGAGGTGATCCGGGTGATCGGCATCAAAACGGAAGGTGCCGCCAAAGAGCAGCCCCACCATCAACTCCACCGCGGACAGCGACGAGGTGGGATGGCCGGAGCCCACCCTGGTGGTCATGGTCAGAATGTTATAGCGGATCAGCCGGGCGATTTTTTCCAGCTCAACCTTGGTCTGCAGATTTTTCATCATTTTCCTCCGCTGCGCCTTGTTTCATGCCGCGCTACGTCGATGGACGCCTAAGCCGTTGTAATAAAATAATATCGTCGTCTGATGGTCAGAGACGGCATAAGGAGCCGCAACAAAATGCGTAACAATGCAACGGCTCCTAAACAGCTGCTGTCAAGTCTGGGGAGAAACTTGCCGAGGCATTTTCGCACGGATATTATCCAGTCAGACAGGACAAAATCCGAAACCACAAGACAGAAATGGCTGCCTGGCCCCCCTCCTTCAATCTCAGCGATATCCTGACTCCCTCCTGAGACAAAAAAAATGCCACAAAGCCTCTCTTTTCCGGGGGAAAAGGCGAGGGTCATAACCCCGGACTGCATAACGGTTTCATGTCGATATTGGCCGGTCAGCCGCGGTCCAGCTCCAGCAGGAAGCGGCGGAGCGCTGCCGCGTTGCTGTGCTCCGGGTCTCTGGCGGCGAACACCAGGGTCAGCCTGCCGTTGGCCGCCAGGGCGGCAAGTTTGCGCACCAGTTCGCCCCGGCTGTCCAGCTCGCGACGGTATTGCTCCACAAAACCCTCCCACCTGGCGGGATCATGGTTGAACCACTTGCGTAATCCGCTGCTCGGCGCAATATCCGGCAGCCACTCGTCAAGTTCGGCATCCTCTTTGCGGACCCCGCGCGGCCAGATTCTGTCCACCAGCACCCTGTTGCCGTCACTCTTTGCCGGCCGTTCATAGGCCCGTTTCAACCTGATATCCATCATCGCTTTCTCTCCAGCCGCCGTGTGGCTGACCGTTTTCCCCTGCCTTGCCGGCCCTGGAGGCGCCGGAACGCAGGTTACCTGACAGCTTATGCAAGCAGGCTGCCAAGCGCTCGCAAGTATCCGGCTGGCATGTAAATTGATAATGCTGTCATGGGTGAGGGCTTTGCGGCAGGATGATCCCGCGAAAATCAGACAAGAAAGAGGAGCATGCCATGGGAACAGGCAGCAATCAGGATTACAGACAATTTCTACGATCCGCAGCCGCAGCCATGGAACCGGACGAGAGGCCCTGCGGGCCGCACCAGGCGCCTTGATCGGCGTCAGCCCCGCAGCCGAATCGGCGCTGGCCGTGCTCAACATCAGATCGATTTTCGACCTGGCCGCCTCGCGGGTGTTTGCCGCAGCGTCCAGCCTAGTCGCCATCGGGCAGGACCCGGCGAGCGTTGAGGCCCGCCTGAACGTGGTGGCGGATGATGTCGCCCGCGTGCCGTCCGGTATGCCGGTGCGCGATCTGGCGCGTCAGCCCATCACCATTCTGCGCGCTGTCGACGAGGCCGCGGCATCGGCGCTGTCCGCAGCACTCGATGTGGCATGCATCAGGGATCTCACCCTCTGGCCTCCCTATCTGGCGGCCAGGGCCATCCTCAACGCCGGCTTCTTCCCCGAGCAGACCGCGCAATTCGATCCCGAGGCGCCGCCGGAACTGCTGCCGCGAGCCGGCGTGTACCCGACGGAGCGGGTCTTTTTCAAAAAGCTGGTCATCGACGCCGTCCCTGAGCCCGTCACCGGCGCCCTGCCCATCAAACAGGCAGAGCCGTTGGACCTCGCGGCGGCCCAGGCGGCGCCGGCCGGTTTCAGCCGGCTCGCCACCGGCGCCCTGCTCACCTTCAGCCAGTCATGGTTCTCCCAGGGGCTCACCCTCGGCTCCCTGCTGCACAGCATCTCCCTGGCGCCCGGCGAGAGCACGCGGATCGCGGTGATCGACTGGTCGCGGCGGAGCCGGGCCGCGGCCAGCGAGGACATCTCGGAATCGGAACTCCTCGCAAACAGCATGAGCCACAGCCGCGCCATCAGCGAGGTAACGAACGCCACGGCCAGCGAGTTTCAAAGCGGGCGGTCCAGCACCTCCGCCAAATCGACCACGGAACAGGCCGGCGTGGGCTTTGGCCTGGAAATCGGCCCCCTGGCCATCGGCGGTTCCGGCGGGGTGTCCACCACAACCACGGAGGCGATGACCGCCTCGTCCTCCTTCGGCGCACGGGATCTTGCCGCCCAATACGCCCAGCAGATCAATGACCGCAGCCAGCAGAACGCCTCGTCGGTGCGCAACCGGCGGGCTTCGTAGACCGAAGATGCGGAGATCTGGCTTTACAGCGGCGGCGTCCCCGGCGATGCGCTGGCGCAGTCCTTCGCCATCACCATGGGCGCCATTGTGCGCTCCTCCAGCGAGCCGTTCTGGGTACTGCCCGCCTTTGACGCCACGGCAAAAAAAATCCTCGCCCGCAACGAGGCCGGGATTGGCGCCGACTTTACCGCGGCCCAGGCAACAAAAACAACGCGGCTTTTCTCACTCGACCCGCTGTCGACCCGCTCCTTCCAGCCATGACCCCTTATTTTCCGTATAGAGGCGCCGGAATTGCGCGGGTATTTTCCGTTGTTTGTTGACCCACGAAAAGATTGTAGGGCCTTGAACAGCCGATGAAGATTCAGACATGCCAGCAAATGGTGGATTGCAGAAAAGTCCAGCTTTAGAGCTGCTAATATGCTGGCCGCGGATGTGCCCGCTTCAGGGCTTTTTTCCCCCGCTGAGCCACCAGAGGGGGGTGATCTTACGGATTTTCCGGTCAGACAGATGCTCCCAGAAGATGGGGCGGGGTGAGTGAGGGACATGCTCCGGCCGGAAAACCTGCTGCTCGCTGATGATGATATCAACCGGCAGATCCCAGCAGGTCACGGGCAGGGGTTTGGCCATGATCTGGCCGGCATCGACCAGGGCGGCAAGCACCGCGTCGCGGCTGATGGCCCCCAGGGCCGTCAGGATGGCCACGCTCAGATCGAAAAAACCAAGGCCGTCGCCCAGCCGGTTGCCCTGATGATCAACCGCCACGGCGTCGGTGATACAGAGCGACACAGCCAGACTTTCCACCTCCGGCCGGCTGAGCCGCTGCCCGGCCTTGGCAAAACCTTTGATGGACACGCTGTGGGCAAGCTGCGGAAACGGGATGGAATAGGGCTTAAGGAGATAAAAGCCGTCTTTGAGACCAGGGGCCGGGACGATGAGTTCCTTGCCGTCCAGCAGGGAGTTGATGCGCACCTGCTGCAGGGATGGCAGCGGCGAGACCAGGATCTGGCGGGCGCCGCGATAAGCAGGGTCCCGGCGCAGCAGTTCCGCGATGCGGCCGCTCAGTCCCCTGGCTGCCGCAGCCAAGGCAAGCTCTTCCCGCAGCGCCTGCTTGGCCAGCTGCACTGCGGAAAGATTATCGCGGTCCCGGGCCACTGCCTGCTGATCGCTTATAAGGGCTGCTTGTTGGTTCCGGTCAGAACCGGCAGGGAATTGCTGCGCAAAGATACAGGGGTGGCGGACAGGGCCAGCGGGCCTTCAGACGCGGCAGGCTGGCTGCCTTTCATGGCGGAGAGCTGCCGCTGCCTCTTGAAACCATACTCAACCAGGCGGCTGACATCGCTCCACATGGTTTCGCTGCCCAGCAGCGCCACGATCAATTCGGCGTTATCCCGGCTGAACTTGCCCACATAGGTCTGGCGGGCCGCCACGGTATAACCTGTTTTGCCGCCAACCGCCCCTTCAACCCGCCACAGGGCCTTGTTGTGATTACGGAGGACCTGGCCGTAACGGGTGCGGATCTTGGTCCTGCCGATGCGCTGGGCAAACTCCCTGTCCTGCATGGCCTGGTTGAATACCGTGGCCAGATCGCGCGCCGTGGTCTGCTGGCCCGCTGCGGTCAACCCGCTTGCGGTTTTGCACTGCGTCCGGGTGGCTCCCAGGGAGCGGGCCTTGCTGGTCATCAATTTGGCGAAGCTGCTCTCGGAGCCGGCCACCTTTTCCGCCAGGGCGACACTGGCGTCGTTGGCCGAGGCCAGCAGCACCGCATTGATCAGATCATCCGCGGCATAGGTCTTTTTGGGACTGATATAGATTTTTGAGCGGGGCATGCCGGCCGCCCTGCTGCTGGGCTTGACCAGATCGTTATCCCGCAGCGACTTGATGGCGATGAGGCCGGTGATGATCTTGATGGTGCTGGCCGGCTGGCCGGGACGGTCAGGCTCATGGGCATAGAGGACCTGCCCGGTGCGCGCATCCATGACAATGGCGCTTCTTGAGGAAAGCTTCTTGCGCAGATCGCCGGAAAACGCCACTTCCCGGGCGCCCGCCTCGGATTTCTTCTCAGTCGGGCAGGAGACGGCGCCCGCGTTGGGGTCCCCGCTGAGTTGGGTGCGCACCTCACCCCCCTGGGCCGGGAGGGACTTATGCGTGGTTGCAATGATATCGATATTTGTACTCTTCCTGGCAAGCGCAGGAGAGGAGGCCCCGGCAAACAGCAAGAGAAGGCAGACAACAGCAACCCGGCAGCGACTGGTATGTTTAAGAAAATGCAGGATCGGCGACATAATTTCTTCTTGTATGGGGTATTAGGGACTCGGAAAATACCAATTTACCATAACGCATTCCGTCTTCGGGCCACACCCCACAAGGGGGCACCGAGGTCTTTGGCTGCGCCTCAATCGCAAAATCCTCACCGTAGCCCTGCTCCGCCTGCGGTTTTGTGCCGCGAAGCAAATACCCTTGGGGTGCTCAATCGGTGCAGCCAAATCCAACCCAAATCCGGGCGCGATCCAGGTATATTTGTATTTTCCGAGTCCCTTATTTTTCGGAACAGGATAAAATGATTATGTGTCAATAAGAGTTAATAGAGAGAACCAATGCATTTTAAATGCTTAACCCTTTTATTTCACCATATAAAACAGAAATCGGAAAAGCAATATTTTTCTTTAGGGAAATATGATCATCTGGTTGTTTCTCTGTCATTAAATGGCATTGTCTTTTTGTCGCCAAACTGTCAACCCGGCAATGCAGAACAAAAAAATACTGTTATTTCAAGAGGATATATGAATAAAACCATTACAGAAATCATAACCGTGGTTGATTTTTTTGGCTTTTACAGGCTCCTGCTGGGCGAGCGGACCATCCACCTTTCCTTTACCGAGCAGAAACACCGGGAAGCGGCTGACCGGCTGACAAGGATGTCCTATCAGATCAATCGCCGGCCGGACAGCACGATGACTGCCGAGGAATTAACCGGCATGCTCAGCCGGCAGAGGCCGTTTACGGAATTCAGCCAATCGCTTTTCATCCAGGAGGGCACCCCGTTCCAGCAGCGGGTATGGGAACTCATCAGCCAAATTCCTTTCGGCGAAACCAGAACCTATGGCCAGCTCGCCCAGGCGCTCGGCCATAAGACACTGGCTCGCGGAGTCGGTCAGGCCTGCGGCGCCAATCCCATTGCCCTGCTCATTCCCTGCCACCGGGTGGTCGGGCACACCGGCCTCGGCGGATTCGGCGGCGGGATTGCCCTCAAGCAGCGGCTGCTGGATCTGGAAAAAGAAACCCGCGACTCCTGAGGTCGCGGGATGGAAGCGCGTCTGAATTACTTGAAGTTGCGGTACTTGCTGATCGGATAACTCCTTCAACTTTATGCCCGCAAGGGGCACAAGTACCCGCAAGGGGCACAAGGGCACTTTAAGTACTTTAGCGCACTTTAGGCACTTTCCCGGTATCGGGCCGGAATCCGGAGTAGCGACACAACTTATTGAAATTACGTTACGACATCAGGGGTTCTGAACTTGAGGCGCTTTCCATGCTTCAAGAATTGCAGCCATTGCAAAGGCCGGAATCACACCAGATCAAGGATGGCCTGGCCGATCTGATCAAGGGGCAGCACCCGGTCCACCCCGCCCAGGGCGATGGCCTCCTTGGGCATGCCGAAGACCACGCAGCTGGCCTCATCCTGGGCGATGGTCCTGGCGCCGGCCTGATGCATCTTCAGCATTCCCTGGGCCCCGTCCTTGCCCATGCCCGTCAGGATGACCCCCACGGCGTTCGCCCCCCCATAGGCGGCCACCGAGTTGAACAGCACGTCCACCGCCGGCCGCTGATGACAGACCAGCGGGCCGGTCTTGACATTGACATAATAGCGCGCCCCGCTGCGCCGCATGACCAGATGATAATTGCCAGGCGCCAGCAGGGCGCGGCCCGGCAGCACCACATCACCGTCCTCCGCCTCCTTGACGCTGATCTTGCAGAGGGTGTCAAGGCGCTGGGCGAAACTGGTGGTAAAGTTAGGCGGCATGTGCTGGACAATCATGATGCCCGGGGTGGTGGGCGGCAGGTTGATCAGCACCTGCTTCAGGGCTTCGGTGCCGCCGGTGGAGGAGCCGATGGCGATCACCTTATGGGTTGATTCGGAAAGGGATTTCTTGAAAACCAGGGGGGTCTCCTTTTTCTCCGGCGCCACCACCCGCCGTCGCAGATCATCCGTCCTCACCGAGGCAGCGCCGCGGATCTTGTCCGCCAGCTGATCGCTCATGTCCCCCACGGAATACGCCTCGCCCGGTTTGCAGATGACATCCACCGCCCCCGCCTCCATGGCCTCCAGAGCCAGCACCCCCCCCTGCTTGGTCAGCGAGCTGACGATGATGACCGGCAGGGGGAAATGCTTCATCAGCTTGCGCAGAAAAGTCAGGCCGTCCATTCTCGGCATCTCGATATCCAGGGTGACCACGTCCGGCCTGAGCTGGACGATTTTGTCCCTGGCCACGTAAGGGTCAGGCGCCGTGCCCACCACCTCCATGTCCGGCTGCCGGGAGAGTTCCTCGGAAAAGACCTTCCGCACCACGGCGGAATCATCGACCACCAGCACGCGAATTTTCTGCATATTTCCCCCAGGGCCTCTGCAACTTCAACAACCTGATCCCGGCAGATTTTACTTTGATACCTGAATTGCGGTTTGAGAAAAGTGCTTAACTTCAGCGCACTTCAAGCACTTGAGCGCACTTTAGGCACTCCAAGTACTTTAGGCACTTTACTGCGGCTTAACTCTCTGAAATTACGTCACTCCACCCGGAGTTATGCACTCGAGTCCTAAATATTCAGCAACTCCTGTGCCCGGTCCAGCTCGGTCAGCAGGTCGGCCATGCACAGCTGCAGCATCTCCATGGTGATGCCGAATCGTTTGAGGCCATCTCCCCGCAGTTCCGAGGCAAGACCATCGTCGCCGACGCCGATGCCGATGGAAATAACCAGGCTGTTGCTCAAGGCGACCAGGGCGGTCAACGGCGCCCCTTCCAGGGCCATGGCATTATGATGCTCACGTACCGCATCAATCAACTGCTGGTCAAACTCCCATTTCTCCAGGATCATGCCGCCCAGCACCGCATGGTCGATGCCGAGAATCTCCTGCTCAGCCGCCACGAAACTGCAGTTTTCCCGGGTCACCTTTTCCACGATCTGCTCAAAGTCATCGGCGACAAAGCCGCTGAGAAACCTTTTGCCGATATCATGGAGCAGGGCGGCGGTGAAGGCACTGCCCTGATCAACCTCGCTGATGTGCCTGACCAGCAGCTTGGCCATAATACCGGTGGCAACCGAGTGACGCCACATATCGCCCTGCTCCAGACCGTAGCCAGCCCCCGCCTTGCCCTGGTAAAAACGGGCGCTGCTGCTGGCGATGATGATATCCTTGAGGATGTCATGGCCGATGACCACCAGACCTTCATCCAGGGAATTGACCTTACGGGGCAGGCCGAAGTAGGCCGCATTGCAGATCTTCAGCACATTGGCCGTGATGGCCTGGTCATACTGGATCACCTCGGCCAGCTGCCGGGCCGTCACCTCAGGATCCCTGAGCAGCGTCATTACCCTTTCCGCCACCTTGGGGAAGGGCGGTACATGACGGATCAAAGCCAGAATTTCGTCAACGCGGTTCATAGTTCGCATTCTCCCCTGCCGGAAACCTTTAAAAGCACCCTGCCAGTAGCAATTTCAAGGCTGACTGTCCGATTGACCGACCCGCCGATGTCCTCAGCGGTGATGGTGATATGATTTTTGTCAAAGAGCTTGCGCAGGATCAGATAGTTGCGTTTGCCGATGCTGAAAAGGCCGGTGGGATCGAGAATCTGCGAGCCGCCCACCACCTTGACGACCAGCCGGCTCTTGACCGCGCCCAGACTGTAGCATTCCTTGAACAGGGCCGGTATGCCGGTATCGGCAAACATGAACGGTTTGTTTTTCGCCCGCTCCTTGTCAAGCCGCGAATCAGGCAGCATATAGTGCAGCAGCCCCCCCACCTTGACCACCGGATCCCAGATCAGCACGCCGATGCAGGAGCCGAGGGAATAGGTGATCAGCGTCTCCTTGACGTTGCTGCTGACCTTCATGTCCGAGATGCCGACGATGACTTTCATAACGGGCTATTTGACTTTCTGATAAACAGTGGTGGCGGTCTGCTGGAAGCGGTGGCTGATGCTGGTCAGACTTTCCGAATGGCCGATAAACAGATAGCCGCCGGGAGAAAGGCAGTGATAGAATTTTTCCGCCAGCTCCATCTGGGTTTCCCGGGTAAAGTAGATCATGACATTGCGGCAGAAGATCACATCCATCTCCTCCTTCCAGGGAAAGCTGTCCATCAGATTGATGTGCCGGAAGGTCACCAGCCGCCGCAGCTCGTCCTTCACCTTGACAAACCCGTTGCACTTGCCCACCCCCTTCTGGAAATAACTCTTGAGAAACTCGCCGGGCACCTTGTCCACCTTGTCCAGGGAATAGATGCCTTTTTCGGCAATGGCCAGCACCTTGGTGGAGATGTCGGTGGCCAGGATGGAGGCCGTAAAGGACGGATTGCGGGCCATGAACATGGCTATGACCATGGCCAGGGTATAGGGCTCCTCACCGGAAGAACAGGCGGCGGACCAGACCTGGCATGGGCCTGCGGAGCTTCCCCTGGCGGCCAGCTGGGGAAGAGCCGTGGAGGTCAGATAGTCAAAATGGGATTTTTCCCGGAAAAAACTGGTAAAGTTGGTGGAAACGCAGTTGATGAGATGAACGAGTTCATTGCCGCTGGCGTCGTGCATGACCCGCTCATAATAGTCCTTGAAGGAACCCAGCCGGCAGGCCCTGATCCTTTTGCCCAGCCGGGCATTGAGCAGCTCCTTCTTTTCAGGTTTCAGGTGGATGCCGGTCTTGGCAAAGATAAGCGCGCTGAAATTTTCAAAGTCTTTATCCGTCAAGCGAAACTGCTGGAAGATATGATCCACGGGAACTCCCTGAAAAGACACGGCAGTTTTCGCCTTATGCAGCGGCCTGGCGGCCGAGACCGGTCTCGCCGATCACCTTGTCCGTATCCAGCAGAATCTTGACGCGCCCTTTGACTTTGGCCATGCCGAGGAAATTACCCGTCTCGACCGCATCCCCGCCAAAGGTGGGCGGCGGCTCTATTTCCGCCTCAGAGATGTTCAGCACCTCGGAAACCGAATCAACAATCATGCCGACCAGCACGGCCCCGGATTCACCCTGCACCTCGACCACGATGATACAGGTGCGTTCCGTGTATTCCTTGGCCTCCATATCAAATTTCGTGCGCAGATCAAGCACCGGGATAACGCTGCCGCGCAGATTGATGACCCCCTTGATATAACGGGGCGTATGGGGCACAGCCGTGATCTCCAGCAGGCCGATGATCTCCCGCACCTTGAGGATGCCGATACAGTACTCCTCCTTGCCGAGATCAAAGGTCAGATACTTGCCGGCCAGGGCCTTGACGTTTTTCTTCTGCGCCTGTTCAATAGTAGCCATTCCATTACCTCATTGCTCAATAGCTTTGCTGGGGTTTAAGCCTCCGGGTCCCATCTCCTCACTGGCACTGATCAGCCCGGCCAGATCAAGAATCAGACCGACCCTGCCATCACCAAGGATGGTGCCACCGGCCACCCCCTTGATATCCTTCATATAGCCGCCGAGACTCTTGATCACCACCTCCTGTTTGCCGAGCAGCTCGTCAACCAGCAGGGCCCGCTGTCTGCCCTCATTTTCCACCACCACCACAATGCCCTGGCTGATATCCATACCGGCATCCGCCACCCCGAAAACCTTATACAGCCGGATAATAGGCAGCAGGGTGTCCCGGACCAGCAGGGTCTCGCCCCTGCCCTGCACCGTATTGTAATTGTCCATCTTGGGCCGCATGGACTCCCGGATGGCGATGGTGGGGATGATGTAGCGTTCGGAACCGACCCGCACGACAATGCCGTCGATGATGGCCAGGGTAAGGGGCAGATGCATGAGAAAAAGCGATCCCTCTCCCGGGGTACTCTGCAGCTCCACCTTGCCCCGCAGTTTCTCCACCCCTTTTTTCACCACATCCATGCCGACGCCGCGGCCGGACACATCGGTGATCTTCTCGGCGGTGGAAAAGCCGGGCAGAAAGATGAGATTATTGATCTCGTGCTCGGCGTAACTGCTGCCCGGCTGGATCAGGCCGCGCTGCAGGGCCTTCTCCCGTATCTTTTCCGTATTGACGCCTTCGCCGTCATCGGCGATCTCGATGATGATATTGCCGCCTTTCTGGTAGGCACTGAGCCGCACCGTGCCAGCCTCAGGCTTGCCTCTTTTGCGCCGCTCGGACGGGGTCTGCACCCCGTGATCCACCGAGTTGCGGATCATATGCACCAGGGGGTCATAGATGGAGTCCACCATGTTGCGGT
Source organism: Chloroflexota bacterium (assembly GCA_049325275.1). Taxonomy (GTDB): domain Bacteria; phylum Chloroflexota; class Anaerolineae; order Anaerolineales; family UBA4823; genus CAIQJJ01. The sequence continues at coordinate 75,203 of JBMOLU010000023.1, forward strand.
CAATCTCGGTCTCTTCCCCCTCCATGACCAGATTCACCAGTTTGCCGGTCTTCTTGGAAAGATCCCGCACCAGTCTGGTCATCTTCTGGAAGGTCTGCCGGATGGGCACCATGCGCATGGACATGGCGGTTTTCTGCAGTTCCGTGGTGATGCGGGTCAGCTGGGAGAAATCCTTGTTCAGTTTCGGATCCGACAGCCCGGCAATGAGCGGATTGTGCCGCACCATGGCCTGCATGATGACCAGCTCTCCCACCGCATTGACCAGCCCGTCGAGTTTGTTGATGTCGACCTTGATGGCCGCCTCGATATTTTTTTTCTGGGCAGGCCCCGCGGCAGCCAGGGCCGCCTCAACGGTTTTCCCGCCAGTGGCCGGCGGTGCGGCGACAGGCGGGTCCGCAGCCGGCCCGGCCGCTTCCGCTTCCCGGACTGGCGGGACTGCCGCAAGCGGCTGCACCGGCTCTCCGGCCTCCCCGGCTTCGCTGTCCGCCTGGCAGGCCCTGATGCGCACCAGAAAGTCATTGATATCATACTGCTGGTAATATTCCGGCCCCTTGTCCAGCACGTCGCTCAGGTTCTGGATCATGGTGCGCAGAAAATCGCCCACGCCGAGCACGATGTCAATGATGCCCGAATTCATGGTCAGCCTGTCGTTGCGCACGTCATCGAGGAGATTTTCCGTGGCATGGGCAAGCCTGTTGATGGTCATCAGATTGAGGAAACCGGAAACGCCTTTGATGGTATGGAAGGGACGGAAGATGTTATTGATGATTTCCGGATCATTGGGGTTCTGTTCAAGCTCAAGAACGTTGAGCTCAATGGATTCCAGATGTTCAAAGGCCTCGGAGATGAAGCCGCTGAGCAGATCGCTGTCCTTCAGGAAATCCGGCACAGGGCCGCCGGCCGGAGCAGATGCAGGAGGCTGTTCCCCGGCAGCATCCTGGGCAGCGGCAGCCGCTTCTGCCGGCGCGGGCCGGTCGGCGCCGCATTTTTTCCCCAGCACACCGCTGATCAGGGCCAGCTGTCCGTCAATGGCCGCAGGCTGATAGGCAACCCCGTTTTCATAGACGTCCTGCACATGGGCCACCATGAGCTTCAGGCTGTCATCCACTGCCAGCACCAGCTCGATCACCTCGGCATCCATGCTGATGCGGCCGCTGCGCACCTCATCCAGCAGATTTTCGATCGCATGGGCCAGGCTGCTGATCTCCGGCAGGGAGACGCTCCCCGCGGTTCCCTTAATGGTATGAAAGGCCCTGAAAATGGCGTTGATGGCTTCACTGTTGCCCGGCGCCTTCTCAAGCTCCAGCACCTGGGCTTCAATGGCGCCGAGATATTCACCGGTCTCATCAATGAAACACTCAAGCAGTTCCTTATCCCGCAGGAACTCCGGCTCGTCCTTATCATCCTGCCTGCCCTGCCGCTGACCGCCGCCACTCAACCTGGCAGGATCGATCCCGCAGCCGATGCTCTGCAGATGGCTGCAGAAGGCGGTCACGACGCGCTGGTCCTCAGGGTTGCGGCGCACCTCCTGCATGCGGGAGATGCATTCGGACAGCTGCTGATAACTCTCCGCCGTGTCCGGCAGCTCAGCCATGATCAGCCCCTGGAGAGCCTCCTGAAAGGCCCGGGCCATCTGCAGCAGGACCGCCTGGGTTGCCATTTCTGCATGGCCGGTCAACCTCTCCAGCACCTCAAGAAGTTCACCGACCGCCGAGAGGTCTCCGGGCTCAATCATCATAATCTTGACTGCCATGTCATCGAGCAGTTCGTTCACACTCCGTTCGGCACCGACCATACAGCGACCTCAGGCTACACGTGATTTTTTTTTCCGGCGGGGATCTTCTTTTCTCACCTCATTTATATTTGCGCAAATCAGGCGCAAATTTTCAAGTTATTAAAATGCGTCCGGCCTTTTTCTCTTACTCAGCCAGCAGATTCGGATCCAGGGCCCGCAGCTGATCTTCGGTGGCTTTCTGGTTCTGCTTCACCTTTTCGATAATATCCGCCTGGGGATACTTCTGCTGCACCAGCAGCAGCAGACGCCGCGATTCGAGCAGCAGTGACTTTTTCTGCTCAATGTCCGTCGATTTCCGCGCCTTGATGAATAAATTCGCCGCCTCCTTGCGCAGTTCCGCGGCCGCCAGATTGACGGCCTCGGTAATTTTCAGCCTGGCCTGGTCCTGGTAGGAGGTGTCAAGCAGCTCCTCAAACAGAACGATGGACTGATCAAACTGCTGATGATCAAGCACCTCCATGGCCTTCTGCCATTTGGCGTCAAGGGCCTCCTTTTCCTGCAGTATCTGCTGCTGCGCCTCCTGGGCCTGCTGGGCTCTGATCTCCTCTTCAAGGGCCTTGACCGGGGAAACAGCCTCCCCTGGCTGGGCCTCCCCGGACCAGGGGGCCAGCACCGCCAGGGCTTCGGCGAATTTCCCTTCAGCCGCCAGCTGTCTGGCCTGGGCCACGGCCGCATCGGCATCCTGCTGCAGCGGAGCGCCGCCGATCTTGTCCAGCAGTTCCCGCGCCATCCGCGCGTGAACCGTTCCCGGGAAAAGCTCTTCCAGGCGCTGCACGCTTTCCACCATATCCGGCGGCGTCTGCGTCCCGTCATACTGCAACCAGCCTTTCAGGACCCGCCGGTAAAGCTCCAGCTCACTCCCATGTTCCGTCTCCCCGGCAAGCAGGGCCAGCTGGCTTTCCGCCTGCACCTCCCCCTGTTTCAGGCTGGCAAAGAGTCCGGCCACCCCTTCATATTCCTGGCGGGCCCGGGAATATTTTCCTTCGGCAAAAAGCAGGTCCGCAGCCTGCAGGCGCAACGGCCACGCCTGCAGAGCATCCTTGCCCTGGGCTGCGCCAAGCAGCACATCAGCCGCCTGCTCAAACCTGCCGGTGGCCCGCAGGGCGCGGGCATACGCTTCCCTGGTTTCCGGCGCTATTCCCGCCTCAGCGCCTGAGCCGAGCAGATTCTCATAGGACTCCACCACCTTGGCATGATCGCCCTGGGCGGCCCAGTAGAGGACCACCCCTTCCGCCTGGCCGGCCACCGTCTGCCGGTAGGTCTGCAGCTGTTCGGGAATTACCGCGGCAGCCGCGGTGAAAACCTGCTGGCAATCACTCTCCAGATAAGCGATATCCTGCTGAAAGGCGGCGTAGGGCGAGGCGGTGCCGCCCAGCCCGCCGCTGCTGCTCAAAGTGGACTGCAGGGCAAGATAGCCGTCAACAATGGTGTTGAGGGCGTCTGTGCATTCCCGCCATTTTTGCGGCTGCGGCAGGGCAAGGTCATGCTGGGAAAAGCTCGCTGTCAGCCCCTGCCATTGCTCCTGCCTGTCACGATAGTGGCTGAGGCGGGTCGCCACATAGTCTGCCATGCCGGCCAGCACAGCCGGATCAAGACGGCTGACCGCCGGCAGGCCGGGGGCTGGTTCGACCGCTTTTTCCGCTTCCAGAGCGGCAGGGACTGGCGGCACAGGGGCCGCAGCCTTTTCCACCTCCGCCGGCGCCTCTTTTTCCATCTCTGCATACGGGGGCACTTTTTTCTTTGGCCCCAGCAATCCCCCGGCGGTCTGACACCCGCCGAGCAGCAAAAGCATTGCTGCCCCAGCCACAAGCCTGCCTGCAAAAAGATTCTTGTCGATCATGATAGCGTTACACCTACCCCACGGTTATTGCTTTTCACTGTTGCGCCAGTAGGGAAGATAATAGCGCTCCAGTTCGATTTCTCCGCCGGCAAGAACCTTGCCGAAAGTGACCACCTGGCTCGTTTCCCCGGCGCCTGCCAGATCCGAGGCCAGCAGGCCGCCGCCGCTGACCGCAACCGGCGCCTCGATCTGGCCAAGGGCCGGATAAAACAGCGGCACCACGCTGCTGCCGGAAAAGGCCATATCAGCCATGTCAAGCGAGCCGGCATAATCCCTGGTAAAGATGATGCCTCGCGCCACCTTGGTCCAGACCGGCAGGGCCCCGCTGGAGCCGGCAATCCGGATGGAAGAGTGCACCATCGGCCGGTTGTCGTCAAAGCCCACATAGGCGGCCACGGCAAAACTGCCCCCTTCAACGATCAGTCCATCCCTCTTGCCGCGTACGGCAGGCACCACCCCGGCAAAGGAGGAGTTGGTGAAACGATTGGCTGTGCCGGTTTTGCCGAGCACCGGCACCGTCATCTGCAGCTCGGCAAGCTGCGACTCCACAGCGGGATCGCTGCTTTGCAGCGGAATGCTGCTGGCATAGCGGCCGGTGCCGAACCTGACCACATTGCGCAGGATATCGCTGACCGCCACTGCCGTCTTGCCGTCAATGACCCGTTTTTTCACCATCGCGCTTGTGTAAATCACATCCCCCTCCGCGGTCTCTATTCTGTCAATAAGCGCCAGGCCGGGGTTGCCGCTCTCCTCCGGGTTATAGGAGATGCCGCTGGTCAACGCCTCATAGACCCGGACCAGCTCATACAGACTCATGACATTGGAGCCAAGGGGAAAGGAGAGCACGGGCTCCAGCTCACTGGTCACCCCCATGGCCCGGCTGAGATTGATGAGATAGCGCAGGCCGGCCAGCACCCGGAAATCGCGGATGGTATGCAGGACGTCATCGCCATAGGCAGGCTGGGACAACAGCTTCTGGTATTCCCGCTGGAAGTTTTCCTGCAGCAGGTCAAGGGTGGCAAGGCTCAGCAGGTTGTCAATGCGCACCTCCTGCCAAAAACGGGCCGCCGCCTCAGGGGTCATTTCGGCCAGCAGCCGCTGCAGGTCGGCCCTGCCGACCGGCAGCCCGCCGCCTGGGCCGGCTTCGCTGTAAATGAAACGATCTGCCGCGGTTAAGCCGCCGCCGGCCTGCCCCTGGCCAGCTGTGGCCGTGGCAGGTTGAACGAAGAGGCCCGGCACCAGATAACCGCCGGCCGGGTCGGCAAGAGAGGCGGCTTCAGCCCGCAGCCGCTGCTGCAGACTGGTGTACCGGATAAAACTGCGGCTGATGATGTTTTGCCGCAGCTGCGCTTCCTCGGCCCTGACATCGTCGGTCAAATCATCCAGCTCTTTCTCAAATTGGTCACTGTAGTGAAAAAGATCGAGATTCTGCCACTCCTCCTGCCGGCCGTCAAAGATGAGATCCGCTTCGCTGGCCGCCACCGCCAGGTCAAAGGCGGCCCTCCGCAAGGCGCCGTCATCCACCAACACTCCCATCTTGTCCCTCACCCGCCGGGTATACTGTTCATACGACTCGCCGTTCTCCCGGGCCATGCCGACCCCGGCCAACAGGTCCTTGAACTGGGCCGGCGTCAGCCGGTCACAGAGATGGTACAGCAGCCAGACTGAGGCCACGTTTTCCGAGTGGACCCCTGCCCAGCTCATGGAGACCCTTTTATGGGGACTGATGTGATCGGGTCGCGGGATGTAGGCATTGCGCTGGTAGATGAACATGGCCCGTTCGTTGCTGAGCTGGTCCAGGGTGTTCCAGCCAAGCTGGATTGCCGCCGCATAGAGCAGCGGTTTGACCACCGAGCCCATCGCCCTTTTGGCTGCTATGGCCCGGTTATAAAAATAATTATCCATGCCGCCGGCCAGGGCCAGCATCCTCCCCTCCTGCAGCACCAGGGAGGCGCCCTGCAGCTCCGGATATTTTTCCAGGTTGAAAAGATACTGGCCCTCTTGGACACCCTTCTGCCGCACGGACAGATAGACCAGATCCCCGGCCTGCAGCTCTTTGAGCAGCAGGGGCAGATCCCTGCTGCTGCTGGTGCTCCAGCGATGCCCCTTGTACTGCACCAGCGAGGCGAGCAACGGCAGCAACCCCTCTTGATCGATCATGCCTGCCGGCTCCGCCTCCTGGCCGTCGGCTGCAAAGGAAATCAGCACTCGTACCGGCGGGCCTTTTTCAATTGCCTGCACCCGGCCCACCAGAAACTGGCCTTCGGACAGATTGTTGCCGCCGAAGGGCAACTCGGCATAACGCTGCTGGAGCTCGGCGCGGTCGTAGCCGCGCAGTTTGACATCGAGCTGGCTCAACTCGCTCTGCAGGGCAAAGAGATTGCTGTCCTGCAGCTTGTTGTCGATACTGGTAAATATCCGCACCCCGGAAGTGGCCACGTTCTCTATGCCGTATTCCAGCAGGCTCGCTTCAACCGCCGGATCATCCAGCCCGTCCTTGACCAGATCCATCAGGGTGTTCAGCCGGAACTGCATTTTCCCCCGGTTAAAGGGAATCTCCCGGTGCAGGGACTGCTGATACACCTCGGCGGAGATCATCTCCAGCCGGTACATCTGCCCCAGCACGTAAGCCGTGCGCACTTTGGCATTGCGCCTGGCTTCCGCAGCTCCGGCCTCATCCCTGCTGATAAAGGGATTGTAGTAATTCGGCCGCTTGACGCTGCCGGCGACAAAGGCCGCTTCCACCAGATCAAGCTGCTCCGGTTCCTTATCAAAATAATAACGGGCCGCCACTCCCAGGCCCCGGCCGTTACCGCTTACATAGAACTGGTTGGCGTAGAATTCGAGGATCTTTTCCTTGGGATAGTGGTATTCAAGACGCAGGGCAAAAAGCAGTTCGGTCAATTTGGCCTTCACCGACCGCCCCTTGCGTTCGAAGAGATTTTTGGCAGTCTGCTGGGTGATGGTGCTGCCGCCCTGGACAATCTTGCCGGCGCGCAGGTTGGCATACATGGCCCGGGCAAAGCCGGGCAGGTCAATGCCGTGATGCTGGAAAAACTGATGGTCTTCAGCGGCGATCAGGGCATTGACAAAATCCTGCGGCAGCTGGTCGTAGGAGACATACTGCCGATGGGCGTCCTGAAAGAAAACGCCGATCTTGGTTACCCCGTCGCGGCAGAAAACCGGACTTTCCCTGGCCAGGCTTTTTTCGATATTTTCCTGCCGGATGGCCTCCCCGGGGTGATAAACCACCAGCCACATGAAGGCAGCGACGGCAAAAATAATGACAAAAGTGGAGAGCGCAGCAAAAATTAATAGAAATTTTTTAAACATTCCCGTAACAATATTAAAAAATGAATCTATATTCACCACCAATTTTCAAAAAAATCGGGGAATAGCAAAGTCTTCTCATAATGCTTTTCCGGTCTGTTCGCAAGAAATGCATGGGGAAGACGACAATTTAATTGCATTTGCCATCTATGTCATGTAAGAAATCAAAGACTCATGGTATAAATTTTGCCACTTTCTTGCATGATCTATCGACTTCTCCAGTCGACAGGCCCACAAATCATGAACGCTCAATCAGTCATGCCTGGTTGACCGTCCATGAATGCTTATCAACCCCAGCCCTTGTGGACTATTAAGAATGCGACATAAACCGAACTATCTTTTACTTTTTATCCTGCCCATTCTGCTGGCCTTCCTGTGGGGCTGCGCGGCAATCGAACCCGCTTCTCAGGGGCCGGCTGACACCGCTTCCGTCTCGACGGAGCCGGAGGAGGGCGCCGAGGAGGCGCCTGAGGCAAAGCCCCCGCCAGAGGAGCTTGAGGCGGAGCTGCCGGTCGATGAGGTAAGCCTGCCCGAGCCTGAGGCAACCGTTGCCGAAGAGCTGCAGGAGTTGCAAAACCTCGGTGCCTGGGTGCCCGGAAATCCTTACAAGCCTGAAGAGGTCAGTTATGATTTCCCGGTGACCATGAACAAACAGGTTGAGTTCTACCTGAACTTTTTCCAGAACAAGCAGCGGGACATCTTCACCCGCTGGCTTGAACGTTCCACCCGCTATCTGCCCCTGATCCAGCAAGAGCTGCGCGCGGCCGGACTTCCCGAGGACCTGGCCTATCTGCCGATGATTGAAAGCGGTTACAGCCTCACGGCCCGTTCAACGGCCAATGCCGTCGGTCCCTGGCAGTTCATGCACGGCACCGCTCTTGATTACGGCCTGGAAATCAACCGCTATGTGGATGAGCGCCGCGACCCTGAGAAATCAACCAAAGCGGCCGTCACCTATCTCTCCGACCTGTATGCCATGTTCGGCGACTGGCAGCTGGCGGTGGCGGCCTATAACGCCGGCGAAGGCACGATCAGCAGAGTCATCAGGAACTCCAGTTCCAGCGACTTCTGGGAGCTGGCCCAGGAGCAGTACCTGCCCAGTGAGACCAAAAGATATGTCCCCAAGTTGATTGCCGCCATTATCATTGCCAAAAACCCGGAAAAATACGGCTTCACCGGCATTAACTACGAGCCCCCCCTGGCTTACGAAACCGTGGAGGTGCCGGCCCGGACCTCCCTGCGCGCCGTGGAGGTTGCCTGCAAAGCCAGCCTCGACGAACTGCGCGGCCTGAACCGTGACCTGCCCCAGTTCGTCACCCCGCCAAACCAGGACAGCTATGCCCTGAAAGTCCCGGTCGGCCAGAAGGAGCTGGTGGCGAAAAATCTCCCCAGAGTCAGGGAAAACGTCACCATCGACTACAAGACGCATGTGGTGGCGGCGGGGGAAACCCTGACAAAAATATGCCAGCGTTACAACGTCAATAAAACAACCCTGCTCAAGGCAAATAATCTGCGTAAATCCAGGCTGACCAAAGGCCAGCGCCTGCGCATCCCCTATCAGCTCAGCACTTACGCCCTGCTGGACCGGGAGGCCCCGCTGCAGCAGGCTGGGGCCGCGAAACAGGCTGAAAGCAGCCTGGTGGTGCACAGGGTCAAGCGCGGCGAAACGATCGCGAACATCGCCCGCCGCTACCAGGTCACCCCCGAACTCATCGCCTCCTGGAATGGCCTGCGCAATATCAACAAGATCAAGGCAGGCCAGCGGCTTGCCATTCATGCCGCCAAGCCCGGTGCCGGCGCAACCGTCATCGCCGGCCGTGCCGGCGGCATCAAGCGGGAAACAGTCGCAGCCGCGAAACCCATCTACTATGAGGTGCGAAACGGGGATACCCTGTGGACCATTGCCCGCCGCTTTGATCTCACCGCCGACCAGCTCAGGCAGTGGAACAAACTGGACAGTGATGTGATCCGTCCCGGCACCCGTCTGCAGGTGGAGAAAAAGAGCGTGATGTAGCCTGCTCCTTTGCTGCCATGCACATACCGGGAAAAACAGCTCTGATCCTCGGCGCGGCAAAAGGCATCGGTAAACACCTGGGCCACGCCCTGGCCGCTGCCGGGGCACGAGTCGTGCTCACCTACTACGACTGGCCGGAAGAAAGCAGCCGGATGCAGGACGAATTTGCCGCCCTGGGCTATGAACACCTGACGGTCAAGGTCGATCTGCGCAAGGCCGATGAGATCGCCGGCCTGTTTGAACAAATCGAACACCGCTTTGGCGGGTTGGACATCCTGATCAACAATATCGAGCGGGGTGGCATGCCGGTGGTGCATGGTCCCTACACCCCTGAGCAATGGGATCTCGAAATGGAAACCACCCTCAAGGCCAAATGGTTTGTCTTCAACCGCGCCCTGCCCCTGCTGAAGGCATCCGGTGACGGGACGGCAATCAACATCTCCTCCATCGCCGCGCTGGTGGGCCGCGCAGGCCCGGCCGGCCTCATCTTCAACGACGGTTACAGCGCCGCCAACCGGGCGGTCTCCTCCTTTACCGAGACCTGGGCCCGCCAGGGGGCGCCGGAGGTCAGGGTCAACGAATTGATGCTCGGCTTCTTTGCAAGCCGGCATGCGGAAGGCACCAGAGGCTGGCCCCTGCTGGCCGAGGCGGAGCAGCAGGCCATCATCAACCACACCCTGCTCGGCCGCACCGGCAGGATGGCCGACATCATCAAGGCGGTTTTCTTCCTGATTGAGGATGCGGCTTTCATGACCGGCAGCGTTATCAGACTTGACGGCGGCTATATCCTGGGGGCGGAAGGGGTGCCGCCCATGCCGGCCGGGGTGCTCTAGCGCCTCACCTCAACCTTCCTTTTTCTTCTCCTGCTTGGCCTGCTGCTCCGCTCTCCTGAGGACATCCTCCATGGCCCATACCGGGATCTGGTGCATGATCACCTCCACTGCCGCGGTTTTGAGCGAATCCTTATCCTTGGGGTTGTCCGGCTTGGCCTCGGCCAGAATCTCCTCCGCGTCATACCAGCAGAGTTCATGCCCTTGCTTGTCATAAACGGTCAGGATGCGCCTGTTCGGCTCATGGATATGCTCTTCTTCAATAACGTTGCCAACGATCTGCAACGCCACCTCATAGGGCAGAAATTTTATTTCTTCAGACATGAAAAACTCCATCTGAGATGAATAATCATCCCTTGTTGCGATTTACCATTAAAAAACAGAACAGTCCCATAAACAGCTCCACCTTAGGCCAGGGCCCGTGGCCAGAAAATCCGCTGATACATATTCTGGGCATAACGGTCCGTCATACTGGCAATGAAATCAACCACCCGCCTCTCCGGTGAGGCGCTTATTGCAAAGGACCCGATTTCCCGTTCAAGGAAATCCCGGTTGTCCAGCAGGTATGCATACAGCTCCCGCAGCATTTTGCAGGCCTTGACAAATTCCGTATGCACCTGGGGCGAACTGTAGACGTTAATGTATAAAAACTGGCGGAGCAGCTGCATGACCTCGCCGACCTCCTGCTCGACCCCGAACAGCAGTTTGCCCTGGTGCGGCTCAGTGGCCGCCAGCACTGCCTGGATCATGGTGACGATGCGCTGGGAGTGTTTATTGCCCAGCACCTGCCGGCAGCGCGCCGGGATGTCCTCCTTGCGGATGACCAGACAGCGGATGGCGTCATCCAGGTCATGGCTCAGGTAGGCGATAATGTCGGCATAACGCACCACGCATCCCTCCGCCGTCACCGGCAGGTCCCGCTTATTGTCCGGCAACACCTCGCCGTAGCCCTTGGAGTGCTTGGCAATGCCGTCACGCACCTCATAGGTGAGATTCAAACCCTGCCCATCGTTTTCCAGCACATCCACCACCCGCAGACTCTGCCGGTAATGGGAAAACCCGCCGGGGACCAGTTCATTGAGCACGCTCTCTCCGGCATGGCCGAAGGGGGTGTGGCCGAGATCATGGGCCAGGGCAATGGCCTCAACCAGGTCTTCGTTCAGGGATAAGGCCCTGGCAATGGTGCGGGCAATTTCCGAGACCTCCAGGGTATGGGTCAACCTGGTGCGGCAGTGGTCACCGGTGGGGGCAAGAAAAACCTGGGTCTTGTGCTTCAACCGGCGAAAGGCCTTGGAATAGACAATGCTGTCCCGGTCACACTGGAAGGCGCTGCGGATCGGGCAGACCTCACCCGGCACAAAACGGCCTTTGCTTTCCGCGCTAAGACAGGCGTAAGGCGAGAGATGCATTCTCTCTCTCTTTTCGATCTCCTCACGTATGGATAATCTGTTCTCGTTCGTCAAGCTGTTACGGATCTTCGCCAGCAATGCCGCGCCTTGCCCGGCTCCATCTTCTCCTGACTGCTGCAGGCCGGCGCGGGCGGGACCGGCACTTTTATCATTGTCACGCCTCATAGCGGTTGACGCGCCGTCCCCCTGCTATTAAGCTGAAATTTTCTCTTTGTCACGAGGAACACCGATGAGCGATCACCAATATTTTATGAAGCAGGCCCTGCAGGAGGCCCGGCACGCCCTGGCGGAAAATGAATTCCCGGTGGGATGCGTGCTGGTCTGCGACAAGCAGGTGGTGGCGCGGGGCAGGCGACTCAATACCACAGCCCAGTCCAGAAACGAACTTGACCATGCGGAAATGGTCGCCCTGCGCAATCTCATCAGCAGCAGGCCGGATATCGACCCCGGCCGGCTCACCGCCTACTGCACCATGGAACCCTGCCTGATGTGCTATGGGGCCCTGCTGCTCAGCCAGATCCCGACCATCGTCTATGCCTACGAGGATGCCATGGGCGGCGGCACCGGCCTTTCCCGGCTGGGGCTCACGCCTCTCTACCGCCAGGTCAAGGTGGAGGTCATCCCCCACGTGCTGCGCAGCGAAAGCCTGGAGCTCTTCAAACAGTTTTTCCAGAATCCTGAGCACAGCTACTGGCAGGACAGCTATCTGGCCCAGTACACCCTCAGGCAGCCGTGAGCAAACGCCATGAAAACCGCCGCGCTCTGATAAAAAAAACCGGACATGACAGGCTGCGCAATGTCCGGTTTCACCTAAGCCGTTTTTCCCGTCGCTGCTGCGCCAACCCAGGGCGACGGAGACAGAGTTGACGCCCCCTGCAGCTTCCCTTACGAAACTCTGCTAAGCCGTTGTGAAAAAATAACCTGGCCAGAGAAATGCGCGGAACGGCACTCTTTTCAGTACCCCCTTGAGGGGTATAAGGCTTTTTCCGAAATCATCAAAGGATGGCGATCAATACAATAACAGCAAAGGTACAAATAAGGAAAATACCAACCTTCATTGGAACAGTGGTGTCTTCTGCGTGGTGTCCATCTCCATGTCCATGCCCGTGCCCGCTCATGTTCTCTCCTCCATATTCGTTAGCTGAACCTGCCTTGTCATTTCCTGGGGAAATTAATGTACTCGATTCAACGGAAATAGCAACTCGAATCCATGGGCAAAGAAACGGCAAAGTCAAGCCTGGCCGCCGGAAGAAGCGAAAGGCGACTGCCCTGAGCGCCAACGGGCAGCAGAGCCCGTCCCGGCGCCGACCAGAACAATATGACTTGAAAAGATGTCTTATTATGAGTTTAATCCGGGGGAAAAATGCCTGAGGCATTCTCAGGGACTTCAAGAAGTGCAGAGGGAGCGGCCTCCACCCCATGCTCAGTTACCAGGAACAGCCATGACCAACTTCATTGCCAGAACCGTAGGCTTCAAGCCGGGGGAGCGGAATGTTTTTCTGCATATCCTCACCGCCTGCAATCTCTCCTGCCGCCACTGCTACATCAACCCGGAGCAGCATGGCACCGCCGCCCTCTCCCGGGAAACCATGGAGAACTGGCTGCGCCTCTTTGCTGCTCCGGACAGACAGTCCAACCTGATCTTTTTGGGCGGTGAGCCCACCCTGCACCCGGACCTGGCGGCAGGCATCAAAACGGCCAGACAGCTGGGCTACCAGAGCGTCACCGTGGACAGCAACGGCTTTTTATTCCATGACCTGCTGGACCATATCACCCCCGCTGACGCGGTCATCAGTTTCAGCCTGGACGGCCCTACCGCCGAGATCAATGATCCGATCCGGGGCCAGGGGGTGTTTGCCGCCTGCACCGCCAATATCCGCAAGGCGGTGCGCCTGGGCTTTGACGTCAGCCTCATCTACACGGTGAGCCGCATCAATATCGGGCAGCTGCACCGGATGCCGGCCCTGCTTAACGAGCTTGGCGTCAAACGCTTCTTCATCCAGGTCATCGGCATCCGCGGCAAGTCGGCCGGCTTTACCAGGGACAACCTGCAGCTCACCCCGGAAGAGTGGCTGTCCGTCATTCCTGCGGCGGCCAAGCAGGCCGCCGCCTCAGGCATCCATGTCATCTTTCCCAAGGTCTTCCTGGCCGAGGGAGAAGAATTCGCCTGTGCCGGGCGGGTGGCGGAAAACTACTTTATCTTTCCCAACGGCCGGGTTTACCAGTGCCCTCTGTGCGAGGATTTCCCGGTGCACGCCTTCAACATCACGGAAAACCGGCTGGTTAAAAATACCGGCCTGACCGAGGATCGCTTCTTCAGCCTCGACATCGCCGAGGGCTGCGTGATGAACAAACTGCTGCAGCCGGGCAATATCAGCTATGACGAGCAGGGGAAACCGCTCTACCGCATCTCCTGCTGCCTCCTGAAACAGGAGATGGGCGGCTGACGCACCTCACTCTTTTGCCTTTTGCCTTGTGCCCGATGCGTCATGCCCTTTTGCCTGCCTGGCAAATATCCGCATCACCAGGATGCCGGTCTCATAGAGGGCGAAAAGGGGCAGGGCCAGCAGCAGGGTGGAGACCGGATCCCCGGCTGCCAGCAGAAAGGCGAGAACCACAATGGCCACATAAAAATATTTGCGCTGCCTGGAGAAATAGGCCCGTGCTGCCAGCCCGGTTTTGCCGGCGGCAACCATGAGAAAGGGGATCTCAAAGGAGAGGCCGAAGGCCAGCGAGGCGCGGATGACAAAGGTCAGGTAGGAATCAAGTTTGGGCAAGGCCTGCAGCCGATCGCTGGCAAAACTCATGAGAAATTTGAGGGCCTGGGGCATGATGACGAAATAGGCAAAGCAGACGCCGAAGCCGAAGAGCAGGGTGGCCCAGAAAACCACGGCCAGGGCGATTTTCTTTTCATGTTTATGCAGCCCTGGCGAAACAAAGGCCCACGCCTCATAGAGCATGACCGGAAAGGCGGCGGTCAGCCCGACCAGCACGGAAATCTTCAGGTAACTGATGAAGGCCTCGGTGAGATTGGTATAGACCAGGGTTGACAGCGCCGGGCTGGCCTGGAAGAGCGGCAGCACCAGGAACCCGGAAAGCTGGCGGGAAAAGTAATAGGCAATGACTGAACAGAGGGCCACCGCGGCAAAGGCGATGCTGACCCGGCGCCGCAGCTCCTTGAGGTGATCTCCGAAATGGTCGGCCAGGGGGTTCATCAGCTCTTCTTTTCCGCCCCTGCCGCCGCCTCATCTGCCTCCGGAGCGCCGTCCCCGGCCGCCTCCCGGTAAACCTCCCCGACTGTGCGGGCCTCGACATCAAGCACCGGCAGAACGTCCTCACCCTTCTCCTGCCCGGCCTTTTCCCCCTCGGGCAAGGCGGCAACCTTGCCCTCCTCAGCCACCCGTTCCGCCTCCTTCATCTCTTCCTGTAACGAATTTTTCAGGGCATTTGCCGTCTTTTTCAACTCCAGGAGCTGTTTGGCGAGAGTCTTGGCAAGATCCGGCAGTTTTTCCGGACCGACGACGATCAGGGCCAGGGCCATGATCAGAATAAATTCAGGGAGACCGATGCCAAACATTACAGATGATCAAGGTTAAGATTGACGCGAAAGGCGTGGAAGCAGACGCGGGCCGCTGCTTTTGCCAGGAAAATGTGCGTATTCGAAGCACGTCCTCCGGCTGATTACCAGGCGGGACGACTTGTAATCTACGGTATTTGATTTTTAGTGTCAAGCAGCTTGGCGCATTGACTTTTCAGGACTCTTTGGCTAAAGTTCACCGTCACTTGTAAACGAGGGAAAAAATTCTTACCATAGAGCCTCTCGCAAAATGAAGGTCGTAGCGAGATCGAGAGAAAAATATTCTGGGCAAGGATGAGTGGTAAAATCTCCCGGAAGCCTAGCAGTGCTACGCCCCGGACGATTTCACCAGGATGGCCGCACAGGTATTTTTAGCCGATCGGAGTAGATGTTCATTTTGCAAGAGGCTCCATATCAAGGGAGCAAGATCAATGGCCAATGTTGTGGTGGTGGGCACCCAGTGGGGCGACGAGGGGAAAGGAAAGATTGTTGACCTGCTTACGCAGTATGCGGATTATATCGTCAGGTTTCAGGGCGGCAACAACGCCGGCCACACCCTGGTGGTTGACGGCAAAAAATTTATTTTCCACCTGATCCCGTCCGGCATACTGTACGAGGACAAACAGTGCTTCATCGGCAACGGCGTGGTGATCGATCCCGGCGTGCTGCTGGAAGAGATGGATAAACTGGCGGCAGGCGGCCGCACCGTCACCCCGGCCAGGCTGACCATCAGCGAACGGGCCCATCTGATCATGCCCTATCACAAGCTGCTCGACCTAGGCAGCGAGGCAACCAAGAAAAAGGGGGCGAAAATCGGCACCACCGGCCGCGGCATCGGCCCCTGTTACGGGGACAAGGTGCTGCGCTGCGGCATCAAGGCCGGCGACCTGCTCGACGCCGATCTCTTCCGCGACAAGCTGGCGGCCAATATCGAGGAAAAGAACCGCATCCTCACCGACCACTATAACGGCGAGCCGGTTTCCTTTGAGGAAATCCATGCGCAGTTCCAGGTGTACACGGAAAAACTTGCCCCGTATATCGACAATGTTTCCGTCAAGCTGGATCAGGGCCGCAAGGCAGGTAAAAACATCCTCTTTGAGGGCGCCCAGGGCACTCAGCTCGACATCGACCACGGCACCTACCCCTTTGTCACCTCGTCCAACGTGGTGGCTGGCAATGCCTGCACCGGTTCGGGATTCGGGCCGACCCACATCGATGCGGTGATCGGCATTCTCAAGGCCTACACCACCCGGGTGGGCGAAGGCCCCTTCCCCACCGAGCTGCTTGACGAGACCGGGGACGCCCTGCAGAAAAAGGGCGGCGAATTCGGGGCAACCACCGGCAGAAAAAGACGCTGCGGCTGGCTCGATGCAGTGGTGGCCAACGAGGCGGTCCGCTTAAACGGCGTGACCGGCCTGGCCATCACCAAGCTTGACGTGCTGAGCGGCCAGCAAACCCTGAAAATCGCCACCTCCTATGCGGCGGCGGGCAAAACCTTCACCGCCATGCCCGGCAATATCCGCACGGCCGGGCAATTACAACCCGCCTATGAGGAGATGCCCGGCTGGCGGGAAAACATCTCCGCGGTGCGCGCGGTGGAGGACCTGCCGCAGAGTGCCCGGGATTATGTGAAGAGGATCGAGGATCTTACCGAAACGCCGGTGATGCTGGTTTCCGTGGGTCCTGACCGGGCGGAAACCCTGCTGCTGAAGAATCCGTTTCTGAAGAATTGACGGACTGCACCAACCTTGCAACTCTGAGGGAGGGGCCGGCGGGGCGCCCCCCCCCCCCCCCCTACGCTTCAGGGCGGGCATACCGCCCCTGCGCGCTGCCATTGCCTGCTGGGAAAAGAAGCGCCTTACCTTTTGGCCACGTAACGGTAGCCAGCCATGGTATCGGCCATATCAACGGCAATGTGCACCAGCATGTTGTCCGCCACCGGCGCCCCGGCCGAGGGCCGCACCGGCTGATTGGAGAAGACGGAGCCGAGCCGGTGGGCCAGGGAGACATCGGGGTGGTCCAGCTTCTGATCCATGGCCTGCTCGATGTACCAGACCGTATCGCCGCTCTGCACGTCAATGACCCGCACGGCCAGTTCCACCCTGGCGCCGCCCAGGGTTGTGCCGCTCATGAAATACCTGATCCTGCCGGCCAGCACCAGCTCCGTCCCGGCTTCCCTGGCAATGGCCGCGGCCTCGTCCAGCGGGCCGTAATGCCGGTTGACCATCTTCACCGTCTGAAAGGCCTGCTTGCCCAACAGCACATCCTGGAAAAGGGCGGCCACCCTCTCGCCCTGAACCGGGTCCATGCCGTCCGGCACGATAAAAGGCAGCACCGCCACCGACAATCGGCTCAGATCCGCCGCCGCGGGCACCAGGGGATGGATATAGACCACCGGCGAGCCGGTCTCCACCTGCGGCCCTCCGCCGGAATGGCCGGCACAGCCGGCCAGCAGCAGCAGAAAAATCATACAATAACGCAGCATAGCCTCTCCTCCTGGAAATTGCGAAACATCATGACCACCCCCCTGGAACCATTCAGCGCTCATAGGCCGACATCGGCCCGATCGCCGCTCCTTTTCTTCCCGCCAGCAGATAATTGATATTGGTGCTGCGCTGCAGCTCAAGGCTGCCCACCGACAGCACATCCGCTGAGCCGGCGTCAAGCATCCTGACATTGACGATGACCGTGGTCGGGGTGAGCGAATAGGTGCCGGCGATAATCGCCTGGGCCTCCTGCTGCCGGGCAATGAGTGCGGCGTCGCGGGTCAGGGTCAGCTCGCCGCTGTCGCTCTTCACATAGAGGCCGGGGGCCTTTCTGATCTCGGTAACACCGTAGCCCTGCTTGAACAGGCTGGTGGAAAGGGCTTCGGTTATGGTGCGGCCGAAGCCCGAGGTTTCATAGAGGTCGTCGAGATTGACCAGGGTGGTGAGAATGAGCCGTTCGCCGCTCTTCCTGCCGTCCTGCCGGTTGGCCACCAGCTGCCGGGCCAGTTCCTCGCCAAAGCCGGAGAAATCAGGACTGAGCACCGAGAGGGTTCCGCCGCGCGGAGGGGCGGCGCAGCCGGCTGCCAGCATGGCCACGGCCATGCACATCAAAAAAACCATCCTGAAGGGGCGGGTTATCCTGTGCATCTCTTTTCCTTAATCTGCATAAATTAATCAATGAATTTCCGTGCGAGGAGCATCACCGCTGCTGGCGGATGTTCTGCTCAGCCCGGCGCATGGCATCCAGGGCATCTGCATGCAGGGTCCTGGAAACCGCCGAGGAGGCGGCCAGCGAAAACTGCTGCCTGGCCAGTTCGTAGCGGGACTGGTCCATGTAGTCAAGCCCCAGTTCGTAGCAGTCCCAGGCATAGTCATCCAGGGCCTTGAGTCCGGTGCTTTTCCCGGGAGGCTCTTTATAATACTCCCGGGGCGTCAGGGAGCAGCCCCCGGCAAGCAGCAGGAGAGCAAGACCAGCCAGCATAACCACCCGCCTCTGCAGCAGGAGCGGCCGCATCGCAGCCAGCGGCCCTGCCCCGCCCTTTTTTCCGCCAGTTTTGCCCGCTTTTTTCCGCGACATCGCTTTTCTCCCGCACCAGGTTATTCTTTTGGCGCAATCTCGGCAAAGTTGTGCAGCTCGACCACGCTTCCTCTTCTGGGGGGCCTCCCCTCGTCCTGCAGAAAACCCTGCACCAGCGCATTGGCCTCAAAGACAATGGAGCCGCTGGACAGGACAGCGCCGTCACCCTGCTGCAGCAGCCGGGCATTGACCATCACCTGACCGTCGCTGATGGTATAGGTGCCCACCACCACCGCCTGGGCCTCCTGCACATAGCTGAGCTGGGCCATGTCCCGGGACAGGCCGTACTCGC
>JBMOLU010000024.1:0-1900 GCA_049325275.1 Chloroflexota bacterium
GCCCCTAGTGCGCCTGTGAGCGTACTCAAACAGAGAGGTGGAAGTCCTCTCCAGGCTTACGCTACAGCCTGTAACCGACTGTAACTGCGTCGCCGTGAGGCGGGGTGGAGAGCAACAGGAGGTGAACGACCAGTCCGTAGGATAACGAACCCGTTTCGGCCGGGTGATTCCGGCGAGCCTGCTAGGGAGTGGCGAAGCCCAGACCCATTCTGACGGTGGCCTGCGCTGAAGCAAAAGGCAGAGGGTCTTGAGATGGGAAGCCTGCCGGGCTGAGAACAAGGTAGCGGGTATAAAGCCGCGACAGGGGAACACCAGGTGGTTGGGGACGGAATGGTCAGGAAGGTTGAGTACGTGAAGCAGGGAGACCTGTACGCCGGGAAGTGGCGTACAGGAGTCAGAGCCTCCATAGTAGCGTTGAAGCGCCGTAATGGGCGTGGAGCCAAGGGGGGCAGGAAGGTGGATACGTGACAGACAGACACGAGGAAGAACAACCGACTCCAGTGTCCTGCGCAGAAAGCGGGACTAAACCGGCCGGAGAGATACAAGACCGATGGTCCTGGGTCGAACCAAGTGTCTGGACGGAACGTATGTTGACGGCCCTGGAGAAAGGGGTGAAAGGAGGCAAGTGGTACAGCCTGATGGATAAGGTCTCCTCTCTGGGTAACCTGCGAGCCGCTTTTGCTAAAGTGAAAGCGAACAAAGGCAGTCCCGGGGTGGATCATCAGACCATTGCGATGTTCGAGCATTGTCTCGAGGAGAACCTCAGTTGCCTGGCCCAGTCTCTTCGGGTCGGGATATACCGACCTCAGACCATCAAGAGGGTTTGGATTCCCAAACCCGGCACGAACGAGAAACGACCCCTGGGAATCCCCACGGTTCGTGATCGCGTTGTTCAGGCCGCCTTGCGCAATGTTTTGGAACCGATCTTTGAGCAGGACTTTGCACAAGCGAGCTATGGTTTTCGCCCAGGTCGCGGATGCAAGGATGCGCTGCGCCATGTGGACGCCCTGCTTCAAGCGGGCTCCCACTTCGTGGTGGATGCGGATCTTAAGTCCTACTTCGACACGATTCCCCATGATCTTCTCATGGCCCGACTGCGGGAAAAGATTGCCGACAATGCGGTTCTGGCTCTCGTGGACTCGTTCCTGCGCCAGCGTGTCATGGATACGGCCGAAGGCTGGACTCCTGAGACGGGAACCCCACAAGGGGCTGTGCTCAGTCCGCTCTTGTCCAACATCTTCCTTGACCCTCTGGATCATCTGATGGCCGGCGGCGGTATGGCAATGGTGAGATATGCCGACGACTTCGTCATCCTCTGTCGCACGGAGGCCGAGGCCCTGGAGGCTTTGGAGCTGGTCCGGCGCTGGACGGCATCTGCCGGTCTTGTCCTGCACCCGACCAAGACCCGTATCGTCGATGCGGCTGCACCAGGCGGTTTCGACTTCCTGGGGTACCACTTTGAACGGGGCAAACGCTGGCCGCGCGCCAAGAGTCTCCGGAAGCTCAAGGACAACATCCGTGGCAAGACGAAGCGTACTTCCGGTCATAGCCTCTCCGCTATCATCTCGGACCTCAATGGAACCCTGCCCGGTTGGTTTGCCTACTTCCAACACAGCCGCCCGTATATCTTTGACCGCCTGGACTGCTGGATACGCATGCGCATCCGCAGCATACTCCGAAGCCGTCGCGGCGGCTGCGGGCGGGGCAGGGGCTCGGACCATCAGCGCTGGCCGAATGCCTTCTTTGCCGAGCAGGGGTTGTACTTCCTTCGCGCAGCCCATGCCGCGGCCTGTCAATCCGCACGGCGGTGAACCACCGACCGGAGAGCCGTATGCGGGAGATCCGCACGTACGGTTCGGAGGGGGGAGCGGCCGGGTAACCGGCTGTTCCTACCCCTATC
>JBMOLU010000025.1:0-15381 GCA_049325275.1 Chloroflexota bacterium
CATCAAAAACGCGCCCCTTTTCGTTTAGCAAACGCGCCCCTTTTCAATTATCAAGTTTTCTGCCAATTCACCAAATCGCGCCCCTTTTCGACTAACAATCGCGCCCCTTTTCACTTGACAAAAACAACCACGGAGCAGCACAGACCAGATTTTCACTGGTTTGGTAATGTACTTTTCAACTCACGCGCCTAACGCTCCGGCTCACCGGCTTGGCGGTGGGATAGGATCATTTTCCGGGATCAGAATCAACTTCGGGATGCCGACAAACCCATTTTACCGGCAGACACCCCAAAAATCGGTGTGCAGCCGATGGTTGGGTGGTTTTTCCTCCCCACGATTTTTCGTTGGAAATGAACCAAGCTGGTTTTCATCTCTCACGATGAATATGCCTGCTTGCTTGGCGGATATGTAACAACGATACCTGCCAATTGCCCTAACGCCAGATAACGTTGTTTGAGACTGTGCCAAACCGGCTCTTCTTTCAGTTCTTCGGACGATATTTCCAAAAAATGTCCCATTTTGTGCAGTAACCAGTGGGATTGTTCTTCATCGGCCCGTAACCGAAAATAAGCACTGTTGTCAAAAATATCAGCCGCCTTTATCAATAGTGCCCATTTGCCGCCTTCCTTACAGCGCTTCAACATATCCATATCGCGCTCATTCCGTTGTGTAATCGCTGTGTTGAAGGAATTAGCCGCCACAAGTTTGGCTACTGCTGCGCCAAATTCCTTTTCTATATCCCCGATTTTTACATCCGTGTCTTCTATCAAGTCATGGAGGATAGCCGCGACAACAACATCCTGGGTGTGATTTTGATGATAAAGATATAGCCCTGTGCGAATACTGTGCAAAATGACTGGCTTTGGATTATGGCCTGTAGTCGTAAAGGCATACACAAGGAATGAGATGGCTTCCTCCACTATCTTGTCGTATGTGGGGTTTTCAGTAGCAGTAATGTTCATCGCTGTTGAGAGTATTATTGCACAAAATAATATTTCGATTGAAACGGACATTATGAGCAAGGAAAATACAGACTTTCCCTTCCACGATTATTTTCTATTTACCGCGCGAGCCGCCCAACGCTTGCATAAGCCGCCGCCGGGTGTAGCACGGCAAGATGCTTCACAAAGCCCGACTTTACTTTTGACGCGGCGCGCGCCACGTTGATAGGCGGAACGGCTGTTGGGCAGGTTTTGGCCCGGATTTGTGGCTATTCATTCCGAATCTGAGCTATCCAGGATTTATGTGCATCCAAAAACATCTCAGGTTGACTAATGTAAAATTCCACATACCCACAGCTACCACAAACCCACGCTCGTGGCTGCTCTTCAACGATGCCGACAGGTCTCTTTTCGGTTTGCAACCACGCTTTTCCACTCGCTGCCGCACCCCCATATGCGGGTGAAACAGATAGCGTGCAATTCGTTACGATTTCTTTCGATTGGCATTTAGGGCATATCCCATTCTTCATAATGTGTGCTCTATACCTTCTTCACTTATAGACTTCACGCCAATTTCCTCGTTCGTTTGCTATTCAAGTGGCATTTCTGCCTCTCCCAGTACGCATTGCGGTTCGCAGTTTTCACCTTCTGGTGCACTGACAGTGTAGACCGGGTAAAGCGTCGCTGTGCTTGTAACACCGTCCCACTTGATTGATACTGTAAGCTCCTTGAGACCTACAGAAACGAAAGTTATACCTCTATCGTCACACGCTACTGGTGCCATATTCTCACCAAAAGAAACAATTGTCATTACCTGCGGACAGGTAAAAGATGTTCCCGAAAACCCTGGCCAACTTACTGTGACCTCATAATTACTTGGTCCCGGTTTGGGAAAAGTTATGTGCAAGCCTGAGGCACACATCTTACTCGGAACACTACTACAACTTTCAGAAGTCGCTTCTATAGTTGGATCACTTGCGTAAAATTCAAGTGTAGGCATTGGAGATGGAGTAAGCGTTATCGTTTCTGTCGGAGTGCTTGGAGGCGGCTCAGTATTTGTTGGTGTCTGCGTTGGCTCAGGTGTATTCGTGTTGGTAGGAAGCGCTGTAGCTCTGGGGGTCATTGTAAGAGTTTGTTGTTTCGCCGCGGCGACTTCCGGCGATACCGAAGGCGAACTATTACAACTGCTCAAAAAACAAACGAACAAAAAGACACTCATCGCCAACGTGTTGTAATGCTGTCTCATAGTTTGTGTTTCCCTACTCCCATGAATGAATTGTTTTTTTGCCCAACGTCCACAATCACCTGCCGCCAGTTTTACCAAGACAAATTACATTCTACCAAACAGGCTTTACTTTTGGCGCGGCGCGCGCCACGCTGACAGGTGGTCAGATGGATTTTGTTGTTAGGCCGCCTGAATCTTCCTGAATTCCAAACCGGAAAAATAAAAACAGCCGATTTTATCGTCTTCTGTGAAAACAACGGCTTTCGTATTCACCAAAATGGCTTCCTTTGACTCATATTTATGCAACCAATTTTTTAGTGCCATCCTGAGCGGGTTGGTATTGCGGAAATTGTTTGTGAATGATGCCTATAATTTGCCTTACGTCTGTTTCGTCAAGTTCTAAACCAAAACGAAAGGTTTTGACATCACCAGTCAAATGTATACCATCATTGAATGCAATCTTTCCACGTTTGAAATTACCAAAACTCATACTATTAGAACCCCCTGTATACCACCACTCGTCCTTTTGCTTTGATCGAAACACACCCTTGATTTCATCCGCCATGTGTTCGCTGGTCAGTTCGAGGCTGAAGAGCTGATGCCGAATGGTAATACTTACCTTATTAATCTCAATAACTTCCTTGCCATAAAGCCGCCAGACAACTTCGAGGATCGACCATGCGATGGCAATGAATGGAATGATAAAAATAATGACGTAAGGAAAAGTGAAAAAGTCTTGGGCAATAAGAAGCTGCCACACCCGCCGATAGGATTGGTATCCAACCAAGAAGGTGACAATTAGGCTAACAATTACAAGACTCCATAGAAGGCTATATGTGGCAATCTTGATCCTTTGTCCATGATGTGGTATCACGATGATCAATGAATCGTCAAAGTTTTCAATCGTAAAATGTTGTGTTGGCGATGTCAACATGGCTTCTGTCTCTTACTACAACATTCATTAATCTGGCCTTTTCCGAAATTCCTCGTTTTTTACCCTTGGAAGTTCTGAGTCCTGCTTGGATGGCAGAGCCCCCGGGTCGGCCTGCAACGCCCAAAATCACCTGCTGCCGATTGTAGCACGGTAAACCGCAATTACCAACAAATGGCTTTACTTTCAACGCGGCGTGCACCCTGCCGTAAGGCAGTCATGGTGCATTTTGTTGTTGGGCGCATTTTGCACGGCAATTTTGAACTTGATACGGCATTAATCGGTGGGGGCTTTTTCATTTCGAAGACTCTAGCCTTCTTGTAAACCTTCCCGTTGCGCCACATTTACAAGAATATCCGTCTCAAACGAATGCCCATCTTGGTCACGAAACTGAGAAACTAATATTTGCACATCTCTTAATTCATTCGGATATTCTTTTAGCATATTACGAAACGGTTTTGACCATCTTCTGTGAATCAGTTTCCCTTCTCGTGGAATTACGACTAAAGTTTTACCCGCATTTGTGTCTTTGATATAGCCTATATTTACTAACTCTTTCCAGTTGGCTTGTATAACAAAAAATGTTGAATGGTATTCGATGCCTTGTTCATCAACGATTATACGAGTTAGGAATGGACGCGCTAATAAAACCAGGCTAATGGGCAATACTATTGCAATTAAAACTAAAACTCCCAAATAATCCAAAACACCTGCATTTGCAAATAAGTCTGATGCGTTTAAAACGATTGTACCGATAACGATAAACAGAGCAAAAATACCAAGAGAAAGATAACCAAACCACCAAGAGAGTGATAGCCAGTGGGTGTGACTTGAATTGTGCATGTTAATTTACCGAGATTTATTTTTGGCAATGTAGCGCCCAACGCATTTTTCAGCCGACCTGGGCGGGCTGAGATCACCTTTCGGGATCAGGATCACCCTCGGGACTTCCGAGTCCTTTTTTGATGGCTGAATCCCCAGGGTCGGCCTGCAAAAATTGGTTGGGCGGTTTTTGTATTTTCTGTCTTTGATGGTTATCAGAAATTATGTCTCGCCAGCGCTCTATCCATAAACTTATTCTTCGGAAATACTAACACTTTGCGCTGGAAAACATGTTCTCTACCAAAAAGCACTCTTCTTCTGCATAATTTTTAAATGATCTCTGCTGGCAAAATATAAAACTGTCTAAACCAAAATTACTGCCAACTGACCGACTTTTCCTACTTCGTAAGAGAAAACTCTTTTACCTAACCACTTCCAAAATATGGCAAAATAAAAACAAATAGTACGTCAAAAAGAATACCACCGATAAAACTCAACCAGCGAGTATTTTTTGCTATCTCTTTATCGGAAATAGCTCCTCCAGTTTTTCTCATTACAATACGTTCACACCCAAAGCCAAACAGAGCCCCTCCAATGAGAATGAAAATAAAATATACCAAGGACCAAAAATCTAGAGTCCAGTGATTGACATACATGAGACCACAAGTAGTTGGTAAAAAAATTTTATCGTAATATGGCTTGACTCCAAGAGTCTTACACAGCCAACCAAAAGTTTGCGCATAATAAATAAAAACTTTTAGAACTGAGACAGGCAATGCGAATATTAACGCGCCACGGATACCGTAAACTATACTTTTTGGCCATTGAAGTACATTCACATCCATTTTTATAAATCCGTAGGTTGCTAGCCTTGAATTCCAATTTAGGTAAAGTAGGATAAACCTATACCTTTATGCCAGATTTTTTCTGATTTACCCAGTTTAATATCGCACCGATAATGAATATTAAGCCTATCCCCAACATAAACATTCCGCTTACGCTTCCTCCAATCAAAGCTAAAATGCCTATCACAGCAAAAAACAATCCTGCCATCAGCATAAAAATTATAGTTACGGGCAATCTACCTGGTTTTAGCCCATAGGCCATTTTAGCTTTGTCCATCATTTTTTGATTTATCGCTGCTTCTTCCAAGCATTTGGCGGAACAAACCACAAAATCATATTCATTTGGTACAGCACATTGTTTGCAGATAGCTTTGTAGCAATTTTTGCATATACCAATAGCATCCATTTCGGTATGGTTGTAGCATTTCATCTTATAGTATCCTCTGCCATTATTTTTTCCAACTCATGTGGCTTTTTAGACTTTTGGGAATCTTTTTATACTGCTTTCTGATTAGACATTTCTCTTCGCACTTACTTCAACTGAAAAGAATCTTATTTGGTAATCGGAACACAAGCTCTTTTACCTTCAATCTTTTCAAACTTCACTACGCAACGCCCAACGCTTGGCTTCACCTGCCGATGCGGCTATACCAAGCCAACAAACCGAACCCATGACTTGCTTTACGAAGCCAGAATCCACCACGCTGCGCTAGCAGCGGTCAGGGTGCAAGCCATGGTTGGGTGGGTCTGACAATGAATTCATTTTATCAATTTACTGGCAATTTGCTAATCGCCGAAACCGATCGCAAGCCACTATGGGGTAACAGAAAAACAAGCCACAATCCTGTGCCCAACATTCGCTAGATAGGCAGGTTTTTTATCGCAATATCTTAACCAGTTCACGATTCAACACAGCATATCCTTCATCATTCAAGTGCAGAAAATCCCTACTATAACTCGTGTTGGTTATACCATCGCTATTCGCCAGATACTTCCCCGTATCGAGTATCTTGACCTGTTCACTCTCCATTGTTGTAATGAAACTATTCACGTCGTCAATCGCAACACCAACTTCGTCTGACCAAAATGGCCTGCGCTCTAGCGGAAGTCTTCCTAAAGGGAATATCGTTGTCAACACAACCCTTGTACCACTTTGAACCGATAAATCAACAATTTCTTGAATATTGGCTTTGCAGTTGGCAATAATGACTTCCTTCTGTTCTGGAAACAACGGGATGGTCTTGAGATCATTTACCCCTACCTGTATCACGATGACATCAGCATCGAGGGGCAATATATGTACTGGAAAACGTGCTAATACTTGCGAAGTTGTTTGAGCGCCAATTCCACGATTGACGAAGACCATTTCTGACATTTCTGTGGGTGGCACCCAATCTGCTGCCCGCGAGTCGCCAAAGAAAACAGCCAACGGCTTATCGGCCGGTAGTTGAGAAGGTTCGACAAAATACGAGTTTACTCCAAGTGGGTCAAGTCTCGTGCTGTTCAAAGCCAGGTAATATGCCCGCCCTTGCCGATACAGGTAGATATTCAACCCAATTGATGTAATCAAGAAAGCAAGAAGTAGTATCAATCCTACCTTCACAGCCCCATTTTTCAACATCCCATTTTCTCTCACTATTGAACGCCCACCCAACGCCCAAAATCACCTGCTGCCGATTGTAGCACACCAAGTCACCTTCACAAAACTTGGCTGTACTTTGAGCGCGGCGCGCTCCCTGCCGTAAGGCAGTCATGGTGCATTTTGTGGTTGGGCGGGCTTTGACCCAGATTTGTAGTCAGCAGAATGCATATCATGATTATTAGAATGCAACCCATCAATGGGCGCTTTGACTAACCATGAACAACTTAGCTTTCCAAATGGTTTTGACGGCCAATACATGACGGGTGAATAAGATTTTCTTATCCTCATCCTGCAACTTGAGTTTGGTAAGTAATTTCTGCCCTGACTACGCTTTAGCGAAACAACGCCATTCATTCCGCTGTGTCTCGGTCAACTGGTTTCCCCATCCATGACGATCCGAGAATCTAGAAACTAAAAACGGGGACATGGGGGGAATCGAAATATTATTCTCAACAGTAAAAGTTATCACTCGTTTTAAGTAACTCAAAGAATCTTTGTTGTTCGCGGCACCATAAAAACTTCCCCAACCAATTTCAACTATTGCCTGAAGCAATGTAGCAAATTCTTGTGGATCTACATGCTTCTGCCGTAATTGATATTGTATCTCGATGGGAAGAATTTCTCCTAATCCGACTTCAACAAGCCTGGGTCTTTTAGTTTCCCAAGCAGCAAATTCACCAGGTGTTTGAAGGACGGGAAATTTCCACAAGTATTCCAGAAACTCTTCCACATTTGAAAGAAGATCATTAACGCGGCAATATTTCTCAAAACAAACTAAGGCAACGCCAAGACGTGCCGTTATTGAAAGTGTTTCGAGGTGGTTTTCTGTTAGCTGATAATCCATGATGCTACCTACCTGAATATAACCTCGAAACTACAAAAATAAGAGCTTGTGGGTTAGCGCCCAACGCGTAGTAGGCCGCCAGCACCGACATAACCCAAATTCTCGGAAATTTCATGAATATTGGTTTACACCGAATACGCAATCCGTCTCAAAATTCCTGAAACTTGCCATCGATTTCGTGAAGGGCGCTACTCACACCAGTGTCTACCAATGTGCTTGCCCGGGCAAGCAACCATTCATTTTCCCAACTATTCCTGGTAATAATTATAGAATTTCTCGCTCTTGTTGTCAGCAGATTCGGCGAGTACATTTCAAAACTGCAAACAAAAAGCCCTCGCTGGCTGGCGAGGGCGATGGTGACCTGGAATGTTCTGGTTCAGGCTGCGCTTTTAGCCTGGAGAAAGGATTGCAAATCGTGCAGGGTACGGATGGCCTGCTCCAGGTGTTTTTCCAGGCAGGCAAGTTGGCGGGTAAGCTGCTCGTGCTGGCGGGCGCGCTCGATGCTTGCCAGGGCGGCCTCACCCGGTGGGGATCGGCGCCGACGTAGGTGCGCTTGCGTGAGCCGTCGGGCCGGGTGGGGTGGATCAGGCCTTCTTTTTCCAGGTTGGCGCATGTGTCGGTGAGCAGGTTGCATTTCTAGTTGATATCTTCAATCGCTCTTTGCACGTCAACGAGCAGGGCGCGCATTCGAGTAATCGTGTTGAAGGTCTGGGGAGCAGAAGAAGTGTTGCGTTGGGATGGTGTTTTGGCGATCATGTCGCCATCACGCTTGGGACAATTTGTCCACCGCCTGTTCCAAATCTTG
Source organism: Chloroflexota bacterium (assembly GCA_049325275.1). Taxonomy (GTDB): domain Bacteria; phylum Chloroflexota; class Anaerolineae; order Anaerolineales; family UBA4823; genus CAIQJJ01. Next base: position 8,056 of record JBMOLU010000025.1, read on the forward strand.
CTGGTTGGGCGTGATGTAGATACGGGTGGTGTTGAGGTTGGAATGGCCGAGCAGGGCAGCCACCTTCTCCAGGCCTACCCCACTGTCGACCAAATTTTTGCCGAAGGTGTGGCGTAGCTGGTGTGGGGTCAGGTTGTCCAGCCCGGCGTCCTGGCCAAGACGCAGGATCACGCGCTGCACCGAGCGGCCGCTGAGGGCGCCTTCGTGTTCGTTCTCGATGGCCACCCACAGGTAGTCGCCATGGCACTTGGGGCGCACGGCCAGCCAGTCTTGCAGGGCCTTGCGGGCTTCGTGGTTCAGGGGCACCGTCCTCTGTTTGCGCCCCTTGCCCTGCCGCACCAGCACCCGGCCCTTGCGCTCGTTGATCTCCAGGTCGCCCAGGCGCAGGTCGAGCGACTCTTGCAGGCGCAGGCCGGTGTGCAGCATGAAGTTGACCATCGAGGCGTCCCGCTGCCGCGAACGCCAGCGCTTGGGGTAGCGCAGGCGCGCGATCTGCAAGTCCTTCTCGATGGCGCGCTGCAGGGCATACTGCTGTTTCTTGTCCAGGTACTTCGGCCCGGCGCTGATGTTGGGGAGCGAGCGCACGGTTCTGGTAGGGTCGTCTTCGATGAAGCCGCGCATCTGGGCCCAGGACAGAAGCGTTGAGAGCGAAGCCAGGTGGCGGTTGATGGTGGTGGCTTTACGCCCTTCGACGGTGAGCATGTGCTGGCGGTATTGGCGCACGTCGGTCGGGGTGACGGCCGGGAGCGAGAAGGCTTCTCCGTTGGTTTGCCGGAACCAGCGCATGAAGTGGCGGATGTCGGTCAGATAGCCTTTGATCGTCAGGTCCGAGCGGTCCTGCATGCGCAGGTAGTATTCGAAATCGTGTAGTTCGTCCATGGGGCATCCTCCTGGTTTGGGGAAAGCGTTCCATCACCCTTCGGCGATTGGTTCGGGCCTTACTCTCGTAAGATGGAGCTTGGATGCCCAGATCTCATCCAGCGATTGGGCGGCATAGATACACCATGTCTGCCCCTTGCGTTTGCTCAGTTCTTCCCGGTAGTATTCGGGGATGCTGCTGTGCCGGTACAGTCCCACGACGATCGGCATCTCTTCGACCCCCCATTTGCCCCGCCACAGCCAGCGGTATTCCGGCTTGCCGATTTCCTCGTACTTCTCCACCTTCTGGCGCACGTTCAATGCCCAGTCGACGTTGTGGTGCTCGATCAGGTAGGCGCGCCGGAAGTTGCCTTCCAGGTCATATTTGACGATCAGGCCGTCCGGGGCAACCAGAAAGGCCTGTTTCTCGCTGTCCCAGGCCCAGGCCTGGCGCGGGCCATAGACTTCGACGTTCCCCGGCGATTCTGGATGCTTGGGCCACAGGGTTTGCATGTGGAGCATGGCTTCGGCGCACAGGATGTCGTGAGCGATGCGTTTCTCGTTGACGGCCGGTAAGGGGGCGTCGCCCGGCCAGCCTTTGCGGCGGGCGTATTCTTCGCCCACCGGCCCCAGACGGTAGGCGCGCAGGCTGCCGCTCTTGGGGACGGGCAGGCCCGCTTCGATCACCTGGCGCATGGCGTCGGGGCTGACGTCGGCGATCAGGCCGTCTTTGCGGTAGCGGCTGATCTGGCTGGTGAAGGCGTGCCGGTTGGCGCTGATCGCCACCTGCTCGTAGGTCAGGCGGAAGAGGGTCTCTTCGGTCAGGGCGACGTAGCGGAAGAGCAGGTCGAGCACCACCAGGCGCTCGTAGGAGCCATCGGTGCTGAGGATGCGCGATGCGATCGCGTCGATGTCTTCAGGGCTGAAGTGGCGGGCCTTGGGATTGCGTCCCTGGCGTTGCAGCGGGGACAGGCGTTGTTTGCGTGGAAGGGTCATGGGGTTCTCTCCGGGAGGGAAGGGGAAGGACTATCCATCTGGAAAAACCAGATGGATAGGTACAGGGCTTCTTGCAGCGACACAGCCGGGATGACAGCGCGACAGGGCAGGGACACGGCCCCCATTCGGGAGAGCGTCGCCGTTTTCACAGGCTTGCATCCGTGCTGCGTGCCGGTTTTGGACAGTTTATCGCAGGTTATCGTTGTGCCCGGGGAGCGAAGCGCTGCTGGTTTTCTTGACGTGGCAGGGATGTGCTCCGCGGCGGCGTTAAGGGGGTGTGCACCGGGTTGGATCATTGGGACTCTTTTGCGCGTTTGGCTGTGCCGGTCATTCTGGTGTTGCCGAGCAATACGGCAACTTCTTCCAGGCTGACGCCCTGATCGATCAGCATTTTGGCGAAGGTATGGCGGCAGGTTATCGGGCTGATCTGTTCCAGTCCTGCGGGGGAAGCAAAACGGTTGATGGCGCGTTGCACGGTTTTTTCATCGATGCCTTCTTCGTGTGTACCGATAAAAAGCGCCTCGTCATCTACTTCAGGGCGTAGGGCCAGGTAGTCCAGCAGGGATTGGCGTGCTCGTTCGTTGAGAGGAATGTTACGTCGCCGGAGGTGATTCTCTTTGCCGACGGTGATATGGCCGCCGTGTGCGGTCAGGGAAACGTTGCTGCATTTCAAAGCAATCAATTCCCGAACGCGTAAGCCACAGTTGAGCAGCAGAATAACGATGGTCGCATCGCGTTGGCGGGTGTGGTGTAAGCGTGGGAAGTGCTGTTTCGATTCGGCAAGCAGTTCTTCGATCGACTGTATCAAGCGCTCGTGCTGCCCATGATTGAGCCACTTGCGGTATGGATTATCGCTTTGGACAGATTTGACATCTTGCACCGGGTTGCGGACCGCTTTCATCAGGCCCTGGTCCATGGCCCAGTTGGTATAAGCCGCCAGCGCAGACAGGCGGCGGTTAATGGTGCTGGCCCGAGCCTGCTGGCCGATGAGGTATTCTTTGTACTGGCTCACTGCTGCGGACGTGATTTGGTCGATGTCCGTTAAGGGGCCCAAATTTTCCTCATGCCAGCGGGCAAATATACCGACATCGCCCACGTATCCTTTAACCGTTACGGGCGAATGCTCGGTGGCGAGCAAGTCGGTGTGAAATTGCTCCAGGTGCAAACTTGTGTCGTGTAAAGTCTCGTTTTTCATTTCCGTTCTCCGTGTTTTAAGACCATAATTCGCCCAAGTCATTCAGGATGGTGTTGACCTCGTCTGTTTCGTCGGGCGCGTGTGCCTGGTGTTTTAATCCCCCCCGCATGGCCCGCACAGTTGCCGCTGCCCGCTGGCGTGGAGCAGTAGCCTGCAGATAGGCGATGATGTCGTCGTCTCTGCCGGGCAAGAGCCAGAGTTTGAGTGGGATGATGACAACTTCTGTGCGGCGTGGGCGGGCCATTGTCTTTTTTTATCCTTGTGGTTTTATGCTACTTGATTGCTTTTGTGCCCCAATCATGCTACCTGATTGGGGGTTTCAATATGCCCTGCCGCTGGGCAAAGCGCGCCAGGCCGCGGGCGTTGGCCGTGACCGGTTCGGAGATGAGCACGGTCTGCGGATAGACGGCCTGCAAGCGTTCCCCCAGGGCCAATGCCCCGCCGCCGGTCAGAAGCAGGTAGTCGAATTGGCTGCCGTCTTCCCATATCTGGCTGAGATAAGCCCGCATCTCTCCAAAGGCCACTTCCAGCGCCTGGCGGGCCATTGGCCTGAGATTGATCGCTTCGCCCCGGAGCAGTAACTCGGCTGCGTTCCCGTTGCTGGATTCCTGCAAATAACGGTCGGCCTCGTGCAAACTGAGCTTGCGCCCTGTGTTCTGGCGGATCAAGTCTTGCATCAAGCTGGCCGCACGGCGCATCCCCAGGGTCTCGCCTCCGGTGTAACGGCGGACAATTTGCCCCCCGGCCAGGGTGAAAAGGTCGAGCGTGTTGAAGCCCTGATCGAGGACCCCGACATGGGCTTTGAGATCGGCGGGGCTGCGTCCCCATTGCCCATCCAGGGCCAGCCCCCACTCGAAGAAACTGCCCAGGGGCTGTGCCATTGCTTTTAGCGCGTGGATGTGCAGCGCATGGGCCTGCCCGTCTACGTCGAACTGGTGCTCTCCCACCAGCCAGTTTTCGAGGGCCGTTACTGCCTGGCGGGCTTCGGTGTCCTGCAATACCTGCACAGGCAGCGCCATGATCAGCCCCACCGCTGCACCCTCCGTGGGTGCGGAGAGCAGCTTCAGCATTTGAGCCAGGCTGGTGTATACCAGCGCCTGCAATTCCACCGAACGCGAGAGGCGGTCAAAATCCAGGCGTTCGATGGGCCGGGCATATTGGTTGACGTAAGGGCCTACCAGCAGCTTCTGGCCATTGACCGTTACCTGAAAGGGCTGTTGGCGCTTCTGGCGGGTAAGGCCGGTCTGGAGTATCCCCAGATCGGTCTCGCCTACGCCGACAACTGCCGGGATGTTGTTGGTCAGCAGGTTCCCCTGATGGATGGTGGCTGCTTTGGCCGCGTGGAAGCCCACATCCAGGGCGATTCGTAAAAAGGGTTGGGAAGAATTTTCAGTCATTAAGCACTCCTTGGGTTACGGGAACAAAGTTTACGGATATACCTGGCGCCTTCACCACACGACAAAGGACACGTCAACCGAACGATTCAGCGCGCCGCTTAACAGGCGCTTACAGGTGCTGGCCAGGCGGCCTTCAAGCCACATGCGGTTGTAGTCGGTACGTGCACCGATCACAAACCGGCCGTCGTCGGATGTGTAGGCTACCGGTCTGGTGTCATGCAGGTAAGTTTCATAGGTGGACCTTGGCATTTCCATCTGGAGCTGGCTTGTCAACAGGTCCCACGCTCTGCGTGTGTTGGCGTCTACTTCCGGCCAGGGTTTGTTGGTGTCCTCCGGTTGTGTGTCATCGATGTCATCCTGGCCGTCCTCTGGATGCAAAATGTCATCCGGCTCGAGAAGAGAAGACACCTGCGGCGTGTAGGGCGGCTGTTTGCCGGAGCGTAAACCTTTGCGAAACATACCGGCGCGGTTGCGAATGTCGGATGCTGTGAGCGCAAAGTGCAGCCACTGGCGCACCAGGGCCGCGTTGGCCTGAAATGCCCTGGTAACTTCATCCCCCGTATCCGTCCACTGCAACCTGGCCAATGCCTGGCGGATTTCTTCAGGAAGTTCGGTGCCATTTTCAGCAGCGCCGTCAAATTCTGCGACAGCAACATCAACAGCATCAGCAGCGACAAGGTTGGCATCCAATACGAGCGCATTTTCGGCGCCGGCGCTTGTTGGTGTTGTTGATAGTGTCTGATTAAAGTGTTGATTTAAAGTGTCTTTAAAAGTGTGCGTTGCCTCTGTTCGCGCCTCATCAATGCTGCCGATCTCCTCAACTATGCTTTTGCCCTCCTCATCTACGCTTTTTGCCTCCTCAACTATGCGGCCACGGTCCTCAACTATGCTTGTGGTCTGGGCCTCAAGTGTGCCCTTACCCACCTCATCTATGCATCTCCCCACCTCATCTATGCTGTTACCCGCCTCATCTGTGCAGCTGCCGGAGCTGCTTAACGCTTCGACGATTTCCTCTTCCCACGGCAGGCGGCCCAAATACTTGCCATCCGGGGCGATGGGCATCCCTTTCAGGCGCAGGTTGTAGACCCGGCGGAAGGTATAAGTGTTCTCGTCCCATCGTTCTGCCCAAACGAGAAAGCCTCGTTCTACGGCCTCATTCAGCGCCCGTTGAATGGTCGATATCTCGAAGCCTGTGCCTTTGTCGTAACGTCTCTTCGTGTTTACGTACTTGCGGCCGTTGGCCACGTCGTCCGAATCCATCCAGGTGCCGTTGGGATTGTTGTACCCCCATCCATGACGGATGAAATATTCGGTACTCAAGATACAGGCCGCGGAACCCGTTTCGCGGGTGAGATTTGTCCAGGAGACCGGGACCTTGAAATAGTTTTCGGTGGGCAAATCGAAGCCATTGAAGGTGCCATCGGTCTCTTCGTGCTTTTCTTCTTCGTGGATGCGCGGCCGGAAAGAACGGATGCGGCGCGCCGGATCGCTGTCGTTATATTCCATCTCGATCAAGCCCAGCTTTTCAAGCGCACGTGCGGCTCTGGTCACGCTGTTCTCAGATAAGCCCGTGCCCAGGTCGATCTGGTGTCCGTTGACATTGCGCCCCGAATAGATATCCCTGGCCGAAAGGCGAACCTGTCCATCGAAGCGGCGGTAACCCCAGGTATGCCGCAGGATATACTCCATCATTTTCAACGGAGACGCAAAACGTTCGCCGAACGATGCCCGCAGCAATGCGGCGATCTCAAACCAGTTGTTCGGCAGGCGGTAATAGTTTTCGGATGGTTCTGCAAAACCGACGAATTCGATTTCCGTGTTCATGCCCCACCTCCTGACACGTCATCGTTCTCGTGATCGGCTGTTTCCAGGCCGATCTGATACAGATAGCTGGCGACCATCGATTCGGGGACCCGGTAGGTGCGTTTGCCTAACTGAATGGCTGGCAGTTTTCCCTCTTTGATCCAGCGGTATACGGTTTTGGGGTGGACACGGGCCCATTTGGCGATTTCGGCAATGGTCAGCAAGTGCATGCTGGCCCATTCGTCCAAGCCTGAGGATGAGATTTCGGCATTCATATCCTGTTCTCCCGCCGGTCTTTTGCAGGAAAACAAAAAACCGGCTTTGAGCTGGTGCTCAAAGCCGGTTTTGAAGGCTTGACTTGTTGCCGTACACTATTCTAAGAGGGTTCCCGCCCTCTCCGCCAATGGACAAATTTCATAATTGACGCACGTGGTTATGAAGTTTGTCTTTGAAACACCTGCTCTTGACCAGCGGGTGTTTCGCTTTTAAGGCGACTGCGCAGGTCCCAGCGTGCCAAAACCGGCTTGCTTGACATCCTTGCGTAATCTTCTGTCTATGTTTATACCACCTGTTTTTTTGTGTGTCAATCACCTACGTCGCAACGTGAAGACTCCCGGGGCTTTTTCGTCCCATTCCATCTCTTCGGCGGCCATACGGAAGAGAAACGTGAAGTCTTTTGCCGGCCGGAGACGGATAACCTCTTTCGTGTCGAGGTCGAAGTAAACCGATTCGAGCAAGAAGTGACAGATTTGCGCCTGTTCCTCGATGGTGGCTTCTTCGAGGAATTCCGACAGGCTCTCCAACTGCAAACCGAAATCCAGCGCCACGGCATGGTGCAGCCATAGTCCATGGTGGATAACTGAAATGCGCCCGTTGGGGCGCGTTTTTGCGTGAGAATGGTGCGACTGGCGAAAAAGATCGCGAGAGTCGGCTTGAAATCCAGGATATTCCCCCCTGCAAGATGTCCGTGCGCTTCTTACGGCAGCGGATAGCTGATCATCTTCATCATAGACCACCGCCTGGCGATCAAACCGGCGGCCACAGCGGGGGGTGTTTTCTGATATTGTCTTGGTCGTT
>JBMOLU010000026.1:0-1863 GCA_049325275.1 Chloroflexota bacterium
CGCTCTCGTCGCCAAAATTTCAATATGAAGTTGGCGATGAAGTAACGATTACGGCCAGCGTCGAAAACATCACCGATCAAACCCTTCGCTGGCAAAGCGCCCAGACCGATAACCCGGAATATGTTTTCGACGTGGAGGTGGAAGGTATCCTGCTTTCCAGCCTGTATCCACAGCTTCAGGTGTACAGCCGGGAACTCAAGCCTCAGGAAAAGGTCGAAGTCACTTACACCTTCAAACCGCAAGAACAGAAAGCGCGTCCGATTTTTTTTGATGCGTATGTATATAGCCCTGACGGGACTGGTCAAACGCACCGGTCTATCGGGGTCGATTACGGATATTGGAAGTATTAGCCAATCTCAAGTTAAAACCCCGGCAAACTAACATCTCAGGATAAAACTCATGAGCAAACAACGTTTGAACATTTTGATCCCCTTCTTTTTCTTTGCCTTTTTGTGCGCCAGCCTCAGTATTCCCGCCGGGCAGTCGCTTGCGTCTGTCTCAGACGATGGGCTGGCGCAGGCCACGGTCACACTGATGCCGGCCACTCCATATTCGACTACATCGTTCGTTCGCTTAACGCCCACGGTCTCCAGTAACACTTCGGCTTTCTCGCAAGAGTGGCAAATCATGGTCCATAAGATCGAGCAGGCGTGGCAAAATGGAGACCTGAATGTGGATGAGGCCGCCCGGTTGCGTTTTATCGCCTTGCACGATCCGGAGAACCTTCCGGCAGCGTACTGGCCCAGTGCAGAAGAGCGCATCAATGTTGCTTCATCGCTACCCCAACAATACCACGATGGTGAAAGTATGCTGGCCGATCGCATGATGGCCGTCTTTTACGATCAAGAGCAATGGAGCGATGAAACCAGGGCTTATATCGACGCCGAGATGACCGCTGCTCCCAGGCAAGAGCGCTTGTACCGGTCGGAAACCATTCACTCGACTACCCATTTCGACATCTATTACGACAGCGACCCGGCCAGTCCAGATTATCCCGGAATCGCCTGGAGCGCTTCAGGATCAATGTGCTGGCCCGAGATAATATCCAAATTTGCGGCCAGGATGTACCCGCTCCAGGTGTATCCCTGCCAGGAGAGATTTGGATTAGTAAAGATGATGTTGTGCGGCCTTTGATGGGCACGACGCCGGCTCACGAACTATTTCACCTGGTGCAGTGGAATTACGCCGGCATGTCGAGCGGCGGTCGTTTCCGTCATGCCTACTGCCCCGATCAAGGAGCCGCTTTTTTGTGGTTTTACGGTGGGGCATCTCCCACCGAACGTGGCGCATGGCTTATGGAAGGCAGTGCGGTTTGGATGGAAAGAGAGTTGGGTGGAGATTATTGCCATGCTTGTCTGGAGTCGTATAACAAGTGGGCACAAGATTCGCTTTTCTGCCGAAGATCAAACCCAGGTGCGCCCACCGGGCATGAGTATGGCGCTTTTCTGTTTATGGATTTTCTCCAAGAGCATATTGCCACGGGTAACTCACGTGAGATCATCCGAGAAATTTGGGAACGTGTAGGCGCCGGTGATGCGCCGGTCTTTGCTGTGACCAATGAGTTGATAGAAAGAAGAAGGTACACGTATGCCATCACCGCCACGCGGCCCACGCGTACCCCCACCTTCACCGCCACCGGGCCGACGCCCACGCCGACCGACCCCGGCCACCCGCCTACGCCCACGCCGACGATCGACGCCACGCATATCGCCCGCATGGTCTGGCAGTCGAACGCGAACCAGGTCATCCCGCCCGGGGTCCGTTTCAGCGGCGACCAGACGCGGCACGCCGATATGAAGTGGAACGGTTTCCAAAACGGGATTTTGCACGCCCGCTATACGTTCCAGTTTCACTACTGGGTCG
>JBMOLU010000027.1:0-14573 GCA_049325275.1 Chloroflexota bacterium
TCAGTGAGTGTTTCCCTGTGTTCACGTTGTTTGGGATGGTTATTTCGCGTGCACATGCTTGGTGATCAACTCAGCCAGCTTGCCAAACTGCTGCGAGGTGAGGTTGTCGGGGTGCAAGATGACGAGTGGGGTGCTGCTCTTGGATGCCTGGAAGGTCAACTCGGGGGCGGGAGTGAACACCATGGCGATATTGCACTTCAAGGCTTCCTGCACCTGGGCAAGTGAGAGCTGCAACTCCAGCCGGTTGCGCGTGTACAGAACGACGTTGACGCGCCCTTCGCCAAAGCCTTTCCCGCTCAACTCATCCAGCAAGGCACGTGTGCGCGTGATCGTGCTCGGAATTGGCTCGAGCAGCACGATGACTTCATCACAGTGGGGCAGCACTTTGTCGTGGGTGGGCGAAAGCCCAGGCCCCAGATCGAGCAGGGTGAACGCCGCCATGTGGGTAAGATGCTTGGCGATCGCTTCGAAACTGTCGCTGGCGGTCACGTAGTGAATGTCGTTGGGGTGATAGCTTGACAGCAGCATGCGTACGCCGGAGCTGCTGTGCATGACCAGTTCGTTCTGTATGTCCAGTGCTGTAATTTCTTTGGGCTTCTTTTCCAACAGGTGCAGCAGCCCTTCGGGCCGGCTGTAGCCCAGGTCCAGCCCCATGCTACCCTCGCCGGGGCGAAACTCGGCCACGCAAACATCTTTTTGGACGCGCGTGTAGAGGCTGATCGCCAGGTTGAGCGCCAGGGTCGAGGCGCCCAGCCCGGCTTTGGCCGCCAGGACGCCTACCACGTGCCCTTTTTCGCCAGAGGGCAGCGTTTCCACGGCCGAAGGGCGCATTTTTCCGCCGCGCGCCAGAACAGCTTTGACGTGGGCAAACAACTCACGAGGTTGGGTGGGTTTGGTCAGGTAATCGTCGGCGCCTGCTTCGAAACCGGTAACTTTGTCGTCGACCTGCGTTTTGGCCGTGAACATGATGATGGGCACCGAACTGGTGATGGCGTCAGCCCGCAGGCGGCGTGTCACCTCGTAACCGTCCATGTCCGGCATCATCACATCCAGCAGCACCAGGTCGGGTTTTTCCGCCTTGGCAATTTGCAGCGCTTGCTGTCCGTTACTGGCGGCCACGATCTGGTATCCCTGGCGCTGTAACATCAGGCCGACCAGGCGTAATGTTTCTATATCGTCATCGACAACCAGGATTTTTTCTGCCATCGTACCTACTCCTTGACCGCTCGCTGCGAGTCTAATAGAAATGGACCACGCGCTACGAGTCTAGCACAAATGGAACGCTTGCTGCCAGTCTAGCATAAAGGTTTCATCCAGGCAAGGCCTTGTGTTTGAAAAGGCAATTCACGCTATAATCTTTCTAAGATGTTGGCGCAACTACACTTAATTCTACAACAGGATTGCGCCCTGGATGAAGACCGGCCGATATTGGTCGGTGTTTCGGGCGGGCCAGACAGCCTGTGCCTGTTGGATGTGCTCGATCAGTTGGGATATCGGCTGGTGATCGCGCACGTCAATCACCGTCTGCGCCCCGAGGCCGAAGAAGACGCCCGCCTGGTAGCGCAGGTCGCGGAAGCGCGCAGCATCCCCTTTGTGCTGGGCAGTGCGGACGTGCGCGCCTATGCGGCCGTCCACCAGTTATCGACTGAAGAAGCCGCTCGCGTGGTGCGTTACCGCTTTCTGTTCGACCAGGCAAAGTGCCATCAGGCCCAGGCGGTGGCTGTGGCTCACAATGCAGACGATCAGGCCGAAACGGTGTTGATGCATCTCTTGCGCGGTGCGGGCCTGGCTGGCTTGCGTGGAATGGCCTACCGGACGTTGCCGAATGCTTGGAGCGAGACGATCCCCTTGGTGCGCCCTTTACTGGGCGTGTGGCGAACGGACGTGCTGGCCTACTGCGAACGGCGCCAACTCAAACCATGTTTCGACGGCACCAACCTGGATACAACCTTCTTCCGCAATCGCCTGCGGCACGAGCTGATCCCCTATCTCGAAACCTACAACCCGCGCGTGCGCCAGGTGCTCTGGCGCACGGCGCGCTCGCTTTCGGCCGACTATGAGATGCTTTCTGGCCTGATGGAAGCCGCCTGGACCGAGTGTATCCTCGAGCAGGGAGATGGCTGGTTGCTGTTGGGCGTCGTTTGTTTGTTGGGGCAGTCGCTGGCGGTGCAGCGCAGCGTGATCCGCCGGGCGGTAACGCTGCTGCGCCCGGCGCTGCGTGATCTGGCTTTCGATGTTGTCGAACGGACGCTCGACTGGCTGGTGCATCCCCCCCAGACCGGGCAGTGTGACCTGGCTGCCGGGCTGCGCCTGGTATGGGAAGGAGAACGGGTTTATCTGGCTGCGTGGGAGGCGAACTTACCGTCGATGGCTTGGCCGGCCTGGCCGGGTGAACCGCAGGCGCTGCCCGTGCCCGGTGAACTGGCGCTTGCCGGCGGCTGGTGGCTGCGTGCCTCCCTCGAAACGGGAGGCGTTTTTGCTGTGGCTCGCACGAACGACGATCCTTACCATACCTGGCTCGCAGCAGATACCTCTTCCCTGCTTGTTCGCACGCGCCGGCCGGGCGATCGCTTCCGGCCGTTGGGCATGGGCGGCGCTTCTCTCAAGCTGGCCGATTACTTCATTAACCGTAAGCTGCCGCGCCGGGCGCGGCAGCGTTGGCCGTTGGTTTGCGTGGGCGATGAAATTGCCTGGGTTCCCGGTTATCACCTGGCGCACCCGTTTCGCCTGACGGAAACGGCGCAGCAGGCCGTTCACCTATGGTTGGAGAAAGAAACGCCCCAGGCGTAGGCGCTTTTCTGGCCGGATGCGGAAGCCGGGCAAAGCACCCGTCAAAGCGATACTTCCTCGGCCAGGCGTTCCAACTTCATACGCAATTCACGCCACTGGATCTTCGACACGCCGAGTTTCTGGCGAATTTTTTCCTTATCCATGCCCGCTTTCCAATCCGAAATGGCGCAGGTCCAGCGGCACATGTCGAAGGAGATGTGTTTTTGCAGGCCGGCCTCTTTGCTGATGTCTTCGAGCAGGTACTCCAGGCGGCGCGGTGACCAGGGGAAGATGCCATCGGTCAGGTTGTACTGCGCTTTGTATTCTTCGAAAGCGGCGAGCCACTCGGGTGAAACGGTGATTTTGCGTTCCTTGTACCGGTGCTGGGGGCTGGCGTAGCGGACGAAGATGATCGGCCCTTGCTGGGCTTCGAGGTCGATGTGATTGAGGGTCAGCGCCAGGCATTCGCTCTTCTTGATACCGGTTTCGAGCAGTAAGAGGAGCAGGGCGTAGTGGCGGGTGTCAGGCTTGGCCGCGCGGCGGCGCTGGTCGGCCGCAGCGAGCGCCAGTTGCACTTCGTCGGCGGTCAGGATGATCGGCAGGGGGCTGAGCACGGACTGTTGGACGACCTGTTCGGCCGGGTCGATCAGCAGGATGGCATTTTGGTGGAGCCAACGGAAGAAAGCCTTGATCGAGGTGATGCGCCGGGCCAGCGTTTTGGGGCTGCAAGGCACACCGCGCTGGTTTTGCATCCAGAACAGAAAGTTATTGAGATCGGTCGTGCTGATGCTTTCCAGGGTACGATCGGGGGGCAGGTACGAAGCCAACAGATTGAGATCGCCGGTAAAAGCTTTCAAGGTGTAGGGAGAATTGCCCTGGTCGTTCAGGTAAATACGCCATCCCTGAATGGCCGGCGCGAGGGACGTTTGGGGGGTGATGTGGGCTGTCGTTTCCGTAGACATAATACCTCCGCTGTTTCTATAAATTCGTGTAGCCAAGATAGCTTGAGTCTAGCAGAAAGTGAGATGGATGTCAATCGGAATTCGTGTGGCGCAGGCTTTTCTTACAGTCAGGACGTGGACAGGGCGGGCAATCAACGCCCGTAGCCGGCACTTTTCCGGTTCACGGCAAGCCGGAGAGCCTCTATTGTCTAATAAATGATGATAAACTATATTTCCGGGGCCATGCGGTTTGGGCCTTGGAACGGTTATCGATGCCCCTTTGGGGCAGTAGTCCGACGGGAAACCATGCCCGCCGGGTTCTTTCAGCAGGAGGTCCCTGTGAAATTCCAACCACGTTCTACACCCCTTTTGAATATCCTTCTTCTTATTACGTTGCTGGCTTCGATGATGATCGGGTCGGCGGCACCGCTCAGGCCCGTGGCGGCGCATGCTGCCGCGGCGGCCTCCGCGCCGCGTGCACCCGGCGGGGTCGGGACACCGCTCATCGACGGAGTCAAAGACGCCGTCTACGGCGCGCCGATCGCCAGCGATCCCGTGGGCGACATGACCGAACCCAACCTCGACCTGGCAGGCCTGTACCTGCTCGAGGACGATGACAATTACTACATTGGCTTCGACGCTTTTGCCTCGACCTGGGGGATGACCTACGGCATTTATATCGATACAGACCTGGCAGACGCTTCGGGGGCAACGAGCGACCCGTGGGGGCGCGCTGTGAGTGCCGTCTCGGCCCATTTGCCGGAGCATACCCTGTACGTCTGGCATGATGGAGCAGACACCCTCGGCGATGTCCAGCTCAACCACTGGAACGGCTCCGGCTGGACGTTCGACAGCCTGGTTTCGCAGGGCGGTGAGCAGGCCTATGGCGCGGCGAACGACTGGATCGAGTACAAGGTGCCCAAGGCCGCCCTCGGCGGCGCCGACCAGATCGCCTTGGAAGTTTTCACTACCGGCAGCAACGGCCACGCGCAGGACAGTGTGCCTTCGGATCCCAATGTGGCGTACACCACCCCCGATTGGGGCAGCGATGTCACCACCCTCTCCGCCTTTTCTGTGTATACGTCGCAGCTGCTGGCGCTGACGGTAAACACGCCGGCCGAAAACCAGGTCTTTGCCGTGCCCACCATCGACGTCACCGGTACGATCAGCCCGACAACCGGGGTCACCCTGACCGTGGACCTGAACGGGACGGCGCTTTTTACGCCCACCATCGCTGCCTCAGGTGCCTTCACGCAACCGCTCACCCTGGTGCAGGGAGCCAACACGATCACGGTCCATGCGCAGGATGCTGTCAGCACGCGCCAATCCGTGCGTCACGTCACCTTTGGCGCCAGCCAGGACGGCAATATCTGGTGGACCGAACTCGGTCACAACAGCCGTGACGGCCTGTTCCGCACCCCCTTTGGCGCCGTCGTCACTGGCACCGCCGTTACCTTGCGCTTGCGGGCGGCCCAAAACGACCTGACCGGTGTCAAAATCCGCCTGTACAACGACCGGACCAACGCACAAAGCCTGGCCGACATGACGCGCGTAGCGACAGACGGCGTGTATGAATACTGGGAGTACCGGCTTGACGTTGGCGCCGAGCCAACCGTCTACTGGTATCGCTTCATCCCGCGGGATGGCACAGCCGTCGTTTACTACGAAGACGACGAAGCGCGCACCGGCGGTTGGGGCAAGACGTTCAGCGAAAGCCCCGATAACAGTTGGCAGCTGACCGTCTACGACCCGGCTTACCAAACGCCCGAGTGGGCCAAGAACGCCGTCATCTACCAGATCTTCCCCGACCGTTTCCGCGACGGCTATGCCGCCAACAATACCGACGCAGGCTCTTTCTTCTACGCCGACCCGCGTGGCACGATTTTTCGTTCCACCGAAGCGGCCTGGAACACAGCCATTTGCGATCCGCGTGACGCTTCCGACCCCGAATGCGCCGGCACGTACAGCCAGAACTTTTACGGCGGCGATCTGCAGGGCATCATCGAGCGCCTCGATTACCTCCAGAGCCTGGGTGTCACCGCGCTCTACCTCAACCCGATCTTCGAATCGCCTTCCAACCACAAATACGACACGACAGACTACACCCTCATCGACGACAATTTCGGTGGTTTGGTGGCCTTCCAAAACCTGGTGGCAGAAGCTGACGCTCGCGGCATCAAGCTGATCCTGGACGGCGTTTTCAATCACACGTCTTCCGACAGCATCTATTTCGATCGCTACGGGCGCTACCCCGAGGTGGGCGCCTGCGAGAGCCATACCAGCCCCTACCGCGACTGGTACTACTTCACCGATGTCGCGCCCGGCATGGGAACTTGCGTCAGTTCGACGGGCGTCCCCAATGCCGCCACCTACGAAAGCTGGTTCGGCTTCGATACTTTGCCAAAACTGCGCGCCACCAGCCAACCCGTGCGTGATCTGATCTGGGCCAACGGCACCAATGCCATCGCCCCTTATTGGATCGAGCAGGGTGCCGCAGGCTGGCGTTTGGATGTCGCCGGCGACGTGGACCCTGGCGTGCTCAGTGATGCCGACAATAATTACTGGGAAGGCTTCCGTACCGCCGTGCGTGACGTCTACAGCGGCACGTACATCACCGGCGAGGAGTGGGGCAACGCCTCCTCCTGGTTGCTGGGCAACGAGTGGGATGCGGTGATGAACTACCAGTACAGCACGGCCATGCTTGGCTTCTACCGCGACACGGCGTTTACCGATAACGATCACTTTACCGGAAGTTCCGCCGGGCCGATCCTCCCGCTCGAACCGTCCGCACTGGACGAGCGTTTGCTCAACTGGATCGAACGTTACCCGCCCGAGGCGCTCTACGCCATGATGAACCTGCTCGGCAGCCACGATACCAACCGCACCCTTTTCATGCTCGATCACAATGCGGCCACCGGTACAAACGACACGCTGCTCGACAATCCCGCTTACGACTGGTCCGATGCCATCACCCGCCTGAAAGGTGTGGCCATCTTGCAAATGACGTTACCCGGCGCGCCGACGATCTACTACGGCGACGAGGTCGGCGCGGTTGGCCCGGTCAGCTACGCCGGCGGCAAGTGGGAAGACGATCCTTACAACCGCGTGCCCTATCCCTGGCTCGATCAGAGTGGTGAGCCTTTCTACACGTTCTTGCGTTCGCAGGCCAACCAGGATGCGCTTTACGACTACTATGCCCTGTTGGCCAACACCCGTAACGCTACGCCTGCACTGCGCACGGGCAGCTTTGACCCCTTGCTAATGGACGACGCAAACGGAATCTATGCCTACGGCCGCAAGCTGGCCGGGAATGCCAGCGTTGCCGTCGTCGCCCTGAGCCGGGCGGATACGGTGAGCGGCACGCAAACTGTGTCGCTCGATACGGCGGGTTACCTGCCCTATGGCACGGAATTTGTCAACGTGCTGGACAGCCGCCTGTACACCGTCACGTCGGGCGGCGCGCTGGTCGTCGATGTACCCGATCGCAGCGGTGTGCTGTTGGTCCCCACGGGTGGCGTAGCCGCTCCGCCCGATGCGGTGGCCGACCTGGCCGTAACCGGCACGGGCAACGCCACCATCACGTTGGACTGGAGCGCAGCCGCCGGTGCAGACCGTTACGATCTTTATCGCAGCCTGCTCAGCGGCGGTGGTTATCAACTAATTACCCAGACCGCATCTACCGTTTACACCGACACCGGCTTGGCGAATGCCACATCGTACTACTACGTGGTCGTCAGCCGCGACGACGACACGGGGCTGGTCAGCGGCTATTCCAACGAAGCCACGGGCATGCCGCAGCACGACTTATCCGCTGCCTGGTACACCCTGCAGTGGCCGGAGGAACTGACCCACACGATCAGCGCCATCACGGCGACGGAAAATATCTACGGCCAATTGTGGATCGATGGCTTTACCGGCGGCAGCAGCCCGGCAGAAGGCATCCGCGCCCAGGTGGGCTACGGTATTTCCGGTACCGTCCCGGCAAGTTGGGAGTGGGTGGAGATGGCATACGACCAGGCGGTCGGCAATAACGATCAGTACGCCACCAACCTGCTGCCCGATGCCGTGGGCGAATATCACTACGCCACCCGCTGGAGCAGCGATGGTGGCGAAACCTGGTACTTCGCCGACCTCGGCGGGCCTGGCGATCATGAAGATTACGGCCTGATGCACGTTTTGGCCAGCAGCGACACCACCGCTCCTGCTGCCCCGCAGGACCTGGCCGTGAGCGGCACGACGGCCAGCAGCATCTCGTTGGTGTGGACGGCCAATACCGAGCCAGACCTGGCCGGGTACGATGTGTACCGCCGCCTGTCACCTGAAGGGACGTTTGCCCGCATCGCCCGCCTGTCCGGTTCTCCTACCGGCTTCGTGGATGAAGCGGTGACGACCGACGAGACGTACGACTACTACATCGTCGCCTTCGATACCAGCTTCAACTTCTCACCGGCATCCGGCATTGTCACGGCCACTGCCGAAGCGCGCTACGTCGCCGTCACCTTCGACGTGACCGTGCCCGAGTTTACGGCCGGCACGGTCTACATTGCCGGTTCGATCCCCGGCCTGCCCAATTGGAATCCCGGCGGGCAGGCGCTCAACCAGGTCAACAGCACTCACTGGACGCTTACCCTGCAAATTCTCGATGGCACGGAGATTGAATACAAGTACGCTCGCGGTACCTGGGATACCGTCGAGAAAGAAGCCAACGGCAACACGGAAGTTGCCAACCGCCAGGTAACGATCGATTACGGCAGCGATGGCACGCAGTCGATCGAAGATAGCGTGGCCAACTGGCGTGACCCGATCGTGGTGGCGGTTGATCCGCCTGATGGCGCTGAGAATGTGCCTGTCAGCAGCACAGTCAGCCTGGTTTGGAGCCAGGGAATGGTTGCAGATACCGATTTCACCGTCACCGGCCCGGCAGGTGTGATCAGCGGCACGTTCGGCTACGATGCGGCGACCTTCACCGTTACCTTCACGCCCACCCTGGCCCTGGCGGCCGGCGCTACCTACACCATCACCGCCAGCGGTGAGCGAGACGCTGGTGGCGACATACAGCAGGTGCCCTTCCAGGCAGATTTCGTCACCCTGGCGCAAACGATTTACCGGCTCTTCTTGCCGCTGGTTGCCCGGATGGCAGCGCCCTAAGAGACTGCCTGAAAAGCGCCTCGGACAGGTGCGACGCACTTCTATAAGGATAGCGAACGCCTCGTTCTTATCGATAAAGTGCGTCGCACCTTCTGCCCCCTGAGACATCCCCCGCCGGCCGGGCTACTACGCAGCGCCGCATATCCGGCTTTTTGGCCGGGGCAGCTGCCTTCTATGGGCAAGCAGGCATCCTGCCCACACCCAGCCAAGTGCTCCTTGCAGCCTGGCGTTCCTGCACCGCTGCCGCAAGAAAGAAGCTGTTTAAAGTCACTGCAACGCACCGGTGGTACGGGTTCGAGAACGGGATTCCTGCCCTTGTGCCACTGTGCGTTCGCCAGTGCGCCGATCACCGTGTTGGTTTGAGCAGCGGCATCAGGTGGCGGGCATATTCATCGAGGCAGGCCGAATCGCCGTTCAAAGGTTGAAAGATGACGGAATCGACACCGGCGGCCATGTAACGCCCGATCGTATCTGCGACTTGTGCCGGGGTGCCTGCGGCGCAGAAGGCATCCAGCCACGCATCGGGCATCTCCTGCGCCATGCCGTCGCGCCCATACCGTTCGATGAATGCGGTCACATCGTTGGCTATCCCCAGGGCGTTCAGTTGCACGTCGGGCCAGGGAAGGCGAGCCGCCAACGCACAACGGGCGGCGTCGCGTGCCCCGTCCCCGTTGTCGCTTACCTTCACGTCCAGGTAAACGGCCATGCGGTGTTGGGTGTGCCCGGCGGCGGTCATGCCGGCGTGGATATGCTCCCAGGCCCAGCGGATGTACGCCGGCGACGACATGCCGGTCAAGATGGTGCCATCGCCTACCCGTCCGGCCAGTTGCAGAGTCTTCTCTCGCATAGCGCCGACGTACAGAGGGGGAATCACTGCCGGCGTCACCTGCATTTGAACGTTATCCAGCTTTACCTGTTCGCCATGGACGGTGACCGCCTCGCCTTTCAGCAACCGGCGCACGGCGCTTACCGTTTCGCTCAGCGCTTTCATGGACGAGCGCGGCGCGGCGCTGATTTGGGCCATCCAGCCCGGTACCCCGTGCCCGAAACCGGGCAAGATGCGGCCGGGGAAGGCGCACGCCAGCGTGGTAATCTCCATGGCGGCAAACAAAGGGTTGTGGGCGGTTGCGGGCAGCAAACCGATGCCTACTTTGAGCGTTTGCGTGGCCGCCAGGGCCACGGCTGCGGACGTCAGCGCGCCTGGCAGAAAACAATCGTCCCACAGCCACAACGCATCGAAGCCGGCTGCTTCGGCCCGACGTGCGTAGACGGCCAGTGTTTCGGGTGGAAATGTGGGATGGAAGATCACCCCCAGTGTGGGGGTTGGGAGCGTACCGGGCATACTGCCTCCTTAAAGTTGACGATGTTCTTGTACGGATGGGTAGTACGGCCGTTCCGGGTAGATTCTTTCGGCTCTTCTCCCTTTGGCAGGAACCATCTCGTGGAAAGGGTGAGCCATCCTCTCTTGCCGGATGATAGGGCCTAACCCATACGCTTTGTGCAGAAAAGTCACAGAAATAAGCGCAGGGTTAGGGCCGTGCTGCTTTATGCGGGTTAGGATGTGTGGGTGGAATTGTAAGGTAGAGGGAAGGTACGCGTCAAGCAAATAATCCAGATTCGCGGTATAACCGGAAGACGGAGGTTCCCTGCGAAATGGCAAACAGATTCAAAGATGCGCTGCTTACCGGCCTTGCCACCGGGTTGGCCGCTCTCGTGGGTGCATTCTTTCTCGTGGTGGTCTTGCCAACCCTGCGAAGTGCACTCGTTGGCCCAGGCGATCGTGCGGGCAGGCTTGTCCTCGATATCGTGGCCGTCGCGATTGCTGTAAGCCTGGCGATGGGAGGTTCGATCCTGCTTTGGAAGTACCGTACCAGGCTGGTGCAGGAGGGGTTTCCGAACCGCATCTCGTTGATGACGTTTGTGTACCTGCTCATCGTTTTTGCCTATATCGCCTTGGGCTGCTCGTGGGCCGGGGTATTGCTTCGTGATATCCGCTCGACTAATGAAACGCTCAATTTCCCTTGAGCGAAAGGATGGTTTTTGCATGTCTCCAACCCGCCTGTCGAAACTAGAATCTGCCGTGCGTGTTGTACTCGAGTTCACCGAAGCCTTCAATCACCACGATCTCGCGGGGATGGCGTCGTTGATCGCCGACGACTGCGTTTTCGAAAGCGCAGCCCCGGTTCCTGATGGCGCAAAATACGTTGGGAAGGAAGCGGTGGCGCAGTTTTGGCAGGGCTTCTTTCAAGAGGCGCCGCACGCCCACCTCGAAATCGAAGAGATTTTTGGCCTTGGGTTTCGCTGCGTGATGCGTTGGAAACGTTCCTGGCTGGATGCTGCCGGGAAAAAGAGCCACGTGCGCGGTGTGGATGTCTTCCAGTTGAGAAACGGGTTGATCAGCGAAAGCTTGTCTTATGTCAAAGGGTAACCGGTTGGCAGCTGCGATGCTCACCCCCCACGTTTTGCTCGAGCGGCTCGACTCGTACTCCGATCTGGACTTTTTCGCCATCGTGGAGGAAGGTTCCAAGCCGCGCTACATTATCAACGCAGCGATGGCCGGGGAAATTCGTCAGTTCATGGAAGGTCCTATTCGGCTGCGTGAATATCCACGAAGCGTAAATCGGGATATTTCTCCGCATAGAACCTGACGTAGAACGGCGTTTCGAAGATGGCTACCAGGGTTTCACGCGTATCGCGTGCAACAATTACCTCGCTGCGTGCCTGGATATTTTCTGCTACCCGTTCTGGCCCCTCGATCCAGCGCGCCAGGGTGTGGGGTAGCCTTTCCAGGCGGGTGGGCACGTTGTACTCGGCCTGCAGCCGGGCCTGCACGACGTCGAACTGCAACTCACCCACCACGGCCAGGATCGGTTCGCGCTTGAAGGCGTTGACGTTGAAGAACACCTGCACGGCGCCTTCGCTTTCCAGTTGTTGCAACCCTTTGACGAACTGCTTTTGCTTGCCGAGATCGTTGTTGTGGATCAGGGCAAAGTGTTCGGGTTGGAAACGCGGGATGGGGGCAAAACGGAGCGCTGCGCCGGCGTACAGCGTGTCGCCGATAGCAAAATCGCCGTTATTGGGGATGCCCAGGACATCGCCGGCAAAAGCTTCGTCCACAATTTCGCGTTCGTTGGCGAAGAGCTTGTAGGGACGCGACAGGCGTACGGCCTTGCCGCTTTGTGCGTGAACGATATCCATGCCGCGTTCGAAGCGCCCGGCACAGATGCGCAAAAAAGCCACGCTATCGCGGTGCCTGGGGTTCATATTGGCCTGGATTTTGAAGACGAACCCGGCGAAATCGGATGCGTCCGGTGCGATCGTGCCTTGGTCGCTGAGATAGGGCTGCGGCGCAGGCGCATAGTCGACAAAGGCATCCAGGAACAGGCGCACGCCAAAATTGGTCAGGGCGCTGCCGAAGAAAACGGGCGTCTGTTCCTCTTTCAAAACGCGCTCGTGATCGAAAACGATGCCTACTTCATCCAACAGCGCGATCGACTCGCGTAGACTCTCGAAACCGGCCGGTGAGAGGTTGCTTTTGCCCAGCAATTGGTCGAGCGGGACAAAGATTTCCGGCGATGTGCGCTCGTTGCGTTCGGTGCGTTCGAACAGGTAGACGCCTCCTGAAGCGCGATCGTAGACGCCGCAAAAGTGGGGGCCATCACCGATTGGCCAGTTCATCGGCACCGGCTCCATTCCCAAGACGGCCTGGATTTCGTCCAAAAGCTCCAGCGGGTCGCGGGCGGCGCGATCCATTTTGTTGATGAAGGTAAAGATCGGGATGCCGCGTTTGCGGCACACCTCGAAGAGTTTCAGGGTTTGCGGTTCGATGCCTTTGGCGGCGTCGATTACCATCACGGCGCTGTCGGCGGCCGAAAGGGTGCGGTAGGTGTCTTCGGAAAAGTCCTGGTGACCGGGGGTATCGAGCAGGTTGATGACGAAGTTGCGGTACGGAAATTGCAAAACGGTCGATGTGATGGAAATGCCGCGTTCGCGTTCCATCGCCATCCAGTCGGACGTAGCGCTGCGCTGGTTGCGCCGGGCGCGCACGTTACCGGCCAGGTCGATGGCGTTGCCGTAGAGGAGCAGTTTTTCGGTCAACGTGGTTTTGCCGGCATCGGGGTGCGAGATGATGGCGAACGTGCGCCGGGCGTTCACTTTTGCGTGCAACGCGGGCGTTGGGGTCGGTGGGATGGCGGGGGAATCGGCTTTCATCGGTTTCTCCAAGGAAATACAAGGAACCGATTTTAGCACATCTCCCAGCGATGTGGATGGCTTTTTCGGGAAAGCTATTTCCCCATTGCGGGATCTCCCCATACGGACGATGATGAGACGAGTAACAAGCTGGCCCTTGCAGGAAAAATGCCTGCAAGGGCCAGCGGTTGATGCGAGGTTCGGGCTTACTTTGAAGCGTTGCGCGACGTGATCAGGGCTTCAACTTCGCACAAGTCGAGATAAATCTCTTTGCCGTATTTATAACCTCTCACAACGGCGTTCTGAACCAGTGCCATCATCTCGTTGCGGCTGATTTGCAGCCGCTGGAAAGCGTCGTCGAAGTGGATAAACTGCATCCGTGGTGTGACTGATGTTTGAGTCATGATACACTTCCTTTCGTTCGTGTTACGGTTGCGTTACGGTGACACGTTGGTGTAGCGCAACGATTTTGTTTTTTGCCTGCTTGGATTGTTCCCCTCCAAGTGATCTGTCGTTTGTGTTGCTTTGTGTGTTTAAAGAGCGCGCTTTTTTCCCTATAAATACGTCGAAATGACAATTGGGCACTTTTTTAAGCCCGGAAAGTGAGGAAAGTTTGAACGCCAGGCCGTTTCATGACCCATCCAACCCGCCAACCGAGCAGGCTGTCCAGGCTGCCTTAGGAGATGTTTATCTTCTTTATCGCAAGCTGCTCGACCTGACGCACCCGTGTTCCCAGGCATGGGGGTTTACCCCGAGCAGTGGGTGGTCGCTGAAGGTGCACGACAAGAAGAAAGCCTTGTTTTACCTTTTCCCCCTCTATGGCAATTTCAAAATCAGTTTGACGGTTCGCGAGGGCGAACGGGATGCGTTTTTGGGCGACGCCGAACTGAGCGAACTGCATGACAGGCTCGCATCGTCGAAGAAATATTCCGAAGGCTTTGCCTTACAGTTCGAAATTGCCGGTGAAGAGACGTACGTGTTGCCGGCATTGTTCATCTCGAAGATCAAGGCGATGCGGGTATAGCGGCCGGTGTTGCCATTACCCGGTCCATGGGGTGGAATAAACGTGTCTCGCGGCTTGACAACCCTTCGCACTGGCCATATCGTAGCCGAATTAACCGGTAACCGTAGGGTTTTCGTACTTGAATTTGCCATGTTGATTCGCGATAATGCCATCAATTCCTTACCAACAAAGGGTAGGGAAAATCACCCAAAGGAATGTACCCTGAAAGGAGGCAGGTATCGGCGATACAGATCGAGAATACACATGTCGATGATCATCGAACAACTACCTAGAATCTATTCGTCCATCGATGGACGTTTGTGGGTCAATTGAATACCTCGGTGAGAAATGTCACCGTCAAGCAAATGCCCCAGCCCTGACCGGCTGGGGCATTTTGGGTGTGGTTCAATTTTTTGCAGGAGTAGATGGTAGATAAAGAGAACGGCCGAATTTGAAGCGTCGCCAGGGGTGGTTTGCGGGTGGACGCCAAGGCTCAGATTTTTCAGTCGCTGGTTTGGTGG
>JBMOLU010000028.1:0-85460 GCA_049325275.1 Chloroflexota bacterium
GCTGGTTCCAGGGTGCCTTCCGCATCCTCGTCCAGAACGCCTACCCGCCGCTCGTCCCCTAAGCGGCTGTCCGAAACCAGGTGCGACGCACTTTGCCGGCCGGAAACAGCCGTCATCTACCCTGGTGGGAGTGTGTCGCACCTTACAAACAAGCAACGGGCCTTGTTGTGATCAACCACAACAAGGCCCGTTTGTCACACCCGTCGCCATAAAACGGGGGCTGTTGAGCGGCTAGGTTTCCAGCCACATACTAAACCACGTTTCGAGATTGGGCATATCGCTGGATTGCACGGCAGCCTTCACCGCGGCCATGTCCAGGGGCAGGCGGCGAAACTCCACACCGATGCGCTCTCCCTCCGAACGGACCAACGCATACTCTGCCCAGAAGTACGTGCGCACGTCTTCACCACGCCCCGACCACGGCCGTGCGATAGGGTAGCCCACACTACCAACGCTCACCAACATACTTTTGCGATACAGGCGAAGGAGCTGGGTGTGCGTGTGCCCAAAGGCAATCACATCGTAGCCCCAGTAACCGGCCAGCATGGCCTCGACATCGTCATCGGGCGTGGTTGCCAGCAAGAACGCCTGGTTATCCCGCGGCGTGGCGTGGCAGCAAAACATCTTTTTGCCACCCTCGAGTGGGATTTCGAAAGAAGGCCGGAAAGTTGCCAGGTAGGCGCGGTCGTCCTCACTGAGCAACGCCGCGCACCAGGCAATCACCTTGCCGGGCCAGTTGTCCGGCGGGGGCATCAAGGCCGGGTAGGCAAACTCTTCGTCGTGGTTGCCCATCACACACAGGCAGTCGAGCGCCCGCAAGCGATCGAGCACCTGGCGCGGCTGCGGGCCCAGGGCGAGTACATCGCCCAAGCACACGATCTGGTCGACATCCTGGCGGGCAATATCGGCCAACACCGCATCGAGGGCGATGGCACTGCCGTGAATGTCAGAAATCAGTGCGACTTTCATCTTATAGCCAGAAGTTCCAATACGCCAGCATCCACATCCAGGCCAGGCCACAAAGCGTCAACAACGTATAAAAGATACGCCCGCTCAGCGTCCAGTACTTTTTGATCCAGGCAAGAAGCATGAAAACGGGCATAGCGAAAGCGGCCAAGGCCATCAACCAGGGGAGCAGGCCAAGCACGTTCATCAGGGGCACGTCTTCAAAGACGATCCGCGGCACACCGTAGGCCGGGATCATATCACTGATCACACCAAGAAAGCCGAGCACAAACGCCAGCAAGCCGAGGGCAAACAGGCCTGCGTTCCAGTGAGCCAGACGCGCCAGGAAAGGCTGTGCATCCCCCTTGCGCAGGTTGGCAAAGAAACCAACCGGCCAGCGCACGAGGGCAGCCAGGAACAGTGCCAGGGTCACGAACAACAGCAGACCGTTCACCGCCATACTACCATACCAGGGCGTTTTGATCAAAGCAAACGGCATACTGGGCAAGATATACGCCTGGCCTTCTTCGTCCATGCGATAGACCGCCTGCGTGGACGCATTCTCGCGGTTTTGCAGCAGCCCGGGTTCGATCTCCGTGTACTGCTGTGTTTCACCACCCATCGTCAACACCAGATAACCGTCTTCACTCAAGCCGGCGTTGACCGGTGAGAACAACGAGAAGATTTTTTCGACGGTTGTGTAATTGCTGCGCGAGACGTAGTATTCGCCCAGGTAAGGGGCAATCCTGGCCTCGAAGTCGGCGGCGGGCGGCGGCGTTACGGCAGCGGTGACGGGATAGTAGCGATCGAGGAAGGCCGCAATCACAGCGCTCCCTACGCCGCCGCCCCCGGCGCCGTTCGTCGAAACGAACAGTCCTACGTTTTGTTCGGGCAGCAAGAACAGGCCACTGTGGAAAAAGATCGTGTCGCCGCCGTGGGAAATCACGCGCTGGCCGTTGATGACGTTTTCAAAAAAGCCATACGCCATACCATCGATACGCGGATCATGCGTGAAGAGCTGTCGGTGCATCTGCACGGCGGTGTCTTCTTGTAGTATGCGCCGGCCCTCGTACTGGCCGTTTTGTAAGTGGGCGATCATGAACTTCGCCATATCGGTGGCCGGTGCGCTCAGCGAACCCGCCGGGTAAGCCTGTACGAACTCAAAATCACCCTGAAGATAACCGCCGTTGACAAAGTTGTACCCGCCCGACATGTGGATCGCCAGGTTGTCAGGCAGCGGCTGGCGGAAGGTGCTGTCTGCCATCCCCAACGGTTCGAAAACGTTCTGCTCGACGTAAGCATAGAACGGCACGCCCGCAACGCGCTCCACAATGTAGCCGGCCAAAGCGGTGCCATAGTTGGAATAAGCGCCCAACTCGCCGGGTGGGAAAACCCGCGCCGGGAGATGTTCCTTGAGGTACGTGTCAAGCGGATTCATGGCATCCGCTTGCAAAACGAACAGGCCGTTGGAGGTGTCCTCGAAGCCGGGCGTGTGCGCCATAAGGTGCTTGAGGGTGATCGGCTCCGGGAAAGTGGCCGGGATGGTGAAATCAAGGTAGGTGTTAATGTCGGCGTCGAGATCGAGCTTCCCCTGCTCGAAAAGCTGCATCACCGACGTCCAGACGAAGAGCTTGGAGATCGAGCCAGGCCGGAACAGCGTACGGGCCGGGTCGACCGGCGTCAACGTATCCCGGTCGGCGTATCCATAGCCTTTCGCCAGCATCAAAGCACCATCCCGGACAACAGCCACCACAGCGCCCGGAACGTGGTTTTCCGACATCTGAGCGCTCATCACACCATCCAGAAAAGCTTCCAGTTCGGCAGGATCGGTGGGACCGGCAACCAGCGCGGCTGCCTGCGCCCGCAAACCGGGCACAAGCAAGGCCGCCACATACGTGAGTACCAACAAGAAACGAGCGATTCGAAGAAGTGCTGTGTTCATCAGTTTTTCCTTTTACGTTTTTTCAGTATCCGCAAACAAGCGTTTGAACCCCGGGTAGGCCGTCAGCGGAATCAAGTCGAATGCAATCAAACCTTCCCGTACGAAGGGCAGGGTTGCCAGGGCAGCCTGCGCATCGGCGGTGCTGGCACATTCTAACACGAGCACAGCCTCATCCCGATCGGCGCGGAAATACAACTCGCGGATCAGCCCGGCCTGGTACAGTTCCCAGGCACGGCGAGCCTCGGCCCCGGCAAAGTGTTGAAATTGTTCGCCACTCGCACCCTCAAGTTCGCGTTCCAGCGCCAGGATTTTCATTTCACATCAGCCTCCAAAGTCTTCCAACATTCGGGTAGCCGCATGACGGGCGGAGATTAGCGCCGTCGGCATTCCGGTGCCGGGATGTGTGCTGGCGCCGACAAAGTACAGGTTGCGGTAACGGGCATGGCGGCTGCCGGGGCGAAAATACCCTAACTGCGTCAAGTTATGGCACAGTCCGTGCGTGGAACCTTTGACCAGGTTATAGCGCTTGCGCCAGGAAATCGGCGTAAAGCAGGTTTCGAATTTGATGTGCGCTTCGAGATCGGTGACACCGAGAAGACGCAGACGGCGGAAGATGGCCTGGCGGGCCGCTTCGATCAGGGCCTTCCAGTCTTGATCTTCACGTGCGTTCATGTGGCCGACCGGGACGATGCCGATCAACGTGTCCTCGCCGGCAGGCGCCATGGCGGGATCGAGGCGAGCCGGGGCGTGGACGTACAGGCTGGGATTAGCAGGGATGGTCAGGTCACGGATGATTTCATCGAAGTTGGCGCGATAGTCTTCTGCCAGGAAGAGTGTATGCGCGCCGAGCTGCTCGTAGGGTTTGTCCACACCCCAAAAGAAACTGATCACCGAACAGGAGTAGCGTTTGTGCGCCAGACGTTCAGCCTGCCCGTCTTCGGGCAACAGCTTCTGGTAAACGTACGGCAGGTCGGCGTTGGCCAGAACGCTGTCGGCTTCCAGGCGTTTGCCGTCGTCGAGGAGAACGCCCCGTGCGCGGTTGCCGTTGACATCAATTTGCTCGACGGCGGTATCGTAAACGAATTCCACACCGGCCTGCAAGGCAAGCTCGACCAGGGCTTCGGTAACGCGATACATCCCTCCCTTCGGATACCAGACCCCGTGTGCCATTTCGGTGTAAGGCATCATCGAAAAGGTGGCCGGCGCCTCGAACGGGCTGAGGCCCATATAAACATCCTGGAATGTAAAAGCCGACCGCAGGCGCGGCGCGTCGAAATAGGCGGCCATGTGGCTGTAGTGCCTGGAGAGTGGCTTCAGGCTGAAGAGCAGCGGCAGGTTGCGTGGGTGAAAGAACTGGCCGGCGGTGCGAAATTCGCGGTTGACCAGGTGCTTCATTGCCTCGCGGTAGTGGCGGTGGCCTTCGTCCATGTAGCGCAAATACCCCTGGAAGCTGTCCGGTTCGATGGCTTCCAATTGCTCTTGCATGGACTTCATATCCGAGGTCAGCGACAAACGGCTGCCGTCGTCGAAAACCAGGTGGTAGGTAGGGTCCACGCGCTGCAAATCGAGCATTTCGTCGACCGAAGCATTCAGGGAAGCGAACTCATCCCGATAGACATGCGGCATGATGTACAGCGTGGGACCTGTATCGAAGTGATGGCCCTCGCGGCTGATACGATCGCAGCGCCCGCCGGGCCGGGCGTTCTTTTCGACCACTGTAACGTGTACGCCGTGCTGCGCCAGGCGCGCTGCGGCTGCGATTCCACCCAACCCGGCCCCAATGACAACTGCGGATTTTGATTTTTGAACCATCTTTCTCTTACCTTGCCGATACGGCCGACGAGATGGCGCCCACCGGGTGACAGTTAACGGCCATCCAACATGCCGTTAAAAACATTTGCAGCGCCTGTGAAGCGTGTTTACGCTCCGTATAGCCGGTGCGTAGCAGATAACCTTCACGTTCGATCGCATCCAGGATACCTTCGAAACGCAGCATGTAGGCGTACCCGGCCATGCGGCAGCGTAAGCTTTCGACTCGAACGAGATAGGATTTTCCGGCCGCAAAGCAGGCACGCGCTTCTTGAACGCGGCTTTTAACCCAATCCCGATAGGCCGGGCTGGCTACGTCCCAGGGTGCAATCCCGTGTGCGGCAACCACTTCTTGGGGAATGTTGTAGTAGCCGGCTTGTGCGTCTTCGACGGCGTCGCGCAGCATGTGAGCGATGTGAGCGCCGGTGGCGGCCAGGTAACGGAAACGGTTGTGGGGAGAAGCGCTATCGTGACCGATAAAGTAGTGAAGCGCTTCGGTGACGGATACAGCCAACCAGTGGGTATACTCGTTCAGCTCAGCCTGTGAAATCAGCCGCCCGCGGCGCTCGGCATCGAAGACCATGACGGCCATCATATTGTGAATGTAGGCCTGCAACCCGCTGTTCTTCTCTCTATCGCCGGCGACCAGATCCGCCAGAAACTGCTCTTCAGCACACAAGGTGCCGGGGGTCTCCCGGCAGTACAGGCTTTCCATCAACGCCTGCTGGCGCCGGACAAAGGCCAGGCGTTGGGTGCGGTCGCCGGTTTGCCGGTCGAGCCAATCATCGACCCAACGGAAATAAGCGTACGCGCGGTACGCATCACGTATTCGTTGCGGGTCGACGAGAAAACGCACGGTGTAGTAGGTCTGTTTGCTGGCCGCATGTGTAATGGCTGCCGCCAATCTTCGGTTCGAACGTAACACAGGATTCATCACATGCCTCGGTATACAAAGTTTGATAAGGTAAAAGCCGCATCTATACACTTCATCTTTACGGGAAAAACTGCGCAAAGGTTGCTACTTCGGCTGCATTAACTATCAAAGAACACGTCAATCATAACGGCCAGGCGCCCGGCCTCCCCCCTTCGCAGGATGAGTTTCGGCCTGTCCGGACGGACAGGTTGCGGTTTCAACGGCCAGAGAACACCTGAGGTAGCCGGCACGCGGCGCCTGATAAATCAGGATCAGGCTACATCTGCTTGAAGCTGGGTGTATCCAGCATAGTTTGACAGCCCGGACATGAATGTCCGGGCGGCTGGATTCATTACCCGTTCTTAAAATAACGATAGCTCTTCCGGCTTAGCCGGGAAAGATGCACGAATTCTTCCTCTCAATCCATCTCCTGTCTTGACAGGCAGAACATACGATCTATAATTGGCCCGGATGTCCTTTCCTGCCGTAACCTATCCAGGTAGACAGGGAACATCTGACCGACAGAGGGGTTTATTCTTAGAACAAATAGGTTATCTTTATCGGTAGGAATCAATAACCGCTTGCCTTTTCAGGAGGAACTATCTCATGGAACGCCCTGCTCGTCTCGTGCTCGAAAACGTGCCCCAGGTGAAATTTTACGATGGCGGCTCACGCTGCCCGGAGGATATCTGCCTGCCCTCGGTGCTGCGCGCCATCACCGAATACACCGACGACCCCGACTATGGCTGCAACAAGTGCCGCGCAAAGAACCCGAACTGCCAGGTATCCTGCTCGTATGCTTTCTTCGTTGGGGTCACCGGCGCGGCCTTTTACATCTCGTGGAAGGACGGCTGGCACGAGGACAACCAGGCGCACTTTTACCTGGATGCCGATGCCGGCGCCATGGAGAGAAATGCCTTCAAGGCCATGGGGTATTCGTTCGAGTGGTTGATGCCTGAACAGCGCGAGCAGTTCGTCCCCCGCATTGCGGCGAGTTTACAGCGCGGCATGCCCGTCATCTGCCACGGTATCATCGGCCCACCGGAAGCCGGTTTGATCACCGGCTACGACGATGACGGTGAGACGATCTTGGGGTGGAGCTTTTTCCAGAATTTCGAACCCGGCATCGAAACCGAAGCGCCCGGTTACTATCGCAAAAAAGACTGGGCCAAAGACGTTCAATCCATCTTGATCGTCGGCGAGAAAGGCCCGCGCCCGCCGCTCAAAGAAACCTACCGCGCCGCCCTGGAATTTGCCTTGAAGGTGATCCGCACTCCGATGGTACGCCCCGAAGCGGATGCCCCGGAATGGTACCGGCACCGCCACAACGGTCTGGCGGCCTACGATGCCTGGATCGCCCATCTTCTCGACGACAAAAACTTCCCGGCCGGTGACGAAACAGCGCTGCGCCGGCACTTCGAAGTCCACGATCACATGGTGGGTATGGTCGCCGAGGCGCGCTGGTACGGCTCGCAGTTCCTGGTGGGCATGACGGAGCAGACGGATGTACACGTCCACCGGGATGCGATCGAACCGCTCTTGCATGCCGCAGCCTTGTATGCAGGCGACCATGAATTGATGTGGAAACTGTGGGATCTGGCCGGCGGCATCGGAAACGCTGAAGGTTGGAAGCTATTTACCGACCCGGCCGTACGCCGGCAAATGGTCCCGCTGCTGCAAGAAACGCAGCGCAAAGATCGCGCTGCAGCCGAGTATCTCGAGATAGCCCTGTCTCACTGGCATTAACGGCCCACCCGCGCCAAGGCTCCGGGTCAAACCAATCACAAGAAAGGAAAACATCATGTCTGCCCGTACCGATACGACGTTGTTTGTGCGCATTATCGAATTGCCTGCGGTCAAGATGGCCCGTTCGGGCCAGGGGGACCTGAATGCGTTCGACCGGTGGTGGTCGGCTCTCGCCGCGCAGGACAAAAGCAGCCTGTTTCCGAAGGATTTCCTGTGGTTCAACGCAGCGTTGGGTTGTTTCGAATGGCTATACGCGATCCCAGGGGAACTGGAGGATACCGGAGGCTACGAAGTGTTCGATTTTCCGGGTGGTTTATACGCCGTCGCCGCCTGCCAGGACAACGATGCGGAGGTCGAAAAAACCAACCGCCTGATTCACGAATGGATCGCCCGTAGCGAAGTCTTTACCGAGGAGACCAACTCCGGCGGCCAAAACCCGCGCTACGACATGGGGCACGTCATTACGCCGCCACAGGCGAAGGAAATGATGGGGTACGGACAGATGGATTTGTTCGTGCCGATCGCCTACCGCGAACGCTAAGCCAGCATGGAGATTCCCACCAACGTACGAAACTGGCTGCTCGAAGCGGACGATCCATCGGTGCGTTACCGTACGCTGACGCAACTGCTCGGCGCACCGCAAGACGATCCGGAAGTGCAGCAGGCGCGGGCGGCTGTTCTTGCCAGCAAAACGGTGCAGAAAATTTTTGCCAAAATGCACCCCGATGGCTACTGGCTGTATCGCGGCCGCGGAGCAGGCATCGAGTATGCCATGAGCAGTTCCACCCACTTCGTGCTGGCCTACCTGGCCGAACTGGGCCTGGATCGCTCGGATGAACGCATCCGGCAGGCCGTAGAACGCTACCTTTCGCTGCACGAACCGGACAACCCATTCCCGAACACCTGGCAGATTCCGCCGGATACACGCAACCGGCAGTCGTGCCTGTACGCCTACAACGTACGCACCTTCATCCTGCTTGGCTATCGCCACGACCCGCGCATCCAGGAACGGGTAAACGTCTTGCTCGAAGATTGGCGTGCAGATGGCGGGTATTTGTGTGGGCGGCCGAGCTTCAACGCCAAGACGAAGTCGTGCATTCGCGGCACGGTCAAAGCGCTGATGGCTTTCGCCGAGCTGCCCGAACTTTGGGAAAGCGAGCGCTGCAAGGCCCTGGTCGATTACTTCCTGCGCCGCCGGGTGCTCTACAAAAGCGGGCAACCGGGTGAACTGATCCGTGGGGAAGTGGTCGCAACCGTTTTCCCGTTTGTAATCAGCGCCAGCCTGCTCGAACCGCTCTACGCCCTGGGCCGCATGGGATACGGCCATCACCCGGCACTCGGCGACGCCTGGCAACGCCTGGAGGCAAGGCGTGACGGACAAGGGCGCTACATCCTGGACCACTCGCCGCGCACCCTTTTCGACGCCGGCCCAGGCGGCCGGCCCAACAAGTGGGTAACGCTGTATGCGCTGCTTGCCCTGAAAGCATTGGAAACGTATTGATGCAAAGGAGTTTGTCGATGAAATGTGGGCTTGCACTTCCCTACGTTGACCCCTTAACGGCTGCCCGCTATGCACGCCTGGCCGAAGAGGCCGGTTGGGATGGCTGTTTCATGGGTGATGCCATCTGGTGCCTCGACCCGCTGATCGCCCTGACGGCGGCGGCTGTACAAACCAGCCGCATTCGCCTGGGGACGATGATCATCCCAATGCCGTTACGCAAGCCCTGGAAGGTCGCCAGCGAGAGCGCCGCCCTGGATCATGCTTCGAACGGGCGCCTGATCCTTGGCCTGGGGGCCGGTGCAACCTGGATGGGCTGGCAGGGCTTCCCCGACGAAGCGACCGACACCAAAACGCGCGCCGCGATGCTCGACGAGAGCATCGACCTGTTGACCCTCTTCTACCGGCGTGAGCCGTTCGATTACGACGGCAGGCACTATCACGTCAAGTTGACGCAGGTCGATCGGCAGTACTACCCACCCAAACCGATCCAGCAGCCGCGCATCCCGTTGTGGGTAGTGGGTGTCTGGCCGCGCAAGAATTCGATGCGGCGGGTGCTGAAAGCCGATGGCCTGCTGGCACAAAAGATGAACGCGGCCGGGCAGTTCGAGCCGGTAATGCCCGCCGACGTGCAGCGGATGCGGGCCTATGTCGATACCAACCGAACGCTAAGCACCCCCTTCGATATAATCGTCGAAGAACAGAGCCTCGAGTGGGAAAAAGCGCGCATTCAAGAAAAAATTGGCCAGTGGCAAGCGGCCGGAGCCACCTGGTGGATCGAAGGATTGTGGAGCGCCGATGAAACGCAAGTATTGGCGCGCATCGAAAAAGGGAAACCATCTTTGGAGTAAACGGCGAAAACTGCGCCATTCGCCAGATGCTCGGCCACACCCATCTGCCCGAATTTGTCGGCGATATCGAAACCCAAACACTCTATCTGCCCGAATCTCACGAGGAATAATCACCATGACCCTTTCCCTGCAATCCCTGCACGATTTTATTGTAAGCGCGAAGGCCGCCACGTATGTCGGCGGCGGCGCACACAGCCTGGCGCGCCGCCCCGGCTCGCACGACCTGGAATACCATCAGGCACCCTTCACGTACCTGGATATGTACTATGGCGGGGCCGATTTCATCGGCCAGGAAGCCGTATACCACGAAGACCAGCCTGTCTGGGCGATGAACTACTACGGCCGCATTCTCGAACCGGACAAAATCAGCGCCGAAGAAACCGGCAAAATCATCAAAGAAAGCCTGTCGTGCATGTATCGGGAAGGGCGTTTCCTGGGCGGGTTCGAACATCCCGCTGCCCACGGCGTCTATCATGACACGAGCCAGGGTGATTTCACGTCCTTCACCGGAAGAGAGTGGATCACACAAGATGGGGTCACCGTGTACGAACTGCACTATCACGGTGGATTAATCAAAGGATAACGCTCATGACAGACCTGCTTGAAATCATACACGTGATGACGGCAAACGCCGAGGCCGTGCGCGCCCTGGCGCAGGCCATCCCGGCCGGCCAAGCCGAATGGAAGCCCAATCCCGATACCTGGTCGATGAAAGAGGTCATGGAGCACCTCTACAACGAAGAACGCCTGGACTTTCGCAGGCATATCCGGGACATTCTCGAAGCCCCCCAGCAGCCGCAAGAATACATGCATCTCGCCAACTGCCAGCATGCCCTGGATGGCTTCATGGAGGAACGGAAGGCTTCGCTAGACTGGCTTGCGGCCCTTGCGACTCAAGCGCCACCCGACTGGCAGGCCGGCAAGCGGCTGGTCTTTGGCCCGGACGAATCAATCACGATCAGCGCCAAAGAAATGCTCGTTTCGTGGGTCGAGCACGACTTTCTGCACATGCGCCAGATGGTCGAACTGCTGCATGCCTGGAACGCGCAACGGGCTACATCCCTGGCGCTACAGTACGCCGGTGGTTGGTGAGTCATCAAAAGAGGCCGGCGATGAGTTTTGAAGTCCACCAAACAGCGTTCGACAGCATGGCCCAGTGGCACGCCTGGCGCCTGGGCCTTGACCTGGCGCCGCCGCGGCCGGAGGCCACGGCTGAGGAGCAGGCTTACCGCCGCTTTTACGGCGACTTCCTGGCAGACGTGTGTGCCAACGGGCAGGCCTACGGCGTTTTCCAGGCGGTTTATGAAGATACCATCCCAGAAGACAAGCTGCGTGAGGATCGCCTGCGTGAAGCGCGCCAAAAGGCCCGCAAGGCCATCGAAGGAGGCCTGGTCGATTTTTTGTTCCAGATTGGGAGGGTAGCCAACCTCCGAGGCAATACCTTGCAGATCGACCGGCCTTTCTTCGACGAGCTCGTGGCCGAGAAGATCAAAAAGGCCAACGTAAAAGGTATTCCCCACGCCTTCGAACGCCTGGGCCTATCACTCGGCCTGAATGAAACAGCCCATGTTACGATTTCTCAATACCCTGGGGCATCCGCCGGGCTTGCCTGGCTGGCGAAAGCCTGTGCCGCCCTACCGGAATACGGCTTTTATTTCTTCCGGCGTTGCGATTTCGGCGTGCTCGATGGCAAACGACAGCCTTTGTTCGAAGATGGTTTCCGCCTGCTGCCTGGGGACCTGGCGGAGCAAGTGCGGCGCACCGACGAACTGCTGCGGGAACGCAAATTCAAGCACGAACTCTTCGTCGCAGACGGCGATGGTGGCTACCGGGTGCGCTACCAGAAAAGGAAGGGCAACCTTGCCTACTGGAGCCGAATCCGCAGTTGGTCTTCGATGGCGCTAGATCACAACCTGCGCTGGGATTTCGCCGGCGACCTGACCCCCCGGCTGTTCGAACGGCTGGATGCTGCCCAGCCGGGCCTGGCCGGGCAGGTCTTCCAGGCGATCAAAAAGTGCACGCACTGCTACACGAATTGTCTCGTGCGCAAGACCATCACGCACCACGGTGAAACGCAGGAAATCTGCCAGGAGACGGGTTGGCAGATGTATGGCGGCAGCGGGCAAGACTTCGAAAACCTGCGCGGTGCGATCGTGGCGCTGGATGAGCTGGCGAGCCAAAAGAAATGACAGCTTCCATTATCCGTACCCCGAAACTTCCCCGGTCGCTGCCGGCCGGCGAGCTGGAATGCCTCGCCGCACACGGCGATTACACGCTGTTCAGCCTCTCGGGCAGCGATTTCACCGCCCAGGCAGCCGACGATGTGCGCTTCGAGCAGGTGCAGTTGCGCCGGGTAACGTTTTCCCAAACCCGCCTGAACAAGGCGTATCTGGCCGATGTGCGCGCCGAAGCCTGCAACTTTTCCGCTGCAAGTTGGGAAAAACCGCGCCTGCGGCGTGTTGCACTGAGCGGCTGCCGGCTAATGGGCACACAGTGGTTGGACGCCCAACTCGAGGACGTGCGCTTCAAAGAGTGCACGCTGGAAGACGCCGTGCTGTTCAAGGCCGTTTGCAAGGGTGTGCGCTTCGAGAAATGCATTCTGCGGGGTGCGTTCTTCGAGGAGTGCAACTTAAACGGCGTCGTCTTCGAGCAGTGCGACCTGGCCAACGCCAGCTTGCGCGCTTCCACACTTGAGCAGGCCGATTTACGCGGATCGATCCTCAGCAGCGTTCAGCTCCATGCCAAAGACCTGCATGGCGCCATCATCGAACCGGGCCAGGCCGTTCAGGTCGTCGGTCTGCTCGGCGTTACCGTTCAAGAAATTGGAGAAACATCATGAAATACTTTGGCCCCTTAATCGTTGTCGAAGAAATTGCACCGGCGCGCAAATTTTATGAAGAAGTGCTCGGGCAGCGCGTACAGCTCGACCTTGGCGAAAACGTCAGCTTCGAGGGCAGTTTTGCCATTCACCGCAAGGCGCACTACCAATCGCTCCTGGGCGATGCGCAGCAGTTTCCGATCGCCAGAAAGGCTCACAATTTCGAACTGTACTTCGAAACCGAAGACCTGGCCGCCATCGACCGGCGGCTGAAAGAAGCCGGGACGAGGTACCTGCACGAAATCCGCGAACAGCCCTGGGCACAGCGCGTCTTGCGAGTCTACGATCCCGACGATCACATCGTCGAAATCGGCGAGACGATGGAGGCCGTCGTCATTCGCCTTTGCCGGGAAGGGATGACCGCCGAACAGGCCAGCCAGCGCACGGGCATGCCGCTCGAATTCGTCCAACATGCCATCGAGGCGGCAAATTCGTGACCGCCCCGATGGCCCCCACGCCCGCGACCGAGAACGCCATGAACGCGGAGTTTATTCAACAGTACGCGCACACCTGGCGTGTTTTCGAACGCCTCGTCAACGGCTTCGACGACGAAGCCTGGCTCCGCACCGGGCGCAAAGCCACGATTCCCGTGCGCCTGGCGTTCCACATTCTCAAAGCAACCCGGTATTACACCGAAGACACAACAACGGTTTCCTTCGCTTCGGGGAAGTCCTTCGAAATCAACTGCGAAACGGCCGGCGAAGAAGAACTGCCGTCTCGGGCGGAC
The DNA here is from genome assembly GCA_049325275.1 of Chloroflexota bacterium. Lineage (GTDB taxonomy): Bacteria > Chloroflexota > Anaerolineae > Anaerolineales > UBA4823 > CAIQJJ01. The sequence goes on from JBMOLU010000028.1 coordinate 13,310, forward strand.
ATCGTCGCCTGTATCCGTGAATTGCGCGAAAAGACCGCCTGCTGGCTGGCCGGCATCGATCTGGCAGCCAAAAACGAGGCCTTCGGTTGGGCAGGCGAAACGAAACTGGGCGTGGCACTGTTTTTGCTGCGCCACAATCTCTTCCACATCGGTGAATTGAGTTCCCTGCTCAACGAAAGCCGGCACGGAGACGTGGAAGATCACTACGTTAAGGCATTGTAAGTTCACCACGAGGCAAGCAGGAGGCCTATCATGCGAATCGATCACGTTCGACTCTTGGTCATCAACTTTGCCGAATGTTTCCGCTTTTACCGGGACATTATCGGGCTGACCGTCAAGTGGGGCCACGAAGCCGACAGCTACGCGTCCTTCAGTGAAGGAGACAGCCAGGCCCCCAACCTGGCACTGTTTTCACGCCACTCGATGGCCGAAACGCTGGGAACGACGGGCCTGCCGCCGGAAACGGCCGGCCAGGATCGCGCCATGCTGATCGTCCACGTTGCGGATGTGGACGCAGTGGTAAAAAGCTTGCAAGCACAGGGCGTGCCTTTCGTCCTGGGGCCGCAAGACTTTCCGGGTTGGGGTATGCGCAGCGCTTACCTGCGCAACCCCGACGGCAACCTGATCGAGCTGTGCGGCGAACTTGCGGAAGAACGCTGGTCAGAAGCGTTACGCCAGGCAGCCAAAGAAAACGAGGCCAGAAACCAACCATGAACGTATACGAAGCCATCGCAGCACGACACACTATCCGTGACTTTCAAGATCGCCCGATCGCGATGCCCGTTCTCCAGCGGCTTCTCGCGGCCGGCATGCAGGCGCCCTCCAACGATCACTTGAGAAAGTGGGCGTTCATCATCGTTCAGGACAAGACCGAACGTCAGGCGCTGATCGGGCACATCCGCGCCCCCAAAACGGCACAGGAAGCGACCGCCCTGGTCGATGAATGGGGCCTGAGCGAACCTTCGCAGCGGGAGATGTACATCGACGCGATTCCGAAGCAGCATTCCATGCTGCTCGAGGCGGGCGCCCTGATCCTGCCTTGCTTTTATGCCGGCGGCTCGCTGCTGCATCCGACGACGCTGTCTTCCTTGAACGGTTTTGCATCCATCTGGTGTTGCATCGAGAATATTCTCATAGCTGCGGCAAGCGAGGGCATTTACGGGGTCACACGCATCCCCTTCGAAGAAGAACGCACCGTTCTGAAACAGCGCCTGAACATCCCGGAGGGGTACGAGGTGCCCTGTTACCTCGCTCTCGGTTACCCGAAACAGGATGCCAGGAAGCTCAAGCAGTACCCAGTTCGCCTGGAAGACAGGATTCACGTGAACGGTTGGTCAAAGGGATGAGCAAGAATGTGGCTGAGTTGGCCTTGACCCAACCCCAGGCGCGGCGTTTCCTGCTAGCCTATCAAAACCTGTGGCCGCCGCGTGCGCTCAGCGGGAAAACGCAGGCGCTGGCGTTCGTCCGGCGCGTGGGCTGCATCCAGTTCGACCCGCTCGACATCGCCGGCAAGAACCCCGAGCTGGTGCTGCAAGCGCGCGTAGGCGATTTCACGCCGGCCATGCTGGATGAGCTGCTTTACACCGATCGCGCGCTGGTCGATGGCTGGGACAAGCAGATGGCGATCTACCCCGTGGAGGATTGGCCGGCCCTGCGCCGCCGCCGGGAGGACGCCAAGCGCCAGTTTCGCAGTATGGAAGCCGTGGCAGAAATTACGCCCCAAATTCGCGCCGCGATCGAGCAGCGCGGTCCGCTTTCTTCGATCGATCTGGAGCATAAAGGCAAAGTGGACTGGTGGTGGGCGCCCACCAGCCTGGCGCGGGCCGCACTGGAAAGTATGTACCTGGGCGGCGAACTGGTCGTTCACCACAAGGTGCACACCCGCAAAGTATACGACCTGGCCGAACGCCACATTCCCGCCGAACTTTTCTATGCACCCGACCCTCATCCCGACGACGAAGATTACCGCGAATGGTACATCCTGCGACGCCTGGGGAATGTTGGCTTGCTGTGGAACCGGGGCGGAGCCTTGTGGCCGTTCGACGGCGCCCGGCGCAAAGCAGTTCTCCAGCGCCTGAAAGTGCAAGGGAAAATCCTGGAAGTACAGGTAGAAGGCATCACCTTTCCGCTTTATCTGCGGGCACAGGATCGGAGCTTCCTCGAGGAAACGCTCGCTGCGCCTGAACCGGCGCAGCGGGCAGCGTTCGTTGCGCCGCTCGACAACCTGGTGTGGGAACGTTCACTGATCGAGACCTTGTTCGGCTTCGACTACCGCTGGGAAGTGTACGTCCCGCAGAAGCTGCGCAAGTACGGCTATTACGTCCTGCCGGTGCTGTATGGCGACCGTTTCATCGCCCGGGTCGAACCCGCCCGCCAGAGGAAAAGCAACACCTTGACGATCAAAGGCTGGTGGTGGGAACCGGGCATCGTCCCGGATGATGCCATGCTGGCCGCCATTCAAAAGTGCTTGGCGCATTTCTGCGCTTTTCTGAACATCCAATCCATCCAGTACGACGGGCGCAGCGCTGAGCCAGACGAAACGGCGCGGCTGGTCGAACAGCTTGCCGATGGTGACAATCATCGATGAAGCCATCTGCGTAAGCCTGTCGTCAAACGTAGGTACCGACATCAAAAACAAAGCCTAAGCCTTTTCCAAACAGGAGTCATCTATGCCTGAACCCAAAACCAAAGGCCGCGTCATCACCCGCCTGAACACCGAGCGCCGCCGTCTCGAGAAGAACCTGGCCGTGCTGGCACCGGAACAGATCAGCCAACCCGATGCCGTCGGCAAATATGCCATCAAAGACGTGCTCGCCCACCTGGCCGAGTGGGAATCGTTCATGCCGGACTGGGTAGAGGCCGCTCGCCGCGGTGAAGACGTGCAGGAACCGGATTGGAAAAAGATTGACGACCTCAACGAGCACATTTATCAAAACCACAAAGGCCAATCCCTCGATGAAGTGCTTGCCTATTTCCGCAACACGCATCGGGCATTCATGGCCATGGCAGAAGCCATGCCGGAAGACGAAATGCTCACCCCCGGGCGTTATGCTTTCCTCGGCGGTGGAGCGATCTGGGACTGGCTGAACGCCTACGCCGCTCATGATTTGTGGGGCAAAAAACACATCATCCGGTGGATAAAGGAACTCCAAAAAGATACGGAAACGCACGCTTGATTCTGAAAAATACGATGAACATCCTTGAAAAAGCCCACGTTTTCCTGCAAGCGCACGGCCGCGAGATCGACCTGGCGCGCTTCGACTACCATTTTGGCGGCGCCCCCGTAGAAAAGCTGCTGGCCGCCCTGGAACGCTACCAAAACCCGGACGGCGGTTTTAGCGGCCTGGAGGTGGACATCGCCGCCCCCCAGAGCCACCCCTTTGCAATGGAACTGGCCTTGCTGATCTGCCTGCAAGCCGGGGCGCCAAAAGACCATCCACTGTTACAAAAAGCGATTGCCCACCTTGAAGCCACGCAAGACGCCGACGGTGGCTGGCGCTTCACGCCCGAGATCTATCAGCACCCGTTGGCGCCCTGGTTCTATGTTTGGGCATGGCCCAATCTCAACCCGGCCTGTACGTTGGCCGGCCTGCTGATCGAACTGGGGTTTGGCCCGGCAAACCTGCTCGCCAACGTCGAGAAGCTCTTTCAACAACTGAACCGCCTGGATGGGCTGGCCGATGGCGAATTTTATGACGTGCGTCCCTACGCTTACTATTTTCTGCCGGAATGGGAACATCCTCAGCGGGATGCCTACCGTGCGGCGCTGAAGCAGTGGCTTGTACGCCAGCATACGCAGAATAAACTGGACGGCACCCATTTCTTCGAGTACATTCGCTCGCCGCGCACATACATCGGGCAGAGCATTCCGCCCCATATCCTGAACGCCCATCTCGACATGCTTCAGCACGAGCAGGCTGCCGACGGCGGCTGGCCCACCCCCTACAATCCCTTTTGGCGCCCGTGGATCACCGTGAACAACCTGCTGGTGCTCCAGTCTTTTGAAAGGCTGTGACTTTCATCCAAGACACAATTTAAGGAAAACACAATGGCCGAACTCCCTGAAATCTATCTGATCGCCCAACAAATGCAAGCGGCCTTGCCGGGCAAGGCCTTTGCGCACTTTGAAATCATCCAACCCAAGTGCCTGAACGTCGAACCGGGCGTTTTCAGCAGCGCGCTGGGCGGTGCATGCATCGAAGCAGTAAACTACCGCGGCAAATGGGTTCAGGCCAAAACCGACCGGGGCTGGCTGCTGCTGTGCCTGGGCATGGGCGGTGAAATCCTGCTCGTCGATCGCAGCCACCTGCCCGAAAAACGCCGCCTGGTTTTCGATTTCCAGGATGGCAGCTGCCTGGCGGTCAACTTCTGGTGGTTTGGTTACGCCCACTACGCAGCACAACGCAGCGAACACGAAATGACCGCCAGGCTTGGCCCGAACGCTATCGATCTCTCGCCGGATGACTTACAACGCCTGCTTACCGGGCGGCGCGGAAAACTCAAAGCCTGGCTGCTCGATCAGTCGCAAATCGCCGGGATCGGCAACTTCTACATCCACGATATCCTGTTCCAAGCGCGCCTGCACCCACTGCGCCCGATCCAGTCGCTGACTCCGGCCGAGGCGCATGCCCTGGCATCCGCCATTGAGGACAGGCTGAAGCTTTCGATTCAAAAAGGTGGCTTCGCCTACGAGCAGAACCTTTACGGCCAAAAAGGCGGCTTCAGCATGGACGATCTGCTGATCGGCTATAAAGAAAATCAGCCCTGCCCGGCCTGTGGCACAAGCATTCAAAAGATCAAAACTGGCAGCACGGGCAGCTTTATCTGCCCCGCCTGCCAGCCGCTGTAAGATCGAAACACCCAGGAGGTTTTATGGCTGCAACCGCTTTGTTGATCATCGACGTGCAAAACGAACTGTTCCGGAAGAAAACCCCCGTTTACCGAGCCGACGAAATGCTGGCCAATATCTGCACGCTGGCCGAGTGCGCCCGCCAGGCCGGCGCGCCGGCTATCTACGTCCAGCACGAAAACAACACCATGTCCAAAGACTCCGACGGCTGGCAACTGCACCCGCACTTGCGGCCTCATGAGGGAGACCTGTTTTTCCACAAACAACAAAGCTCGGCCCTGAAGGTCAACGCGTTGCAGGATGCTCTCGCTTCGTTGGGCATTCGCCAGTTGGTGATCACCGGCCTGGTCACACATGGCTGCGTCAAGGCCGCCTGCCTCGACGGGATCAAACTCGGTTATCAGGTGACGTTGGTGAGCGATGGGCACAGCAACTTCAACGCCAATCCGGTCGAATGCATCGGCGAAACCCACGAAAAGCTTCGCCAGGCCGGTGTATCCTTAAAAACTACGGCTGAAGTCACTTTCGCATCATGAATGCCGCAGGAGTACCCAAGATGGATATTCACACCGCTTTCCGTGCGCAGTATCACGCCACCCTAACTATGCTCAAACAGGCCGTCGAGAAATGCCCACCCGAGCTTTGGAACGATCCACAGGACAGGAACAAGTTCTGGCATATGGAACGCCTTGGCAGTCGCGCCGGAATTGATGTAAACTGGATCAGCCGGGCATGAAGCAGCCCGGCGCAGGATAACGGCGCGTGCTCCTGTACTTCTCCGCGATCAGCAAAGGATAAGGTAACATGAAAAAGCTCCTGTGGTTTGCATCCGATCTCATCTTGGGCGCATTGATTGCCATCTTAAGTGTACTGACGGCATTCACCAGCTGGCAATATTCCGCCGCCGATGGCGTCTCCTCCGGATACAGCAGCGATGGCATGAAAAAGCTCACCGAAGCCAACGCCGAATACCTGGTCGTCAACCAGGCCATCATTCAGGATTACACCTACTTCGACACGTATTACCTGAACTACGAAACGAATCCCGAAGTCGCCGACTACTATCAGGAAAACTTCTCCGGTGCCCTGGCCGCCAACATGGAACGAGATACCCCTGCCTTCGACGACCAATATTACGAAGAGATGTACCAAGACGCCGCAGAGCTGTTTGACGAAGCCGATCGGCTTTTTGCCCGTTCGAGCGCAGTCGGCCAACGCAGCGACAGGCTGCAACTGACCATGTTGATCTTTGCTGTTGCGCTCTCGTTCACGGCCTGGGCCTCACTGCTCGACAAAGCCAGCAAACTGCGCGTGGGTTTTTCTTTGCTGGCGATGTCCGTCATGGTGGCCGGCATCGTTACCTACCTGACGGCGCCGGCCATCCCGGTTTGAAAACGAAAGGAGCGTACTGTCATGATAGAACTCCCCGAAGCCGCCGTCCTGGCCGGGCAATTCAACAGCCACCTCACCGGAAAAGCGATCGCCCGCGCCGTCGCCAACCAGTCACCGCACAAATTTGCCTGGTACACCGGCGACCCGGCACATTACAACCACCTGCTCGCCGGCAAGACCATCGGGCACGCCGGTTCTTTCGGCAACCACGTTGAAGTCGCCGTCGACGAGATGCTGCTGGTGCTGAGCACCAACCTGCGCTATCACGTTGCAGGAGAGAAACCGCCGGCCAGGCACCAACTGCTGCTCGAATTCAGCGATGGCAGTGCCCTGAGCGCCACTATCCAGATGTGGGGTGGACTGTTCTGCTTCAAACAAGGCGAACCCGGTGGGATGATCGACTACCAGCTCGGCAAAGAACGCCCCTCCCCCCTCTCCGCAGATTTCGACCAGGCCTACTTTGCCAGGCTCTTCAATGAGAATACGGGCAAGCTTTCGGCCAAGGCCTTTCTGGCTACCGAACAGCGCATACCAGGGCTGGGGAACGGCGTCCTGCAGGATATTTTGTGGACGGCGGCCATCCACCCGAAGCGTAAAATGGCCGAGTTATCACAGGCGTCGGTCGAAAGCCTATTCAAGGCGGTAAAGTCGGTCCTGGCCGAGATGGCAGCCAAAGGCGGGCGCGACACCGAAAAGGACCTGTTCGATCGGCCGGGCGGCTACACCACCGTTTTGAGCCGCAACACCGTCGGCAAGCCCTGCCCGGCCTGCGGTGCCACCATCCAGAAAGAATCCTACATGGGCGGCGCAATCTACTATTGCCCCGGTTGCCAGCCATGACCGCCGCCATGCTGACGACATACGAGGATTTCATCGCCCGGGTCGAAACGTTGGGTTTCATGGCGTTTTCGAAGATTCTGCCCGGACTTCCTTCTCTCAGCGCCGAGACGCTGGACAACCAATGGCACACTGGTCTCGCCAGCGATCCCTGGCTTTGGAAGGATCGCGCCGCCGAGGAGAAACGGCTGGCTTACGGCTGCATCCTGGGCGGGCACAAGGGTTTCGTTGCCCCGCGCATGTACCCGGTTTTCTATGCGGCATTCCACCCGACGCAGCCCATGCCCGCACGGTGGGCCGCCGGCACGCTCGGCCAGACACCCTGGCGACTGTGGCAGTTCTTCGAAGAAAAAGGCGTGTCGAATATCAGCGAGGTGCGAAAAGCCATGGGCGCCAGCCGGAAAAGCGGCGCAAGCGCTGTAGATGCCGGGATCGTACAACTCCAGGGCGAGTACTTCATCACCGTCGATGGCAACGACCGCAAGATCAGCGCCAGGGGTGAGTTCTATGGCTGGCCGGTAATTCGCTATCGCCGCGTGATGGATTGGGCACCGGCCGGTTGGCTGGAGGCTGCAAAAGATTGGCATCTTGATGAGGCGCGCGCAGCCATTCTGGACGACGGCGTCGCCATGTCGCGAGGCGTTACGCGCCAGGCCCTGGCAAAGAAGCTCGGTTGGTCATAAAGTAAGAAAATGGATACGTTCCGGCAGTTTTTCCACCCCCCTTCGGCGTTTGGCGTAATCCCTTTCTGGTTCTGGAATGACGACCTGGATGAGGGCGAACTGCTACGCCAGATCGGTGACTTTCAGGAGCACGGCGCGGCCGGGTTTGTGATTCACCCGCGCGTCGGGCTGCCGCGCCGCCTGGGCTGGATGTCGGAAGATCTACTGCGTTTCTACCGCATCGCCATCGAAGAAGCACAACGCCGCCAGATGACAGTACTGCTCTACGACGAGGGAATGTACCCATCTGGCTCATCGTGCGGGCAGGTTGTGGCCGAAAACGCAGACTTTGCTTGCCGGTGCCTGGCAAAGATCGACCTGCCCGATGCCGCGCCGCCTGCCGTGTCAGCCGGTGAAAACCTGGTGGCAGTCGTCCGGCGCAGCAACGGAAGCCACCTGGCAATCTTCGATCGCCCGGCCAACAGTGTCATCCGCGGGCTGCACTATATCGATGAAGGGCCCCGCGAAGACGAGCCGCCGGCCGCCGATATCCTCAACCCTGAAGCCGTCGCCACATTCATCCGCCTGGTTTACGACAAATTCAGCGCGCACTTTCAAGCGCACTTCGGCAAGACGATTCTGGCGATCTTTACCGACGAGCCGGGGCTGCTCGGCCGCAGCCGGGAGCGCGACGTTTTCCCCGGCACAACGGGCATCCTGGCGCACGTCAACCGCATACTGGGCTACGATTTCACGCCCCATCTGGCGGCTTTATGGTATGACGACGAGCCTGACGCCGCCCACTATCGCCGCGAATACGAACGGGCAATCCATTTGCGCCTGGAAGAAACTTACTACCAGCAACTCACTGCCTGGTGTGAAGCGCACGGCATCGCCCTGACCGGTCATCCTCACAAAGGCGACGACCTCGGCCCGCTGCGTTATTTTCACATCCCCGGGCAGGACCTGGTCTGGCGCTGGGTCCTGCCCGATCACCCATCAGCGCTCGAAGGTCCAGAATCGACCCAGGCCAAGTGCGCTTCTTCGGCCATGCGCCACCGCGGGCTGCGGCGCAATGCGAACGAATGCTGCGGCGCCTACGGCCACGAGCTAACCTGGGAAGAAATGAACTGGCTGGCCAAATGGGCTTTCGTACGCGGGTTGAACCTGGTCATTCCACATGCTTTTTACTACTCCGTACGCGGCATTCGCCGTGACGAACGCCCACCGGATGTCGGCCCTCACAGCCCCTGGTGGGATCGCTTTCCCGAATACGCCCTGGCCTGCCGCCGCCTGAGCTGGCTGAACACCGACTCGCAGCACGTTTGCTCGTTGGCTATCCTCGGCGAGCACGATTGGCTGCCCTGGCGCAGCGCCAAGGTATGTTACCAGTACCAGTACGACTTCAACTACCTCGAGGAACGTGATGTGCTCGATCAGGCGACTGTGGACGAAAACGGTATCCAGATCGCCGGAATGACTTACCGGGCCTTGCTCGTGGAACAAGAACCCTCGCCAAAAGCCATGGCCGTGCTGGCCCCCATGCTGGAAAACGGCCGCGTCTACCGATACAGGCCAGAGACGCCCGACGTGGTTTTGGTTTCCTGGCTGCGCACGTGCCTGCCGGACGAGGTTCAAGTCATGCTGCCAACACCTGCCCTGCGAGTGCGCCACGTCGTCAAGGAAGGCCGGCACGGTTACCTGCTTTTCAACGAAGAACGTGCACCATTACATTTCACCTTGAAACTACCCATCGGAATAGAGGCCTGGCAGTTGTGCGACCCTTATACCGGCCGGGTGGAGAACATTGCCGCCAGTGAGCGCATTCACCTGGAAGGGTATGCGTTAAAGGTTCTCTGCGGCAACACGGCCTGTCACACTGCGAGTTGATCCGCCATAGAAACATGGAACAACTTTCTCAACCACCATCTTTTTCGAAAGGATTTTCGATGAATACCCTCGAAGCCATTACTGCCCGGCGCAGCATCCGTAAGTTCAAACCCGACCCCATCCCCGAGGACGCTCTCAACACTATCCTGATGGCCGCTTCGCAGGCGCCATCCGGCAAGAACCGCCAACCGTGGCGCTTTGTGGTCGTCAAAGAAGACCAGCGCCCCGAGATGATCCGCATCATGCAGGCGGGCATCAACGGCGCCGTGGCACGCGGTGAAGACCCTGGCAGCAGCGAGTGGACCACGCACGTCATGGAGCAGGCCCCCGTGACCGTTTTCATCTTCAACCCGAACGGCACCCATCCCTGGCTGGCGCATTCCATCGAACAGAACTTCAGCGAGTTGGTGGATACCCAGTCGATCGGTGCGGCCATCCAAAATATGCTGCTGGCTGCCGTCGCCTTGGGGCTTGGCTCGCTGTGGATTTGTGATGTGTTTTACGCCTACGAAGAATTATGCAACTGGCTGGGCGAAAAAGGACAGATGATCGCAGCCGTCTCTTTCGGATATCCCAACGAAGCCCCCCCGGCAAGGCTGCGCAAGCCGCTCTCCGATCTGGTGCGGGTCAAATGACAGCCGATCGCCTCGAACGCCTGCGCCAACAGGTAGACGCCATCATCCCTACCCAGCCTGACGCCGAACAACGCCGCTGCGGCTACGTACATCTCTACGGCGTTTCGGCGACGTGCGTGCTGCTGGCACACAAGCGCGGCCTGAATGTTGAAATCTGCGCAGCCATGGGGATGCTGCACGATATTTGGAGTTACGGCCCGAATTTTTCGCTCGAAAAAGGCCCCAACCCGGCGCACGGCAGCCTCGGCATCCCGGAAGCGAGAAGGGTCCTGCAAGCGTGCGATTTCTCCCCCGGCGAAGTCGAGACGATCTGCACGGCCATCGGCCGCCACAGCGCAAAAAGCGAGGTTCACGGGCCTTTCGATGAACTGCTTAAAGACGCCGACGTGTTCCAGCACTACCTTTACAACCCCGCCCTGAACCCCTGCCGGCAAAGTGACACCCGGCTGTCTGGCATCTTGAATGAGTTCGGGATCAGCCCATGATGAAAAACCCCTACAGCACCGCAAACACCGCCTCGCGCCGGGACCTGGCTTCCTTGGCCGGCTGGCTGCAGACGGAAGAACTGGCCCAACCCCTCGAGGCCGGCTGGACGGTGGCCGGCGTACTCGCCCACCTCGCCTTCTGGGACCAGCGTGCCTTCACCCTGCTGCAAAAGTGGCAAGAAGAAGGCATTGGGCCTTCTCCTATCGACGTGGACGTCGTCAACGAAGTTACCCGCCCGCTGTGCGTGCACCTGGAACCGCACACCGCAGTGCAGTTGGCCGTGATCACGGCCGAGGCCGTCGACCAGGCCATCGCACACCTTGCGCCGGACTTCATCGCCAAAGTGGAAACCGACGGCAAAACGGTGCGCCTGAACCGCGCCTTGCACCGTCGCGAGCACCTGGAACAGATCAGACAGGCGCTGGGCGTCAAATAGAAGGCTGCGCCATGCGGTGAAAGAGGGCTTCGATGTCGTTCAGCAGGCCGGCATCTCGGTGCGCCAGGGCAGCTATCCAGGCTGCGCCACCTTCATAGAACGAGATGCGGTCGTAAGGCTGCTGGTTGCCGTAGTGGTTCTCCGGCAGCCCAAGCTGGCGGCACATACAGTTTTCCAGGTAGCGCGCCAGCCCCTCTTTCCACTCCTGCCAGTGTAAATACTCGAGTGCATCGGGCGCAATCCCGGCGTGCAACTGCTGCCGCACCGCTTGTATCGCCGGAAAATCATCGAGCGCCTGGGCGCGAAACAAAGCCGAATAGCATTCGACAAACAGGGAATCAGCGTACGGAAAAGGGTAGTTGAGTTCCCACAGATAATCGCCCCGTTCCACGGCCTGGCGGGCAATCGAAAGGCCCTGCTTCAAGGGCAGTTCGCAGGTGTTTGCCTGGTAACAATGGATGAACTCGTGAAGCAGGGTCACCAGGCCGTGAGGTTCGTCAAAAACTTCGCCGGTAACGACACAGACGGGACGGTTGCCGTACGCTTCCAGGGGAAAGGCAGCACGCACGCCTGCTGGAACGGGCATGGGGACGGGCGTTTCGAGCGCCAGGGCGTAACGGCCCTGCAGGCCGGCCTCGTATACCAGGAACTGTGCGCCCTCCACGATGGCGACCGGCTGGAGGGTCTCCAGGGCCGGATGCAGCGAACGCACTGCCTGATGCGCTTCACACAGGGCACTTAACCCGGCAGCAAAACGTGCGTGCATTGCGGCTACACCTGACGCACTTTCAGTTCGTTGACAAAGCCGGTCGCATCCAGGCGGATTTTGCGTTCGGCGGCGGCGTAGTTTTCGCTGGTCCAGTTCAAGGGAGCAAGAAAGCGTTCTTGCTTGTGGCCTTGAATCTTGACTTCGGTGATAAAGCCGGCCGCCGAGAGGCGCACACCGACATCTGCCGGGACGAGCACTTCCGCATCGGTGACGAAGCCGGTGAAGGAGTAGCTCGTCTCGCCGAGGGGGAGTTCGGCTTTGGTGAGATCGAGATCGATATCGCCGACGAAGGTCAAAAAGCTCTCTCCCGTTGCCTGCCAAGAACCAGAACGTTCGATTTCACCGATGAAGACCACGTTGGCGTCGCCGATAAAACCGACCTGGCGCGGCCGGATCAGCATCCACACGCCCAGGAAAATCAGCAAGGATGGGCAGAGCAGGCTGAACCAATTCACATCAATCCAGTTGGAAATCAAAGACACGACGCCGATCGCGATCAGTACAAGCCCCACAAAAAGCAAACCTGTGTTCCGAGTATTCATCGAAAGCCTCCTGGTAAATGCTATCCCAGTTCCGCACGAACGCGCTCGTGCGACGTGGGTTCCACCCGAATCTGCGCCAGCGCCACACCCGCCAGGATGAGGCCACAGCCAACGATTTGAACGGCATTCAACGCCTCGGCCAAAAACAAGGCGCCAAAAAAGGCCGCGAAGACCGATTCCAGGCTCATGATCAACGCCGCATCGGTCGGTGGGGCATGGCGCTGCCCCACAATCTGCAAAGTGTAACCGCCAGCCGTCGAAAAAACACCGATATAAGCTACCGTCCACCACGCATCGACGACGCCCGGCAGCGTGTGGCTTTCAAAGCCCAACCCAACAATGAGATTGAGCGCAGCGGCGACGAGGAACTGTCCCGCGGCAAAGGCCAGCGGCTTCATCTGCCTGGCAAAACGATCGACGACGATCACGTGTAACGCCCACACCCCCGCGCCGATCAGTTCCAGGCCATCGCCGGGGGCCAGGCGCAGGCCCCGCCCACCGGTGCTCAAGAGCAGGGCGCCCACCATCGCCATCCCGACCGCCGGCCACACCAGCCAGCGCACCCGCTGCCGCAAGAACAACAAAAGTAGTACCGGCACCAAAACCACATACAGGCTGGTGATGAAGCCGGCATTCCCGGCGGTGGTGTACTGCAACCCTGCCTGCTGCAGGGCGCTTGCCGTAAACAGCACCACGCCGCCCAAAACCGGGCCAACCGCCGCGCGGCGGTTGATCGGATGCCGCAAACCGGCGAAGGCGAAAGGAAGCAGCAGCGCAGCCCCCACCAGAAAACGCAGGCTGTTGAACAGGAACACGCCAATGTGTTCGGCGGCCACACGCTGGGCAGCAAAAGCGCTGCCCCAGATGACCGCCGTCAGCAGGAGGATCGCATCCGCACGCCAACGCTGTGACATCGATCAGCCGTTCATGCCTTCCGCCCGAACTGCCGTTCGAGCATATTGACCGACAGATGGATCATCGTCGGGCGCCCGTGCGGGCAGGTACGCGGCGATTGGCAGGCTTCGAGATCGGCGAGCAAGGAGCGCTGCTCTTCCGGCGAAAGGATCTGCCCGGCTTTGACAGCCGCCCGCTTGCACACGCGCGCTACGATTTTAGCTTCGATCTCTTCCCGCAGTGGGCTTTCATCTTCCTCGAAATCTTCCACCAGCACGCGCAGCGCCGCCGCCGGGTCCATCCGGGCAAGCAGCTGCGGCACGGCGCGCACCAGGAAAGCTGCGTGCCCGAAGGCTTCCACTTCGAAACCCAGGTTAGCCAACACTGGGAGCTGCTCGGCGATCAGGCGGGCGCCAGCGGGGGGCAAATCCACCACCGCCGGTACGAGCAAAGCCTGGGAGGGCATCCGTCCATCGTGCTGCGCCATCAGCTTTTCGAACAAGACACGCTCGTGGGCGGCGTGTTGGTCGATCAGATACAGACCATCCGGCCCCTCGGCCACCAGGTAAGTGGCCGCAATCTGGCCTACCAGGCGCAGGATTGCAGCAGGCGTCCCCGGAAGCGAGGGCGCTGCGGGGGCCTGGAAATTCGCCAGGCCGCCGGCCGGCAAGGCCTCTTCGGCGTTGCTCGCCTGCGCTTCGGCGCCTGTACGTTCCCATGTTTCTGTTTCCCACATCCGTCGTAGCGACCCACCACCTGGCAACGGCGCGCTCACCTCCGCAGCATCCCAGTGCATCTGCTCTGCCAGGTCGGGCACCGGAGAATGCGCCAGCAGCGCCCGCCGCACGGCACGCTGCACGCCGCTAAAGACGCGCTCGGGGTGACGGAAGCGCACTTCTGCTTTGGTCGGGTGGACGTTGACGTCGACGGCATCGGGCGGCATTTCAATGAACAGAATCGCCAACGGGTAACGGCCAACCATCAGCAAGGTGTGATAACCCTTCAACACCGCCGCCGCCAGGGCCGAATCTTGTACCGGGCGGCCGTTGACGAAGAAGCCGATCTCCCGGCGGTTGGAACGCGTCAGCGAAGGTGGGCTGATAAAACCGCCGATCGAGATTTTGCCGCGCAGACTGTCGCCCTCGGCGGGCATATCGTCTTCGGCCAGGACTTCGAGCATCTGCCGGGCCACATCCACGCCATACAGCGCCGCCAGCACCTCACGCCTGTCACCGTTGCCGCTGGTTTGCAGGGAGGGCCGGCCTTCCTGGTGCAGGTGAAGACGCGCTTGCGGGTAAGCCAGGGCGTAGCGCGTCACCAGGGCATCGATCTGGCGGCGTTCGGTGGCGTCGGCCTTGAGGAATTTCAGGCGCGCCGGCACGTTGTAGAACAGGTTCTCGACGCGCATCACCGTGCCTGCCGGCGCACCGACCGGCTCCACCGGACCAGGGATGCCACCCTGCACGCGAATGCGGCCTGCAACCGCCGCTTCAGCCGGACGGGAAGTAACCGTCAAGGTGGAAACCGAACCGATCGAGGCCAGCGCCTCGCCGCGAAAGCCTAGCGTTTCGACCGCAAAGAGATCGGCCGCTTCCTGCAACTTGCTGGTAGCGTGACGCTCGATCGCCAGCGGCAACTCTTCCGCCGGGATGCCGCAGCCGTCATCGGCAATCTCGATCAGGCGCTGGCCGGCCCCTTCGACGCGGATCGTTACCGTGCGCGCACCCGCATCGAGCGCGTTTTCCAGCAGTTCCTTGACCACCGAGGCCGGCCGTTCGACGACTTCACCGGCAGCAATCTGTGAGGCAACTTCAGAAGGTAATAAGCGGATGGACATGGCCGTATTATAATTGCCCGCATGGCTTTTTCGACCTTCTTTTTTGATCTCGACGATACACTCTACGAACACAGTAGCGGCTTGTGGGAAGCTATCCGCCGGCGCATGGAACGCTACATGATTGAAGACATGGGCTTCTCGGCGCAAGAAGTTTTCGGGTTCCGCCAGAAATACTTCGAGACCCACGGCAGCACCCTGCGCGGGCTGATGATCAACCACCCCGAACGCGTGGACGCGCTCGAGTTTCTCAAAAACGTCCACGATCTGCCCGTCCAGGAATACCTGACCCCCGATCCGGCACTGCGCCAGGCCCTGTTCAGCCTGCCGGGCCGCCGCATCATCTTCACCAACGGCGACGCCGCCCACGCCGGGCGAGTCATCGCCGCCCGCGGGTTGGCAGGTTGCTTCGATGAAATCATCGACATCGTGGCGCTCGATTTCGTCTGCAAGCCGCTGCCTGAAGCCTACCGGCGGGCGCTCGAACTGGCCGGCGAACGTGACCCGCGGCGGTGTATTTTCTTCGACGACAGTATCCGCAACCTGGCCCCGGCTCACCAGATCGGGATGTACACGGTACAGGTCGGCAACCTGGCCCCGCATCCCGCCGTCAAGGCGCATCTCGCCTGCCTGGCCGATTTACCCCGCGCCATGCCTGAACTCTGGACTCCTGCGGCGCAAACGGAGGAAAACCGATGATCGATGGACAACAAGCCAGCCTGGTGATTTGCCTGACCGTTGCAGTAGTGATCTTGCTCAACGTGGCGATCGTTTCGCTGCTACGTCGCGGTCCGGGTAGCAGCATCGGGCAAATCGAAATGCTGCGGCGCGCCGCCCACCGTGCCCGCCACCCGTGGGAAGAAGAAGACGAGCACTTAAAAGAACTGTCACGCCAGGTAGCGGCGTTAAAAAAGCAGCCCGAAGAAGAAAACAATCCCTGATTCCCCGTTTGCCATGTAACCTTTGTGTGCTTCCCCCATCCAAATAGGATATAATAGAGTATATTTATACCAATTCCGGGGAGGAAGAACCGATGCGCAAACTCGTTTACACAACCCTTCTGGCAGCCGTCAGCCTGTACGTCCTCAACGTTCTGAGCGGCATGCAGCGCAGCCTGGGTACAACCGCGGCGCTGACATCCGCCCACCACGCCGGCGTGGCGATGGCCTTCGGCCTGCTTTTTCTGAGCCGTATCCTCGTGGGGCGCATGCCGGTCGCGGCCCGGGGGGTCGGCCACGCCTTGAGCGCCGCCATGCTATTCATGGGGCTGCAAGCGGCGATAAGCGCCGTAGATTGGCCCGGGCAACTGGCAGGCATCCAGTCAGGCGCCCACTTCGGCCTGGCGCTCGTCGTGCAGGGGCTGGCGGTCCTGGCGGCAGCTCTCAGCAATCACTGGCTACACGCAGACGGACCGGCTGTACGGCTGCAATTCCGCTCGCCGTTCGCCCGCCTGTCGCTGCTTACGGCCGCGGCCCTGCTGGGGTTGATGATCACGGGCGCTATCACAAGCCGCGTAAGCAGCGCCGGCTGCCCAACCTGGCCGCTTTGTACCCCTGAAACGTTCGATGCCTGGCTAAACCTGGCTCACCGCGGCGCCGTGTTGATCACTATCTTTCTGGCCGGTGCAATGCTCTTCCGCGCTTGGCGCACGCAGCGTTCACAGACCACGGTGCTGGTTACGGCAACGGCCAGCGTGGTACTGCTCGCAGCGCAGGCCTTGCTGGGAGCCAGGCTTCCACTGGACGCACCTGCCTATCTTGTGGCCGTGCACCAGGCGACGGCGATGGCCGTCTGGGCCACCATGGCCTTGCTGGTGGCGGCTGTCGGGTTGGCAGCGCGCACGCCAAGCGATGAACGAGAAGAAGCAGCGCTTTGGCGCAGCCGCACAGGGATGGCGGGGGACCTGCTGCGGCTAACCAAACCGGTCGTCGTCGCCTTGCTCTTGGTCACGACGTTCGCCGGCATGGTGATCGGCGCTCGCGCCCTGCCGGCATGGGACCTACTGTTGTGGACGATGCTGGGAGGCTTCCTGGCAGCCGGCGGATCGGGCGCCATCAACCAGTACATCGACCGCTTCGACGACAGCCAGATGCAGCGCACACAGAAACGGCCGATCCCTGCCGGGCGCCTGACACCAGGAGAGGGCCTGGCTTTCGGGGTTGCTGCCACACTGCTCTCCTTTTACCTCATGCTGGCTTTCGTCAACCTGGCGGCGGCGCTCCTGACCCTGGCCGGAATTGTCTACTACGTCGTTCTCTACAGCCTGCTGCTCAAAAAGACGACCGTGCAAAACATCGTCATCGGGGGCGGCGCAGGGGCCATTCCGCCCCTGGTCGGCTGGGCGGCGGCAACCGGCGGGCTGAACGTGCCCGCGCTGTTCCTGTTCGCCATCGTCTTCTTGTGGACTCCACCCCATTTTTGGGCGCTGGCGCTCGTCCGCCGCAGCGATTACGCCCGCGCCAACGTGCCCATGCTGCCCGTCGTGCGCGGCGAGAAAGAAACCCAGCGCCAAATCTGGATCTATACCCTCGAACTGGTAACGCTGACCCTGCTCTGGCCGGCCTTTGGCCTGGGCGGCAGCGTCTACCTGATCGGCGCCGGGGCGCTCGGCCTGTGGCTGCTTTCGGCGGCCTGGAAGGTATGGAAACAGGGCGGCAACAAGCTCGCTTGGAAGATGTACCGTTACTCCAGCATGTACCTGGCGTTTTTGTTTGCTGTGATGATGGTGGATGCACTGGTGTAAAACGCGCATTCCTTCGGTATAATCGAATCATGACACTCTCGCGACGAAGTTTTCTCAAATTAGGGGCCGCTGCCCTGGGCAGTACAATGCTGCCGCAACAGGTTTCCCGAGCGGACGAGCGCCTGCCCTTCCCACCCAGTCAGGACGATGCCGAGTACCCCACCGGCGACGTCGGGCGCGTGGCGGCGGATTCGATCAGCGTCTTCAAAGCGCCCGACCCGGAAAGCGAAACGGTCGGCTACCGCTTTTTCGACGACATGCTCAACATTTATTACGAGGTCGAGGCAGAAAAGCCCGTCTACAACAAAAAGTGGTACCGCATCTGGGGTGGCTACGTGCACAGCGGCTACGTACAGCGCGTCAAAGTGCGCTTCAACACACCGCTCAGCACCGTCTCTGAGGCGGGGCAGTTGTGTGAAGTGACCGTACCCTTCACCAAAATCTTCAAGTACGATCGCTGGAACGGCTGGCAGGCCCACAACAAAATCTACTATCTGACCACGCACTGGGCCGTCGGTATCGATCAAGGCCCAGACGGAAAGGCCTGGTATCGTGTGTACGACGAACTCATGGAAGTGGAGTACCACGTTCCGGCCATGCACCTGCGGCCAATCCCCGACGAAGAACTGGCGCCGCTTTCCCCGGACATCCCGAAAGAAAAGAAACTGATCGAGATCTCGCTCCAAGACCAGATGCTGCGGGCCTTCGAATACGAGCGCATGGTGCTCGAAACGCCCATATCGAGCGGCATCCCCAACCTGGGCGGCGAGGGCAGTATCCCGTCCAATACACCGCGAGGCTGGTTCAATGTTTCATCGAAGATGCCGTCCAAGCACATGGGCAACGGCGTACTTACCGGCGCGCCGGACGTGTATACCCTGCCCGGCGTACCCTGGACGTGCTTCTTTCTCAGCCCACCGGGTTACGCCTGTCACGGCACCTACTGGCACAACAACTTCGGCATCCGCATGAGTCACGGCTGTGTCAACCTGCCCACGCAACTTGCTAAGTGGCTCTTCCGCTGGACGGACCCCAAGCTCGAGCCGCCCATCGTCAGCCGTTTGCAGTGGGAAATGCGCGGATACGGGACGCGCATCCACATCATTTGAGCCTGCCGGAACTCCTGGCCGCTTTGCGCCGTTTGCTCGAGGACATTTCCATCATCCAGGTGGCCCCACTTCCAAGAGCAACGGATTCGAGCGCAGTGTTATGAAACATCCCCATTCCCTTTCCCGCCGCAGCTTTCTCAAACTTAGCACCAGCGCACTCGCCGCGCTGGCCCTCCCGGCCTTACCGATGCCGGACGATCCTGCACTCATCCCCCAGCCGCGGCTGGGACGCGTGACGCTGGAGATGATCGCCGCACACGGCAGCCCGACTTCGGCAAGCGTGCGCAAGGCCTGGATTCCGCGCGACCGGGTGATCGAGTTACTCGAAGATGCCGAATCGATGGATCTCAGCCTGCGCAACAAGCGCTGGTACCGCACCGCAAAAGGGTACGTCCACAGCGCCTACGTCCAACCGGTTTTGCAGGTAAACAACGTTCCCCGATCCAGCCTCCCCCAGGCACGCGTACTGGGAGAAATCACCCACCCCTACGCTCAGTCCTATCGCTACACGTCTTCGCGGGGATGGAAAAAGCTTTACCGCCTGTACTACGGCTCGCTGCATTGGGTGATCGGCTTCGACCATCTGGACACCGGCCAGGCCGCCTACCGCATTTACGATTTCCAGTTGAACACCGATTACTTCGTCCCGGCAACGGCCGTGCGCCTGATCGATCCGGCTGAATATGCACCGCGGGTTCCCGACGTGCACCCCAGCGAAAAGCGCATCGTCGTTTCCATCCGCAACCAGACGCTGACCGCGTACGAGGGGGAGCGGATCGTGCTGACGTCGCTGGTTTCCACCGGACGCAGCACGCGCCAAAAAGAAGGCGCCATCCCCACCGAAACGCCGATCGGCGATTTCCGCATCCGCAAGAAGTGCCCGAACGTGCACATGGGCAACGGCAACCTGACCAGCGATATCCTGGCCTACGAACTGCCCGGCGTGCCGTGGGTGATGTTCTTCGATCCAAACGGTGTGGCGCTGCACGGCACCTACTGGCACGACAACTTTGGCGTGCGCATGAGCCACGGCTGCGTCAACCTGCCCAATGACGTGGCCCGCTGGCTCTACCGCTGGACCGACCCGATCTGCGGGGAAAACTGGTACACAACCGGTGAAGGAACGCACGTTCACGTCGAAGTGTAACGTGCCGCAGGCAGGACTCCTGCGAGCCGTAGCCGAAATGTGGTCTGCCGCAAGCCAGGATATTTTCATCCAGGGATGCTTGCGAAGGGATGTTGGCGATCCAACCTTGGAGGGCTGATGAAACGTTCTATTTTCTTCCTGATCGCTGCACTTGCCATCCTGCTCAGCGCGTGTGGGAGCAGGCAGGGCCTGACGGTAAGCGACGCGTGGGCGCGCCCCGGCAACGCCGGCGGCAACAGCGCCGTGTATTTCACCGTCACGCCGGGCAGCGAAGCCGACACGCTCCTGTCGGCGGGCAGCGGCGCGGCCATGATGGTCGAACTGCACAAAAGCCAGATGGGCGCCGACGGGACGATGATGATGGCACCCCAGGAAAACGTGCCGATTCCGGCGGGTGAGAAAGTGGCCTTCGAACCTGGCGGGCTGCACGTCATGCTGATGGGCTTGAAAAACGACTTGAACGTGGGCGAAACGTTCCAGGTGACGCTGAAGTTCGCAAAAGCCGGGGATGTGACCGTCGAGGCGGCTGTCAGAGAGCCTTAACCCCTGCAAAAGACAAAAGGGGCTCTTCCGGCTTCGCCGGGAAAGGAGGCCGCATTTGGGGGTTGTGTACTGCACACCACCTGCCGAGGATGGCCGAAAATTTGATATTCATGCGTACTTCGCACGCATGAATATCAAATTTTCGGGTTTTTCCTGTGTGCTGCGAAGCAGCCACACAAGTAAGACAGTCAGGGCACACAACCCCCAAATGCGGGAACTCTTCACGCTAAACCCGGAAGACTCACAAAAGGAAACGGAGCCATCTGCTTGCAGGTGGCTCCGTTTTCTGGTTCTCGCCTTATAGACGGAAAAGGCATACCGCCGGAGGCGGAAAGCCCGTTCGTTTTGTAAAAAAGGTTACGCCTTCTCGACGGCTTCCACTACCTCGGCCAGTGCGGCCGGGTTGGGCAAATGCAGGCGCAGGGCGCGGCGGCCGCGGGCTTGCAGGGCTTCGAAGTCGCCCAGGGCCTGGGCGCGCTCGAGGGTGCCAAAGGTCATGCCCTGGGTGGGGATATCGGCATCGGCGACCGGATCGGCGGTGATTTGAACGAACACGCCGTTATCCGCGCCGCCCTTGTGTAACTGGCCGGTGGAATGCAAGAAACGAGGCCCGAAGCCGACCGTGGTGGCGCAGCCGGTGCGGGCGCGCACGGCCATGCGCAGGCGGGTGAGCAGCGCCTCCATCTCAGGGTTGCGCGGCAGGTAAGCGTTGAGCGCCACGTAGTCGCCGGCTTTGGCCGTCGCCAGGAAAGACAGCAAATCGGTTGCGCTGCCGGACCAATCGAGACGCTTGCCGTCGGCCAGCTTGCCGGCGTCCTGGTATTCTTTGATTTTGGCCTTGGTGCGATCCTTGCTGTCTTGCACGTCGGGCTGATCGAAGGCGTTGACATTCAGAATGGCGCAGGCGACGGCCGTTGCAAACTCCCAACGGTAAAACTCGGCAGCCAGGTCGTATGGCGTGACAAGCGGTAAGGTCAATACCGGGAAGCCGGCCAGTTTCAGGTCGGAAACGGCCTGATCGTGCCGGCCGCTCTGGCGCAGGTAGACGAACAGACGATCGCGGCCGTACACCTTGGGGCCGGCGGGAGGCTCCAGGTCTACGGGCACGATTCCGACACCGTTTTTGCCGCTCGACTCGGCTACCAGTTGTTCCAGCCACGAGCCGAACGAACACCACGGATCGTCGGCAAAGACGGTCAGCTTGTCGCTGCCCTGCTGGGCAGCCTCCGCAACGACGGTGCCCAGCACAAGGCCCGGGTTGCGCGCCGCCGGGACTTCTGCGCCGCACTGTGCGGCCATTTCCGCTGCGTTGGCCTGGAAGCGGGGTACGTCCACCCCCATCACGGCCGCGGGGACGAGCCCAAAGGGGCTGAGCACCGAGAACCGCCCGCCTACGTGGGGGTCGGAAATGAATGTTGCACGGAAGCAACGTTCGGCGGCCAGTGTTTCAAGCGAGGTGCCGGGATCGGTAATGGCGATGAAATGCTCGCCGGCTTTTTCTTCACCGAAAGCCTCCACGCAGCGCGCCCAGAAAAACTCCAAGAAGGCGTTGACTTCGGCCGTCGTGCCCGATTTGGACGAGACGATAAAAAGCGTCTCACGAACGGGGAAATCGGCGGCAGTCGCCAGGACCTGGCCGGGATCGGTGGAGTCGAGGATGGCAAAATTGCCGGCAGCCGGCAGCATGTCGAAAACCAGCGAAGTCACTTCGGGAGCCAGGGAGGAACCACCCATGCCGAGTAAAAGCGTCTTTTTGTAGGGATTTTCCGCAGCAAACGCCGTAAAGGGGCGTACATCGACGCAGTGCGGCAGATCGAGCCAGCCCAGGCGGCGGCGAACCTCGTCCTGGCCGGACGGGACGCTCGTCCACAAAGTCGGATCGTGCGCCCACAGGCGGGCCGGGACAGACTCGCGTTCAAGTCTGGCGACGCGTTCGGCCACCGGTGTGGCCAGCGTGGCCAGTTCGGCGACGGCGGCCTTGCGGCGGTCGTCGACGGTTTGCAACAGAGCATCGAAGGCATCGACAAAGGCTTTGACCCCTTCTACTTCCAGTGCCGCGGTGATCGCATCGACCGAAACGCCCAGGGCTTCCGCGTCGGCAAAGACCCGGTGAGCCTCCTCGAGGCCGGTTTGCAGCGTGGCGGCCGGCGTGCCGCGATCGCGGAAAGCCGCCAGCGTCACCGGCGGAACGGTGTTGACGGTTTCTGGGCCGATCAGGCTGTCGACGTAAAGCGTATCCGGGTAGGCGGGATTCTTGGTGCCGGTGGAAGCCCACAGCGGGCGCTGGACACGCGCGCACTTGGCTTGCAGCCTGGCAAAACGCTCCGATTCGAAGACCTGGCGGTATTCCTGGTAAGCCAGTTTGGCGTTGGCAATCGCGACTTTGCCGAGCAAGTGTGGGGCGCGAGCACCGATTTCGTGATCGGCTTTGGTATCGATGCGCGAGACGAAGAAAGACGCCACCGAAGCAACGCTGCCGATCGGCTGCCCCGCCGCCAGGCGATCTTCCAGGCCGGCAAGGTAAGCGTCCATCACCTGTTGGTAGCGGGCGATGGAAAAGATCAGGGTAACGTTGACGTTGATGCCGGCCGAAACTGCCAGGCGGATGGCGGGCAGGCCCTCCACGGTGGCCGGGATTTTGATCATCAGGTTCGGGCGATCGACCGCCGCCCACAGGCGCCTGGCTTCGCTGGCCGTGTTCACGGTGTCGTGCGCCAGGCGGGGGTTGACCTCGAGCGAAACGTAACCATCCGCACCATCGGTCTGGCGGTAAAGCGGCAGGAACAAATCGCAGGCGGCGCGGATGTCTTCGATGGCCAGCTGCCAGAAGATTTGTTCGGCATTCCAGCCGGCCCAGGCCATGGGGATGAGGGCGGTGTCGTAATCGTTGGACCTGGCGATGGCGTTTTGAAAAATGGTCGGGTTGGACGTGACGCCGCGGATTTCACCGCGCTCGATCATGGCGGCCAATTCACCGTTTTCGAGCAAGCGGCGTTCGATATTGTCGTACCAGATGGATTGTCCAAAATTAATCAGTTGTTGGAGTGGGGAAGTCATGGGAAACACCTCGGAAAGGTCGCAGCAGACGGGCCTGGGAACCCACCACCTGCCGGCCAAAAATAACAAAAAGTGGGCCTTCCACCTTCAGCAAGAAACAGACTTCCTGCCGGAAATGGGAGCGCCAAAAAAGTTTACGAATGAAACGGGGCGTATGTTACCACAAAAAGGACTGCGAGCTTGTGCAAGATTTCCATGGACAGTGCAAACGTAACGGACACTTACAATGCATCCGCAAGAGGGAGGTAGCTTCAGGGTTAAGGGATAGCAAAAACCTGTGTCCAGTAATGGCCGTATCGGTACACGCCCGGATCGTCGGCCGCATAAACGTACCCAACCCCAGTTTCCTCGAAAGCACAATTGAGGATATTATGGCGATGGCCGCTGCTGCTCATCCAGGTATTCATGACTGCTTCAGGGCTGGGCTGGCGGCAGCAATATTCTCGCCACAGGACCACCAGGCATAACCTAGGTCGATCAGGCGCTGGCCGGACGTTTTTCCATCGAGATTTGTATGGGCGACAAAGTCACGGGCCAGCATATCGGCGCCGTGGCCGTAGGCGGCCCGGTGCAGGGTATCGTCCATGCGCAATGCGAGACACCCTTGTTTTGCCCGTTCCTGGTTGACAAGTTCGACCACACGAATCTCGCCAGCAGATCAGGTTGCACCCGGTATTGCAGGGCGTAAGACCAAAGGCGGGTAAAGGGCTTGGTTTGAATTTCCGGGTAGTTCTAAATTCGGCGGGTACGTCGCAGATAATCAGCCAGGGCACGCAGATCAGGGTTTCGATCTTGTTCGGCAGCAGAGAGCATGGCTGCCGCACCCGGAGAAAGCAGGTTGACTGTTGCGGCCAAAATTTGAGACTTGATCTCGGGATCGGTCTCGTTCTGGTAGGCCCACTGCACGATGGCTTCGGCCTGCGGGTGACGCATCCAAATCAGCGGCATGGCAGCGGCCAAGCGCGTCTCGGGCAGTTCGTCACTGAGTGCCAGTTGCAAGCTTGCTATCAGTTCAACGGCCATGGCATACTGCGCCAAATCTATAAACAGGTAGTTGGTCGCATGGAAAAAAGCGCGTAGGATGGCCTGGCGCGCCAAGCCATGGGTCTGGCGAACGAGTGCCATCACATCGGGGAAAGCGGCCTCGCCGGCCAGTTCGATCAGGCTCAGGGTGGCGGCATATTTCACATCCAGATGGGTGGTGTTAATCGCCTCTCGAGTGAGGGCGATGCCCTCATGGGCGATGCCCTCGACGGCGTGCATCTCGCCCAGCACTTCGAGCGCTTTTACCTGTACTTCGGGGTCACGGCTTTGCAGGACAATCGCCAGAATGGGGACGGCAGCAGGTTGTGGGTTTTGGCCCAGGCCCCAGGCCGCCGCCAAACGGACGACATCATCCTCGTGTGGCAGCGCTTCGGCCAGCAAGCGGTAGGCGTTCGCAGTCTGCAAGTGGCACAGTGCCGAAACGGCAGCACTGCGCACGCGACGGTCGGTATCGTGAAGGGCATGCTCGATGAAGGCTTCCGTCACCTCCCACGGCAGGCGGAAAAGGTGACGCGCCACACTGGCGCGTTGGGGAGGAGTGCCCGTCTTGAGCGTTTCTTCGAGCAAGCGGCGTGCGCCGGCATCATTACGACGGCTGAGCATTTCGGCGGCGCTGTAACGCGTGAGAAAATCGGGGCTGTGCAACGCCTCGGCTGCGACCTCGAGCGGAACGGCATTGGGCTGTAGCGAACCCAGCACGTTCGCCAGGCCGCGTAGGGAGACGTGGAAACGCCCACCCAGCCCGGCGGAAAGACGCGGCTCGCGCCCGTTGGCCACTTCGGCCATTTTGGCAACACCCATGGCTGCGTCGGCCAGGTTAGCAAGATTTTGCTCGGTGAAACGAACACCATCCTGGCGGAATTTTTCTTCCCAATCCGGCTGGCTGGTATCGTATTGGAAATTATCTTCCGGCGCGACCAGGTAAACACCGTGTTCGGCTTTGCGCGAAGAAGGGCGCGGCCGCAGGCTGGTAAGCGCAACGTGATGGAGTAGTTCCTTACGTGTTTGCAAATCGAAGACGGTCAGGGACAACTGAAGTTGATCATCAAGGTCAAAGTCAACCTGCAAGCGATCTTTGCCCGGCCGTCCCGGTGGATCGAGCCGGACGGTAATCGCCTGCTCTCCGGGGTTGAGCGCCTCGATTTTTTGCGAACGCCCATCGGCCAGAAAAACTGCCTGATCACCATGGCCCTGAACGTCGATCGCGGCCACGGCATCGGCATCGATTTCGCCGATCACGAATTCGATCACTTCTTGATTGGGGTGGGCGGCTCCCAGGCGCAAACGCACGGGCTTTTCGGTTGGATAACGACTGCCCATAGGAAGGATTTCTTCGTAATATGGCCGGCCCGAGCGTATATCGAGGCAACGCAGGCCGTAACCATGGGCGAGGTAATCTTCCAGGCCATAGCCCAATGCCAGTTGCAGGGCACCCTCGGCCACAGCAGTAAAGGGCTTTTCGACACGCACGGCATTGGCCTCGAAATATTGTCGCAGCGTGCGCTGTACGGCAGGCATCAGCGAGGTACCGCCGATCAAAAGCACATATTTGATATCTTCGCGGTAGATGCCGCGGCGGTGGGCAGCCAGCATAAGCTTATCCACGGCCTGGCGTAACAGTTCGAAAAAGCCGTGCGCCTCGAGCACGGCTTCGAAGGCTGCCTGGGTGATCGCCAGGGTCTGGTGCGAGTCGCGCCACTCGAAGGAGATTTCGGCCTGCGGGCAATTGGAAAGCGTGATCTTGGCCTGCTCGCAGGCCGACAAAAGTGGCGCCAGGTCATCTTTCAACGCTTCGGCCGGAATGCCCATATGCTGTAAGACATACTCGAGCAGCCAACGGTCGACGTCGCTGCCCCCCAGCAACAAACCCGACTTGGCCACGACGCGCGCCGCCTGCCGCTTGGCCGACTGCCCGAGCAGGTTGTTCAAAAAACCGCCGGTCTGGGCGCGTCCTTGAGGCAACTCTACCAGCGACAAATCGAGCGAACCGCCGCCGAAGTCGAACACCATCACCGGTGCGCCCGGCTCGGTTACGGCGTAGCCAAGCGCGGCGGCCGTCGACTCGTCGACGATGCGGACGCGCTCAGGGGCATGACCCTGGATGGTGGCATTCAACCAGGAAACATAGCCATCGAAGGCCATCACCGGCACCGTCAACACCAGTTGTTCGATCTGTTCCCGGCTGTAAGGCAGGGCCTGCAAGACCGCTTGGACGAACATACGCCCGGCGTCCTTATCGCTCCAGGGATGCCCATCGATATAACGCGGTTGGCTTTCCTCGTCGAGTATGCCGCGCTTGAAATTGCGAAACAGGCGGTTGCAGCGTTGGCGATCCAAACCTTGGGTACGGACGCCCTGGCCGACGTGCACCTGGGCGCGCTGTCCATCCTCTACGTACAAGAGTGACGGGATCACCGGCTGGCCGCCTGCCTGAGAGGCCACACTCATCTCCGGGATTTCCATCACCTGGCAGGCGTTGTGTTCCCGATCCCAGCGGGCGATCACCGAATTGGTCGTGCCGAAATCAATCGCAAGTTTTTCCATGCATGCCTCCCCGAGACCAGTTTACTTTGAACGAAGGAGCTCGGTTCAATTCCTGTTCCTAAACAGCATTTCCGATCCGCAGTGCAGGCAACGAACGGTCAACGCCGGGCCTGCAGAAAGTGTCCCGCCGCACTGCGGGCACTGGCTGTCGGCGCCAAGCTGTCGGACAGTAACCGAATAGAGCCAGCCCTGCTTCCAGTTGATACAGCCTTCGAACTGGCCGCGCTGCACCAGTTGGTAGAGCCAGTCGTGAACCAGTTCCCTGGGCACTTTCAGCATGGCCGGAATCGCCGGCAGGTAGACCCGCCCCTGGGCGCGCAGCAGTTCGAGCAGAGAACGCTGCTTCTCAGCCAGGGCCGTCGCCGTGTATACCCGCTGCCAGGTGGCATACATAACGCCGTTGAGTTCGTGAGCACGCAGCAATTCGTCCAGCAGATCGTCTACTTCGCCCACGGGGATATCCAATTCCTGCGCCAGTTGAGCAAAGGTCATTTCACCACGTGCTTGCACCAGTTCACACGCTTGCCGGGACAGGTCGTCGAGCAGAGCGGCACGCACTTCAGCAATCGAACGAGCGCCGAAGTAGACCGTCGGTAAGGAAAAGAGCAGCACCACCGGCGCAACGACAACGGTCAACATCACCGTACCTTGGGTCAGGTGCCCGCCTTCGATATCGACGAGCATCATCAACGTCGTCAACAGCCCGGCCAGCGCCAGCAGCAACGTGGCGCCCAACCACAGCAAAGCACGCGGCGGATTTCGCTTTTCCAGCAGAGCCGCCAACACCACGAACAAGACCAGGCCCGGCAAAACGACCCAAACAAAACCAAAGAGAACGATTTCCGGGCCGCTCATGGGCGCGCCGGTGCGCGCCGGCGGCGCCGCAAGCACGAGCACGGCCAGGCAGCAAAAAACGGTTGCCGCCAACAGTATGCCAATGCCGAGAGCGCCGACCGCCCTACGCCCTGGCGTAAACAAGCGGCGCAAACGGTTCGTGCGCATCACAGGAACACCTCCACGCCACAGTGTGCGCACTGGATGACCCCTTTGCCGGCCAGATCGAGCTGTCCGCCGCAGTGCGGGCAGCGGCCGTCGCTTCCATCGAAGTACGCCACGTCCAGCGAGTAGACGATGCCCTGCCCACCGTCGAGTGCACCGCGGAACAGGCCACGCTGCACCAGGTGGTAAACCCAAAGGCGAACAATATCTGGTGGAACGTGCAGGCTGCCGGCCAGGTCCGCCAGTGAAGCCTTTCCCTGCGCCTGAACGATAGCGAGCAGCACACGGTGCTTTTCGGCCAGGGCCGACAGGCTATAGACCCGGCCGTTTTCCGGAAAGATGAAAGCCATCAATTCACCGCTGGCAACCAGGTCGCGTAACAACGCGTACGCCCCCTGTGGATCCAAGGAAATTTCACGCCCGATCTCGTCGAGGCCAGTTTCGCCGCGGGCCTCGATCATCGCCGAAACCCTGCGGTAACGGGCTGCCCGCAGGATGGCTTTCAACTCGGGCCAGGCCCGCAGCGCGGCCCAGGCCATCGGCCCCAGTGGCAGCAAGGCCAATGGACCACAGCACAAACACAAGCTCAACAGGGCCGTGCGCGTTTCCGGGGTAGTGGACGCCATCGAAATCACAAATCCGCCCAGGCTGGCAAGCAAAAAGAACGTCACCCCGGCCCACAAAAAAAGGCGCGGCCCGTTGCGGCGCTCGCGCAGGGCGGCGATCCCCAGCAGCACACCCGCCAGCGGCAGGCCCGATGTGCTCAGCAGCAGGAGGCTGTCGCGCGGCGTGGCCTGAGTCAGGCCATACACGCCCAAAAGCGAGGTCAGGGCTGCCAACTCGAATCCCGCCGCCCAGGCAAGCGTGAGGGCGGCGGGAGAAGGGACGAAATAAGAACGCAGGCGTGCCCCGATCATGAGGATTTATGCAGCAGTCTCTTACTCGTTTTCCAACTGCCTGATCTTCGCCACGCGGCGCTTGTGGCGCTCCTGGCCGGGATCATTACCCACAAAACGGGCATTCAAAAAGGCAGCGACGATCTCTTTGGCCGGTTCGGGGCCAACGATGCGTGCCCCCAGGCAGAGCACGTTCATGTCGTCGTGCTCGACACCCTGGTGGGCAGAATACGTGTCGTGGCACACACCGGCATAAACGCCCTTGATTTTATTGGCCGCGATGCAGGCGCCGACCCCCGATCCGCACAGCAAAATGCCGCGCGCTGCCCGGCCATCGAGCAAGGCACGCGCCAGGGCTGCGGCAGCGTCGGGATAGTCGGCGGCTTCGTCGGCGCGGTGCGTGCCCAGGTCGAGCGTTTCGTGGCCGAGGGCGTGCACGGTCTCGAGAATGGTTTGTTTGAGCGGGAAACCGGCGTGATCAGAAGCAATGGCGATACGCATTCAGGGAACCTCCGGGAGGAAATTGCAAGAGTACGGCGCTTCAAGTATACTCAGATTCGGTAAATTTTACCCATCATTGTGGGGGAAAGATGGCATGGCCACATTTCCGTAAAAATACTGGTAGGAGGTGGCACGTGACCCCTCCTACCACGCCGCCGGACTGCGTATCGCCGCCTTTGACGGGAACACTCCCGTTGAAAACGGGAGAGTCCTTTTTGTGCGCCCTGCAATTACGGCGCGACGTATTGTTCCAAAAAGGCCTGCAAGTCGCCGCCTTCCAGGGGGGCGAAGGTTTCTTCCTTTTCTTCGGAGAACATGTGAAACATCGGGCATTTCTCGTAGGCAGCCTCGAGAGTCGTGCTGCCGACTTCTTCCCCGGTCGTGGCAGCAAAGACTTTGACTTCGTAGCTGGCGTTGTGGACATCCAGCAAATAGGTTTTTTCCTCGTTCTCGTCGTCCTCGAATTCGCAGGTTTCGACGAATTCTTCGCTGACGCGCGTGATGCAGGCCACCAGTTCGACGGTCTCCGGCTGCCCATCGTACGCCACCACCCAGGGTTCCGGCAGCTTGAGAAGGATATTCGACATCGAGCTGTAGCTGTTCTCGCCGGCGCTGTCACGCTCGAAGAGTACGATCGGATGAACGTTGCCGGCGGCCGGTTCGTAGGCTGCGGCCTTCCCGACGACGCCCTGGCGGCAGACTTTCTCGAAATCCCAGATGGTGAGTCGGGCTTCGGTGGGCGTAGGCTTGGGACCGCTGTCGCCGCAGGCGGCCAGTACGAGTATGAAAAGCAGCGCCGTAAAAACAAAAAAGGTGGGTTTCGTTTGGATGTTCATGTTTTTCTCCTGTGAAGGTTCTTCTCGCGTTTTTTCTCCGCGTTTACCTGGATCCACTCGCCGCGCTTTAAGTCGAGCGCTTCGATATCACCCGGAATACCGATGCAGGCAACCAGGCTGCACAACCGGCCGCCGGCCTGCTGCCAGCAGTCTGCAAACCATTCGATCAGGCTTTGCAAAGCCACTTCGGTGATCTCGACCCCGGCTTCGTCGAAGCGCCGAGACAGTACCGCCGCTTCCGGCGGGAGCACGTGCAAAACCGGGCGGGCAAGCTTCCAAAAGCAAAGTTTCTCACGCCGGCGATACAGCGACGCCGACATCGGCAAAGGGCCGCTCAAATCGCCTGAAAAGACGTCCACGCGCAAACAGACGTCTTCCTGCCAGCAGTGCCATGACAAGATTTCGCGCAGCTCGGCGACAAGTAGCGGTGTCAGGCGATCGAGATGCTGCCGGAGGAAGGTTTGATAGCCATGGGCAGTGAAGGGAAACATACCGGCGCAACTCTTTGATTTGCAAAAAAATCTGCAAAAGCGGGTAAAATTTACTTCCAAATCATACCGGCAACCTGGGCGTGGAAATGCAAATTCTGTGCAAAAAAAGTGCAATGCACCTTTCCCCCGGCGCCGAGCTTCCCGCGGCATCCATATGTCATCTCCCCACCAAGAAGAAAGCACATCCAGCGATTTATTCAGCCAGGAAGCCATCCGCAAAGCTCTGCGGGCCTGGGAATCGACTCGATCGCTAAGTGAACACCCACTGGCGCAGGCCAGGACGGTCCAGGAGCACCGTCTGGCCGCCGGCTATTCCGATACGCCCGCCGGCCACGGCCTGGCGCTACGCGAGACCTTGATGGCGGCCATCGAAGCCATCCGGCCCGAAAGCGGGCCGCCCGATCCTGCCGAAAAACGCTGGCGTCCCTATCTCATCCTCTACGAACAGTACATTCGCGAAAAAAGCCGCGAGTGCGTGATCGATGAACTGCATATTTCGAGACGCACGTACTATAACGAGCAAGAAGAGGGCATGAAAACCGTTGGGGATGTCTTGAGCGAGTGGGAAATGCAGGCCGACCGCCAGAAGGCCATCTCGCTGCCCACAGCCATCTCCCCGGCCGGGGAACATCACGTTCCCTTTCTGGCGCCACCGCGCCCGGCGCACGCCCTGATCGGCAGAGAAGACGTCATCGATGAGTTGAAAAGCCGTTTGCTGGCGCCGGCAGCCCTTCCAACCATTGCCTTGCACGGCTTGCCCGGCGTGGGCAAGACCAGCCTGGCCATTCAGTTGGCGCACGACGCCGATATCCGGGCGCGTTACCACGATGGGATTCTATGGGCCGGCCTGGGACGCCAACCCGATATCCCCACGCTGTTGGCTGGCTGGGGTGCGGCGCTTCAGATTCCCGCGGAGGCCATGGAACGCTGCACGTCGAACCGCGAATACGCCCAGGCGATCCACGCGGCCATCGGCACCCGGCATATCTTGCTGATCATTGACGACGCCTGGCAAATCGAAAGCGCGCTGGCTTTCCGCCTGGGAGGCCCGAACTGCGCCTGCCTGCTGACGACGCGTCTCTCTCACCTGGCGCTTGATTTCGCCGCCGACGGCCTGATCGCCGCTCGCGAACTGGACGACGAACACGGGGTGCACCTGTTGGCCGAGTTCGCCCCACAGGCCGTATCAACCGATCCGGCAGGGGCCAGCGCCCTGGTCGACGCCGTCGGCGGACTGCCCCTGGCGCTGGTGTTGATGGGACGCCACCTACGTCAACACAGCCTGGGCAGTTCGATGCGCCGTTTACAAAGCGCCCTGCAAACGCTGCAAGAAAGCCGGGCACGGCTGCAACTTTCGCAGCCGGTCTCCCCGGTCGAACAGCGGTCCGATCTGCCCGACGACGCAACTTTATCCCTCCAGGGTATCATCGGCCTGAGCGAAGCTGCCTTAGACGACGCCGGCAGGCAAACCCTGTACTGCCTGGCCGTTTTCCCGCCCAAACCGAACACCTTTTCCGAAGAGGCCGCCCTGGCCGTATCACAAGTAGGTGCCGAGGCACTCGATATGCTGCTCGATCATGGCTTGATCGAATGCACATCGGAAACCCGTTACACCCTGCACCAAACAATCGCCGACTACGCCGTGCTGCAAAGAGACGACCCCGCCGCACGCCAGCGCTTTGTAGATTACTTCACCACCATCAATCGGGAAAATTGCGACCTGCAAGCATTAGAATTGAACAACCAGCTTCATGCGCTCGAATTGGCCTACCAGGCCGGCATGGCTTCTCACCTGTTCGACAGCCTGCAAGCCCTGCAAGACTCCCTGGCCCGCCGGGGGCTGTACGCCACCGCCGAACACCATCTGCAACATGCCGTGATCGCCGCCCACCGTGAGGGGGACGAAAATGCGTTGGCCTGGTCTCTTTGCTACCTGGGCTACATGGTCCTGCGCCAGAGCCGTTACACGCAAGCCGAAGGCCATCTGCAAGAGGCCCTGGCACTGGCCGAGCGGCTCGGCCTGACCAAAGCCCGGGCCAAATGCCTGCACGGGCTAGGTGAAATCCACTTTCATCTCAGCGACTACGCCACTTCACACCGCTTCCACGAACAAGCTCTGGTGCTCTTCGAGCAAAGCCACAACCTGGCGGGGAAAGGGGATGCCCTGGTCGGCATAGGCCATGCTCTGCTGCACCAGGAGAGTTACGACAATGCGGCAGGCGTCTACCAGCAGGCCATCGATATTTACCAACAAATTGGAGAACAGGAAGGAAAAGCCCGGGCGATCAACGGCCTGGGCCTGATCGCCTGGAACCGGGGCGATTACGCCGGTGCGCAGGTGCTTTTCGAACAGTGCCATCAGGTGTGCCGTCAAAGCGGCTGCCGGCGCTCGGACGCGGTTGCGCTGCACAACCTCGGGCTGGTCTATGACGACCTGTGCGACTATATCGAGGCACGCAACTGCTTTCAGAAAGCGCTCAGCATGTTCCGCGCCGCACACGACCGCCGCAACGAAGGCCGTGCGCTGGGCAGCCTGGGCCTGTTTTCCCATCACCTTGGCGATCAGGAAGCGGCACGGGAATACAGCTTCCAGGCCAAAAATATCGCCATCGAAGTAGGCGACCGCGCCGGCAGCGCCTATGCGTTCACCTACTTGGGACATGCCTTGGAAGCATCGGGTGAGTGCGAACAGGCCATCGAAGCCTACCAACAGGCCCTGGCAATGTGGCGTGAATTGAAGCACGAGGATCAAATGTACGATGCGGCCGGGGGGTTGGCAAACACGTATCACGCGCAAGGGAACCTGGCCGCGGCGCGGGCGCAAGTGGCACTCATTCTGGACTACGAACACAGGCGCCAGAATCTCGTCGCGCTCGATGAACCGCTGCGCGTGTACGAAACCTGTTACCGCGTGCTGCTCGCCAGCGGGGAAGAAACGCTGGCCCAATCGCTTCTCGAACGCGCCTATACGCTGCTGGCCGAACTGGCGAAGCAGGTTACGGATCCCGACAGGCGCCGGATTATGATAGAAAACGGCCCGGGATACCGGGATATCTGGCAAGAATACCGCAAGCGCTTTGGAGACAGCGCCGAAGCGCCTGCGCCAAAGCAAACGGAGATCACAACGTAACGGTCGTTACGCTGCGATCTCCGTGGCTTGAAGATGGAATGGGGGTTACTTCAGCAGCGCCCTGGCGCGTGCCATAATATTCTCGGCGGTAAAGCCAAAGTTCTCGAACAGGGTCTTGTAAGGAGCCGAAGCGCCGAAGCGCTCCAGGCTGATCACATCACCCCGATCGCCGACCCAACGGTGCCAGCCCTGGGCAATGCCCGCTTCCACGGCCAGGCGCGCCTTCACGCCGGCAGGCAAAACGCGCTGCCGATAATCTTCATCCTGTGCAGCGAACAGTTCCCACGAGGGGAAGGAAACCACGCGCACGTTGATCCCCTCGGCAGCCAGGCGTTCGCCGGCCGCCAGCACCAGGCTGACTTCCGAACCCGAGGCCATCAAGATCAAATCTGGGGAGGCGTCGCCCATATCGGCCAGGACGTACGCCCCACGGGCCGCTTCGGCAGCCGGCGCGTAGAGGCCGCGGTCGAGCACCGGCAGGTTCTGGCGGGTGAGCGCCAACAGGGTGGGACCGTTGCGGCGGGAGATGGCCACTTGCCAGCCTACTGCGGTCTCATTGGCGTCCGCCGGGCGAAAGACGACCAAGTTAGGGATGGCGCGCATCGCCGCCAGGTGTTCGACCGGCTGATGCGTAGGACCGTCTTCGCCCAGGCCGATGCTGTCGTGCGTCATCACCCACACCACGGGGATATGCGAAATGGCCGAGAGGCGAATCGCCGGGCGGACGTAATCGGTAAAGACGAAGAACGTCGCCCCGTAGGGGATCACGCCGCCGTGAAGGGCCATACCGTTCAGGGCCGACCCCATGGCGTGTTCGCGCACGCCGAAGTGGAAGTTGCGGCCCTGCGGCGAGTCCTTCTGGAAGGCGACGTGCCCGTCGATCCAGGTGTTGTTGGAAGGCTTCAGGTCCGCCGAGCCGCCGATCAGTTCGGGCAGCACCGGGGCCAGGGCGTTGATCACTTTGCCGGAAGCGGCGCGTGTGGCCAGGCCCTTGGCGTCGGCCGGGAAACTGGGCAGGGAGGCTTCCCAACCGGCGGGCAACGAGCCTTGCAGGCGGCGCTCCAGTTCGGCGGCCTTTTCGGGGTCTTGCGAACGGTAGGTGGCCATCTTCTGGTTCCATTCGGCCTCGAGTTGGGCGCCGCGTTCGATCGATTCACGGAAGTGCGCCAGCACGTCGTCGGGCACGAAGAAACGCGGCGCCAGCGGCCAGCCGACCTTTTCTTTGGCGGCGTTCAGCTCTTCGTCGCCGGGCGGCTCGCCGTGAGCCTTGGAAGTGCCCTGGCGGGTGGGCAGGCCGTAACCGATGATCGTGCGGCAGATGATCAAAGACGGGCGAGGATCGCTCTTGGCTCGACGGATGGCCGCATCGATGGCATCGACGTCGTTGCCGTCTTCCACCTTCAGAACCTGCCAGCCATAGGCTGCAAAACGGGCGGCGCGGTCTTCTGTAAAGGCCAGGTCGGTAGAACCATCGATGGAAATCTGGTTATCGTCATAGAGATAAATCAACTTTCCCAGGCCCAAGTGCCCGGCCAGCGAAGCCGCTTCGGAAGCCACACCTTCCATCAAGTCACCGTCGGTGACGATGGCGTAGGTGTAGTGATCGATCACACTGGCATCGAAGGCGGCCGCCAGATGCGCTTCGGCAATCGCAAACCCGACGCCATTGGCAAAGCCCTGGCCCAGCGGGCCGGTGGTGGTCTCGACCCCGGCGGTCAGGCCGGCTTCGGGATGGCCGGGGGTCAGGCTGTCCCACTGGCGGAAGCGCTTCAAATCTTCCAGGGGCAGATCGTAACCGGTCAGGTAGAGCAAGGAATAGAGCAGCATCGAGCCATGCCCGCCGGAGAGAATGAAACGATCGCGGTTGGGCCACTGCGGGTTGCGCGGGCTGTGGCGCAGATGGCGCATCCAGACGGTGTAGGCCATCGCGGCGCCGCCCATCGGCAGGCCGGGATGCCCCGACTTGGCCTGCTGGACGCCGTCGGCAGACAGGAAACGGATAGTATGCAGCGCACGCGCTTGAAGGTCGGAAGATACGGTCATGGGAAAATCTCTTTCTTGGGGAAATAAACGGCAAGAGCCGCGGATAGATGGGCGCAGAACGGGCAAAGTATAGCACGCCAGCAACGATGCGGCAAGGCAATTCGTGTAAGCCCTTACAAGGCGTGCTGCCCGGCCCGCCAAAAGCCTTTACAGTCTGGAAAGCCCGTATCCCCCAAAGGTCTGATCGCTTTCGAAGAAATTTTTCGCTATATAATAAAGTAACGTATCTTCTTAAGAAAATGTGGCTCTCCCGGCTTCGCCGTGAAAGGGAATCCTTCACACTCAACCCGGAAGACCCGAAAATGTCCTTGTTGCCGCCTGGAGAAACAAACGGGTGAGAACCGCTTTCGGCAGACGGCGACACAGAAACACGACCGTTATCCTTCGGTAGATTCGACTTTCAAGGAGCTTGAGTTATGAAAACACAACGGTTTGTCAAACTTGCCAGCCCATTGCTGGGTCTCGGGCTGGTGGTGGGCTTGCTGGCATTCCTGGCAACCAACAGCCGCGCCCTGGCGCAGGCAGGGGCACCGACACCGACCCCCTTCCCGGGAAGCAACCCCCTCGACCCATACCCACCATACGAGGTAGCCAGTGGCTACGAAAACGTCATCCCACAGGGCTTCAACCAGCCAGATGCAATCAATACCCCGGCCCTCCTGAGCGCCCGCTGGACTTCTCCCTATTCGGAAACCACCACCGATCTGGCCTGGGGCGATTACGATAACGATGGCGACCTAGACCTGGCCGTGGCCAACAGCTCGACCGGTCCCAATCGGCTTTTCCGCAACGATAACGGCACGCTCACGTTTGTATCGTCCGACTTCAATTGCCTTTCGACGAACGAGAATACGACTTTCGTCTCCTGGTACGATTATGACCGCGATGGTTATCTCGATATCAGCTTCGGCAACCAAAGCGGGCGTAACTGTTTCTACAACAACAATGGGAACGGTACGTTTACCAAAGACTGGACGGCCCAGGCCAGCCAGAACACGCGCAGCGTGGCCTGGGCCGGGTGGACGCGCAGCGGTGGCTTTTCCCCTTACCTGGCCATCGGCAACTACGGCCAGGCCAGCGCCATTTATATGCGCGATGCCGGCCAGATGTACCCTTATACCTTCCCGGCCATCCACGCTACGACCAACCTGGTCTGGGGCGATTTCGACAACGACGGCGATCCCGATCTAGCCATGGGCAACTTCGGTGAACCGACAATCATCTACCGCAACGATGTACCCCCTGCCGGCACACGCGTGCGCTTTACGGCCGTCGCAACGATCACACTCGATGCCAGCAACAATTACTTCACGAACGATGTGAGTTGGGGTGATGTCAACGGCGATGGCTACCTGGACCTGGCGCTCGGAAACGGCACGGAAAGCGGTGAAACCCACAAAGATAAAGTCTTCTGCAACAGTGGCCCGTCAGGCTATACATTTAGCGACTGCTGGACGTCCAACGACACGTCAGTGACCAGTGCCATTGACTGGGGCGACTACGACGGTGACGGCGACCTGGACCTGGCGGCAACCAGTGAAGCCGAGGGCGGGGTGACGCGCATCTATGTCAACAACGGCGGCACACTCTCGACACAGGCCGGCACCAACACGTTCGACGACAGCACGTTGGCCGGCACGGCCGTCGCCTGGGCCGATCTCGACGGTGATGGCGATCTGGACTTCAGCATCGGCTACGATGGAACCGACACCTTTGCGACGCCCAGCGTCCATCTGTTCACCAATTCCGGCGGCAGCTTTGCCCCGCAGAACCTGGCCAATTCGGGCAACGACACTCGTGCCATTACCTGGGGCGATGTCGATGACGATGGTTACCTCGACCTGGCCCTGGCCAACAGCGGCAGCCCGGTCAAAGTCTACCGCAGCAACGGCACGGATCTGGCGGAATACTGGGCCGCACCCACTTCTGCCAACACCCGCGGTGTGGCTTGGGGCGACTACGACCGGGATGGCGACCTCGACCTGGCCGTTGGCAATGGCCAGGATGGCAGCGGCGCTTTCAACCTCGTCTATCGCAACACGGGCAGCACGCTCAGTGGCAACGCCTACATCGAAGACATCAACCCATCCAACACAACCGCCGTCGCCTGGGGCGACATCAATGGGGACGGCACGCTGGACCTGATCGAAGCCAACTACGAAACCAGCCAGCCCAACCGCATCTTTTGGAACATCTGGAACCCGTTCGCACACAGTTACCAGTTTACCCAGACCCTCGGCTTCGGCCTGTCTTCCGATCGATCGACCAGCCTGGCCGTCGGTGATTTCGATCAGGATTACGATCTCGACATCCTGATCGGTAACGACGGCCAGGTCGACCGCGTTTACGTCAACAATGGCACGGGCAACTTCACCACGCTCAACCTGCCCGCGCCGAGTGGGGTCTGCGCCACCAACAAAACGCGCAGCGTGGCATGGGCCGACTTCGACGGCGACGGCGACCTGGACATCGCTCAAGCATTGGATGGCTGCGTGCGCGTCCTGCAAGCCAACGCCAGCGGAGGCGCATGGAGCTTCGCCCAGGCCTGGACCGATTCCGGCAGCAGCCTGTTGGCCAACAGCATCTCCTGGGGCGATTTCGACGGCGACGGCGACCCCGACCTGGCCGTCGGCCTGACCGGGCAGTTCGGCCTGAAAAGCCGCATCTACCGCAACAACGGCAGCAGCTTCGGGCTGCACTGGGTGGCCGACCTCGAACAAACCGCCCGCACCCTGGCTGTGGCCTGGGGCGATGTAGACAACGACGGCGACCTGGACCTGGCCATCGGCAACGATCTGACCAACGCCACCCCCGACCGGCTGTACATCAACACTATCCTCGCTTCCACACATGCGGCAAACGATCCCATTTCCACCTACGTTTACCGCCCGGATGGCGATGTGCAGGCCAGTGGGATGTACTTCTCGGCCGGCAGGGTGCTCGGCGACCCGGTAATCGGCATTCCCTACACCCTGGTTGACGAGCAAGCCGACCGCGCCTTCCTCGTCCAGCACCAGGTCTCTTGGGACGGCGGCCATCGTTGGGAAGCTGCCTGGGAATTCGGCGGCTCCCACAGCGGCGAATGGGTGAATATCTCATCCAGCCGGACGGGAAGCCAGCACAGCTTCCCCTGGGATGCGCTCAACCAGTTCCTCAGCCACCAGGGCCTGTCTATCCCCGTACCGGCTGGCCAGACCATGCAGGAAATGGACCTTGCCTTCCGCGTGGTGGCCTGGGCGCACAACGAACATGGCGGCCCGATTCAGCGCCCGCGCTTTGGCGGTTACACCAGCATGATGCGCGCCGACATGCGCCCCGATTGGTTCGACTCGGCCAAGACCTTCGTCGGCGAGATTCCCGAGGTCGTCCACCCGGATGAAATCGTCAACCTGACGATCGAGATCACGCAAACCGATCACGGCATGCCCTGGAACGCGTACATTCTGGATCGCCTGCCCCCGCAGCTCTATTTCGAGGATTACGGTACGGCCTGGATGGAAGGCGGCTCGTCGCCCTACTACACGGAGATCACCTCCTCACTGACCACCGTCACCTGGACCGGGGCGCTCGAGTACGACTATCATCCCAGCTACCCGCACGTCTACAGCATCTACTTCTCGCCGCGAGTCGTCCGTCCCTTGCCTAACGGCAGCTACGTAACCAACTGCGCCGAAATCTTCGACGGCCTGCACGCCGCCTTCAACCGCTGCCTGACCTTCGAGATCAGTTCCACTCCCAAGACCGACGAATCGTGGAAGCTGGTCAACGGCGTGACGACAACCATTTCCCTGCCCGGCGATCTGTTGACCTACACCCTTCACCTGACCAACACCGGTACCGATAACGCCCATAACGTTCTGGTAACGGACGTGCTTTCCGCCGACCTCGTCTGGCAGGATTTCCTGCAAGCTACAAGCGGCCAGGCCAGTTACGCCGATGGGGTGGTGTCGTGGACGGGTGAGATCAACGTCTTCGAGCCGGTGGTAGTTACCTACACGGCCCGCGTGGCCAATCCGCTGCCCGGCAACACCCTCATCACCAATACCTTCCACTTACAGGATAATATCAACCCTGTCTACGCCGCCCCACCGGTCACGACGACCGTGCTGGCACCCGATCTGCGCGCTTCGACAAAGGACGATACGCCGGATGAAGTGCAGTTGGGCGATCCGGTCAACTACACCATCTTCCTGCGCAACCACGGCGGCCTGGACGCCCTGCCGGCCTATTTCTGGGACCCGATCCCTGCCGGCAGCAGCTACCTGACCAACACGCTCCAGGTCTCCCCGGTCAGGCCGGGCGATGTCTACGGCTACGACCCGATCGAGGATCAAATCTACTGGCGCGGGGATATGCGCATGACCGATGAGATCAGGATCACCTTCGGCATCACCGCCGGGCTGCAACTTTCGACTGACGGCATCCTGACCAATACCGCCTACATTACCGATGTAATCGGCGGCCCCGTATCCATCGTCGCCACCACCACCGTACGCCTGCCCGATCTGAACGGTTCCTACAAAATCGTCAACCCCACCACGGCGCAGCGCGGCGATACGCTCGATTACACGATCCTGATCAGCAACACCAATGCCTACGCCCCCGGCGTGACCGCTACAGATCCGATTCCGGCAGGCGGCTCTGCGTATGTCGAGAACTCGCTGACCTCATCGGACGGCAACGCTTCGTACAATGCCGGCCAGAACGCCATCGTCTGGGGGAACACGCTGCAAAGCGACGACACGGCCACCTTCAGCTACCAGGTCACCGCCGGCTGCCCCAACGTCGAGGCCACGTCGATGCTCTCCAACGTCGTCTACATTCGTGAACCCACCGGCCTGATCATCGAACGCACTGCGCTGACCTTCATCGAGATAGCCAACCTCACCACATCTTCCATCGAAAGCGACGTGACCCAGGCCAAACCCGGCGACGTGATCGAGTACACCATCGTCATCCGCAACACCGGCCTGCTGGGCAACGATCTGTGGATGAACGACATCCTGCCCGTCGAACTGGAGTGGATCGACGTCTACGAGGCAAGCACCGGCAGCATCAGCTACAACCCGGCGCAGCGTCTCCTGCATTGGGAAGGCACGCTGGACAACGGGCAGCAGGCCGTGATCACCTTCCAGGCCCGCGTACGCGCCAATATGATCCGCGACGAAATCACCAACGAAGCTATCATCTGGAACGGTTGCTACCAGCAATCGTTTGGCGCCATGCCGATCGCGATCCTTGACGAAAGCAACAATATCTACCTGCCCGTGATCATGCGCTGAAGCATCGCATCCATCACACCATAACTATCCCAAACGAAAGCAGCGGCGCTCCGGCGGCGCTGCTTTCGTTTGGGATAGTTTCCCGAGGCGCTGGCCTAACTCCGTTCTTGATTTGCGCACTTGTGCGCCGTGCTCATTCTGCCCAGAGCGTGTGGCCGGGCACTATCTGGCACGAAACTTGCACCTTCCGGGAAACCCGCTATACTTGAATGGACCGGCCAAAACTGGTATAGACCTGCTTTGGCCCACAAAGGTGCATACGCCATGCTCGTTCAAAGACAGACCACAACCATTCGCCCGATGGCTACCGCCCATCTGGCCCAAACCATGACACTGCTCAACCTGGGCAGCGGCGAATTGAGCCAGAAGGTGGAAAATGCGCTGGCCTCCAACCCGGCGCTCGACCTGGCGCCCGAACGGCGCTGCCGCACCTGCCGCCGGGTGCTGCCCCCCCAAGGGCCGTGCCCGTTGTGCAGCCGGCCCGAAAGCATCAGCGGCAGCGAACCGATCGTCTTTCTCTCGCCGCCGCAAGATTTCTGGCCGCACGGCGGCGCGTTCGCCGGAGATCTGCCCGAAGACAACGACCCCGCCGAAAGCCAAAACCTGCCGGAATATGTCCTGCGCCAGATCGCCACCGAGTTAGCGCCGGCCGATCGCCCCCTGGCCGCTCACCTGCTCACCAACCTCGACGAAGACGGCCTGCTGGCTGTTTCGCTGGCGGAAGTCGCCCGCTACCACCACGTGCCGCTGCCACGCCTCGAGGCGCTTGTGCGCCTGATCCAGCACGCAGAGCCTTTCGGCGTCGGATCGGCCTCGCCGCAAGAAGCCTTGCTGATCCAGTTGGAGGCGCTTTCCGAAACCCGGCGCGTGCCGCCATTGGCCGCCCGTGCCATCCGCGAAGGCATGAACCTGCTCAGTCGCCACCGTTACACCGAATTGGGTGCACTATTGGGCGCTTCTGCTGCGCAGGCGAAAGAGATTGCCCGCTTTATCAGCGACAACCTCAACCCCTTTCCGGCGCGCGCTCATTGGGGAGATGTCCGTCACGGCCGCGACGCCCACCCGGCGGTCTATCACAACCCCGACGTAATCGTTTCACACCTGGATGCCGACCCCGGCGGGCCACTGGTCGTGGAGATCGTCACGCCCTACGCCGGACGGCTGCGTATCAGTCCCCTGTTTCGCCAGGCGCTCAAGCAAGCGGAACCCGAAGCCAACGGCCAGCTAGAACACGACCTGGCACAGGCTATCTTGCTGGTTAAATGCCTGCAGCAGCGCAACCAGGCCCTTGTCCGGCTCATGCAGGAACTGGTCGTGCGGCAGCGGGCGTTTCTCTTGCATGGTGAAGCGCACCTGCACCCCTTGACGCGCGCCAGCCTGGCCAAGGCACTCGACGTGCACGAATCGACCATCTCACGTGCTGTCTCTTCGAAGAGCGTACAATTGCCGAACGGCCACATCGTACCGCTGGCCAAGTTTTTCGACCGCAGCTTGCAGGTGCGTACAGTACTGAAGCGCATCATTGCACAGGAGGGCCACCACCTGAGCGACCGCGAGCTTGCAAAGCGGCTGGCCGGCGAAGGGTACCACGTGGCGCGCCGCACGGTAGCCAAGTATCGTGCCATGGAAGGCATTCTGCCCGTCCATCTGCGGGAATCGATGTGAGGCCTGTTTTCCACGATGTCTTCTGACACGCAAAAGCCTGGTGAAATTCAAGCCGTTCTCGAACAGATACCCGGGGCGGCGTTGCTGGTAGACGTTTGCGAAGAGCGCATCGCTTGTGTCAACCGGCAGGCTGCTGCCTATGCCTGCTGCCCGGCTGAGACACTTGCCGGACAAGCGTTGGGCGCTCTACTGCCGGCATTCCAGGAAAAGCCAGAGCAGCGCTCCCTGCGTGAACTGGCCGGTTTGGCACCTGCTCACCTGTGGGTGCCGCAGGAGCGCCCGTTGACGAGCCTGCACCGTGCGGCACGCGCCGCACAACTGGCCTACGTGGCCAGCGCCCCAATCGGAGAGCCGCGCCCGGCAGATACAATGATCCTTGCTATCGGTGTGCAGCGCAGCCCGGCCCCAGAAGCGCTCTTGCCCGTCGTGCAGCTCGCCGCCCGATGCCTGGCAGACAGCTTCGAAGCCGGCCGGAAAATTCAACAACTGGAGCAACGCCTCGAGAGCCAGCAGCAGCAGCTGGCGCGGCTGCAATCGATTCAAGAAAACCTGCGCGACGGTGTACTGTGGGTATCGGCAATGCAAACGATCGAGCGTATGAACGGCTACGCCGAACAAATGCTCGGTTATGCCAGCAGCGAGGTACGCGGGCAGCGTATCGAGAATATTTTGATCGGCGAACAGAACCTGCTCCACGCGCTAGAACTGGCCCGCCATCACGGCTATACGCATGACGCCGGCGCGGTGACGCTGTATCGCCGCGACGGAAAGCCTATCCTGGTTGGCACACGCATCCAATCGCTGCAAACGCAACAGGCGTTCGACGGCTGGGCAGTCCTGTTACAAGATTTGAGCATCGAGCAGCACTATCGCATCCGCAGCCGACAACTCGAACAGCGTGCCCTGCTCGGCGAGGTGACGGCCGTTTTCGCCCACGAAGTGCGCAACCCGATCAACAATATCAGCACCGGCCTGCAACTGATGGCGATGAACCTGCCCGCCGACGCCCCTCAGCAGGCGCCAGTCGCCCGAATGCAGCAAGACTGCGATCGGCTCTCCGAATTGATGAAGTCGGTGCTCGCCTTCGCCCGGCCACAGGAGTATAAATTCGAGCCGCTGGCAGTGGCGTCCTTCTTGAATCGCATGCTCGAACGCTGGCATCCCCGCCTGGTACGCGCCGGCGTGGAGACCGAACGGCATTTCGAAGTCGAAATCCCCCAGATTCTGGCCGATGCGCGCGCCCTGGAACAGGTCTTCACCAACCTGATCCAGAACGCCGTCCAGGCAATGGATGCATCAGGCGGCAAGCTGATCCTGAGCACACGCCAGAGCCTGGCCGAAAGCGGCCAACGCCAGATAGAGATCACCATGGCCGATACCGGGCCGGGCATTCCTGACGAACAGCGCGAACACATCTTCGAGCCGTTTTTTACCACCAAGGCCGGCGGTACGGGGCTTGGCCTGGCCATCACCAAGCAAATTGTGACCGCACACCGCGGCGCG
Source organism: Chloroflexota bacterium (assembly GCA_049325275.1). Classification (GTDB taxonomy): domain Bacteria; phylum Chloroflexota; class Anaerolineae; order Anaerolineales; family UBA4823; genus CAIQJJ01. The sequence goes on from JBMOLU010000028.1 coordinate 58,069, forward strand.
ATTCGAGTGATCAGCATCCCCGGTGGCACGGCCTTTCAAGTTTTGCTGCCGGCCCACCCGTAGACGCTGCCGAAACAAGCCTTTAGAATTTCAAAAAGACCCTACCGGAGAACGATGACTGCAACCATTTTGATCGTCGACGACGAAGAAAACGCCCGCCTGAATTACACCACTTTCCTCACCGGACGCGGCTACGAAATCAACGCCGCCGCCAGCATGGCCGAAGCTCGCCAGGCAATCCAGCGCGGCGTGGCCGACATCATCCTGCTCGATGTGCAGCTGCCCGACGGCTACGGTCCTGCCTTGCTCGAGGAAACCATCCACCTGCCGGTCCGCCCGGCCATCATCCTGATCACCGCTTACGGCGACATCGAAATGGCCGTCGAAGCGATGAAAAACGGCGCCCACGATTTTCTGCAAAAACCGATCCAACTGGCCCAACTCGAAAAATCGGTACAGCGGGCGCAAGAGATGGTGGCTATGCGCCGCGAACTTGCCCACCTGCGGCAAACACAGAAAAAACAGTCCGATTTTGTCACCGGAAAAAGCCCTGGCATGCAAGCCTTGCTGCACCAGGCCCAGCGCGCCGCCCAGGCATCGGTCTCGGTGTTGATCACCGGCGAAACCGGCAGCGGCAAGGAGGTGCTGGCCAGCGCCATTCACCAGATGGGCCCGCGCACCGGCAAGCCCTTCATCGCCGTCAACTGTGCCGCCATCCAGAACACCATGCTTGAATCAGAACTCTTCGGCTATGAGGCCGGTGCTTTCACCGGGGCAGAGAAACGCAAGAACGGCCTGATGGAAGTCGCCGACGGCGGCATTCTCTTCCTGGACGAAATTGCGTCCATGCCGGTAGATATTCAGGCCAAGCTACTGCGCGCCCTGGAGGAACGCGCTTTCCGGCGCGTCGGCGGCACCAACCTGATCCGCGTGGACGTACAAATTCTGGCCGCCTCCAACCGCAAGCTGCCCGAGATGGTGACTTCGGGCCAGTTCCGTGAAGACCTGTACTACCGCCTGAAGGTGGTCGATTTACACCTCCCGCCGCTGCGGGAACGCAAAGAGGATATTCCCGACCTGGTCGGATTGTTTATCGCCAGGAATAACCCCCGCATGGGACTGAACGTCACCGACGTGACGCCGCGCGCCATGCAGGCACTGATCGCCCACACCTGGCCGGGCAATATCCGCGAACTGCGCAACGTGATCGAGCGCGCCATGCTCTTTTGCGATGAGGCTGCAATCGACATTCCCCATCTACCCGGCGAAATCGTCAACGCAGCAGACAGGCAACCGGCCTACGTTCAACACGATCACCAGGCAACCGGCCTGCGTTCAACATGATCACCAGGCAATCGGCCTGCGTTCAACATGATCACCAGGCAACCAGCCTGCGTTCAACATGATCACCAGGCAATCGGCCTGCGTTCAACATGATCACCAGGCAATCGGCCTGCGTTCAACAGGATCACCAGGCAATCGGCCTGCGTTCAACATGATCACCAGGCAAATGGCCCAGGCTCAGCGCTCGTACCAATCGTTCGGATCGACCGGCCCAGATTTGGGTTTCGCTGGTTTGTTAGCGGGCGCTTTGGCCTTGGGCCGGTAAACTTTGCGCAAAACGAACGCCAAAGCTAACGGCACGGTAACCAACAAGAGCAAGATAACACACGAAATCATGAGAGATGACGTCGACGCATCAAGCATAGGAGTCTCCTTACAAATTCACCAAAAATTGATTGGGGGAATTCAAAAAATCACGCGTCAGTGTCACATGTTCCAATTGATCCCAGGGCACGATTTTCAGCGGCAGATGATCGAAGCTGAAGATCACCGCGCCGGGGAAGGCCATCAGAATTGGGGAATGCGTGGCAATGATAAACTGTGCATCCTGTGCGAGCAATTCTTTCAGCAGCGAAAGAAAGCCGAGCTGACGCAGCGGCGAGAGCGCCGCTTCCGGTTCGTCGAGCAAATATAGGCCACCGGGTACAAAACGCGCCTGGAAAAGCTCCAGATAACTCTCCCCATGTGAGTGCACGTCAAGGCCATCCCCGTAGCGCTGCCGGATGGCGTTCAGTTCGCCAAGCACCGGCCCACGCGCCAGCGAACGGGCATAGCCGGAACGGTGCGCATACTCCGTGTCGATCTCGGCCAATTCCCGCACCAATTCGGCGCGTGACTGCGCCAGCTGCTTGACGTAACCGAAAAAATCTTCGGCGCGCAGGAAAAAGCCGCGTGCGGTACGTTTGCGCCAGGCCAGCTTCATCGCTTTGGCAAGCTCACGCACCGCCGCCAGAGTGGGATCGGTCTTGACGCTTTCGCTACCCACAGCGATCGAACCGGCAGCGCAGGCAATCGCTTCCAGCAGCGTGGACTTCCCGCTGCCGTTCTCACCGACCAAAAACGTCACAGGGCTGGTCAGTTCCAGAGGCTGCCAGGAGCGCACGACCGGTAGATTGAATGGAAACGCATCCTGGCTATGGCCCAGCGGGCGCAAGTCGATCGAACGAAGATGGATCATGGGCGGGCCAACCCCTCGGCCAGCGCCCCAATTTCCGAGCGCATAACCAGCTTTTCCAGCCAGGGAACGGGAATCCCGGCTTCACCGTAAAAGGCGCCGGCCACCTGGCCGCAGATGGCCGCAGTCGTATCGGCATCTTCGCCCAGGTTGGCGGCAGCCAGCACGGCGGCCTCGTAGCTCTCGGTCGTCCAGAAACACCACAGAGCCGCTTCCAGGCTGGCGACGACGTAGCCGCTGCCCCTGATCTGCGCGGCGGTTTTGTGGCGATAATCACCGCGGGCAACCGCCTGCAGGGCAGGGGATGTCAGGCGATCGGGCGGCGTGGCAAACAGACAGTCTGCCTTACCCGAACCGCCCAAGGCACGGAAAAGAATATCGCCGAGCAACCGGCAGGCATCCAGGCACTCGGCGGCCCCATGCGTCGTACGGGAACTTTCGGCAGCGCAGCGCCAGATCGCCTCGCGATCGGGATAGAAAAACATCGCCACCGGTGCCAGGCGCATGATCGAACCATTGCCGGCCGTGTACACGTCGGTGGAACCGCTGAACGGGTCGCCGGTGCGGCGGTAATGGTTCAATGCCTGGCGCACGGTGTTGCCGATATCGAAACAGCGCCCGTTGCTGCTCAGATAGCCTTCTTCGTACCAGCGCAGGTAGCGCGCCATCTGATCGTCGGCGTCGAAGCCGGCACATTCGACCAGGCTGGTCGCCAGGCAGAGCGCCATCGAAGTATCGTCCGTCCATTCGCCGGGCTTCAGATGGAACGGCCCGCCACCGGTCAGGTCACGAACCGGCGGGAAACTGCCGCGCGGGCAAAATTCGACCGTCGTACCGACGGCATCGCCGGCAGCCAGGCCAAGCAGGCAACCGCGAAAGCGGGTAATCATATAGTCCTCCACTTCTCCGGCAGTCGGGGGATATCCCATGCCAGCTGGAACGCGCTTCTCGAATCACCCCCCGTTCACCGTCAACCACTTCAGCCCGCGGCGGTAGGCCAGCGCCAGGAAGCCCCCCAAAATGGCAACCCAGAGCAGCTGCCCGGCCAACAAGGTAGCAAAACGCCCCAGATCGGGTTCGACGAAGAGGCGTGCCGGGCCGTACATGGTATAAGCGAAGGGCAGGGCGAGGGACAGGTTGCGCAGCCAATCGGGGAAGAAGTCGAGCGGGATCAGCATCCCGCCCAGGATGAAGATCAGCTTTTGATAAATCCAGTCGAAGGCAGAGACATCTTCCATCACGAAAGCGGCCAGGCCGATCAGGGCCTGGACGCAAAAATCGAGCACCCAACCGAAGAGCACGGCCACCAGCACCAGCGGCCATCCCAGCGGGCTGGGCGGGGCACTGACCAGCAGCACGAGCAAGGCTCCGCCCATCAGCAAGTTGAAACCGAAGCGTGAAGCGCCATCGGCCAGGGCCACGCTCAACTGGTAGAGCAAGAAATTGTAAGGCTTGTTGAGCAGGTAGGCGATCGATCCGTCTTTCACGGCATCGGAAACCTCCTTGGAGAGGCGCGGCTTGCTCAGTTGAATGGATTCCGTCATCATCAGGTACCACAGCGTGTTGGCCAAAGTCAGCCCACCGATGCTCTCCTGGCCCATGGTGCGGTATGTGGCGCTCCATAGTTGAATGAAGACCCACAGGAAAATCAGGATTGAAAGGCTCCCGGCGATCAAGTCGCCGAGATAGGCCAGGCGGTTGGCAAGCTGTATCTTGAAGATGGCAACATATTTCATAAGGCCGCCGCATTTTGATAAATGGCACGGATGACCTCTTCCAGCGATGGGTCCGATATGGTCACATCGACCAGACTGCCGGCTTCCGCCAGGCGGGCAATCACGGCTGCCACGGGGGTTTCGTGCGTATTGAAACGCAATTTGGCCGCGTAGCCGGTCTTCGCCACCTTGAGGGTTTCGGTGCCTTCGATGCAGAAATCGGCGCGGATTGGCTCGGCGTAGCGGACGTCCACCACCTTGGAGGTCAAATAGTTCCGCTTAAGATTGGACACCTTGTCATGGTAGACGATCTGGCCGTGATTGATGACGATCACGCGCTTGCACAGGGCTTCGAGGTCGCCGGCGTCGTGGGAGGTGAGCAGCACACCCACACCCTCGAGCTGGTTCATGCAGCGGATGGTGTCACGGATGTGCTGCTTGGCGACCACGTCGAGGCCGATGGAAGGCTCGTCGAGCAGCAGCAACCTGGGACGGTGCAGCAGCGAGGCCGCCACCTCGCAGCGCATGCGCTGGCCGAGGGAGAGCTTGCGCACCGGGGTTTGCAACAGGTCTCCGATCTCGAAAGCATCTGCCAGGAAAGCGATCCGCTTGCGCGTTTCGGTGTCATCCAGATCGTAGATTTTGCCGAAGAGGTGGAATGTGTCGATGGCCGGTAGATGATACCAGAGCTGGGGCCGCTGGCCGAAGACGGTACCGATCTGGTAAGCCAGCGGCCGGCGCTGCTGCCAGGGGGTAAAGCCGAGCACACATGCTTCCCCGCTTGTGGGATGCAGGATACCCGTCAGCATCTTGATTGTGGTCGATTTGCCGGCGCCGTTTGGCCCAATGAACCCCAACAGTTCACCCGCCTCCATCTCGAAGGACAGGTCACGTACAGCCTCGACGGTGCGTGTCTGCGGCCGAAAAAGCGACTTCAGGCTGCCGCGCAAACCAACCGCTTTTTGCTTGGTCGAAAAGGTCTTGGTGAGGTGACGGATTTCAATAGTGGGCATGGTTTCAGTATAACATCACCTTGCAAACGTGCATAAGCCGCGCGAGGTAATGAATGATAAAATCAAGACTGTTGGAAGTCTTTAGAAAGCACGGTCCGGTAAAGGGAGTTCAGCGGATACAACAGCGATGAGCATACGCATTAAAGTGATCATGCCATACTTTCTGCTGACCCTGGCAGTTGCCATTGTGGGCACTTATGTGGTCACGCGGCTGGTAGCCAGTTCCCTCTCGGAACGCCTGACCAACCAACTGCTGGAAGCGGGCCGCGTCGTGTCGGATGGCATGGCCCGCCAGGAGATCAAGCACCTGGAAACCGCCCGGCTGGTCGCCTATACACGCGGTGTGGCCGAAGCTTTATCCGGCGGGGATGCGCCGGCAGCCAGCGCACTGGCCGAACCGGTTGCGGCAGGCCTGGACACGGAAAGCCTGGTCCTGATCGATCGGCAAGGGCAAGAAATCCTACACCTGATCCGGCAAGCAGACGGGAGCTTCCAGAGAATCGCCGTGCCGTCGGGAATCAGCGCGCTGGCGATCGTGCAGGATTTGCTGGCCACAGGCGATCCCAAGGCAATGCCCAGGCGCGGGATCGGCCAGCATCCGGCCGATGGGCGTTACTACTACTTCACAGCCATTCCCGTGGCGGCGCAGTTCGGCATGACTGGTGTGGTCATCGTGGCAACGTCACTCGACACCCTGCTCCCCTACCTGAAAAGCATGGCCCTGGCCGATGTTGTTTTCTATGGAGAGCAAGGCCAGGTATTGGCAACCACACTGGTGGGTCAACTGTCCGACGGCGATGGATTGGCTCAACTTTCCATTGCGCCCGATGCTTACCAGGAAGCCTTGCTGGCGAGCAATATGATCGGCGGTGAAAATTTTACCCTGCAAGGACGCTGGTACAGCCTGGCGCGCAGCGCGCTCAAAGTAGGCAACGAACGGTTGGGAGTGTTCTCGACGGTCTTGCCGTTGAATTTCGTCTTGCAGGCCGGTTCGGCAAGCCGCAACACGTATGTACTGATTTTTGCCGTGGCCATGGCAGCGGTCGTCACCATTGGCTACGGCGTGTCACGCCTGATTACCGTTCCATTGGGCCAACTGGTGCGCACCTCACAGGCGATCACCGGCGGCGATCTCAGCCAGCGTACCGGGTTACGCAGCAAAGATGAGATCGGTGTGCTCGCGGCAACCTTCGACGAAATGACCGCCAACCTCGAAGCACGCACCGCAGAACTGCAAAAGACTTATCATACACTCGAGCAGATCGATCAAGCCAAGAGCAGCTTCATCACCCTGGCTGCGCACGAACTGCGCACGCCTTTATCCCTGATCAAGGGTTATACGGAAATGCTCAACCAGGACAACGAACTCGACCCAGACCTGGCAACGCTGGCGCACGGCGTGCTGGACGGCACAAAACGCATGGTAGAAGTCGTCGATGGCATGCTCGACATCTCCCGGATCGATAGCCAGACCCTCGAGATCGCCCCCGCGCTCTTCAATGCTGGCATGTTGCTCGAGCGCGTGCGCGGCGAATTTGCCCGCGCACTCGAGTTGCGTAGTCTGTCGCTGAACACGCAGAGCCTCTTCGAACTGCCTCCCATGGTTGCCGACCCCGAACAGCTGTACAAGGTTTTCTACCACTTGATCATGAATGCCATCAAGTACACCCCTGATGGCGGCGTGATCACTGTAACCGGCCGCATGGTAAGCGACAACGTTGCCGCCCCTGAAATCGAGTTTGCCGTACAAGATACCGGTATCGGCATCGATCCACAGCATCAAGAACCCATTTTTGAGAAGTTTTACCAACTGGGTGAAGTACAGTTCCATTCATCCGGAAAAACCAAGTTCAAAGGCGGTGGGCCGGGGTTGGGCCTGTCGATTGCCCGCGGCGTGATCCGTGCCCACGGCGGCCGCATCTGGGTTGAAAGCCCCGGGCGAGACGATGTCCACTGCCCTGGCAGTTGTTTTTACGTTCGGATACCTTTCAAGGCAGGTCCCGGATGAAGGCAAGACAGGCATGGCGCCAACATTCGGATTGGCTGCTCTTTCTCCTGCTACTGCTGATCGGCGTCTCGTTGATCGAACTGGCCGCCATGATGGCTACCCGTATTCCGTCCACCTGGAGCGTCCAGGCCAACATGGATTCGAACCTGGACCCCGACGAAGGTTATCGCGCCCTGCCGGCCCTTACACTGGAACCCATCCGCCCCGAGATCATCACACCGCCTGCCTGGGATGCGGAAGCCTTGCTGGCAAGCACCCCATACCAAGAAGCTGCTATCACGATCGTTCCACAGATGGTCCTTCCCAGCCAAACCGGCACGGCAACGGCTGCGGCGCCAACGGCGTCTGCTTCGCTTACACCCTGGCCGCCTACACAGCGGCACACAAGTACAGGCCAGCCATCCATTGCAACAACCGCACCGGCTTCAGCCACCGCCAGCAGCAGCCCCACGCTCAGCAGAACGCCCGCCGTCCATACACAAACACCGCACGTCACGATCTCACCGACGAGAACGCCCACAATCCAACCCAGCAGGACGGACACGCGCCAGCCAACCGCAAGCCAGACAGCCCTGCCTGCGCCGACCGACAGCCCATGGCCTACGACGCCGGCCGCAACCGCTCCGGCGACACCGACGCTACCAGCAGCAGCAACCACGCAAGCACTGCCGACGCAGGTCCCGCCCAGCCAGGCGCCGCCCACGCAGGCACCCACCACGCAGCCCTCCCCCACACAGGAACCGCCAACGCAAGTTCCCCCCACGCAAGAACCACCCACGCCGGTGCCGCCTACTGCGGTGCCACCTACTGAAGTGCCCACGCAAAAGCCGCACCCAACCCAAAAACCGCCGCCCACGCAGGCACCCACCCAAAAGCCGCCGCCCACGCAGGCACCCACCCACAAACCAAGCCACACACCGAAACCCTAACCCGCATAAGCGGAACAATCCCAAGCCCAATTCTGCTTGGACAAAATTAACGCACATGTCTACAGGCCAAAAACACTTGAAAACACTGAGGTGCCGGGAATAGACTGCGCTTTTCCTGCCATCTCCAGCGGCACCCGGTAAATGAGGCGAAACCTGCTTGAAGCTGGATTTATCCAACTTCGTTTGACAACCCGGACACCCATGTCCGGGCCGGGCCGAAACCGCAATTTGTGCCCGCTTGAAACATAGTGGCTCTCCCGGCTTCGCCGTGAAAGGGATTCTTCACGACCAACCCGGAAGACCCAGCATAGTTCTACCAGAGCATATGGGTTAAACACCAAAGAGGCATGATGAATACTTCTACCTGGTTCAAAGATGCCGTTTTTTACGAAATTTTCGTGCGCAGCTTCGCCGATAGCAACGGAGACGGCATCGGCGATTTAGCCGGCCTGACATCCCGGCTGGATTACCTGCGCGGCCTGGGCGTAGACGCCCTCTGGCTGCTGCCGATCACCCCCTCTCCGCTGCGCGATGACGGCTACGATGTCAGCGACCATTACCACATTCACCCCGACTACGGAACGCTGGACGACTTCCACACGCTGGTGACCGAAGCACACCGCCGCGGCCTGCGTGTGATCGTCGAGTTGATTCCCAACCACACGTCCGACCAACATCCCTGGTTCCAGGCTTCACGCGATCCGTCTCATCCCGAACACCGTCGTTACCGCGATTGGTACGTGTGGAGCGAAACCGACCAGAAATACAAGGACACACGCATCATCTTCCTCGATTCCGAGGTTTCCAACTGGACCTACGACCCGGTGCGCGGCGCTTACTTCTGGCACCGTTTCTTTCACCACCAACCTGATCTGAACTACGACAATCCAGAAGTACAACGCGCCATGCTGCGCGTGGTGCAATTCTGGATCGATCAAGGCGCCGATGGCATCCGCGTCGATGCACCGCCCTATCTCTACGAGCGCGAAGGCACCAACTGCGAAAACCTGCCCGAGACACACCAATATCTCAAACGCCTGCGTGCTTTCGTCGACGCCTATGCCCCCGGCACCATGCTGCTCTCGGAGGCCAACCAGTGGCCCGAAGACGTGCGCGACTACTTCGGCGATGGCGACGAAATGCACATGAACTTCCATTTTCCGCTCATGCCGCGCATTTTCATGGCCCTGGCGCGTGCCGATCGCAGGCCCATCGAAGAAATCTTGGCGCGCACCCCGGCCCTGCCCGATTCCTGCCAATGGGCCACCTTCCTGCGCTGTCACGATGAACTGACGCTGGAAATGGTCACCCTCGAAGAACGCCACTTCATGTGGGACTTTTACGCCCCCGAGCCGCGTATGCGCCTCAACCTGGGCATTCGCCGCCGCCTGTCCCCACTGTTGGGAAATCACCAGCCCTTGATCGAACTGGCCAACGCCATCCTGCTGACTCTGATCGGCTCGCCGGTGCTGTACTACGGCGACGAGATTGGCATGGGCGATAATATCTGGCTCGACGACCGCCGTGGGGTACGCACACCGATGCAGTGGGATGCCAGCCCCAATGCCGGCTTTTCGACCGCTGCCCCCGAAAAGCTGGCGCTGCCCGTCATCGACGACGAAACACATGGCTATCGCCGGGTAAACGTGCAGGCGCAGCAGGCCGACGAAAACTCGCTGCTCAACCGCACACGCCACCTCTTGAATGTACGCCGCCAGCATCGCACTTTTGGCCGTGGTGCGTTGCAGTGGGTGTCACCCGAGCAAACGTCAATTCTGGCCTACCTGCGCCGCGGAGAAGAAGACCTGCTCATCGTTCACAACCTCAGCCAGGAAGCACAAACCTTCTCGCTAAAGCTGCCCCTGGCGGCCGGCGAGGTGGAAGATTTACTCGCCAAAGAGAAGCTTTCGCTGGCTGAGCCGGGAACGCTTCAGATCAGCCTGGACGGGTATGGCTTCCGTTGGTTGAAGCTCGGCCTGGGGAAGCTCCCTATGAAGCAGTAGGCATCCTCCCCATTGGAAGAGCCATTCCTCCTTGTTAGGATATAACCAGTAACGGTAGGCAGGTGTAGATATCACCTGCCTACCCTCTTGTTCGCACTTCCCGGTTAGATTCTTATGGAGGAAAAAATGGCAGTTCGATATTTTTCACTGATTTTCGGGATCGTCTATATCCTGATCGGCCTGATGGGCTTCATTCCCGCCATCCTGGCCGCACCACAAGCGGACACCCCCAACGTAACGGTTAATACCTTGTACGGCTTCTTGTTTGGGATATTCGCAGTCAATCTCATCCACTCGCTGGTACACCTGCTGGCCGGAATCTGGGGCGTGATCGCCTACCGCAGTTTCGATGCCTCGCGCACGTTTGCCAAAGCCAGCAGCATTCTGTTTGGCCTGCTGGCAGTCATGGGGCTGATTCCCGGTTTGAACACGTTCTTTGGCCTCATCCCCCTGTTCGGCCACGATATCTGGCTGCACGCGCTGAGCGCGGTAATCGCAGGCTACTTTGGATTCGTTTACCGGCCGACACAGCCTGTCGTGCAGTAAGCAAGAGAACGTTACAATCCGATAGAAAAAGCCAGCCGGCGCTTGAAGGCCCGGCTGGCTTTTTTGTTTCCGCAAAGCGGTTTTTATTCCACCGTCACGCTCTTCGCTAGGTTGCGCGGCTGATCGACGTCCAGCCCGCGCAGGGCTGCGATATGGTAAGCCAATAGTTGCAGCGGGATGACCGTCATCACCGGGCTGAGCATCCACGGCGTTTCGGGAATCCACAACACGTGGTCGGCCAGGGTAGGGATCAGATCATCGCCATCGGTGGCGACGACGACTACCATACCACCGCGCGCCTTGGCCTGCTCGATCTGGCTGATCATCTTCTCGTACCAGGGGTCACGCGGGGCCAAGACGATCACCGGCATCTCGCGATCGACCAGGGCAATCGGGCCGTGCTTCATCTCACCGGCGGGGTAACCTTCAGCATGGATGTAAGAGATTTCCTTTAACTTGAGTGCGCCTTCATAAGCGATCGGCATATTGACGCCGCGGCCCAGGTACAGGCAGTGTGTGACTTCCTTGAGGGCCTGCGCCACTTCGAGGGCTTCCGCTTCCCGTTCCAGGCAGACACCCACCAACGCCGGGATGCGGCTGAGATCGCTGATGTGCCGGCGGCGCTCTTCGGGCGTGAGCGTACCGCGCAGATCGGCAAGCAGCACGGCCAACATATAAAGGTCCACCAGCGGCGCGGTAAAGGCCTTGGTCGAGGCCACACCGATCTCGGGGCCGGTCTGCATAGAAATGAAGCCATCGGCGACACGCATGGCCTGCGAACCGATGGCGTTGACGATCGACCAAAGTACGGCGCCCTTCTGGCGGGCTTCTTCCATCGCGGCCAGCGTGTCGGCGGTTTCACCCGACTGCGAGATGGCCAACACCGCCGTGTTGGCGTCGACCAGCGGGTCGCGGTAGCGAAACTCCGAAGCGATGTCCACCTCGACCGGGATACGGGCGATACGTTCGATCAACACCTTCCCGACCATGCCGGCATGGGCGGCCGTGCCGCAGGCCGTGATCACGATCTTGCTCAAACGTCGGGCCACTTCGGGCGTGAGATTCAAGTCGGGCAGGCGGATGCGCCCGCCATCGAAATCCACACGACCGGCAATCGTATCGGTCAGCGAACGCACCTGCTCGTGAATTTCTTTGTGCATAAAGTGCCGGTATTCGCCTTTCTCGGCAGCGATCGGGTCCCAGGCCACTGTGTGAAGGCTGGCCGGGACAGAAACACCGTCGAGAGTCTGGATTTTCACCCCCCGGCGGCTGACGACGGCCATCTGGTGCGACTCGAGAAAAGCCACCCGGCGTGTGTGCTCCAGAATGGCGGGCATATCCGATGCGATGAACATTTCCCCTTCACCATAGCCAATGACCACCCCACCGGCATTCCCGATTCGGGCAGCCACAATCTTGTCCGGTTCACGCACCGACATCAAGACGACGCCGTGAGCGCCCTTCAACTGCCGGAGCGCCCTGCGGGCGGCTTCGACCAGGCCCGTCTCCGAGGAAAGAAAGCGTTCAACCAGGTGAACGATCACCTCCGTATCGGTATCCGAGTTGAAAACCACACCCTCGGCGCTCAACTCGGCGCGTAGTTCGAGGTAGTTTTCGACGATCCCGTTATGGACGATCACCACATCGCCCGTCATGCCGACGTGGGGATGTGCGTTGCGGGCACTGGGGGCGCCGTGCGTTGCCCAGCGCGTGTGCCCGATACCGATCTGGCCATGCACGGGCTGCTCTTCGAGCAATGCTGCCAGGCGGGCCAGCTTGCCCACGTCCCGGCGAACGACGACGTGGCTGTTCTCCAACACGGCAAGGCCGGCCGAGTCGTAGCCGCGATACTCGAGGCGGCGCAAGCCGTTGAGGATGATCGGCGTCGCATCCTGCGCGCCGATATAACCGACGATTCCACACATGGGGACCTCCAATGAATAGAAATAGAGAAAAGAGCGTAGAGAAAAGCAGAACGAATGTTTCTGCCGTCCCTTCTCCGTTCTCCGGTTATGATCGCCACCCCTTGCCCTTTGTCCGCACCGGTCACCCGCGCGGCCTTGTAGCAGGTTTTGTTCTTGGAGGGAAAGATGATGGGACGTGGCTGTCCCAGAGGGCTTCCGCTGATGACGGCTTTCGCTGCACGTGCCAGCCGTTGGTCGATTTTCCCGGCACACAGGCCGGCGACCTGTGCAGGGCTTTTACCCTATCCGGTTAGCCTCCCATCCCTGGGAGGAACCCTCATCCTCGTCAACTGGTGACTTGCGCCGACCAGTCCTTGCGCTATCTTCCCGAGTGGAATTTATACCGTTCACCTCCAAATAGACAGAATGTGGGCGATTATACCCCAGATCATCGTCCACATTCCCTTCAAGCTCGATTTGGCGCAGCAGGGTTTTCGCTCTATGCCTCAACGCCAAAAGCGTGGGTGCTGCGCCGTTCGTCTTCCCACGCTGCCTGCTTGTCACAAGCGCAAGTACGGCCTTCTGCACACTCCGAACAACAATAGTGCCGCCGCATAACGATGACAGGGGCCCAACGGATTTCCGTGCCACAGCCATCGCAAAAAACGGCATCCTCTTGGGAAAACATCGGTACCTCCTTTTCGTCTGTAACGCTTCCATCCCTTCCGCAAAAACGGCGGAAGCACACTCATTTTACCAACAACCCCGAACAACCCGCATAGTGAATCAATTTACGCGAAACGCTGCCCACCAGCCAGGCACGCACTTCGCTAAGGCCGCGTGAGCCAGCAACAAAGAGATCGATCTCGTTCTGCCGGATGTATTCGATGATTTCTGTGGCAGCGTCTCCGGTAGAAAGCACACGCACGGCGTTCAAACCGGCCGTTTCGAGGCTTGCAGCGGTCGTTTTAAGCAGCACCTTGCCGGCTTCTTCCTGTTCGAGGCGCTGCGCTTGCAGCGCAAAATCGTCTTCACTGGTAAGCGGCGGCAGAGTCTCTGCCAGGATCGGCCAGTAGCGCTCCGCCATCACCGGATGCTGCAATGGCGGCAAGACATGCATGGCATGAACGGTAACCCTCTCCGGCCACGGAAAACGCGTGAGGTACGCAGCAGCCTTTTGACTATGGGCAGAGCCATCCGTTACCAGGAGCACGTTGTGCAAATGCCGGTACGGCGCCCGCACGACCAAAACGGGGCCGAAAGCATACTCCACAACCTGCTGCGCAACGCCCCCCAACAAGATGCCCAACGTCGCCCGCAAGCCTTTTGCTCCAACCACAATTAAGTCGGGATAGCACTCGCCGGCATAACGCGTAATCTCGGCCGCCGGATCGCCGTGTAAAACGCCCGTGCTGGCATGGATATTGTTTTCTGCGAAAATTTGTCGCGCCTTTTCGACAATCGCCGAAAGGACGTTGCGATGATAAGCTTGTTGCAAATCATCCACGGCAACCACGCTGACGGTCGCCGGCGAAGCGGCGTGCTGCGCAATGGGCAAATCGCAAAGCAAGTGGATGGAGGCCAGCGAATGCTCAGAGCCATCCACAGCCAGAAGGATCTGCATGGGTTTGTTCGCACGCTCAGCGGTCATGGCTCATACCCTGGATGGCATGCGGCCACACGGCCAGCATCTGCTGGGCAATGGAAGGCACGACCGTGCTGGTCGTTGGGTCTTGCAAAGCTTGGAGCAGCGGGCGCACACGCTCACGAACGGCGTGCGATTCGATCGAGTTGAAAGCGTGCCCGATAGCCTGCATCGTGGGTTGGCTCAAGCCGGGCCGGCTCAAGACGCTCAATAGCAGCAGGACAGACTGCTCGCCCAGGCTCGCCAATGCTTCTGCACTGGCAAAACGTATCACGCGCTCTTGATGGAACAGGCCCTGAACGACCACATCCACCCCACTGGGGTCACCGATCTCCAGCAGCGTACGCGCCACGTGCCAACGCACGTGCTCATGCGGGTCATCCAGGCTTTCGACGAGTGTTTTGCGAATGGTTGAGGCCAGTTTACAAATGGCCCGTCCGGCTTCCTGGTGAACGACACCCGTCCCCGCTTGCAAAGCTTTGAGCAGCAGCGGGCCACAACGTGCGTCGTTGAGGTGGACCAAAGCCTGAATCGCCCGTAGCTTCCAGGAAGGCTCGCCACGCGCCAAAACATCACCCAAAGCCGGGAAAACGCTCATATCACCGCGTAAGCCGAGCAAGCATGCGGCCGCGTGCCGAACGGCGAGGTCTTGATCGCTCAAACAAGTGTGCAAGGCGGCCGTTTTCAAGTCACCTTCGACGGTCGTGTGGTCTTGCGTAAAAGCCAGGACCACCGATTCGTCGAGGCGCCGGGCCGCATCGCCGTCCAACAGGCGTTGATCGGGAAGCCCCTGCTCCCAACAACGTTCTGCCGTACAACGCACAAGGCCATGCCAAACGGCAGGATCGACGCACTCATGCAATGCAGCCAGCATAATCTCGCGCAGGTGTGGATTGGCAGAGCTTAAATATTGAATCGCTGCGTGCATGGCCTGCCCATCCCCCTGTGCTGCCCGGCCAAGCAGTTCCAACTCAGCTGTATAGTGTGCGGTGACCGAATCACTCAAAAGCGTTCGATGCGTTGTCGTCAACATAGTACCACCATCCTTTCCATCACTTGGATTAAAAACCTTTCAGGAGGATGTTGTACGCAATGTCCACTTATACATTACAAAAAAACAAAAGCCGAGTCAACCCTACCGGGCTAAATCCAAGAGGATTTTAATAAAGTCGCCGTAACTTCTCAATAAACCGGGGTGCGCCCACATTCCCCCTTCTTTCTCAGAAGATACAAATCGCTTTACTTTTGCCCCCAATGCACCGGCTGCAGATCGAGCGATGCAAGAAACGTTGTCGCCGGCTGTCCCACGAACAGAACTTGCGCTTGCCCGGGCAAATCGGCGCCGCAAAGCACCAACGAAGCGTCTTCGTGATACAGCCCCGGCCAGCGCGCCACGGCCAGCCGCGCCGTATCCAGATCGACGTGAGTGGGAATGATCAGCCGGGGGTCAACCTGCTCGATCAGCGTGAACGCTTTCTGGTTCGCCGCGTCCATGTCGCTATTTGCATTCGCCAACTGAATGATCGCCACGTCGACGGGCATAAGCCATTCGAGCTGCACTTCGGTGAGCGTTTTTTGGCCGATATCGCCGAAGTGCGCAATGCGCAAACCGGCCATCTCAATCAGATAAATGTAATTCGTCCCCCCCTGGGGTTTGAAAACGTCCCCTTCGTTATGGGCCGAGGCAATGCCGCGAATCGTTACACTGCCTGGCGCGAGCCAACCTTCACGCGCCATCAATTGTTCGCCCGGAAAAGAAGACTGGAAATCTGCATTGAAATGGTCCCAGTGAGTATGCGTGGTCAGTAAAACATCGGTACCGGTCACCGGTGAAGAAAGATGCATCGGGTCGCCGACGTCGATCAGCACCCGTGGGCTGCCGGGGGCGCTTAATTCAACCTGTGCGTATCCTCCATAAAAAAGCGTCACACAGGCCGGAAGAGGGGTTGCGCTGGGCCTTGTCGTAGGCGTGCGCGTGGCGGTTGGCGGCAGCGGCGTTTCGGTCGATAGATGTAGGGTCGCGATGGGTACAGCGGTAGTGGATGACGTCACCGAACTGGCAGGATACACGCGGGCCACGTGCGGCGTCGTACTCGCGGCCCGTGTGGGCACGGTTGATGATGGAGAAGTACACGCTGCAAGCAAGCCAAGACACAACGAAATTAACAGGATTCCGTAACGCATGGGGAAAGTTTTATCACGTTTTTGGAAAGGCGGCAACAAAAAACGGGTCCGCATTCTCCTGTAAGAGAATGCAGACCCGTAACGAATACCGGAAACGGGCAGCTAGAAATCTTCTTCTTTCCTGTTCTTCTGCACGACTTCGGGTTCATCCTCACTGGTTTCTCCTTCGGCTTCTTCTTCCTGCTGCTGGCCGGTGACCACGACAACCACATCTTCCGGGCTGTTGTAGACGGTCAACTTATCAGAAAGCTCAATCTGTCCCACGGTAATCGCATCGCCGATGGATGCCAGCGGGGAGATATCGACCTCGATCGCCGACGGCAGGTCGCCTGGCAAGCATTCGATATCCAACTCGTTCAGGTTGACCACGAGGATACCGTTGAAATTCTCCACCGCACCTGACGTTCCCACCGTTTCAACCGGCACGTTGACGCGCAATTTCTCGGTCATCGAAACCGCCTGGAAATCCAGGTGAATCAACTCGCGGCGAATGTAGTTGTACTGCTTCTCACGCACCAGGGCCTTGTAGGGTTTCCCTTCAAGATCGATTGTGATCAAAGCAGAACCCGAGACACCGCGCATAAGCAGCATGGTGTCGTGCAGGTTCAGTTGAATCGGGGTTGGCTCGACACTGGTACCGTACAATACGGCAGGCAAAGCGCCTTCACGACGCAATGCTTTTACCTGTTTGCCAACAACCGAACGGTGTTGGGCTTTCAAAACGATTTCTGACATACTGTCCTTCCTTGAGCGCCTCTCACCGGTAAGGAAAGCCTTCCTCCACCGCTACCATCGCTCTCTGGCAGGAGATTTGCACGAACAAATCTCGTTTCCGGTTTCCACCGGAGGGAAATAATTCGGCCAGCCTGAGACCTGGCCACGGCAGGCAAATGCGTCACCCGCCTGCCATCGCCCGGCCTTCTGGGCCGCAGATTTTTTAACGACGCCGCAAAATCAGCCTGCCGATCAGGGAAATCAGCCCGGCGGCGATCCCAAAGACGAGGCCAGCCAGGATAACCTGGCGCGTATCCATCATCGTCTCAACCGGCGCATTGAGGTTACGGGCAATCAATACGCCTGTGCGAACCTGCTCGCCGTTCACATCACCGGCGAGGAGTACACCGGCAGAAGACTGCTTGAGATCGGCTGTTTCAGCAAGCAAACCGACAGCGCTCGAGTGGGTCAGTGTAGCCTGGCCGACGCGTGCCGCGACAAGGCTGCTCTGTTCGGCGGTCAAAGTGCCGGCCTGAGCGATCAGAGCGCCGCTCTGGCGCAAGTTGACGATCTCGCCAGCCAACTGGTTGGCGCCACTTTGCTGCATCTCCACCTGCTGGGCATTGATTGTGTTTGCACCGCTGTTGTTCATCTTCAAGACATCCGTTTCGACGACATCGGCAACGGTGATTTCGACACCGCCGGGAGCCGGTTCGCTGGATGTTTGGACAGTCTGTTCGGTTTCTTCTGGCATAAAAGCCTCCTGACCCGCATAAAGCGGAACAATCCTAACCCTGCTCTTGATTGCACCCTTGTGCGCCGTACCTTTTTGCAAAGATCCTGTAGGTTATCTCCCGGCCAAGGCATCTACCTGTTGCCATAAGGCGACAAACCGGGCCGAATTGTAGTCGCAAGCGCCGCTTTCGTCAACTGTTTAACGCAACTGCGACTTGCGCACACGCGCCTCAGCGGGGCGGGCGTGTGCCACCGCGCGGCGTCCAGGTAAACGGGGTCAACGTGCCATCGGCAGCCACCCGCAACGGAACCAGGCGCACACCCCCCGGTGGAAGCCTGTCCGTATACAAGATCGCATCGTAAACGTCCCAACCCTGCGCGACCTGGGCGACAAAATAGTAAGGCATCTCCTCCCGGGTGGGATTCCAGATTACAGCAAAGTAGTTCGTACTGTGCGCCAGCGGATCGAGAACGCTCGCGTTCTGCTCCCAGGTCAGGTCGAAGAACCAGCCATTGGGAATCGTATTCCGTACGGCCGAAAGCGTTCCGCCCTTAAAATCTCCCAGGCGCAGCCGGGCGCCCGTGGAACCAAGCCCCACCTGTAGCGCCAGTGGGGGCGCAACGCCCACGACCGGGGCCTCGTACAGGCCGTTCCAACGGGCGTGGCCGCGCACCGAGTGCTCGTGAAGGTACCGCCAGGGCAGTTCGGCGGCTAACCCGCTGGGGTTGCCGTCGATCACACCGCTGGCTTCGATCATCCAGGTGGGCCGGTGCCCGGCGTCTACTTTCGAAACCAACGCCACGTGGTTGATCTCGCCGTCGTCCGTCCAATCGAAAAAGACCAGGTCGCCCACCTGGTAAGGGGCCTCGTGCGGCAACACTTGCCTCGAATAGGAGAAGTAACGCCACATGTCATACGCATCGCTGGCATTGCCCGTCTGGTAAAAGTGCTCGGGGTGCGCCTGGATGTCACGCCACAAGGCCAGTTTGATGTTGTACTGTGCCCCCCAGGTAAAGGCATCCATGACCAGGTTGGTACACTGCCCGGCGGCGTAACCGTGAAAATCTCCCTGGCAATCGGGGCCTTCTTCACAGCGGTGGTCGTAAGGCATGCCGATATCCAGGCGGGCCTCCTTCAGCACATCGCTGTAGACGTACGTAAAGCGGATTTCATCCACCGTTCCGTTCGCCAGCATGTCTTTTTCCAACAGCACCGTGATACTTTCTGGGCCGAAGGCAAAGCCCGCCTTCGATGGCGTCAGGGTAGTTCTGCCGGCCGGCAGGCCCCCCAAGAAGAAAACGCCCGCCCGATCGGTCACGGCCGTGTTCCCGCGGCCATCATCGACGGACACCTGCCCCAGGGGATCGCCAAGCGGGCCAAGCACGCGCCCGGCGAGCACGTACGTGGGATCCGCTTCGGCCTGCCGGTCGATCACCTGAATCTGTGCCAGACCATCGACGCGCTGCACGAAGGCAAGCGCCTGCCCGTCGCGGGAGACCGCCGGGCGCACGTTTTCGACAGCCTCGGCAAGCAGCCAGGTCTCCGCGCTTGCGACGTCATAGCCATACAGATTAAACACTTCCCCATCGGCGGTGCCGACGGCATAGAAAACCTGGCCATTGGACGAGATCGCCTGCTGCGTCAGCGGCAAAGCAAAACGCACTACGGTCTGAGTCTGGTTCAACTGATCGAAGATGGCGGCACTTCGATCTCGCAGCGAATCCGGGGAAAGGAAAGCGATCCACTGGCCGCCGGTAGAAATCGTCGGCGCATCCCCGGCCTGCGCATCGGCAAGCCGCACGGTGCGGAACGTCTCCCGGTTGTAGGAGTACAGCCCCGGACTCTGGCTATCCGCAAGAAGAAGGAGATTGGTGGCTGAGGAAGTAAAGGTGACCGTTGTCCCTTGCGGGTTGATGGTTACAGCGCGCGTCTCCCCGTTGGCATCTTCCCCATTTGGGCCGATCGAAATACGCTGCAAAAAACCGGTCAAACGATCGTACGTGAAGGCATCCCAGGCGGCGTTGGCATCCCCTGGAAAAAGGTTATCCGCCGCTGAGACAAACGCAACCACGTGCCCGTTGCCCGAAATGGACGCCTTCTCTGACCAGCCGTTCCCCTCCTCACCGTTCACGCTGACGGAAACCCGGCTGGTCTCCCCGGCCAACAGGTCGTGAACGAAGATATCGGACACGCCGTTGGTATCCCCCGCCACCAGGTTGCTGGCCAGCGACTCGAAGGCCACCACGCGCCCATCCGCCGAGATCGCCGGCCGGGCCGACAAAGCATTGGCCTGCATGCCTGTAGACGATACGGAGATCAGTCTCATCTCCCCGCGCTGCCGGTCATACACGAAGATATCGGCGACCCCGTTGGCGTCACCGGGCACCAGGTTGCTGGCGTTCGAGGCAAAGGCTACAAAGCGCCCATCCGCAGAAATGGAGGGTTGGGTGGCCTCATCGTTGCCATTGGTGATGCTGAGGAAAGGTGCCGTTCGAAGCGCAGCAGCCGGCGGTTGGAAGTGGAAGAAAAGCGGAACGCACAGCAAGCAGGCAAGAAGCCTGGCAGGCCACCAAGGCTGCGGGCAAACCCAAGAAAAACGGCGCAGGAAACGAGATGCGAACAAGATGTTTTCCAATTCATGTTTCATTCTACCCCATTTGAAACGGGGGGAATCAAGGCACAACGAAAACCAACGTACAGGTAGTGCGCCGTCACCGGGGCCTGGTTACGCCACACGGCGGTTTGCAGGCTGGCTTCATAGAACCAGGCGCCGCCGCGTTCCGTTTTCCAGCCGGTTTCACGTTCGGGGCCGGTGGGATTTTTGTAAGGTGAGACCTTGTAGTAATCGTTTTCATACCAGTCGTAGACCCATTCCCAGGCATTGCCGGCCATGTCTTCCACGCCGTAAAAACTGGCCCCCGCGGGATGCTGCCCTACGGGCACCGTCATGATCCCACAGTCGGTATAGCGCGCCCGCTCGCAGGTGACGGGTTCGTTCCCCCAGGGGAACAGGCGCTCGTCCGTACCGCGGGCAGCTTTTTCCCACTGCGCCTCGCTGGGCAACGTGCCGCGCCAATCGCCATCGCTGCGCCATTCGCAGTAACGTTGGGCCTCGTACCAGGTAACGTCCATCACAGGGTTCTGCGGCATGTCCGCCCGGTGCAAAAAGACCCCACCGCCAGTGGTGCATACCCCGGCAGCTTCACAGGCAAGGTACAGTTCGTTGGTAACTTCGTACTTATCAATGTAGAAAGCATCCAGGTAAACTTTGTGGGCGGGGGCGGCGACGGCCTGGTTGTTGTCGTGGCCCATCGTAAACGCACCGGCCGGGATCAGAATCATGGGCACGCCGAACTTGTCGACCATCTCGCCCGGCAAGGCGGTGGGTGCGGGAGTCCCGGTCGGCGGTTCGGGCGTTGCGGTAGGCAGAACGGCCGTCTCGGTAGCCGTTGGGGGAAACGGCGTTTCGGTGGCCGTGGTCGAAACGGCCGTTTCGCTTGCAGGCACGGCCACGGGCTGCGTGGCGGCCTGCGCGGTCGTGGCCGTGGGGGCAGGCGTGTCGGAGGCAGGCTGCGTGGCAGCCGGGCGACAGGCGGACAGGAAGCAAGCCAGGATCAACAGCCCGGCAAGTTTTTGGCAGCAATTTCGTTGCGAAAGAAAGCATTCAGACATAGTGTTTTGTAATCTCCTGATGCGTGCAGAAGGCGGTAAAACCGACCTGCCGGCGAAGTACAGCGGGCAAGGACACCCGCCATCCCCAAGTCCCGCGGTTCATGCCATCACTTACGGGCCAATGTCACGGGCGCAGCGGAAGCCGTTGGCCTGGAACGTCAGCACGGGCAGCTTGGCAAAACGGTAGGTCGTACGCACCTGGGTGGCAGCCGTAAACCAGGCACCGCCCCGGAAAATGCGAAAGTCTCCGTTTTCCGGCCCGGTGGGGTCTTCGCTGTCGTCTGCGTCGTAGTGGCGGACATACCAGTCTGCCACCCACTCCATCACGTTGCCGGCCATGTTGTAAGCGCCGTAGGGGCTGACCGACTGCGGGTAACTGTCGACGGGCACCGAGTCGTAAAAGCAACCGGCAAAGTTGGCCATTTCACAGGTGGGCGTCTCTTCACCCCACGGATAGGTACGCCCATCGTCGCCGCGGGCGGCCTTTTCCCATTCGGCTTCGGTCGGCAGGCGCACGCCGCGCCAGGCGCAGTAGGCGCGAGCCGCAAACCAGGTGGTCTCGTTGATCGGGTGATCGGCATAACCATCATCCGGCGTCCAGACACCGTCTACTTTGTGGATACGCAGGTCGGGATCGGCCTCCTCGATCCAGGGGGCGTTACCTTCGATCTGGTTGCCCTTTTCGTTGAGAAATGTGGAGAACGAAGCGTTGCTGACCTCGAACTGGTCGATGTAGTAGGCCTTGAGCGTGACCATGTGCTCCGGGCGCTCGTTCTCATTCCACAGGCCGCTGCCCATCAAAAACGGCCCGGCAGGCACCAGAACCATTGCAACACCAAAGTCATCGACGACCTGGGTGGGGAAAGGTGTTTCCGTCGGCACGCGGGTGGCCGTCGGTGTCTGGCTGGGAAGCGGCGTTGCCGTTGCCGAAGGAACGAGCGTAGGGGTTGCCGAGGGCGGTATCGTCACCGAGGGAACCGGTGTCGTCACCAGTTGCAGTGTGTCGTGAAGGACAGCCGTAGGAGAGGAGACAGGCGTAGCGACGGCTGCCGAGCAGGCGGACAAGACAAGCGCAAAAATCAACAGCGAATAAAGGATGTTTTTTCGGTGCATGGCGCCTTATTATACGCAATCAAATGAAACAATGTGATAAACTTGCCCCTTGATTTTGTCTTTTTGGGAGTGAGTTTTACGCTGATGGTCAACCAACACAACAAACGTGCGATTCTTCTCGGCGTGATCGCCATCCTCTTGCTGGTGGGTGGCATCGTCCTCGCCAACTGGCGCGCCATCGGCACGCGCCTGGCCAACCCCATGCGGCAACTGCTCGGCAAGGAACGCGTTGCCCAACTGGAAACCTTCGTCTTCGAAATTCAAGATCAGGTCAAACAGTGGAAGTACAAACTCGGCCTGGAAGAACCTGAAACGCCCTCCTGGGCCATCGCCGCGTCGACGCCCGCCAACGGCGCGCTGCCGGCAACGGCAACACCGCCGCTGCCCACGCCCACAGCCACACCCGTTCCGGTTACGCCGAGCGGGCCAACACCCACCGGCAACACCCCCACGGCGCGGCCAGCCACCACAACACCAACCGTCACCCCGACTGCGACGCCGGCTCACTGGACTCTCCCGGATGCCGAAGCCTTCGGCGCGCTGCCCGGTGAAGGCGCCTGGCAGCCCTACCTGTACGATGCGGCCGGCGAGGTGGTCGGCCTGCGCACCTTTCTGCAACCGGACCCCGAGCGCCCATATGCGGTGGTGGCCGTCGTCGCCATCGACCTGACCCGCACCCGCCTGGCGTACGTCCTCGGTTTGAAGGAACCGGCTATGCCCGACAGCAAGCACGGCCTGGGAATCATTCCCCTGGAAGACCGGCAGCCCGGCAAACTGATCGCCGCCTTCAACGGCGGGTTCATTGCCGAACACGGTTATTATGGGGCCATGGCCGACGGCCTGACAACCATCGCCGCCAGCAGCGGGCTGGCCACCCTGGCAATCTACAAAGACGGCAGCGTGCGCCTGGGCGAATGGGGGACAGACCTGACCGATAACGGCGACTACCGGTCCTACCGCCAGAACGCCCTGATGATCGTCCACAACGGCACGATCAACGAGAAAGTCTATAACGGCAGTTACATCGATTGGGGCGCCAACCTGGATGGCGCCATCGTCACCATCCGCTCGGGTGTGGGCCTGAGCGAGGACAACAACGTGCTGTACTACTTCGCCGGGCCGAGCCTGTCGATGCCCGTGCTGGCCGATGCCATGCTTGCAGTCGATGCTTACAACGGCATGCTGCTCGACATCAATCCCACCCACGCCCACTTCGCCGCCATCCAGGTGGCCGAAGAAAAGCTGACAGCAGAAGCGCTCTACCCTGAAATTATGGACCTATGGGTCAATCGCTACCTCGGGCAATGGGAAATGGACTTCTTTTACATCACGGGCAAATAAATCACCGCAGCAATTTACCGCACGTTGAATTCTTCGATGCGTAAAGTAGCCAGGTCGCTGCGGCCGAGGCCCCTTTCAGTAGCTACGGTTACGTAGGGCAAATCTTCCGGCTTCATTTCGAACAGGCCGGTCGTGTAACTGTCCAGGGCGACAATGTCACGCGAGACGATGATCGTATCGGCCTTTTTGACCTGTTTCAAGCTGAAACCGGTCGGGCCGCCGTCCATCATCACGCGCACGGCATCCATCACATTGAGTGTGGGGCGCACCACCGACACGAGGTCGGCAATCCGGTGGCCAAAGATGGTGCCAAACGTGGTGACGTCGCTATCGTGCATCGCCGGGCGGTTGGAGATGATCCCCATCAGGTTTTTCATGCCGAGCGTCAGCTTGGCGCTTTCGTGGTGCTTGGCGATCGGCACGTTGATGACTACATCGGCCTTGAGAATCTCGTCGTAGATACCGATTTCCTTCAGTTCGACTCCTTGGGGTACCGGGGTATTGACAAATTTATCGAGCGGCATCCATTCCATCACGCCGCCGGCGGCTTCCACCTGTTCCTGGATGCCGCTGCGGGCATAAGCTTCGGTCATATTGCGCTGCCAGGTCTGGTCCATCACGCGCACGCTTGCCGCGCCGGCCTCGAAGGCCATCCGCACCAGCGTGCCCACCACCCAGGGATTGGTCGTCGCGGCCCACTCGTACGTACGAAAGTCCACGCAGATATTGGGCTTGACGATCACATTGGCGCCTTTGAAGACGAACTGTTCCATCCCACCCATGGCGGCAATGGCACGCCGCACCAGTTCTTCCGGTTCGCCGTTGTGGGCGACGACCAGGTCAGGGCCAGGTTCGGGTGTGGCGGTGGCTGTCGGTTCGAAAGTGGCCGTGGGGGCAGGCGTCGCCGTAGCCGCCGGCGTCTTCGTCGGGGGCGCAGCCGTTTCTGTCGGCGCTGCCGTCTGGCTCGGGCTTGCCAGTGGGGATGCCGTTACCGAGGCGCCCGTGGCCGCTTCTTTGACGCCGCAAGCGTTCAGGGCAACCGCCGATGCGCCGGCAAGCGTGCCCGCCGCAGCCAGGCGCAGAAATTCTTTCCGTGATAAGGGGGACATGAATCAGATTCCTTTTTTATCTAATTTGGCTATAATGGGTCGTATTTCCAGGAAATCGCCCGGCTCGCATCGTTATGATGCCTCGCCAATATCCGTTCTCGTGCTGACCGGCGTTCGCCAATTTTAGCTTAAAAATGCCGCAGCACAGCTCGAGATCGCGCTCTATCCCGATCGCAAAAGGTTCTTCAATGCACACACGTCTTCCCATATCCGGTTGCATTCTCATCCTCCTTCTCGCCGCCGCATGCACGAACGCCACGCTGCCGGTCACGCTGCCCCCTGTTCCATCGTTGCAGACCACGCAAACCGCAGCCCCGCCGACCCCAACCGAACTGCGAACCCCATTCGTCGAAAACACGGCCGCCACAGTGCCTGTTACAGGAAAAACGGCAACGCAATCCGCGCGACCTTCCCAAACGCCCACGCCCCGCCCACCGCAGGCCACGGCATTCCCCGCCGCCGATGCCTACACCTGGGTGCGCGTTGCCGACGGGTTCACGCAGCCGGTCGGGCTTGCCGTCCCGCACGATGGCACAGGCCGCCTGTTCGTGCTCGAGCAAAGCGGCCTGATTCACATCCTGGGGAGGAAAGATACCCGGCCCGTTTTCCTCGATTTACGCACGCGCGCCAGCACCCGCGGCAGCACCGTCCACGGCCTGCTGGGGATGGCCTTTCACCCCCGTTATGCCGAAAACGGCCACTTCTTCGTGCACTACACCGACACGGATGGCAAGTCGATCATCGCCCGCTACCGCGTCTCATCCGATCCCGATGCAGCCGATGCCAACACGGAAGAACGCCTGGCAACAATCGCATATCCCATCGGCGAGCACATCGGCGGCGACCTGGCCTTTGGCCCGGACGGGGCGCTCTACATCCCGATCGGCGACGGCGGCGGGGCCGGAAACTACGACCAGGCCGGCAACGCCCAGAATCCCGCTGCGCTACCCGGCTCCTTGCTGCGGCTGGACGTCGACGGCCGCGCACAGCCGGAAGTCTGGGCCTCCGGCCTGCGCAACCCCTGGCGCATCGCCTTCGACGCGTTGACCGGGAATCTGTTCATCGCCGATGTGGGCGAGAACAAGTGGGAGGAAATCAACTTTTTGCCCGCCGGAAGTTCCGCAGGGACAAACTTCGGCTGGCCCTACTTCGAGGGGACACACAGCTTGCGCGGGCAAGCACCTGACGGTGTCTCCTTTGCCACACCCGTGGCCGAGTACGATCACACCGCTGGCTGTTCGGTGACGGGCGGGCAGGTCTACCGCGGAAAAGCCTTGCCCGAATGGTTTGGAGTCTACTTTTATGGGGATTTCTGCCAGGGAGTCGTGTGGGGCCTGCTGCAACTGCCCGATGGAAGCTGGCTCAACGAGCGCCTGTTCCAGCTTTCCGGGACTCTGATTACGTCCTTCGCACCGGACGAAAGCGGTGAACTCTACCTGGTTGACTACACGGGAGAGATTTACCGGTTGGAGAGGAAGTAGCAGGAGGCAGCGCCCTTCGCCGGTCTCTGTGAAACAAGTTGCCAAGAGCTTGACACACCATCAGAGCAACAAAAAGCGCGCCAGCAAATCGCGACTCTTCTGATCTAGCGTTTCATAATCGCGGATTTCGTAGCGCGTTTGGTTGATGTCGATGATCAACCAGCGGCCCTGGCCTACCTGGCGCACCTGGCCGATGATGCTATCTCGCATAATGAATTCCTTCGGGCCACGATCGGTTTCCACATCCCAATAAAGGAAGCCGAACTCTTCGCGGATGCTGCGAATCCTTTGCACTACGGGCACCAGGTAAAACAGATTCAGTTCTTGTTCGACCGCCTGGCGCGAAACTTCATCTAACTCACCGCAATCGGCAATCACCCCCAATTCTTGCCAGCGGTCCGCATGCACAGCCTCGGGAACACGCACAACCACATAGGTGTTCTGCGCCGAAAGCGGAAACGAACGCCGCAAGCTGACGTGCGGGTAAAAAACACCGTCGGCAGTTTTGAGGGTCAGGTTTTGCCCTTCATAATGAAACTTCAAGTCACGAACGGCCAGATAATGGGTTTCGAACGATTCGGGGGGATGTGTTACATCACACATGATCCACTCCATATTGTATGCATTCTACGTCGGAAACCACGGGGCATACATCAGTAAATTACGACATTATTATAAATCGGCTTCGGTGTTTGTGTCTATACCCGGAGTATGATATTCTATTTTTCCTACAATTCGACTTTCATTTTTGTTGGCCGTAA
>JBMOLU010000029.1:0-85302 GCA_049325275.1 Chloroflexota bacterium
ATTCTGCCATGCCACTCATGATATCTTCTGTCATCTGCCGCCACTTTGGATCTTCCTTGTCTAGCATTTCATCCTCCTTGTTCCCCATCTATCTTACACCCCTTTGCAAAATTTTGAACCACACCCGTTATCCGCTTATCCGCTGCGCGCATAGTCTTCCGGCGTATCCAGGTCCTGTAAAACGCTGTCGGTGGCCACACTTACGTACCGAATGTGGACCGCCTGGGCGGCGAGGAAATGGCGTAACGTAGCGCCAGGTGGAAGCGCCCGCAGCGCATCCCACAGCGAGCGATGGAGCAACCAGGGATGCCCACGCCGGAAACGGTAACTGGGGACGACCAGCGTGCTCGAAGTTTGCCGATAGACGTCGAGGATCGCCCGTACCACATCCACCTGCATCTGCGGTTGATCGCCCAGTACCACCAGGGCCGCTGCGGCCAGGCTTGAAACCGCCGTTAAGCCAACCTGCAACGATACGGCCATTGCGTCTTCAGCATAGCGGGCGTTGAAGACCACCTGCGCCGGCGAACCGGACAAGGCGTGAAGCAGCGCCTGGCGCGTTTCCCCGCTGACGACAACGATTTCATCAACGCCGGCCTCGTTAAGCGTCTCGACGACCTGGCCGATAACGGTTGTCTTTCGCCAGGGCAGCAAGAGCTTGGGGCTTTTCATGCGCGTCGAAAGCCCTGCTGCCAGCACGACCGCGGCGACTTGTTCATGAACCAATGAGTTTCCGGTAGTCATCGGGCGTGTCCACATCCAACAGAAGCTGCGGGTCATGCCACGGGAGCCACTCGATCCGGTAGCATGAAAACAGTGCCCGCCCGCCGACATCCCCTCGCAAGGCAAGCAACGCAGGGAACGTGCTGCGGTCGAACAACACGGGGTTTCCACGCCGGCCATCCGCCAGCGGGGCAACGATCGGTGCCAGCGTATTCGCATGCCGCTCGCATAGCGCGCGCAGCAGCACTGCCGTCACGTATGGCTGATCGGCCAACAAAAAGATAGCGCTGCCCGGCAGGCGGGCCGCTTTCACCGCCGTACGTAGCCCGGCGCGGATCGAGGCAGCCTGCCCTTCGGCCCAATCCGGGCAGTGTACGATGGTCACATCCAGGCCCGCAACAGCCGCCCGGACGCTATCTGCATGAGCGCCGGTAACCACAACGGCCGGCGAAAGGCCCGCATCGATGGCTGTCCGGGCTGCACGGCGCACGAGGGGTTCGCCGCGCCAATCGAGCAGTTGCTTGGGCTCGCCATAGCGTGTGGCTGCACCGGCAGCCAGCACGACCCCGGCTGTGGATTCAAAACACGCCTGCAAGCGATCCGGTTGGGCGGCTGCGATCAGCGTTGCGTCAAAGCTGGCCGATAGTTTCCCGGCGATCCAACCGGCAGCCGCCTGCCGATCGGAAGACTGTGCCTGTGTGAGCAGGCACACCCGGTGTGCTCCGGGCGGAATCGCTTTCAGGCCGCCTTGTGGGTGACTCAACAGGCGGGCAACCGATTCTGGCGTGATCGGCTGCCCGGCTTGCAGTTTCGCCAGGGCAGCAAAGCGCTCCGGGCGGTGTACGCAATCGGGCGCCAGGGGCTGGCCCAAGGCAGACAGCCCGGCCACCAGCACAACAACGCCCACAAACGCCGGAATGGCGGGTTCGTATTCGGCAGGGGCCTTGAGCGGACGCTGGCGGGCACCATCTGCCTCGATCAGCAGGGGAATCTGGCATGCTAAAGCCAGGCGGCGCAAGGCATCTAGGGATTCGACGTCGACTCCGGCCAGGCGTTTCCCGGCCGTGGCCGGACCGGTGACGAGTACAACCCCCGCCGGCGAGGGCTGCACCAGTGTACTGATATCACGATCGGGTTCAAGAACGAGGTGCCGATCCGCCAGCGCAGCCTGCCAGTTGCCGAGATGGGTTGTGGTCGTGACGAACGCCTGCCCGCACTGGCGCGCCAATGCAAAGACTGCGGACGTCTTGCCTCCTGCACCGGCAAAAGCAATGCTTGTGGCACCCTGTGTGCTTAAACGCAAAGCAGCGGAGAACTTTATTTCCACAACAGCGGCCGCAAGTTTGGGCGTGAAAGGATAGCTTCCAACACGGCTCCCCCTACCGCCAAAGCTTTGTCCGAAACGAATTGCACCAGGGCCGGATCGCAGCGTGGGTCGAGGTCACCGATCTTCAAGCCCGCCGTCACTTGTAAGCCCGGGTAGAGCAGGCCGCGCAGCAAGCCATCGAATGGAGCCGGCACCACCTCGCCATCGACAGAAGCCACCGGTTGCCCGGCCGACAGCACATCACCAATCTGTGCGTACGCATCGAGGGTTCCATCTGCTGGCGCACGCAGCACGCGTTCGGACTGGTAGGGGCCGACCGTATCTGGCAGGCCGCTGTCGGGGTTGGGCTTTCCTTGCCAGTAAACACGTCCGAGAGTGGGGCCGCGCTGCGTTTCGATGACTGCCGAGCAATTGACGCCGGCTTCAAAGCCCGGCCCCAGACCCACGATCAGCATTCCCGGTTTGCCAAGCAAAACAGCCGTTGCCTTCCGCATACGGGCGTCGATAACGACCGTCGGATGAAGCGCATCGATCGAGACTGCGTCAGGGTCAACCAACACCGGAATGGCGCCCTTGCTGATCGTCATCAAAATACCCAGTTTGTCGGTCGGGACATTGATCCGCCGGGCCGTAACCCCTTCCACCGTCACTTCACCGGTATAGACCGCTTCTGCAAAGGAGACGGAACGCCGTACCGCCAGGGGCTGTGCCAGCTCCGTGATCACAACGTGCAGCCCGGCCCGGTAAAGCCGTAAAGCCACCCCGCTGGCCAGGTCGCCGCCGCCAAGAATGATGGTAAGCATGAGGCTATTCTAGCACGAATCGACGCTCAATTGCTCTGGTAAGCGGCGTCACGCTGGCTGCGGCGGGCGAGTTCACTGGTGTAACGGCGGCCTAAAGTCCCGGCGTGCGCTTTGATCCAATCGGTCAGGCGGGTTGTCCCTACCGGCGGTGACGGTGTGTAAAGCAAACCGGCCATCAGGCCCTCGATTTCTTCCCGCGTAATCATCACATCTCCTACCCAGGCCCCAATGAACCTGCCGGCCATATAGCCAAACCATGGAGGTACCTGCACAATGGGCCGCCGCACGCCGATCAAGTGGGCGATAGTTGCCACCAAGGTGGAATAAGAAAACGTCTCAGGCCCAATTGCATCGACGATGACATTTTCCGTGCTTGCGCCATAGGCCACGGCCAGGCCGGCCAGATCATCGACATATATTGGCTGAAGGCGGTACTGCCCGTTTCCAAAAACGCCAAAAACGGGTAAGTGACGCAGCGCCCAGGCGATATTGTTGATCAGAATATCCTCTTTACCGAACAAGACTGTCGGGCGCAAGATGGCATACGAAATTCCCGACTCAATCAGCGCCTGCTCAAGCCTTGCCTTGCCCGAAAAATATTCCAGCGGTGAATCGAGCGATGGATTGGTGATGCTGACGTGGACGATTCGCTGCACGCCGGCCTGCCGGGCAGCCTGGAACAAGGTCAGGGTATTCTGTACGGCATCGGCATGGGTAAAACGTTGGTGATTGAAACGCACCCAATATGTGTTATAGAGGACCTCCACACCTTCCAGCGAACGTGCCAGGGCATCCGGCCGATCGAAGTTATAGGGAAGCGTTTCGAGCGGAATATCAAAATCGTTGGCGCGCTGGGGCGAATTCGTAAGCGTGACCGGTGAATGGTTTTGCGCCAGCAATCTGCGCGCAATGTATTTCCCCGAATAGCCAAAAGCGCCGGTGACGGCGTGAGTGTTTTTCATTCTGGTTTCTCCATCCAGGTTAACGAACAAACCCCGGGAGGATTACTCCCAGGGTTTAGCAGATTGATGCGTTCATCTCTGATGGCACTAGCTCGAAACAGGAGCTGTTGTCTTGCTCTCGGTGGCTTTGGCCTCGGTTTTGGTTTCTGGCTTGGCCTCTGTAGACTTCTCTTCAGAAGGTTTCGTCCCCGAGGTAAACTTTTGCCCCGATGGCGATTTATGATCGGTCGCGTAAAAGCCGCGCCCTTTGAAGACGATGCCCACAGGCGTATACACCTTACGCAAGGACTTTTTACTGCACTCGGGGCAACGGGTAAGGGGTTGATCGGAGAATTTCTGCTGCCGCTCGAACTGCACGCCACAATTCTCACATCGGTACGTATAAACTGGCATAAAGCACCTCCATAACTTTCAAAAACCGAATGCATTATAGCGCGCCTGATCGTGAATTGCAAGGCACCCGAAAAAACTCTTACAAAACTCTTATCCATGATAACTTCTCAAGGGTCTTCCGGGTTTAGCGTGAAGAATTCCCGCATTTGGGGGTTGTGTACCCTGACTGTCGTCTAACTGGTGTTGTGTGCTGCACACACCTGCCGAGGATGGCCGAAACCCCAAATGGAACCCCTTTCCCGGCGAAGCCCATCTGGCTTACAATGCTGGCAGCAGGAAGGTGAAGTCGCTGCCTCCTCCAGCCCGCGGGGATACCCAAATGCGCCCGCCATGTGCCTCGACGGCCAGCCGGCAAAAAGTCAGTCCCAGGCCGGAACCACGCCGCCGACCTTTCTGGCCCGGGATTTGGGTAAAGCGGTCAAAAACTTTCTCACGATACTCTTCCGGAATGCCAGGCCCGGTATCGCACACGTGAATGGCGACAAACTCAGGTGAGTGCTGTTCGACAGAAACGAGCACTTGCCCGCCTGCCGGGGTAAACTTAAGGGCGTTGTCGAGCAGGTTGGTCAGGACGCGCGTAATCTTGCCCTGGTCGGCGCGCACCTTTGACGAATGGGGAGCCAGTTCGTGTCGCAAAATGACGCCCATCTCATTGGCCTGGGGCATAAAATCGCCCAGAATACCCGTTACCAGGACGGCAGGCTCAAACTCCGTCATGTAAAGCTCCATGCGGCCCGCCTTGAGCTTGGCGATATCCAGTAACGATTCGATCAGGCTCAAAACACGGTTGGCGCTGTTATAGGCTACACGCAAAGCCTGCGCAACCAGTTCATCCTTTTTCTGTTCTTCCATGAGCGTGTTTTCGAGAATATCGACTGCACTCAGTACGGCACTCACCGGCGAACGCAGATCGTGTACCAATGTCTCGGTGATCAACTCGCGAGCCTGTGTCACTTGCGTTTCTTCGGTGATGTCCCGCAGCACCATCATCCAACCGATCGGGTTCCCTTCTTGGGCCAGGACCGGTTGGACCAGGCGTTCGATGATCCTTTCAGGTTTCGGTTCAGAAATGTGAAAAACGGACTTGGAAACCGCCAGTGGGTGCCCTTGCTCGATGCTCTTCGCCAAGGACTCGACTTCATAAGGCGTGTACCCCAACATGCGCAGAGATGTGACCGGCAATGCGGCGACAAAAGTGCCGATCAGCGCAGCGCGCTCCAGGCCCATCAAGTTTTGAATGGCTTGATTGACGAGCAATACCCGGCCCGAACGATCGAACATCATCAATCCATCACTGACCGAATTGAGCACAGCGGCCAACTGGTCGCGCCCGTGCATCACCCGTTGCAAGAGCAGGCTGTTCTGTAAGGAAATGGCAATTTGCGAGGCAATCCCATGCAAGAGCTGTAAATCTTCCTCTTGGGGGCCTGGCTCTGCAACACAAATCACCAGCATCCCCAAACGCTGGCGTTTGACGACCAACGGGAAGATCAACATCTGCCGTTCTGCACAAGATGCCAACAGAATGGGGACGCTTTGCTTGCCTGGCGTCACCCGGATCCATGCGGTATTAGACAGCGCCGTACGGACAGCAACCAGCTCAATCTCAGGGATGAAAGCCGGCAAAGAGAATTCCACCAAATCGCTAGTGACTTTCACTTCATAGACCGCACGGCCTTCGTCCCATAAATAAGCGCCAACCACCGCCCCCGGCAAGGCACCTTCCATCGCTTGAACGGCAGCGTGCATTACCCCATCCAACTCCGGCGAAGCAACCAGACGCGCCCCCACCTGATAGAGTGTGGTCTGCTCACGCAGCCGGCGCTGAATTTCAACGTATAACTCGGCGTTCACAACCGCAATGGCCGCCTGCGTGGCCAGTTGCGCAATAAACGTTTGATCGTTTTCAGAGTAGGCGTCTGCGTGGTCGCTTTCCAGGGTAATGACACCAAGCACGCGTTCTTCATGAATGATAGGAATACTCAACTGAGAGCGCGCCTCACCATCGGTGAGATCGACGTGGTTCTTTACGTCACTGGTATTCCCAACGCGGACGGGTTTGCGGGTAAGGAGTGCCTGCCCTGAAAGCGTCTTTTCGACCGGATAGTGGGTTTGAATCTGGCGGTATCCACGTGAGGCTTTTACCTCGAGCGTGTTGGTAAAGGGATCATACAGGGTCAAATCACCCCAGGGGGAATTCGTGAAACGCAGCGCATAATCCAGGATCATTTCAAACAGGCGGGGCGAGTTGATCGCTGCACCCAGTTCACGTCCCACGTTTTCGAGAATTGCAAGTTGATCGGCGCGGCGCGCCAGGGCTTTATCGGCAACGGCGTAGATGCGTGCATTCGAAGCGGCCAAGGCAGCCTGGTAAGCCAGGGCCTGTACCAGATCGATCTCTTCAGGCGCAAAAGCGTGCGGAACATCGTAATAGACGGCTAGAATGCCGATACGCCCGTCGGGTGTAGCCAACGGGAAATCGGCCAGCGCATGAATTCCTTCTGCAAAGAGCAAATCAAGGTATTCAACAGGCAACGTCGACTGGCTTATGTTGGAAATAACAACCGGCTGATCGCTGTAGACGTAGCGGATACGATTTTCCTGAATCGCCGTAGAAGTGTTGTTCTTCTCCACAAAACTTGCGGAAATGTTTTCACCATGCGCCAGCCAGCAGCGGCCTTGCTCTTGATCGAGAAGATAAACGGCACTATGCTGCCCACCAACCAGCTCGATCACGGCAATGCATACCTGAGCTAACACTTCCTGCGTGTCCAAGCTGGCCGTAATCAAAGCCATGATGCGGTTGAGCGCTTCCAACTGTGAAGCCCTGCGCTGCGCCTGCTCGTACAAAAGTGCATTTTCAATAGCGACGCTAACCTGCCCGGAAAGGATGTTCAGCAGTTCGAGATCCGAGTGCGTAAACTGTGCACTGGATGTAGAGGTACCAAACACGGCCAGGCAACCAATCGTCCGCTCTGATGTGATCAGCGGCACCCCGGCCCAGGCTTCCGTACGTTCGCTGCTGGCCGGCAAACCCGCCTGGGCCAAAGCATCGTGGTTGCGTGGCGTAATCAGGATCGGTACGCCTTCTTGAATCACACGATCGGTCAGCCGCTCAGGCTCAAGAGAACGCGGCGACCAGTGGCAGCGCTCACCGGACTTAACCGCCAGGGGATACTTCAACAGACCGTCTTTCGCGTCGTACAAGGCCACGTAGAAATTGCCTACCTGTAGGATTTGCGTAACCTGTTGGTGAATGACCGACAACAACGCTTCGAGTTCGAGCGTCGAACGCAGCACACGGCTGATGTTTTCAATGGTAGATAGCTCCTGCACGCGCCGTTCGAGCTTGAAGCGTGTCACATTCATTCCATAAAACAATCCCCCCAGCGCCAATGGTACGCCACCCAGTAAAATCAAGACCCCCCACTGTGCGGTGAAATAGGTCATGGGAGCGATCCACACAAACGGCAGGGGGATCGCTTCTACCAGGAACAACTCTAACATCGCACGCCGGCGCTCAGCGCTTTTCAAATCCGCCGCGAAAATGAAGCCCAGATAAATCGCAAATTGAATCAACGAAAACAACAGCAGAGGCTTCAACACGGCCGGCCACAAAGGGCTGAAGCCGTCATAGCCTGTCCACCCCGTAATCGAGAAGCCAAGCACCAAAGGAATTACCTGCGCACCAAACACAAAACCGGCATCCAGATAGTGGTTTGGACGCGGCAGCAAAGGCTGGGCAAAGAAACGCCACGCCAGGCGGCGCGACAGGTAACCGAATAAAACGCCGGCTGCAACCGTCCAGGCAACCACCGTTGGGCCAAACAATAAACCACCGCTCAACGCCAGCACGTGGATGAGCGATAGCTCCACAACGCCGACGCTGACCGGCCACATGGCCATCCAGGGCACAAAAATCACCAGGACCAGGCCCTCCCAACGGTCGATCGGGTAGCGCAGCGTCGAAAACAGCAAAAGAGCGCCCCCCATCAAGGCTATCGAGAACCGATATAAAACGGAAGCGGAAAAACTCTTCGGCTTCAAAGCTCACTCACGGTTTTGGGGTCAGGGTTCTGGTTGTCGTGGACGTCGCACTTGGCTGCCGCGTTCTCGTTGGGGTGGGTGTGAATGTAGCCGTCCGGGTTGGTGTTTGCGTAAACGTCGCTGTAGGTGTGGGCGTGGACGTTTCGGTGGGCGTAGGCGTTTCAGACAAGGTGGCGGTTGGCGGCAGTGTATCGGTCACGACAGGGGTTGGTGTCAGCGCCAGGATGTTTCCACGCGCTTCGTCAAGCCATGCCTTAGGCGCTGCGCCTTCCGGCAAGGCCAGCAAGGCTTCCCAATCTCTAACGGCTTGTTGAATGCTATTTGCGACCTGATAAATCTCAGCCCGCAAATAGTATACGGCGGCGCGCTGTTCGTCGGTTTCCGCCAGGCTCAAAGCAACGGTTAACTGGTTGACGGCATCGGTGTAACGCTCTGCAGCATACAAGGCGCGCCCGAGATCAAAGCTGTTCTCGTAAGAATCCGGCAAAACCCGTACTGCCTGAAATAAATCGTTCACAGCCGACTTTGCGTCTTCGAGCGCCAAGTAAGACAGGCCACGGTAACGGTAAACCGCCGAAAGTTTACTGTCCAATGCAAGCGCCTGGTCGAACGCCTTGATGGCGCTTGGATAGTCATCTTCCAAGTCATACAACAAAATACCCATCACCAGCCATGCTTCTGCGGTTTCTTTTTCATAAACGAGATAGATTTTCAAGTAGTGATAGGCATCTTCAGGCTCGTCATTGATCAGGTAGGCCTGCGCCAGGGTCAGGTAAACTGGCAGAAAGGTAATGTCCATTTCGTACGAACGCTTTGCATCTTCCAAAGCCTGTTCGCCTTCGCCTGTTTTCAAATAGGCCTCAGCCCGCAAAAAATAGAGAAGTGGATGATTCGGATTAAGCGTTTCAACCGCTTGTAAATCTTCCAAGGCCAATTCGGGGGCATCTTGCCCAAGCCGGTACGCGGCGCGTGCCAGGTAGGCGTCCACAAAATTGGGATCCGTTTGGATCGCCATGTCCATATCAGCAAGCACCGCTGGCGCATCTTTGAGAGCCTGCTGTGTACGCGCGCGGCCGAGATAAGCGGGGGCAAAACCGGGGCTGTCGTCTATGATCTCGCTATAGACGGCCAGGGCCTCCTCATAGCGTTTAAGCAGGCGTAAAGCCTCGGCACGATAGTAAGCCACGTCCGCATCGGCAGGCATTTCCGTGCTGGCCTGCTGCATATTGCGCAACATTTTGTCATAGTCCTGGTTGTTGTAGGCCTTGATGCCTGATAAATAGGCTTCGCTGATATTGTGTGGCGTAGCAATGTATCGCGCTGTCGGAGTATACGTTGCGGCAAGCAAAGCGGAAAGCGGTGTAGCCGCAGAAAGAGTCGGTGTAGACGAACGCACTTTCGGTGTAGCAGTCGGCGTCGAAGAAGATGTGGGCGTTTTCGTGTCCCAGTTCGGAGTCACCGGCGGTGCAGTGTGATACCCCCTGGGCACCCCTCCATCCCTGGACTGCAACAAGGCACCGATGGCACATCCGCCCGCGCCTAAACACAAAAAAACCACGACTCCCACGAAGCTCAAGATCACCGGACGGGAACGGAAAAAAGGCGGCAGCTTGTACCACACTTTCGACCAAGCTGTTTGGGAAGCATCATCGGCCTGGGTATCCACAGGCGCGCTCCACTTGCGCCGGGGTGGCGGCACAGGCGCCACGTCGTCTCCGGGCAAGGCGCCGAGCATGATCAGGCCACGTTTGGCCGCCGGGTGATTTGGTTCGAGCTTCAACGCCGTCTGAAGGCAATACTGCCTTTCATTCGGCGTGTCCACCACAGCACTCATCCAAATCCAATACTCGGCATTTTTCTGCTCGGAACGCAGCAAACGGGAAAGTAAGTCTTTGGCACGCGCACGCTGCCCCTGGCGCACAGCATTGACTGCCTCTTGGAACATCTTCTCAAGATCATCTGCCATGGCACCAACCTAACCCGCACAAACTGCTTGGATGCGGAAACATGAATCCTCATACGTAAGATAAATCGATTACTTCCTCAACGGCAAGTCTAGCACAGGCAAGCATAACCGGCAAGTAGGGGCCTTAAATCCCTTGCCCGCTTGCGTTTGCCTCGTTTTTATGCTAAAATCCGCCTGCCGCGGTGGCAGGGTTTGTTCCCAGTCTACCGCTCTTTGTTTATCAAGGTGTTTTTTGCTCAAGGGACTGCTCTACAAGAGTAGTTTTATTATATCAAGTTCAGGAATTCTTAAAGATGGCTCCATCATTCCTAACCCGCCAGGGGTATCAAAAACTGCAAGACGAGCTGGATTACCTACGTTCCACAAAGCGCCAGGAAGTTGCTGAACGCTTGCACGAAGCCATGGAAGGTGGCGAACTCATCGAAGATGCCGAATATGAAGCAGCAAAAAACGAACAGGCCTTCGTCGAGGGGCGCATTCAGGAATTAGAAATCCTGTTGGCCAACGCCCACCTGATCGAAGATGAAATTGTCAAGACCGATACGGTGCAAATCGGTTCCACGGTCACCATCCAAGATGGCGACAACGAACCGGAGGTTTACACCATTGTTGGTCCAGCGGAAGCAAGCCCACGTGAAGGACGCATCTCGAACGAGTCGCCCCTTGGGCGCGCCCTGATGGAGCGGCACGCCGGTGACACCATCCGTGTGGATGCACCAGCCGGGTCGTTCACCGTTTCACTGATCAAGGTCGAATGATCTGGGGCCACAATAGCTTGCCCCGCGCCGAACACCAAGCGCGGGGCTTTTTTATTCAAAATGATGGTGGCGTAGTTGTCGGCGCAGCAACACACGGAAGTGTTTTACCGCTGTGTTGGAGTCCCGTCACCCTGAGGAGTTAGCCATGAGTCCTGAACTTTCTTCGCTGGAAAAGAATCGCCTGGAAAAAGTACATCGTTTACGCGAGATGGGCATCGAACCGTATCCCACGCGGGCCGAACGAACCCACACCAGCCAACAAGGGATCGCCGCTTTCGAGGCCGAAGAAGCCCGAGGCGATCAGGCTGCCCCCATACACGTCACGCTGGCAGGCCGTCTGCGTGCGATCCGCCCGATGGGGAAGCTCACCTTCGCACACATCGAAGATGGCGAAGGCAGAATTCAACTCTTTCTGCGTGCAAACGATATCGGGCAAGAACAACTCGACTTGTTCAACCGTGAGTTCGATCTGGGCGACTTCGTCCAGGCCAGTGGAGAAATATTCCGCACGCGTACCGGCGAAGTAACGCTCAAGGTGGCCTCTTTTCGCCTGCTCTCGAAAGCGGTCACGCCGCTCCCTGCGGCGAAAGACGAAATCGTCGACGGCCAGGTCGTGCGCCATGCAACACTTTCGGACTCCGAAACACGTTACCGCCAGCGTTATGCCGACCTGGCCGTCAACGCCGAAGTACGCCAGATCTTTCGCAAGCGTGCGGCTATCACCCGCGCTTTGCGCGAATTTTTGGATGGCGAAGGCTTTCTCGAGGTCGAAACCCCCATCTTGCAGCCGATTTACGGTGGCGCCGCAGCCCAACCCTTTGTAACGCACCACAACCAGCTTCACCAGGATTTATACCTGCGCATTTCTTTCGAACTGTATCTCAAACGCCTGCTGGTCGGCGGATTGGAACGCGTCTACGAAATTGGGCGTGACTTCCGTAATGAGGGTGTTTCGTTTAAACACAACCCGGAATTCACCCAACTCGAGTTTTACTGCGCTTACTTCGACTATCTGAAGGTGATGGAATTAACCGAGAAGATGATTTGCTATGTGCTCGATCGGGTATGCGGCACGCGTACAATCAACTATCAGGGGCACGAACTGAACTTCGCTCCACCCTGGAAGCGCATAGAAATGCGCCAGGGCATCCTGGAAACGTCCGGCATCGACATGAACGCCCACAAGACGGCCGATGAACTGGCAAAGGCCATGGCAGCCCGAGGCATGCATCCAAAAGCGGGCGCCACACGCGGCAAGTTGGTCGATCAACTGCTCAGTGAGTTTCTCGAGCCGACGCTGATCCAGCCGACTTTCTTGTACGACTACCCGCGCGATATCTCTCCACTTGCAAAAAGCAAGCCTGGCGATCCACAAACCGTGGAACGTTTCGAGGGGTATGTTGCCGGCTTCGAGTTGTGCAATGCTTTCACTGAACTTAACGATCCGATCGACCAGGAAACCCGCTTCGTCGAAATGGGCCGCGACTACGCCGAGGATGATGAAGAAAAGCACCCCCTGGACGAGGACTATTTGCGCGCTATGCGCTATGGAATGCCTCCGAACGGCGGTTTTGGCATGGGTGTGGATCGCTTAACCATGTTGCTAACCGATAGCCCCAACATTCGTGAGGTGCTCTTGTTCCCACACCTGCGCACGCGTGAAGAGGCATGAGTGGGGGCAGCGCGATTGCTGCGTTTTCGTCAAAAGGCTGGTATAAATAGGCCGTTACCACTGCTCCAAACACAAATACCCTAGCAAGGAACTCCATGCACCCGATCGTTTACCAGGTAGACGCTTTTACAGCCATTCACTTGCGCGGCAATCTGCCAGCGTCCGGCTTTATCTCACGTTTCTTTGCGCCAGCGGTGGCATTAGACGAGGATCCTGTTACAGGTTCGGCTCGCTGCCTTGCCCCTTACTGGCTCTCGGGCCAGGCGGTGACCGTTTTCAAAAGTGAGTTGCTCACCCTATGAACCAGCAGCGTACACCGTCCATTCCCATGTCTTCGCCCGACCTCACAAACGCCGAACGTGAAGCGGTCGCTGCCGTACTGCGAACCCCCAACTTGAGCATGGGACATGAAATTCAGGGGTTTGAGCAGGCCATGTGCACATATACCGGCAGCCAAAACGCCATCGGCGTCAATTCGGGCACTGCGGGCTTGCACCTTTGCGTGCGCGCCGCCGGAATCGGTGAGAACGATGTCGTCATCACGACCCCCTTCTCTTTCGTTGCATCGGCCAACGTGTTGTTGTTCGAGCGCGCCATTCCGGTTTTTGTCGATGTCGATCCCGTTACCGGAAACATCGATCCACAACAAGTACGAGCTGCCGCCGCAGATCTGGCTGCCGGCGTCACAGCGGCACGCATCTGGTTGCCTCCACGGGGTGCCAGCCAGATCGCCGCGCTAAAGGCCATCCTGCCGGTAGACGTTTTTGGGCAACCGGCCGAGATGGATGCCATCAACGAGGTTGCCGCCACTTACCACCTGAAAGTCATCGAAGATGCGTGCGAGGCCTTGGGCGCCGAGTACAAGGGCCGAAAGGCCGGTTTGCTGGGCGATTATGGTGTCTTTGCCTTTTACCCAAACAAGCAAATCACCACAGGCGAGGGAGGTTGTATCATCACCCATGATGATGAAGCCGCCAATTTCATGCGCGCCTTGCGCAACCAGGGCCGTGCACCCGGTGATACCTGGCTGCAGCACACCTACCTCGGGTACAACTATCGCCTGGATGAGATGAGCGCAGCCATTGGACGCGTTCAAATGAACCGGCTGGATGAACTGCTTGCCAGCCGCCAGGCTGTTGCCAATTGGTATCACGCCGGCCTGGCGTCTATTGCCGGAGTCGAAGCGCCAATTGTCGTTCCCAGCACAACGCGTGTCAGTTGGTTCGTGTATGTAGTCCGGTTCGATCCGGCGATCAACCGCGAGCAAGTCGTGAAGCAACTCGCAAAGCTGGGTGTTCCCGCCCGCCCGTACTTTGCCCCCATCCACTTACAGCCCTTCATGATCGAACGTTTTGGCTATCAAGAAGGCATGTTTCCGGTTACCGAGGATCTCGGCCGCCGCGGCCTGGCGCTACCTTTCTCTGGCGTGATGACTCAGGAACAGGTGGAATACGTCTGCGAAGCCCTGCGCCAGGTGCTTCGCGCCTGACCCATGCGGGTTTAACATGGCGCATACGTGCGCAAACCAGGGGGGGCAGGGAGGCGAATGAAATAAACGTCCGTATCGTTGACACCTTCTGGGGGAAGGCCAAATGAAGTAACCAAATGGGCAGTTGCGCATCCAAAAAGATATACCCTCACACCTGCTTTCGTTCGCAGTTCGTACAGCCATTTGTGGCCGTAGCGCAAACAAACCCATTATAATCGGGATTATCATGTATACAAACACCGTGCTCGAAAAATACTGGAGCATTTTTTCCCTGCTTGCCCTGGCCTTGAGCGCAGGTTGGATTGTATTCACGGCGATGGTCTACGGAAGCTCTGCGCATGAAGTGACTGTGGCACCTCAGACAGGCCTGCTCGCTCCAAACTTCACGTTGTTCAATTCGGGTGAAAAGGAGTTTCGCCTTTCTGATTTCCGTGGGCGCCCCGTGCTGATCAACTTTTGGGCGAGTTGGTGTCCGCCGTGCCGCGCGGAAATGCCGGCCATGCAACGTGTCTATGAAGAATATGAAGCGCAGGGGTTTGTCATCCTGGCCGTCAATGCGGCTAACCAGGACAGCAA
Source organism: Chloroflexota bacterium (assembly GCA_049325275.1). Lineage (GTDB taxonomy): Bacteria > Chloroflexota > Anaerolineae > Anaerolineales > UBA4823 > CAIQJJ01. The sequence goes on from JBMOLU010000029.1 coordinate 14,717, forward strand.
CCCGGCAGCACAGGCGTTTGCATCCGAACTTGGGCTGAGTTTTCCGATCCTTTTCGATACAGATGGCGAAGTGGGCAATCTGTATCGGGCTGGTGCGCTACCGACAAGCTTCTTTGTCGATCCGCAGGGAATCGTCCAAGAAGTCGTCATCGGCGGGCCGATGAGTGAAGCGCTGTTGCGCACACGGGTCGAAAACCTGCTGGAGGGCCGCTGATGTTTCCACTCGTTCACATTGGCCCGGCAATTCTCCAAACAGCGGGGTTGATCCTGCTTGTGGGGACATGGCTTGGTGTGTGGGTTATGGAACGGAACGCTCACCGCCTGGGTGTTTCCGGCGAAACACTATCCAACCTGGTTTGGGCCGGTCTGGTTATCGGGGGCCTCGGCGCTCGCCTGGGCTATATCGCACAGCACCCGGCCGCTTTCGCAGGCGACCTGGCGAGCATCTTCTCACCAAATCCTGCGCTGCTCGATGGCTGGTCCGGTGTATTTGCAGGCGTATTCGCCGGAGCCATTTATGGAAAGCGCAAAGGGCTTCACCTGTGGCCCACTCTGGATTCGCTCACACCCGGCCTGGCCATCATGGGAGTCGCCGCCGGCCTGGCCCACTTTGCCTCCGGGCAAGCGTATGGTGCGGTAACGGCGCTGCCATGGGCCATCCACTTGTGGGGCGCCATGCGACATCCCACCCAGGCATACGAAATTCTTGCCGCAAGCGTGATTCTGCTGATCACATGGCCGCGGGCGGGTGATGCGTTCTTTCGGCTTCCCGGGTTACGTTTCCTGGCTTTTATCGCCTTGAGCAGCGCCGCCCAACTGTTCATTGAAACTTTTCGCGGCGATAGCCAACTGCTGCCCGGGGGTTTCCGCATGATGCAGTTGGCCGCATGGGTGATTCTGGCATTCAGTTTGTGGCAAATTGGAAAAAGAAAGGAGATTACGAAAGATGAACGAACAATTAGGCTTTGAGGTCCATCTGGACATGCGTTATGAGGATGCGCTCGACCAAGTGACGGCTGCTTTGAAACAAGAAGGCTTTGGCGTATTGACCCGCATCGACGTAAAAGCAACGCTGAAGGAGAAGCTCGGCACGGACTTTCGCCCGTATGCCATCTTGGGAGCGTGCAATCCGCCACTGGCCCATCAATCCTTGTCAGCCGATGCCAGCGTAGGGCTTATGCTTCCGTGCAATGTGACGGTCGAAGCAGATGCAGCGGGAATCGGTACAATCGTGCGCATCGCCAACCCGGAAGCCATGATGCAGGTAGGCACCCTGGGCGAAAACCCAACCCTGGTGGAAGTTTCCAAACAGGCATCCGCCAAACTGGCGCGGGTAGCGGCAACCTTAAAGAACCCATGAAAATATCCCTGCGAGGGAAGTCAGTATTGGTCACGGGCGCGGCGCGGCGTATCGGTCGCGCCCTGGCCTTGGGTTTGGCGCATGAAGGCGCTACAGTCATCATCCACCACGGGCATTCAGCAGATGAAGCCAACAACTTGCAAGCTGAAATCGCTTCCCTGGGTGGCCACAGCTACGTGATCCAGGCGGATCTGGCCCACCTGGACGAAATGCAAACGCTCATCGCCCAGGCCACCACGTGGGGTCCGCTGTATGCACTGGTAAACAATGCAGCTATCTTTGATGCGTTGACCGTTGAAGACACAGATAGAAAAAGCTGGCAACAGCATCTGGATATCAACCTGACGGCACCTTTCTTGCTGAGTCAGGCTTTTGCCCGTTCACTGCCGGCAGGAGCAGATGGGCGTATCGTCAACATTCTCGACTGGCGTGCCCTGCGCCCGGGCTCCGATCATCTGCCTTATACCGTTAGCAAGGCAGGCTTAGCCGCCTTGACGCTGGCCCTGGCGCAAGCGCTGGCCCCACGAATTACCGTCAACGGCATTGCGCTGGGCGCGATCCTGCCACCATCTGACGGAAACTTCAACCCCAGGCTGGCCGAAAGCACTCCGGCAGGACGCTGGGGTGCGTTGGATGAAGTGGTCGAAACGCTGCACTTTCTACTCAACGGCCCGGCCTATATTACCGGCGAGATCGTCCATGTAGATGGCGGCAGGCACCTGGTATAACCCCAATCACGAAAAATGCGAGGAAAACAAACCGCCTATGGATCAAATCCTGATCAAAAACCTGCTGTGCCGTGGCATTATCGGCATCAACCCCGATGAACGCGAAAAAGCACAGGATATTCTCATCAACGTCGTGCTCTATGCCGATTTACGGAAGGCGGGCGAAAGCGACAAAATCGACGACTGTGTGAACTACCGTACGGTTGCCAGGCGGCTGCAAGCCCATGCAGAAAGTGCGGCACGTTACACGGTCGAAGCCCTGGCAGCCGACCTGGCAAAAATATGCCTGGCCGAACCCGCTGTCATGCGTGTGCGTGTGCGTGTCGAAAAGCCACGTGCCGTACGTTTCGCAGAATCGGTTGGAGTCGAAATCGAACGTGAATGCGAATCTTAATCTCAGCCCCGCAAGCCCTACATTGCATGACGTATTTGTAGGAATGGGGTCGAATATTGCTCCGGCAGAACATCTGCCAAAAGCGCTCCGTTTGCTGCAAGAGTATGTCACGGTGCTGGGTTGGTCGCAAACATGGGAAACGCCACCCTACGGAATGACAGGCGGCAACTTTTTGAATGCGGTCGTGCACCTGCACACCGGTTACGCTGCCAACACCTTAAAGAGCCTGGTGCTGCGGCGCGTCGAAGCCATTCTCGGGCGCGTGCGAGCCACAGAAAAATTTATTCCGCGTACGATCGATCTCGACATCTTGGTGTTTGACGGGCAGGTTATCGATGCCGATATTTGGGAACAAGCCCACTGGGCGGTGCCATTGGCAGAGCTGTTTCCGTTGTTACAAAGCCAACCCGAAGGCGCTACCCTTCAGGAAACCGCACGCCAACTCATGGCAGGTGTGCCTGAAATGAAAACGCGCCCCGGCGTGCTCGGGCGCGTTCATCCTGCCACGAACTTGTACGGGCGATGAAACCCTGCGAGACTAGAACTTCATCGCCTCGGCCCCGCGCGAGACGTTATCGAGGAACTCTTGCCGGGTTGCCAGGCGGGTGCGAAAAGCGCCCAGCATTGCCGAAGTGGTCATTCGGGCGTCGTGTTTTTTGACGCCCCGCATCGTCGAGCACATATGAAGTGCTTCGACCACAACAGCCACTCCTTTGGGGTGAAGCAGTTCGTTGATAAAGTCGGCTATCTGGCGAGTCATGCGTTCCTGCACCTGTAGCCTGCGTGCAAACATATCGACAATTCGGGGAATCTTAGAAAGCCCGATCACCTTGCCGTTTGGCAAATAAGCAACGTGTGCACGCCCCATAAAGGGCAGCATATGATGTTCGCACAGACTATAGAATTCGATATCTCGCACGATGACCATCTCGTCATAACTGACATCGAAGAGGGCTTCGTTTACCATGACAACTGGGTCGATGCGATATCCTGAGAGCAGTTCGGTATACATGCGTGCGACCCGTTCCGGCGTGCGTTGTAAACCTTCTCGCGCCGGATCCTCGCCGATGGCTGTCAGGATTTGGGTAACGGCCTGCTCAATCGAGGCGTAATCGATTTCTGATCCCAACAAGAGATCAGCTTGTTCGTAAATCATGCAATCGTTATCGTCCATGAGAAAGCTCCTGATATGAAAAAGCTGGCGAAGGGAATCCTTCGCCAGCCTCGATTCTACTACCAAAAAGCACTACTGAATTTGTGGTTCAATCAGCCCGTAAGAACCGTCTTTGCGACGATAGAGGACGTTAACACCGCTAGTACCGGTGTTATAGAACACAAAGAAACTATCGTGACCAAGCATGTTCATCTGCTCAATCGCTTCCATTTCGTCCATGGGTGTAATCACAAAACGTTTACGGCGAGCGATGATCGGGCCTTCATCGTCGTCTTCATCGATTGGTTCTACCTCTTGTACAATAACCTCAGCAGCGGATCTGCCGTCACCGCGGCTGTGAGAGTGCTTTCCCTTGTAACGTTCCATTCGGCGCTGAATCTTGTCCAAGGCAGTATCAAAGGCAGCGAAAACATCATCTGCGCTTTCCTCAGAACGCAAAATAAATCCCTTCCCACGTACCGTAATTTGGGCCACCTGCCGGTCCTGAGCGCTACGGGCAGATTTTACATAAGCCAGGTCCACTCTCGCTTCTTCGATACCATTCAAATAGCGATCCAGTTTGGATGCCTTTTGGGTGACGTAATCTTGAATACGATCCGTCATTTGGATGTTTCGACCATAGATTTCAACTGCGAGCGTCATTGTAAGCCTCCTATCTAATCCTAAATATTGAACGATTGGGTTGATATACCATCCGTCGAACTCAAAACGGCCCGCGCCAAAGTCAAGCCATATATCGTACGTGCGCCAGCTGCCAGCAAAGCGCATGCACAGGAATCTAACGTTGCGCCACTGGTTGTTACGTCATCAACGACCAAAACGTTCCGATCTCTTACAAAACCAGGCTTGGCCTGGAAGGCCCCGGCAACGTTTTCTTGCCGAGAGATAGCAGACAGGCCAACTTGCGAGCGTGTTTCTCGCGTGCGCCACAGCGCCTTCGCATGAAAGGAAAGGTTGTTTGCCCACGCCAACGGCCTGGCCAGCAGGGTTGCCTGATTATAACCTCGTTCGGCCATGCGATTGGCCCCCAAAGGCACCGGCACAACCAGGTCGACTTGCCACTCTAACTGTCGGAAATATTCAGAGAGAGGCCTTGCCAACGCCTCACCCAGCCCCACGTCTCGGTGATATTTCAAGCGATGGAGCGCGTTCCTGATTTTCCCTTGAAAAACGGCCCATGAACGCAACGCCTGGTAATGCGGTGTTGTTGTCTGGCAACGGGTGCAGATTTCCCCATTGGGTTGGCTTTGGCCACAATGTGGGCACAAAGGGACCGATATTGTTTGGACGCTTTGCTGACAACTCTTACACCAGCGTTCACCGCGCTGATCACACCCCCCACAAGCTGGTGGATATAACCAATCCAGGCTTGTCCAAAAGAAGTGATAAAGTTGGTAGGCCAGCCGACGTGGCATAGCGATTGGCCACCTTTCTTTACAATTTGTTATAAGCAAACGCATCTCCGTATCGACACGGGCGGTTTGCTGTTTCCCGGCAAAACTTCTTATAAGACGCCACCTAAACCGGAATTCATCATCTTGATGATTGCCGGAGCCATCAAAACGATACAAAGTGTCGGGAAGATCAAAAACGCCATGGGGATTAACATTTTAATGGGCGCCTGGTGCGCTTCTTCTTCTGCCAATTGGCGACGACGGGTGCGCATCTGATCGGATTGAATGCGCAGCACCTGTGCCATACTGACACCCAATTGTTCACTTTGGATGACGGCGGCAACGAAGCTGGTCATTTCGGCGATTCCCAAGCGGTCTGCCATATCGCGCAAGGCCTCGCGGCGCAGCTTACCCAGTTGGATTTCCCTTACCACGCGGCCAAAAGCCTGGCCGAGTTCGTTATCCCACTTCTCATAAATTTTTGCCATGGCCGCATCGAAGCCCAAACCCGCCTCCACGCAGATGGTCAAGAGATCGAGGGCATCTGGCATGGCTTTGCGGATGGCTTTTTGCCGCCGGTCGGTGGTGCTCTTGAGCAACAAATCTGGCAAATAGAATCCCAAGACACTCCCAATCAGCATAAACCACACACCCTTGCCCTTGATCGGGCTTCCGGGTGGGGTAATTGTTTCCAAAAAAAGGAAAAGGCCGCCCAAGGGGAGACCCAGGAAGCGAAGCGCAAAGAACATCGCCGGGTCGAGCTTGCCAGGGTTCCCGGCGCGCTCCAGCTTTACCGCCGTCTGTTGAATGGCGTTTTGCGGCGTGAACTTCAGAGCGATTTCGCCCAATTTACGCGCCATGGGATAAATCACGCGTTCGACGAAAGGCTGGGCGAGCTCGATGTCTTCCAACGTCACAGACTCGCCCTGTGCGGCAAATTCTGCCAAACGCGATTCGAGTGGGTCAGCAGCCTGAGGCGAACGAATCCCGATGATGACAAGAATCGCCGCAATGATTAAAACGCCTGCGCCGAGACCGATGAGGACAAGTGTAGAAATTTCCATAGCACACTCCAGTTTCCTGGATTACACCTCGATATTGGCAATCCTGGTCATGACAAAGTAACCCAGGCTAATCATTACCACACCGACTATCAGAACCGGAATACCAATATTACGTGTTTCCGGATTCAACAACTCCATAATATAAGGCCGGTTAACAAAGTAGAGTGCGACAAAAACGATCACCGGCATCAAGGACAAAAATTTTGCCGAGATCATCGCCTGCGAAGTCAGCACGCGGATCTCGCCTTTGACACGTACACGCTCACGGATCGTGTGGGAAATGGTACCCAAGATTTCTGCCAGGTTACCACCAACCTCACGCTGCACGTTAACGGCAGTAACGACCAGGTCCAGGTCTTTACTGGGTATTCTACGCGTCAAATTTTCGAGCGACTTTTCCATCGAGATGCCCAACTGCATTTCTTGCACCACGCGCCGAAACTCATCGCAAATGGGGGGAGGCAACTCTTTGCTTACCGCTTCCATGGCTTGCATGGTTGAGTACCCCGCACGCAGGCCGTTTACCATCAGGTTCAGCATATCCGACAGTTCATCATCGAAACGTTGTAAGCGGGCCGCTTTTTGGCGCCCGACGTAAACCCTGGGTAGAAAAAAACCGATCACGGCGCCGATCCCCGCCGAGGCCACTGCTCTGCCGCCGACCAACCACGCAACAGCAGCACCACCCACAACCGCAATGACAACCACAGCCAGGTACTCACCTACGCGTAGTTTAAGATCCGCTCGAGCGAGATCTTTGGAAATCCCCTCACTCCACGAAAAACGGCTGACCTGATCGTTGACCCAGTCGCCAACTGCGGTAGATCTTTCCGCAGTGGCAGCCTGCGCCGCCTCTTCTTCGTCGAGGTATCGTCCCAGGCGCTGCTGCACAACCGAGCGGTCTTCACGCGCAGAGATCACCATGCCGATGATCAACATCAGCAGCGCTACAGACCCGCCAACAACCAGAATAAGAGTGGTTCCCATAAATTCGCCTTTGCCTGTCCGCGCTAACGCCTTCGTTCCCCAATCCCAAAGATCGAGGGGGGCAGGTGGATGCCGGCGGCTTCAATCTTGTCCATAAACTTCGGGCGCAGGCCTGTCGGACGTAACCGGCCAATGATTTTTCCGCCTTCGTAGCCGGTTTGCTCAAAGACAAAAATATCCGTCATGGTAATCACGTCACCTTCCATCCCGCTTACTTCGGTGATATAGGCAACCTTGCGGGTGCCATCGCGCATACGCTCCTGGTGCACCACCAAATCGATGGCCGAAGAGATCTGCTCACGAATCGCGCGTACGGGCAAATCCATCCCCGCCATCAGGCACATCGTTTCGATACGTGAAAGGGTATCGCGCGGCCCGTTCGAGTGTGCGGTGGTCATTGAACCATCGTGACCGGTATTCATGGCCTGCAACATGTCTAGCGCCGCTTCGTCACGAATTTCACCGACGATAATGCGATCCGGACGCATACGCAAGGCATTGACGACCAGGTGGCGAATGGTCACTTCACCGCGGCCTTCAATATTGGGGGGGCGTGATTCAAGTGTGACGACGTGTTCCTGGCGCAACTGAAGTTCGGCGGCGTTTTCGATGGTAACGATGCGGTCATCCGATGGAATAAACATCGAAAGCACGTTGAGCAAGGTTGTCTTTCCGGAGCCTGTACCGCCTGAAATCACAATATTCAGGCTGGACTCTACACACGCTTTCAAAAACTGTAAAGCTTCTGGAGAAATCGTTCCAAACTGAATGAGCTGCTCGATCGTAATCGGGTTCTTGGCGAATTTACGGATTGTAATCACCGGACCAACCAGCGAGATCGGCGGGATAACCGCATTCACACGTGAGCCATCGGGAAGGCGAGCGTCTACATAAGGGCTGGACTCGTCGATACGGCGGCCCAAGGGAGCGACGATGCGCTCGATGATGCGCATGACATGATCGTCGCTCTCGAAAGAAACCGGGACGCGATGGATCTTACCCTTCCGCTCAATGTAGATATTCTTGGCTCCGTTGACCATGATTTCCGTGATGGACTCATCCTCCAGCAAAGTCTGAAGCGGGCCAAAGCCTAAGATGTCGGCGGCGATTTGCTCGAACAGGCGCTGCTTCTCCGGCCTGGATAGAAGAATGTTCTCTTCTGCCAGTACCTGCTCGAACAACTCCTGAATCGTCCCACGGACTTCACTGATCTTGGTCACATCGGTTGATGGATCGAGTTCAGTCAACAAGCGATTTTGCACTCTTGTTTTCAGATCGACCAACGGGTCTTTTTGTGACCCTACGCCGGGCGCCGCAACGCGACGGGCCTGTAAAGTGGATAAACGAGACTTATTCTCATCTACCCCGGCAGACTGAGCGCCCTGCCCTTGCTCAATTCGTTTGAGTAAAGACATCGCTGGACCTCCTAATTATTTCTTACCGCTACCTTTCGACCCGGCCGAAGCGCTGCTGTCATCGTAGGTATCCATAGCAGACAAACGCTGCTTGACGCTATCCGCAAGTGCAAGCATGCTGCGTGCCATCGGGTGAGATTTATTCCCTAACATAAACGGCACGCCGCGGTTGACAGAAGGGACAACCACGCGTTCATCCAAAGGTAACACCCCAACGATTTCCAACTTGAAGTTTTCGCTGATCTTCTCCGGCAAAATATTGATGCGTTTGTCGAAACGATTCATAACAAACAAGATACGCCGCTTCTCGAGGCCTAAAGCATCGGCCAGGTCCAAAAAGAGGCGGCAGTTCTTTAGCGTGGGAATTTCTTGGGTTGTAATCAATATCACGATGTCGCTGGCATCGATGACGCTCAACGTAACGTCGGATAGGTCTGAAGAAGCATCCACGACAACGTAAGTGTACATCCGGCTCAAGTACTTTAAAACCTTGAGTACCTGATCGCCCCTGACACCTTCCGCCTCTTCCGGGCGGTGCGGTGCAGGTAATATCTTGAGACTGGAGGGGCCATGCTTGACCAAAACGCTTTCCACGATTTCCGGGTCTAACTCATCTGCACGTGGCGCGAGGTCTACCACGCTATTCTTCCCTTGTTCGTTGAGAAAAATAGCGACGTCGCCGAACTGCATGTTTCCATCGACCAGCACGGTGGGAGTGTTCTCACTGTTCAGCGTAACGGCAAGGTTGGTCGCTAACGTCGTACAGCCGGTGCCCCCTTTTGGGCTGTAGACGGCAATCACCTTGCCAGTTGCTACGGAGGAAGCAACTGCGACTTGCCCGGCTACGGTAGGCTGGAGCATCCCCTGGCTCGTTTTGGTGCGCTCTTCACGGGCCATGACGCCTGCCCGGCGAATCGCAGAAGTCAACTCATCCACCGAGGGTGGTTTGGTCAAAAAGTCTCGCGCCCCGGCAAGCATGGCCCGCCGCATATAATTTGGATCGCTCTGTACAGAAAGAATGATAATTTGTGAGAAGGGAACGCTCTTTCGAATGGATTCCGTCGCCGTGATACCGTCCATGTCCGGCATATTGATATCCATCAAAACAACATCGGGTTTCGTCTCCTTTGTGAGATCGAGACCTTCTCGTCCCGTGCGCGCAACACCGACTACTTCAACGTCGTTTTCGAATTGAAGCAACTTACGGATGTTCTCACGCGTTTCGGCGATGTCATCGACTATGATTACGCGAATCTTTTCTGCAGCGGCCATGGGCATACTTTCGAAACTGTTTCAGGGTTTACGGAACGGGCGTACCGGATAGCTTATCGTTGGGAAGATTGGGTTGGGTCAACTCATCCACACGAGGACTGATGGAGATATCCATCTTCTCTGGCCGTTGGATTCTGTAGTTTTCCATCAAAAAGTTTAACGTGACGGCCTGCGTCTCTACCGTTTCCACGTCACCGACCGGGCGCAAAGCCAACGTCACCTGAGCGCCTGCAAAGAGCAAATAGTTCAGCGTAACCGCATCTTGCGGCGAAACCACGATCGTGATCAAATCAGGCTTCTCCGGTTCGGGCGTTGGCTGAGGCTGTTCCTGGCCGGGCGCCGGGGTTGGCGTTTCGGCGACTTCTTGCACGGGTTTCAGGGTTCTATCTTGGACCACGTAGGTGCCGACCTGCAACACCTTTACGTCCTGAATAAGTGTCTGGCTGACCATTCGCGGGCGCTGTGCTTCCGAAGGCACCAGATAGAAAGTCTGTTCTAGCGTCGGATCTTGGAACGAACGCCCCAACTTCGCCGCTTCACCGCCACCGGCAACTTGCGCAGCGATTGAACGAAGCTGCTCAGACGACTGGAGAGAGGATGTATCGTCGGTCCCTAACAAAAGGGAAGGACCGGGTGCCAACACGCCGGCTGTATAGTTTGGCAGTTCGGATTGAAACTCAGAGTCTGTGTCGACCAGCATCAACGTGACGATTACGTTGACATGGTCGCCTCGTTGTGGTGCATAAGAAACACTCGAAAGGCGCGTAATCGGGATGGATACGGCGACTTTGCCCTTGTCGATGAGGAAAGAGATATCGGAAACAGCACTCGACACCTGTTCCAGGCTTTCCACCAGATATTTTTCATTGAGCCAGATACCTTGTTGCAGATCATAACGCGCCAAACGGCCAACCGCCTTGGACATGTCTGTCATATACATATCAGGCACATAGACATCTTGGGAAATGGGCAGCGTCATCAGGTAGTCGGCCGTAATTTCAGCGCCCAAAGGAATTGGCTGACTCACCACAATCACTTCCACGGTTGTCACGGGGGTAGCCGTAGGAACGACATCCGGCCCCGGCCCGATGCCGCCATTCCCGCTGTCGCCGGTCAACTTCGGCAAGAGAAAGAATGCAGCACCGACCACAATGATCAGGAGCAGTGCCAAGTAAATGAATATTCTTCCACGACGCATATCAGCCTCCCAGGATGAAATGGTTTCACGAAACTAATACAATCATACGCGTTTTGTGTTAAAAGTCAAGCTGAGCGAAGTACTACGGTAAGGGTTGGCGGGCATTCCCCTCGTTAATCAACAAACAACCGAGTAGGGGGCGGTGGCTAACCGCCCCATCTTGCGCGCGCCATTTTGGGATACCGATCTTCACCAGATTGCGGTAACGGGTCGTGCCTCGCTGTCTTGGCCGCACGGGGCTTCGTTGTCTCTTGCCAACTCGCCTTGCCGCACAGCCTCATGCGGTTCGTCCGCATCGGGTCGCAGGTTTGCTTTCGGATTCCTTCGGACCTCGCCTCATGGCGACACCCTTGCCTTCAGGTGCGACTAACTCCCGCAGGGTCTTTCACCCGCTATATTACTGCCCACGGGAATAAATTGCGCTTTTCCTACCATCTTCAGCGGCGCCTGATAAACCAGGCGAAACCTGCTTGAAGCTGGATTTATCCAGCGTCGTTCGATAGCCCAGACACTCATGCCCGGCGGGCCCAAACCGCAATTTGTGCCCGTTTGAAGTATAGTCAGCACCCAGCGGGCGCGCCAAAACGAAAGACCCCGCTGTTGGGCGGGGCCTTTCATAAAACGTGCCAGGAAAACAACTAGCTGAGCGCGCTGGCGATCTTCGAGAAGATATTGCTGACCTGGGTACCAACGAGGGCCAAAATCACAATAACGACGATCGCAATCAAAACAATAATCAACGCATATTCAACCATACCCTGACCTTTTTCCTTCGGCGAGAACAACATGGTATTCACCTCCTTTCTGTCTCAAAATTTACTTCTGTATTGAAGCTGTTTGTATTATAGCAACCTTCAAAGCGGTTTGCAATACAATTTTTTACGAATTTCCTTTCATTTATGCAAATACTTTAGTTTTTGTAGCCGGCACCTGGAACAAAATGCGCGCACCCTGGCCAATGGCGCTGTTGACTTCCATCATGCCGCCTAACATCTCCACGCGATCGCGGATGACCTTCAGTCCCATCCCCCCTTGCTCTCCCAACGCTTCGACATCGAAGCCACGGCCGTTATCTTCTACACTGACTTTTACCGTGCTGTCTGTCGCATCAATTTGCATTTTTACCTGAGAAGCCTGGCTGTGACGGCTGACGTTTCCTAACAACTCTTGTACCGCACGGAAAATCATCACTTCCAAATACGATTCAAGGCGCTGTTCCAAGCCAGAAATCATCACCCTGACGTCAATGCCAGACTGTTCTTTGAACGCCTCGACATAACGGCTGATCGTCGGCGAGAGACCCAGGTCATCCAGCATCATTGGGCGAAGTTCAAAAATGAAATCACGCACCTTCTGGAAAGTGGATGTGGCTGCGGTTTTCAAGCCGCTCAACTCTTCACGAGCTTTCGCCTGGTCAAGCTCGAATAACCTTACCGCGATTTCGATTTGCAGGATAAAGTTGGATAAAGCCTGCGCCGGGCCGTCATGCATTGCCCGCGCCAACCGCTGGCGCTCGGCTTCTTGAGCGCGAATCATCATTTCCACGGTCTCTACCGTAGAGGCCTGGCCGCCCCTTCCCGCGCTTACGCTCAATTGTTCCTCATCCAATACCGCATATACCTGCTCAAGAAGAGAATGACACTGCGCAATACGGTTGCGATCGCTCTGCAACTTATCCAGTTGGCCACGCATAACAAACAAGCGCTGCTGGGCGTCCAGGGCGGCATCGTAGGCTGTGCGGATATCGCCACGCGGCATGCTGTCGAACTGTGCCTGTACCATCTGCAGGTGTGTGGTGACAGAGGTATTGCGTTGCGTCAGCTTGTTGACTTCCAACTGACTTTGTTCGAGCATTAAATCAATCTCTGTTAATTCCTGTTTTCCCTGCTCCACTTCGGAACGGAGCCTGTTCTTCAGGACTTCCAAACCACTCTCTTCAATGGGCTGATCTTGTTGCGCGATACCTGCAGCCATAGTACTCACTCCTCGGATTGCATATCACTCTGTTTCAGGCGAACCCAGCCACGCCGTAAGGCATAGATGGCCGCTTGGGTGCGATCTTCCACGCCCAGCTTCCTTAGGATAGCGGTTACATGGTTTTTGACCGTCTGGTGACTGATGCCTAAAGCAATGGCAATTTCCTTGTTGCTCATCCCCTTGGTTACGTACGCTAAAACTTCCATCTCTCTTGCGGAAAGCGGATAGTAAGGTTCGCCAGGATCGCCATACGTACGCAAAGCGCTTTCGGTTTGAGCAACGAGCCAACGTTCCAGGCGGCTTGGGTCCATGATTTGATCGCCGACGAAGTATTCTCCACCGGCAACCCGCCGAACGATCTGAACCAGGTCTTCCGGCTGAATGTCTTTCGAGCAATACCCCGCCGCACCACCACGCATCGAATGCACCATTTGTTCTGGATCATCATAAGCGGTAAGCAACACCACTCGGGTGGACAACTTCTCAGAAACCACCTGACGCACCACTTGTTGCCCATTGATGACCGGCAAATTGACATCCACGATGGCAACCGTTGGCCGAAACTGGCGAATGACTTTCAACGCAGCATCTCCGTCTGTGGCCTGGCCAATTACGGCCAAATCGGGAGACAGAGAAATTGCATCGATCACGCCTTGCAGAAAAAGCGGATGATCATCAACAACAATGATGGTAATTTGATCCATAGTTCGGTTGAGAGAAAGAGTTTACGAACAAGAATTCGCCGTATGGTAAGTCGAGTATAGCACAGGATAATCCCCACGGGGAAGGGCAACATTTACAGAAATGTACCTTAAAAGTAAAAAAATATGGCCCATTTGGGTACTAGACGCCCATTTGGCTCATCCATATAATCCAGACATCATTCACCGAAGCAATCATCAAACAAAAAATCCACAGATTGAATGAAATAAGGAGTTTCAAATGGCTAGGACCCCCAAAGATGTGTTAGAGATGGCAAAAAATGTCAAAATGGTAGACTTGCGCTTCACGGACATGCCTGGGCAGTGGCAGCACTCTACCATTCCGGTTCGCCGGTTGACGGAAGAGCTGTTCGAAGAAGGGATGCCCTTTGACGGCTCTTCTATTCGTGGGTTTCAAGAAATCCACGAATCTGACATGCTGCTGAAGCTGGTCCCTGATTCGGCTTTCATCGATCCGGCTTATGAAGTGCCCACGCTCGTCATCATCTGCGATGTATACGATATCGTCACGCTTCAGCCCTACAGTCGCGACCCGCGCTACGTAGCCCGCAAGGCAGAAGCATACCTCAAACAGACCGGGATTGCCGATTCGGTCTATTTTGGACCTGAGGCTGAGTTTTTCATGTTCAACGATGTACGCTACAGTAGCGGCACGAATTCGGCTTACTACTACATCGACAGTGAAGAAGGTTGGTGGAAGTCCGGCGAGGATCTCAAGCCCAACTTTGGCGGCCAGATTCCTCCAAAGCGCGGGTATTTCCCTGTGCCGCCGGTTGACACTCTGCAGGATGTACGCAGCAAGATCGTAATGGCGCTCGAAGAATGCGGCGTCCCGATGGAAATCCACCACCACGAGGTTGCCACGGCCGGCCAGTCAGAGTTAGGGATGCGTTTCGAGACGCTGACCAAGATGGCCGATCGGGTCTTGTTGTACAAATACGTCGTTCGCAACGTGGCGCGGCAGAACAACCTGACGGCGACCTTCATGCCGAAACCACTGTTTGGCGACAATGGTTCAGGGATGCATTGCCACCAGAGCCTGTGGCTTGGCGATAAAAACGTGTTCTACGATGAAGCCGGTTATGCCCAGCTTTCCGATACGGCCAAATATTACATCGGCGGCCTGCTGAAACACGCTCCGGCCCTGCTAGCGCTGACATCTCCTTCAACCAACTCTTACCGCCGCCTGGTGCCCGGCTTCGAAGCACCGGTCAACCTGGCCTACTCGCAGCGCAACCGCTCGGCTATCTGCCGTATCCCGGTAACGTCAGGCCCCAAGTCCAAACGGGTCGAATTTCGTGCACCCGACCCAACCTGTAACCCCTACCTGGCTTTCGCAGCCATGTTAATGGCAGGTTTGGACGGCATCCAGAACCGCATCGACCCGGGTGAACCGGCCGATAAGGACCTCTACTCGTTGCCGCCGGAAGAAGCCGCACTGATCAAGCAGGTTCCCGGTTCCCTGGACGCCGTGCTTGACGCACTCGAAGCCGATCATGAATTCCTGCTCAGGGGTGACGTGTTCACGATCGACGTACTCGAAGGTTATATCAATTACAAGCGTGAAGTAGAGATCGATCCGGTGCGCCTGCGCCCGCATCCTTACGAGTTTTCCCTCTACTTCAACGTATAAGGGTCTTCTCCTTTTTCTGTGGTGAGGAAAGGACAAACGGGAGGCCGAGAGACGTCCACTCTCGGCCTCCCAACTTTATCCCGCCATGCCCTCCTTGAACAATCCTTATGCCATTGCCTTCTGGGCTGGCGTGGACGGAACGGCCTATGCAGCCGCGCATATCACATCCCCGCAGTGGTACCACCACGCGGGATTTTTCGTCGCCTTCTCGTTGGGTGCGCTCGCCTGACGCATTCTGATGGCCGGTTTGGTCACATGGGGCCGCCGGTCGCTCAAGGCCAGCTTTCTCGGGATATTCAGGGCCCAACTGCTTTGGAATGTTTTGCTCGAAGCGCCAAAGATCCTGGGCTGCCGGGAGGGAGAAACCCTTTTGCGTCACCATTTCCCAGACCGGTATGAAGTAAAATCAAGGAGCACTCTCTTAAGCCATGTCATCTCAACCCACCCCTCGCCTGCTTCAGGCTCTTGCAAGCCTAAACCAGATCGGCGCGACGATTAACCGCATCGGGCCAGATGACAACATCTCGCCGGAAGTCACCTTGCAGCTAATCGTTGAAAGCGCCACGCGTGTCGTGCCCGGCTCGTCGGCCGTGATTTACACATACGACGCCGATCACCTGCACTTTAATCACACCTCACGCGTTTCTGCCGGTGCATGGGATCGCGCCACCTCGGGTGACGAACCGCGCCCGGCAGGGCTGGGCCAGCGAGCGATCGCTCAACAGCGGGTGGTGCTCTCCTACGAAGAACCCGACCTGGGCATTCACCCGGTCAAGGCCAGGTTTGGCGTGAAAACAGCGGGCTGTTTTCCACTGTTCATCGCCGAACAACCCGTGGGGGCGCTGTACGTCTACCTGCGCCGGGCACGCGAGTTCAGCCAACTCGAGCTCTTGATGCTCGAAAACTTCGTCAACCAGGCTGCCATGGCAATCTATCACAGCCATCGCTTGGACGTCATCCGGCGCGATCTGGCCCGCAAAGAGGGTGAACTGGCGCAGCTGCGCCGGGCCGGGCTGCTGATTTCTTCCCGCCTGCGGCTGGAAGAAACGCTCGAATCGATCTTGCAGATGGCGCTCGAAGTGACCAACGCCCACTACGGCATTTTCCGCCTGCTCGACAAGGGAGGGCAAAATTTGATCACGCGGGCCTTTGCCGGTGAAGAACTGGCCGAACCGCAGGTCGAAACCCTGCCGATTGAAGCCAACAGCGTGATGAGCCACGTCGCCCGCAGCCGCCAGCCCATCCTCATCCCCGACCTGCGGGCAGAACCCTGGTCGCACATTTACTATCCCTTCGATACGGCGCTTGAAATGCGCTCTGAACTGGCCGTACCCCTGATCAACGCCAGCGGACGCCTGGAGGGGATTCTCAACCTCGAATCCCCACAGATAAATGCCTTCAGCGAAGCCGACAGCCACCTGCTCCAGGCACTGGCCACGCAGGCCGTTACGGCCATTCAAGAAGTACGCCTGCTGGATGCCCTGCAAGAAATCGCCGGGCTGCTGCTGGTCCAACCCTGCGAAATGGCCCTCGAACAGATCGCCGAACGTGCGTGCGATTTGCTCAATGCGGCAGCCAGCGCCATCTGGCAAATCAAGGGCGATGACCTGGTCCTGGCTGTTGCCAGTGGCGGGCACAGGCGCGGGCAACATATCCCCATCCAAAACAGCCTGACCGGTCTGGCCGTTCTCGAACGCAGGACAGTCATTGCCGAGAACGTCGCCACCGACCCGCATTTCCATCATCCAGAACTGGCACATGCCCAGGGTTGGCAGCGCGCGTTGATCGTGCCACTGTTGGGCAACGATGGGAACGAACCGCTCGGCGCATTTAGCGTTTACAGTTCGAGCAGCGAACCGGGGCGTTTCGCCGAATCGGAGTGGGACAAGAAAGTGCTGCTCTGCCTGGCGCAGTACGCCGGCCTGGCCTTCCAGAACGCTGCCCGCCAAGACGCCCTACGCGCCGCGCAGGAGCAGCGTTCGGTGGCCGAAACGTTTGCCGCAGTCGGCGATATCGCATCGAATCTGCTCCACCACCTGAACAACAAAGTCGGCACGATCCCTGTCCGCGTACAGGGCATTCAAGACAAGTGCAGGCTGGCGCTCGATGCCGATTCGTATCTTTCGCACAACCTGGAGGAAATCGAACGCTGCGCCAGTGAGGCGATGGAAAGCGTGCGCGAGAATCTTTCGCACCTGCGGCCGATACGCCTTGAACCGGTGTACGTCGCCGCACGCGTGATGGACGCTATCCACGCTGCCAAGTTGCCGCCCGGCATCGAAATCCGCGCCGAGAATCTGGAAACCCTGCCCGTTGTCGTGGCGAGTGGGCGTTCGTTGACCCTGGTCTTTACCAATCTGCTCGAAAATGCAGCCGATGCCATGCGCGGGGAAGGGAAAATAACATTGCATGGTACCGCCGAAGCAGATTGGGTCGAGATTACCGTCAGCGACAACGGGCCGGGAGTCCATCCCGATTTACACGATCGCATTTTCGAGTTAAACTTCTCACGCTCTGCTACGCCGCGCCCCGGCAAACTGGGCTTCGGCTTATGGTGGGTCAAAACGCTGATGACCCGCTTGGGAGGTTCGGTCAGTGTAGAAAGTGATGGACAAAGCGGCGCAACCTTCCGTCTGCGCCTACCCCGTGTGGGAGATGTTTGAAATTGCAGGATACTTATGGAGATTCGTGCACTCGTCGTTGAAGACGATCGTTCCTGGCAACAGATTTTGAGCGAAATCTTGGGCGATTCTGGCCTGAAGGTAGATGTGGCCGACAGTTTCAATGCGGCCATCAGCTTGCTGCGCACACACCCCCATCGTATTGCGCTGGTAGATCTCTCGCTGAGCAGCGACGACCACGAAAACCGTGATGGGCTGCGCGTACTGGATGCGATTCGCCGTCACGACCCCGGCTGCCAGGCCATTCTGCTCACCGGATACGCAACGGTAGAACTTGCCGTAAGTGCAATCACCGAATATGGCGCCTTCACCTTCTTACGCAAAGAAAACTTCAACCGGGCGCAGTTCCGCGATTTGCTCCAGCGGGCACTGACCAGTGCGCCGGTCGGCAGCGAGACCGGAAAGGTGAAAAGCTTGTCTGCCCGCACGGAGACAGGTACCGCACAAAGAACGGTGCGCCCGATCCTGGTTGTGGACGACGACGCCGGTTGGCGCAGCATCCTATCCGAACTGCTGCACGACTTGGGGCACGAAGTACGCCTGAGCAGCAGCTACGGAGAGGCGTTGGGTTACCTGCGGCGAGAAAAGTACTGCCTGGCCGTGATGGACCTTTCGCTGGGTGAAAACTGGGATGAAGAAATCCCGGCAGCCGATCTGGAAGGCTACCAGTTGCTCAAGACGACCCGCTCCCAAGAAATTCCTACGATCGTAGTCAGCGGGATCGGTGCGCCTGAGGATATTCAGCAGGCCTACGTAGAGCAAAACATTTTCGCTTTTATCGAAAAACAGGCTTTTGATCGGGCCACCTTCCGCGAGCTGGTCACGGAGGCCTGCAACGCCACACAAATACCGGACGAGCTAGCCGTACTCACCGAGCGTGAGCGCGAGGTGCTCGACCTGCTGGCGCACGGCCTGACGAATAAAGAAATTGCCGAAAAACTGGTGATCACGACCAACACGGTCAAACGTCACCTGAAAGCAGTTTTTGAAAAATTAAACGTACACACCCGTTCGGCCGCTGCTGCCAAGGCCATAAACAAAGGTTAGAAGAAGTTTTCCAGGGCGGGAAGACACTTCATCCCCATCTTGTGCCCCACATCATCCTCGCAGTAAGTAACGTCTGCGCCGGCAGACTGCATCACATCTCGTGCCTGGTGCGCCAGCGAGACGGGGATCGTTTCGTCGCGACGGCCGTGTGCGATCAACAGGCGCTTGCCTTGTAACGGGCGGCCCGCCGTGAAAGTCTCTGCACCGGCAGGAACGAAACCGGCCATTGCAACCAAGGAGGTTATCCGTTCGGGGTACAGCAGGGAAAAAGCGTACGCCAGCGCCGCACCCTGGCTGAAACCAACCAGGTGCAGCCGCGAGAAATCGGCAACCGGAAAGTTTGCCGGTGAGAGAAGATCGCTAAGCGCATCCACCGCAGCCTGAAAGTCATCCAGGGATGGCAAAGAAGAAGGGGGCAGCGTATCCACCGCCCGCCAACTGTACCCACCTGAGATGGGATAGATCGCCCGTGGGGCGATGAGCAGGCACGTATCGGGCAAACGCGGGGCGAAGAACCACATCGAGTTTTCATCGCCTGTCAGGCCATGCAACAGGACGACGACCGCATAAGGGCCGACTTCATCCGGGCGGCGCATGCGCAGGACCCAGGAGCCGAGGTGGCGAGTGGTATCTTGCATCGGGCAAATGGCGGGTAACAGACCCACAGGAAACAAACGCTACTCCTGCAAGCGCTGTAATAGAAAATCGATAGCCCACAGGGCCAGGGCAATCAACAACAGGGGGAACAAGGCGGCCAGAAGGCAGAGCACGCCAAAAACGGCTGCCTCCCGGCCGTAAATCATCCAGATCAAGCCGTCACCCACCAAAAACAAGATCAACAAAAAGCCGATCAGCAAGCGGGTGTTCGTGTCACGGGCGTAGCGGCGGAGATCGCGGGCCATCACAAGGACTGCAAATTACTTCATGCTGTTTTCCATCGAGACGCGTACGGCCATGCCGTATAGCTGCTGCAAGCGCTGGCTCAGTTCCGGGTCGTTGGCAGCCTGCGGCTGCGAAAGCAGCGCGGCCATCATTTCCATGAACTCAGGCGTGATCTTGTCTCGATTGGCATCCAACCTGGCCTTCATCGCCGCTTCATCTTCGGTATCCAGAAGCTGCTGCACGAATTCCAGTTCGGGCGGTGGGGTACTGGCTTCCTCCAGCACCTTGCTAACCTTGCCCAGTTTCCCCAAGCGGTCTAAATCGGCCGCCTGGCGGGCGGCCTGCTGCGCTTCACTGAGTGCACGCATGAAAAAGTCGTCGACGGCCTGCGCCTGGATGGCCTGCTGCATGGCGGCTTCGATATCAGGTTCGGCCAGGATGGCTTCGAGCAGCTGACGCGATTGATCGGCACGCGCTTCGATTTGCAAGTCGATTTCGCGCGTGAGCAGCAAGAGACGTTCGCACAAGGCCGTCAGCTTGTCTTTTTCTGCACCGCTGGCTTTTGCGATCTTTTCACTGAGCAACTGGAAAAAGGCATAATCCATCGCCGGGCGGGCCATGCTGGTCAACGCCTCGACACGTATGTCGCTGGAGGCCTGCACCAGCAGGTCGAGCAGGCTTTCACGCGAAAGGTTTTGTCCTAAATCTTGCAAGGACTTGATTGCAGCCTGGACTTCCTCGCTCTGCGCCTGCACATCGCGGCCATACTCAGTCAGCGGCAAGAGCTTTTGCTGCAAAGCGACCAGGGACTGCGCTGCGTTACGGTCGCCGCCCATCATGGAGGCTTCTGCCACCCGCCCCAACAGGGCGAAGAATTCAGCATCCATCAGGCTACCTTCTTGTTTGACGATCTCGGCCAGGACGTCATCGGCGGTGACCTTGAGCAGGCGCTGAATCAGTTGCAGTTTCTTTTGCTGCGCCTGGATCATTTCCTTGGTAATGCCATCGGCTTCCAGGATACGCTCGACCAGGCCTTGGAAGGTAAACATACTTTGCGGACGGAACAGATAAGCCTTGCGCTTTTCGTTGGGCAGCGAATCGACGGCCTTTTTGATCAACGGGCCGAGAATGCGTTC
This sequence comes from Chloroflexota bacterium, assembly GCA_049325275.1. Taxonomy (GTDB): domain Bacteria; phylum Chloroflexota; class Anaerolineae; order Anaerolineales; family UBA4823; genus CAIQJJ01. The sequence goes on from JBMOLU010000029.1 coordinate 35,781, forward strand.
TTGCTCTTCAAGTTTCATGCCCATTTCGGGCGGGGAAAAGGTCAACAATAACTCTTTTTCAGGGTCGTGATAAACAACGGGGGTCGCCAGCATCCCGGCATAGCCGCAGCTTGGGCACTGCACGACATTCGACTGGCCGGAAAGCAAGCGTTGCTTGGCCTGCGGATCGGCGCCAACATCGAAAAGCTGCTCGATCTCAGCCACAGCAGGCTGGCGGCAGTTGGGACAGGCGATTTGAGTTCGAGGCATGAGGGTACTCCTAAAATGGATCATTGCCGGATGGCAAGGAATTTACGACGAATTTCTCGTTCCAGGGAATAAACCGTTTCCCCTTCCTTTCGAGAAGCTATGAGAAAACACGAAAGGGTAAGTATGATGCCGATAAAGGGATGTGTCAAGTACCAATTAGCGCGGCAACGAGAAACAAATCCGTGCCCCTTCGCCCGGCTGTGGGTCGACCCACATTCTTCCATGGTGCGCTTCGACGATGGCACGCGCCAGGTACAGGCCCAGGCCGGCCCCCTTGGTGGTCTTGCTGGCCCGCTCGGCGCGGTAGAAACGATCGAAAACATGCGGCAGGTCTTCGGCAGAAATTCCGGGGCCTTGATCAGCTACGCAGACGATCACCCGGTCGGGACGCGTCGAGCCGGAGATACAGATTTCTCCCTCCGGGGCGTACTTGATGGCATTCGAAATCAGGTTGGAAAGCACCTGGTAGATACGCCCCTCATCTGCCAGTACGACAGGAAAATCTTCCGGAAAGTCTGCGGTGATGGTATGCCGGCCGGTTTGCGTACGGAAGCGCTCGGCCGCACTGCGGGCAAGCGCCGGCAAAGACAGATCGCACAGATTGATCTTGAAGCCGCCGGCTTGCAGGCGTGTGGCATCGAGCAGGTTTTCGATCATATCGGCCAACCGGTCGGCTTCTTCTTCGATAACTTCCAGGCTATCCTGCATCACGGCCCGGTCCCACGAAGCATCGGAACGCCGCAAGGTGGAGACGTACCCCTTGATCAGCGCCACGGGTGTCTTCAACTCGTGGCTGATCACGGAGACAAAGGTCCGTTTGATTTCCTCAGCCTCGCGGAAGCGGGTGATATCGCGCAACGTCGCAATGATGTTGATCAAACGCCCGTCGGCAGAGAACAGCGGCGCATAGGTGATGCCCACCGGCAGCGGCGCCTGATCGTCACGCGCTAGGTTGCCTTCTACGTAGAGCGTGGCGTGCCGGGTGAGCGGCCAGCCATCAGCTTCAGCCTGTTCGAGGGTTGGGCCTGACTCGCGCCCGGCCCAACGCACGACATCTTCGTGGCGCATGCCAAGCAACTTCTCCGCTGTCAGCCCGACCATGTGTTCGAAGGCCGGGTTGATGCGCTCGATGGTGTGATCGGGCAGCAAGATCAACATGCCATCGGCTGCCGAATCGAGCAGGGCATCCAGGCGCTGTTTTTCGCGACTGACCTGGGTATAGAGGCGGGCATTGGAGACGGCAATCGCCGCCTGATCGGCAAAGCTCTTCAGGAGGTTGCGATCTGCCGGGGAAAACATGCCCAGGTAACTGCGAAAGACAAAAATCGTGCCGACCACATGCCGCCGGACGATGAGCGGCAACCCAACGCCGGTCAGTAATCCCAGGCTGACGCTGCGCGCCAAGTTCTGCAAGAGGCGGTTGATTTCGGGCAGTTCGAAGCGTTCCGGATCGTCGGTATCCCCTGCGGCGGCCAGCAGCGGCTCGAGATATTCCACCAACGCATCGGGGATACCATGTGTCGCAGCCACCACCCATCCGCCTTCATCCTGGCGCAGCGCGATCAAACCGGCCTGCCCGGCGAGCATCTCGACCGAAATGTCGAGAATGCGTGCCAACACCCGGCTAAGATTTAATTCCTGGGTGATGGCCTGACTGATTTCGAGCAAATAGTCGCGTTGGCGGGCGCGGAAGTCGGGGAGCATAGGAGAAACATCCAGTCTGGTGTGTGTCGCAGTATCTTTCCCTACATTCTACCAGCCCAGCGCGGTTTGTGGCCTTGTTCGGCCAGGGTGATGGCCTCTTCGAAAATTTGCAAGCCGGCGTCGACTTCGGCACGCGTGATGCAGAGCGGCGGGGAAATGCGAATGGTGCTGCTGCCGCACCCCAGCAGGAGCAGGCCGCGCTCGAAGGCCAGATCGACCACCCGATCGCGCAGATCGTGATCGGGCTGTTTGGTCTCGCGATCCTTGACAAACTCGACCCCGATCATCAGGCCGACGCCGCGCACGTCGCCGACTGAAGGATGGCGCGTCATGATCTCGTGCAGCGCATCCAGGGTATATTCACCGACCTCGGCTGCGTTTTGCAGGTATTCGTTTTCGATCAGGGCAATCGTTTCAAGCGCGGCCACGCAGGCCAACGGATTGCCGCCGTACGTGTTGCCGTGCGAGCCAAGCCCCCAGGTCATGACGTGCTGGCGAGCAATGCACGCCCCCAGGGGCAGCCCCGAAGCAATACCCTTAGCCGCGGTGACGATGTCCGGTTCGACGCCGAAATGCTCGATACCCCACCATTTTCCGGTGCGTCCCATGCCGCACTGTACCTCATCGACGATCAACAGGATGCCATAACGATCACACAGGCGGCGCAGGGCCGGGAAAAAGCCTGGCGGCGGCACGAGGTAACCACCCTCGCCCTGAATCGTCTCGACCAGGATGCCGGCGACTTCCTCTGCAGGAATAATGTGTCCGAAAATCTCGTGCTCGATATAGTCGACGGTGACTTCACCATAGTCGCCGCCGGGTTCGCAGTGCAGCACCGGGCGATAGGGGTTGGGATACGGCGCATGAATGACGCCGTTCATCAACGGATAAAAGCCGCGGTGGTGGGTAGGCTTGCTGGCTGTAAATGTCACCGCACCCATCGTGCGCCCGTGAAACCCGCCGGTAAAACCGACGAAGTTGCTGCGCCCGGTGTGATAACGCGCCAGTTTGATGGCCGTTTCCACACTCTCGGTGCCGGAATTGGTCATAAACGAAACTGCCGGCTCTTTGAATGGGGCGATCCGGCCGATGGCTTCGCCCAACTCGACCCACTTTTCGTGATAGAAATCGGATGAGATGTGCAGGAATTTTTCAGCCTGCTCCTGAACGGCCTTGACAACCTGCGGATGGCTGTGCCCGGTGGATGTAACAGCGATCCCGGCAGCGAAGTCGATGAAGTGATTGCCATCCACATCCCACACGTCACACCCACGGCCACGATCCATCACAAAAGGATAGGCTCGGGCATAAGAGGGAGAAATGACGGCGCGATCGCGCGCTAAAACGGCGCTCGCCTTTGGACCGGGTAAGTTCAAGACGCTCATGGAAGCTCCTAGAAAAAAATTGGTTGAGGATTGAAAGCGAGGAGATTATAGCATGTCGGACAATCTCCATGGGAACCGGCTCGCAAGGGGGCCGCGCGCAGAAGCAGGGGCGAACCTTGTGTTCGCCCTCGACAGGCTCCCCGCCCGGACATTCATGTCCGGGCGGGGAGGCAGCGCCAGATGAGTCTGGCTTTTTGGCCGGGGACAGGCAACTTTAACGCCCCGGCCCTCAACCTTGTGCTATAATCGCCCCGTCCGTACTTACCTGGAGATTCATCATGACAGATAGCTTGTAGAAACATCTTGCTTTTCTGGGACTCGAACCCGCTGTTTTCGAATCGTTTTGGATTTCGATCTTCAGCCGGGGGCGCAGGCCCCCGGTTTTCGTTTTCTACAGGATGCCACTATGCTCAGTGTTCACCAGGTTGCCAAATCTTACGGCGCAACCCCTCTTCTCGATAACATTCACTTCAACATCAGCGCCGGCGAACGGATCGGCCTGATCGGCCCCAACGGCTGTGGCAAGACCACGTTGTTGCGCATCATCACCGGCCAGGAAACGCCCGACCGTGGCCACGTGGCCTTCACGCGCCCCGATCTGCGTCTCGGTTATCTTTCCCAGGGGCTTGGCCTGCCCCCGGAATGTACGTTGGAACAGGCCATTTCCCGCACCCAAGGCCATACCGAAACACCCGAAGCCGCGCTCGAACGCCTGGCAACCGCCCTGGCCCAAAAGCCCAAAGACGCGTCGTTGCAACGCGCCTACGACGAGGCCTTGCAGGCACTGGCAACGCCAGCTTTCCGTTTACAGCCATCGACCGTTTTGGGAACGCTCGGTCTTGCCGGCATTCCTGCGACTCATCCTCTCGGCGCCCTATCCGGCGGGCAGAAGACCCGCCTGGGGCTGGCCCTGGTGCTGCTTTCCGACCCGCACCTGCTGCTACTCGACGAACCGACCAACCACCTCGACATCGCCATGCTGGAATGGCTGGAAGACTGGCTGGCCTCGTTCCGCGGCGCAGCCCTGATCGTCTCGCACGATCGCACATTTCTCGATCACACCGTCACGTCGGTTCTCGAACTCGACCCCACCACGCACAGCCTGCGCCAGTATACCGGCGGCTACAGCGCCTATCTCGAACAAAAACAGGCCGAGCTCGAGCAACAGTGGGCTGCCTACCACGACCAGCAAGCCGAGATCAAACGGATGCGCCAGGACATTCAGCGCGTCAAGGCGCAGGCGGCCGAGACCGAGCGCGCCGCCAGTTCGATCCGCATCGGCGGGCCGGAGTACAAGATCAAGGGGTTCAAATCGTACCAGCAGGGCATCGCCAAGAAGGTGGCTGCCAAGGCCAAGGGACGCGAGAAAAAGCTCGAACGCTACCTGGAATCGGGCGAGATCGTCGAACGCCCGCAAAGCGCCTGGCAGATGAAGCTCGAGTTCCAGGCCCCCGGCCACCGCAGCCAGGAGGTGCTGGTGCTGGAGGGCCTGACGGTTGGCTACACGCCAGATGCCCCCTTGCTGTGCGATGTGAATCTCAGCGTGCGCGGCGGAGACCGCCTGGTGCTGACCGGCCCGAACGGCTGCGGCAAAACCACCCTGCTGCGCACCATCGCCGGGCGTATTGCCCCCCTGGCCGGGTGTACCCGCCTGGGGCCGACGATACAGCTCGGCTACATGAGCCAGGAACAGGAACTGATCGACCCGACCCGGTCGGCGCTCGAGCAGGTTTTAGGCGTGGCCACCTTCAACCAGACCGAAGCGCGTTCCTTTTTGCACTACTTCCTGTTCGACGGCGACGACCCGCTGCGCCCGGCATCCAGTCTGAGCTACGGCGAACGCGCCCGCCTGTCGCTGGCGCTGCTCGTGGCGCAAGGCTGCAACTTCTTAATCCTCGACGAACCGATCAACCACCTCGACATCCCCTCCCGCATGCGCTTCGAACAGGCGCTAAACAGCTTCGAAGGAACCGTGCTGGCCGTCGTCCACGACCGGTACTTCATCGAACGCTTCGCCACGCGGGTGTGGCAGGTAACGGAGAGAAAAATTGTCACCTAGGGCGTTGCGTGCTCCTTGCGCAAAATTTGACAGCCTGCGCGATTGCCGCTATATTGAATGTACCATCCCCTGGAGAAACCCTTGGAGGTCAACCCAATGAAACGAATTCTGTTTGTCCTGGTTGTTCTGGCCGGCCTTTGCACGCTGGCCGGGTTCGGCTTTCAGCGCGCCCGCAGCGCAAGCCCAACACCATCCGTGGAAGAAGAGGCCATACGCCGGGCAATCGAGACGGCCATCACACAAGAAAACGAGGCGGTGCTTGCCTATCTGCTTTACGAGGAACGCATCGAGCAGATTCAGCTATCGAGCGACGGCAAACTGGCGCGCGCCATGCTGCTGACCGTGGACCCTGATCGCGGGCAGCCGATCGAACAGGAACCCGGCCTGGCATTCACGCGCCGGGAAGGCGATTCGTGGGTTGCCATCTTGCCCAACGACCCGGCCTGGGTTGAGACAGTGCGCCGTGCGCCCGCCGACCTGCTCGACGAGGAGGAAAAAGCGTACTGGCTTGCTACCTACGAGGTTTACCGCACCGAGATACCCACCGAGGCCATCGGCGGGTTCTACCTGCCCTGGCAGGCCGGCGTGCAGCGCTACCTGACACAATCCGTCGGACACGATCGCTATACGGCCTCGGGCAGCATGCACTATGCCTTCGATTTTGCCCTCAACAACACCCACTGGCCGATTCACGCTTCACGCGGCGGGACGATGTGGATGTGCAAAGAAGATATCCCCACCTGCACCGAGTGGACGTGCAGCCAGGAGCAGAAGAAGGGCAACTACATCGTCATTAAAGACGAAACCACCACCCCCACCACCTACCAGCTCTACCTGCACCTCGACTACAACAGCATCCCCGACAACCTGTGCAATAACAACCAGGCGGTCGTCGGCACGCCCATCGGGCAGGGCCAGGTGATCGGCATGGTCGATAACACCGGCCAAAGTTGGGGTTCGCACCTGCACTTTCAGGTTCACACGGTTGGCTCGCTGTACTTTGGCACGGCGATCGATATTACATTCGACGATGTGCCCATCAACGGTGGGCGGCCACGCGTGGAGAAATACGATAAGGATAGCTGCCGCAGCGACGACGTCTGCGACAGCTTCCAAACCTACTACACGTCCGGCAATACCGGCAGCGGCGACGTCGTTCCACCGACAGGCAACATCACCAATCTTTACGACGGCGAAACCATCAGCACGGCCACGCTGGCGCTGCAGGGCGAAGCCGCCGACATCGGCGACGGCGTGGGCAGCGTGCAGTTCCTGGCCCACTACCGGGATAACTGGTGGCCAGCCGGCGCACCGGTGACGGCCAACCCTGAAACCCCCACGCTTGACTGGGACTGGTGCGCCAGCAACGTGCCGGATGGTATCGTCAGCGTGGCCATGCGCATCACCGACAAGGGCAACAACGTCACGGCCTTCACAGGGTTGCATCACGTGATCAAGAGCTACGCCTGCCCGGCGCCGCCGCCCGGCTGCACGCCCACCGCCAATCAGGTGGCCCTCTTCAGCGAACCCAACTACACCGGCAGTTGCAAGCTCTTCGGTAGCGGCACCTACACCACGACCGCCGCACTAGGCCTGGCAGGCTACAAAAACACGGCGTCGTTGTTGGTGGGCGCAAACGTGCGCGCCAGCCTGTTCTTCGATGCGAACATGTTGCAGCGCGGCGAAACCTTCCTCGCCAGCGACAATTCGCTATCCGACAACCTGATCGGCGCCGATCAGGCAGCGGCACTGCTGGTGGAAGCGAAAACAGCAAACGCAGCGGCGGCCTACCCGCGCATCCCGGCCCAGGGCGCCACGCTCACCCAGGGGGACGTGCTCACGTTCGGCTGGGATAACGGCGGCGGGGCGACGCAGTACCAGGTGGAAATCACCGGCGCCAGTAGCCTGACCTCGCCTGGGACCGGCGTGCCCTTCTGGAGCACGGCGGCGCTGCCTGCTGGCAGCTACACGTGGCGCGTGCAGGCCAACGGCGGCACATGGAGCGCGCCGCGCAACTTCACCGTCGGCGCAGCCCCGGCGCTCACCACCACCGTGCTGACCGTGCCCATTTCGGAGACCTTCGAGACGCATCCCGAGCGCTGGAGCGGCACAGGGTTGTGGGTGCGCGTGCCTGTGCCGGCCAATCACACGCCCGAAGGCTCATACGCTTGGTGGTATCAAGACAGCGCCACCCATTACGATACTGGTGAGACACACGCCGGCAACCTGACATCTGTACCGATCAGCATTTCCACCCCAGGTTATTACCTGCGCTTTTACTACAAAGCCGAAACCGAATCCCCTTATGTCTACTGGGACCAGCGCTGGCTGCAAATTTCCGCCGATGGTGGTCCTTTTACCAACGTCTGGCAGTTTACGGACGAATGGCATACGGGTGACTGGTTGCTGTCGCCTCCCATCGACTTGAGCGCCTACGCCGGGCAAAACATCCGCCTACGCTTCAGCTTCGACACGCTCGACGCCAACCGCAACGCCTACGACGGATGGGGCATCGACGACCTTTCCATCACCAACAGTGCGCCGGCAAGCTGCCCGGCCGACGGCGGCACGATCGGCTACGGCGGCAGCCAGAGCGGGCGCATCTGCCCGAACGGCGACGCGGACATGTACACATTCGCGGGCAGTGCCGGCGACGAGATCGGCGCCAACGTAGATGCCGAAGCGATCGGCTCGTCGCTCGACCCGGTGCTGACTCTGCTCGACGCCAACGGCAACGTGCTGGCCGCAAACGATGACCAGGTCACCGAGTTGAACCGCGATTCGCTGATCCGTTTCAGGCTGCCGGCGAGCGGCACTTACACGCTGCGCGTGAGCGCCTGGGATCATCCATCGGCCGGCGGCATGGGCTATCCCTACACGCTGCGCCTGTACAACGACTCCACACGCCCCACCGTCGCCCTGGCCAACCCGGTTGACTATGCTTACCTGCCCGCCGGAAACGTGCCCGTCACCGCGACGGCCAGCGACACGGGCAGCGGCATCGAGAGCGTGGCCTTCTTCTGGCACGACAACGATTGGCTCAGCGGAACGTGGCAGTTCATCGGCATCGACCCCAACGGGAGCGATGGCTGGCAAGTACCGTTCGATACCGACCGTCCCGACCAACTCGGCGTGGCGGTGATGGCGCGCGCCTTCGACCAGGCCGGCAACGAAGCGGTCAGCGCCGCCTGGAACATCACCCTCGATCACACGCCCCCGGTGAGCGCCCTCGATGCATGGAACGAGACCTTGGGCAGCACAGCCATTTTCTTGCACTGGGGCGGCAGCGACAACCTCTCCGGCCTGCAACGTTACGAGTTGCAGCAGCGCATCGACAGCGCCGCCTGGACGGATGTCCTGACGACATCGGATGCCAGCACCACGCAGGCCTGGATCGTCGGCCAAACGGGCGCCATCACCACGACGTATGGCTTTCGCCTGCGCGCGATCGACAACGCCGACAATGCCGAGGCTTACCCGGCCAGTGCGGAAGTTAGCGCACGCCTGCCCCCGGCAGAAATCCTGTGTTCCGAACCCGACAGTTGGGAGGCCGACAACACCCCCATCTCGGCCACGCTGGCGACGACCGACACGCTGCAACTACACAATTTCTGTAATCCGGCGCTGGCCAGCTTCCAAAACGACGAAGACTGGCTCCAGTTGAACACGGCAGGCGGCCAGAGCTACTACGTTTCTGCCAGCCCGCTCGATCAAAGCGTGGCTATAACCATCGAGGTCTATGCCAGCGACGGCACAACACGCATCGCCGGGCCGGTGGCTTCGCTGGCCTACGGGCGGCCGATTTCGCTGGCATGGGTCGCACCCGCAGACGGTGTCTACTATATCCGCGTGCGTCATGTCAACGGAGCCATTTTCGGCAACGCCACGCAATATGCCATCGAAGTTGGCACGGCAAAACTGGTATTTCTGCCGGTGATTAACCGGTAAGAAAGCGACAGGCCAGTCAGGTCCCGCGAGATCTGACTGGCTTGCCTTCAACGCAGCAAGCCGCCCTTGCGGACGGCTTGCTGGTGCGCTGCGACAAAATCCCTTACTGCAAACTAGCTTTGCAGGAGGAGGGATGTCGCAGCGCTTCGTCTGGTACTACTATCGTTCATTGACATCACCTCCTGTTTGGTGGGATAGCGAGGGAGGTTGGAACTGAAAAAGTTCGCTGAACGCATTATGACAGAAAACAAGGGGAAAGTCAATGTGATTCGATGAAACGCGACTGCGATTCTGTTAGAAGCTGACGGAAAAGCAAGGTACGGCGCACTTTGCCGGCTAGCAGCCTGTCGGAGAAGACTTCGGAAATCTCCGTGACTGCTTAAAAGTCGTGATTTTCGAGCAATTTCGCCTTATTTTTGTGCTCAAACTACCCTTGTAAAGACTTCCGAAGTCTTAACGGGGTCTTCCTGAAGAATCCGCCGAGAGCCTCTTGGGCTGCGGCTAGATCAGGCGTTTACCGGGCGACCACGGATCGCCTGCTACGGCGTCTTCACGAAAGTGGCAACCCCGGCTCAGGCGGTTGTGGCGTGCGGCCTGTGTCACGATCAGGGCCACCTCCACGGCGTTGCGCAGCCCGATCAGGCCATCGCTGAGCTTGGTGGAGCGGTAGAAGGTCTCGATTTCGTTCCACAGGTGGGTCAGGTCGCGGGTGGCGCGCCAGAGCAGATCGGCGCTACGTTCGAGACCGACGTAGTGCCACATAATATTCTGGATCGTCTGCATGTCCCCCTGGATCAAGGCCGGGTCGCCATCGGAGGTCAGGCCGCTTTCGTCCCACCGTGGAACGTCCTTCGCCCCCAGGACGACCGGCTTGCCCTGGCGGAGCAGCTCGGCTTCGATGTGACGCCCGGCGCGATCGCCCCACACGAGACCTTCCAGCAGCGAGGTCGAAGCCAGACGGTTGGCCCCATGCAGGCCGGTGCAGCTGACCTCGCCCACGGCAAACAAGTTGGCGATATTGGTCTGGCCCCACGCATCCACCAGCACGCCGCCGCAGGAATAGTGTGCGGCCGGCACGACCGGGATCGGTTCGCAGGTCATGTCCACGCCGGCTTTTAAACAGGTTGCGTAGATATTCGGGAAGCGTTGGCGGATGGCATCGGGCGCCATGTGCGAGGCAATGTCGAGCAGGACGTGCGAGTAGCCCTGGCTCATCATTTGATGGTGAATGGCGCGTGCGACGACGTCGCGTGGGGCGAGGTCTTTCCACTCGGGAGCGTACTGCTGCATAAAGGGCTGCCCGGCAGGGGTGAGCAGGATGCCGCCTTCCCCGCGCACGGCTTCGCTGATCAAGAATCCCTCGGCGCCCGGCACGGCCAACGCCGTGGGGTGAAACTGGACATACTCGGCATTGGCGATGCGCGCCCCGGCACGATGGGCGATCGCCAGCCCATCGCCGCGCGCGCCGGTCGGGTTGGTGGTGTTGCGGTAGATGCGCCCCAGGCCGCCGGTAGCCAGCACGGTGACGGCGGCCAGGTAGCGGTGAATGGTGTGCTCTTCACGGTCGAAGACATAGGCGCCGTAACAGCGGATCGGTTCGTAAGCGGTCAACGGGTTGCGCGAGTGGTGGGGAAAGGTGATCAAGTCTACCGCCGTGGCATTGGTCACCAGGTGCACGTTGGGGCGCTCCCGCAAGGCAGCGATCAAGCCTTCGACGATGGCCCGGCCGGTGCCGTCGCCAACGTGCAGGATGCGGCGGCAGGAGTGGGCCGCTTCCTTTCCCCAGGACAGGTGGCCATCGGCGCCTGTATCGAACTGAACGCCGGCCTGATCGATCAGTACCGCTTGCAGCAAGGCCGGGCCTTCTTCAGCCAGAATGCGGGCCGCTTGCGGCAGGCTGGCCGTGGCGCCGGCTTCGAGAATATCCTGAACCAGGAGATCGGGACTGTCATCCGGACCACGCGAGATGATTCCCCCTTGGGCGTAGCGGGAATTCGATTCGTGGGGATCGGGATCGCGCGTGATAACGACCACACGCCGCCGCGGGTTCTGTGAAAGCCGCAGGGCAGCGGCGGCCCCGGCGATGCCGGATCCAATGATGAGGACGTCGGTTTGAGTGGGCATAGGGACCTCGGAAGGCGAGGAGAAAGAAGAGCGGCGGAACGGAAAACCGCACACTGCTTCCTGTTCTCTTCTAGCCGATGGCAATCATCCGTTCTACGGCTTTCGCCGCGCGTACCCGAATCTGCTCGGGCACTTCGATCACATAGCGGGTCTGGCGCAGCGCTTCGAGCGTTTGTTCGAGCGTGATCAGGTTCATGTGGGGGCAACGCACCATGCACAGGCGCAGCATGTTTTTATCCGGGTGGGCGGCGATGATGTTGTCGCCCATCGAACATTCGGTGAGCAGCAGATACTGGGGGGCATCGTTCTGCTCGATGTAGCGGATCATCGCCCCGGTGGAACCGGCAAAGTCCGAGGCAGCAGTGACTTCCGGGCTGCACTCAGGATGCGCCAGGATGACGACATCGGGGAACTGGGTGCGCACGGCCTGGATATCTTTGACGGTAAACTTTTCGTGCACTTCGCAGCGGCCGCGCCAGCCAAGCATGGCGCCTGGCTGAAGCACCGGCTTTGGCATCGAGTCGTCGGCCGGTCGAGGGAAAAGAATCGTTTTGCCGGTTTCACGCGCCACGTTGCTTGCCAGGTATTCATCCGGCAAGAAGATAACCGTATCGCTACCCAGCGAATTGACCACTGCCACCGCATTGCCAGAAGTGCAGCAAATATCCGACTCGGCTTTGACATCGGCGTAGGTATTGACGTACGTGACTACCGGTACGCCCGGGAACTGTGCCCGCAGGGCGCGCACATCGGCAGCGGTGATGCTTTCGGCCAGCGAACACCCTGCCTTCTCCGCTGGGAGCAGCACCGTTTTGCCGGGGTTGAGGATCTTGGCCGTTTCGGCCATGAACTTGACACCGCAAAAGATAATGATGTCTGCTTCAGTGGTTGCTGCCCGGCGGCTGAGTTCGAGCGAATCGCCGACGAAATCGGGAACCGAATGGAACAAGGCCGGCTCCATGTAATTGTGGCCCAGGATGACGGCGTTGCGTTCCTTCTTCAAGCGATTGATCTCGACCGCCAGTTCCGCCTTGTAACGCAGTTCCACCGCGGGAACGATGGTGTGGAGCATGGCGTAGAGCCGATCATACATTTCGGTAACTTCAGACATGCGAATCTCCAAAAGATAACTCTCCCGGCTTTGCCGGGAAAGGGATTCATCCGCTAAACCGGAAGACCCAAAAAGGTTTAAAGTATCTTCTCATAAGGAAAGGGAAGCCCGATTCGGCCGTTTTTAGACGGCAGGCATTCATCACTTCTTGCCGGCGCCCGCTTCGCTTACCCACAACAGACTGACATCGAACACCTTCGCCGAATGCGTCAGGGCGCCGACAGAGATGTAATCGACGCCGGTTTCGGCAACCAGGCGCACCGTGTCGAGGTTGATATTGCCCGATGCTTCCAGCCTGGCCCGCCCGGCAGACAGGGCGACCGCCTCGCGCATCATATCCAGCGGCATGTTGTCGAGCAAAATGCGATCGACGCCCAGGTCGAGTGCATTTTGCACATCCGTCATCGTGCGGGCTTCGACCTCGATTTCGAGGCCGGTTTTGGCCGCCCGCACCCGTTCCACGGCATCGGCCACCGAACCGGCAAAATCGATGTGGTTATCTTTGATCAGGATCATGTCGTACAGCCCGATGCGGTGGTTTTGCCCACCGCCGCGCGCCACCGCAAGCTTGTCGAGCAGGCGCATCCCGGGGGCCGTCTTGCGCGTGTCCAGGATGGCGGCACGCGTACCGGCCACGGCATCGACAAACTGGCAGGTAAGTGTAGCGATGCCGGACATGCGTCCCAGGAAGTTGAGCGCCACACGTTCGGCCGTCAACACCCCGCGCGCCGGGCCAGAAATGCGAGCAAGCGCCTGACGGTTTTCTACGTGCTGACCTTCCGCCACCAACGGCTCGAACTTGATGCGTTTACTCACCATGGCGAAGGTTGCTTGCGCCACATCCAACCCGGCAACGACTCCATGTTGTTTGGCGACGATGCGCCCCTTCATCTGTTCGTCGGCAGGCACAATGCTGTTGGTAGTCACGTCGCCATCGCCAATATCCTCGGCCAGTGCCAGACGAATGCAACGGAGAATTTCTTTGGGGAGAGAAGGAAGTTTCATCTATCAAATCCTTTTCAAACCGTGATTTCCAGTCGATTGCCATCCGGGTCGAGAAAGAGGCTTTCGTAATAGCCGTCTCCGGTCGTACGCGGGCCGTTGAGCAGGGTGTAGCCGTCTTGCTGTAGGCGTTCCGTCAGCGCATGCACCGCTTCTTTCGATCCCAGCGAAAAGGCGATATGCGCGTAACCGCAAAAGGCGTCACTCGACGAAAGGGCGGCCAAAGCGGGCCGGCACATCAGTTCGAGGCGCGCCCCGCTTTCAAAAGCCAAAAAGTACGACTCGAAGTGTTTTGCCGGGTTGGTGTACTTCGGACCGCTGCGAGCGCGAAAATAGGTTTCATAAAAGGCCCGCAGGCGCTCGAGATCGGCCGTCCAGATGGCGCAGTGTTCGATGTGGATCATAAGGAAAGGTTGGTGGATGCCGCCAGTTGCATACCGGCCGCCGCAAAACGAGCGTACGCTTCATCGGCGGCGCGGGTGTAGTCTACCACACCCGGCACCACGACGGGAGAGGCACAATCGGTGAGCAAGGTCACCTTATGCGCCAATTGTGCATCGACCGCCTGGATGTCGGCGAGCAGGTCGGCCACCGTCCAGGCCACGCAGTGACTCTTGGCCTGCCCGGCTACCAGCACGGCATCGAAGTTTTGTACGGCCTGCAAAAGTTTGGAGCTGCGTGCGGCCAGGGGTTGCCCATCCGGCCCAGTATTAACTTCAGGCCCAACGGCAGAGTAATGTTCTGTGAGCGGGTGCTCGCCTTTGGTTTCGAAATCGGGCTGGCTGGCACGCGCCACGGTATGGAAGAAAATCGCTTCTTCTACAGCCGGAACGAGGGCATGCCCGATGCCTCCCAACATGGCGTGGTAGGGCCAGATGGTGAGGTCGTACTTGCCGCGCCGGGCCAGTTCGGCGGTGTAGTGTTCGAGGTGGCGCTGGCCAAGGTCAGGGCTGATCCCCAGGCTGGCTGCCATCTGCGGATTGAAGCGCCACGTACCCCGGCGCACATCTTCGGCAGAAACGAGCGTCATTGGGGCCGGCGGGTTGCCGTCGGCATCGATCAGCAGCAGCGGATGGAAGATTTGGGCCGCCTGGTGGGTATCGAGCGTGGCGTAGACGCGCGTGATGCGACCCAGGTGACGGTACATGAATTCGCATAAGCGGCTGTTGTCGTCCACCGCGCCGGTACCCGAACGCCCGCCAACGAACAACTCGAAATCGGGCAGGCAGAAGGTGTTTTGAACGTCGATCAGGATCAGGGCAACTTTGAACTCGTCCTCAGACGCAGGGTGAATGGCGTGTTGCTGCGCCCAGCGGCGCGCTTCTGCGGCGCGTAATTGGTAAGGCACGCGCCAGATTTCGCCAACGCGCGCCGGATTGAAATGCGAAGGGATGGGAAGGGAGTGGTGGTTCACGTTCATCATCAGCTCCTTTGGTGTAAAAAATACACGAACTGGCTTCGAAAAAGAAACGGGGAAAGCTGCCCCGCCTTGGTGTATAACTGACACGATTATAACCTATCCCCAAATGCTGTCAAGGCTTCCAAAAGTCGAGGGACGCAAGGCCCCTAGCTGTTTTATTATCCAGTATTGTTACAAAAGCCATCCTGTGGGTGTTTCCCCAGTAGTACCATGCATCTTCTCTTTCTTTCCCTTCTAATCGCCTTTTCTGCCTTACTGTCCGGCCGCGTCTGGGAAGGCGCTTTTCCACCCCACGGCAAACAGCGCATGGTCATGGCCGCCCTGGCCTTCAGCCTGCTCGACGCCCTGCTGCTGCTGGCGCTGCCGTGGTTGAAGCTTTCTTTCGGGGCCGTCGGCCTGCCGTTATTCATCGCCATCATCGGGCGGTTGGCCGTCACCCTGATCGCCAACCTGGTTCACCGGTGGCATCTCAAAACCGGGCTGGGCAGTTGGCTGGCGCTCAACGCGCTGATGAGCGCGGTGATCGGCTATGGCCTGTACGTCGAACCCTTCGCCCTGGGTGTGACAGCGCTGGAACTTCGTGCGCCTTCGCTGCGCGGTGGGCCCGTGCACCCAGAGGCGGCCACGGTGCGCATCGTACACCTGACCGACCTGCACATCGAACGGATCACCCGGCGTGAGCGCGAGATGCTGGCGCAGGTGGCCGAACTCGAACCCGACCTGCTTTTACTGACCGGCGACTACCTCAACCTGGACTACCTCGATGACCCCCAGGCCCGCCAGGATGCGCGTGCCGTGCTGGCGGAGCTGGCGTCTCTGCCCGTTCCGTACGGCATTTACGCCGTCAACGGCACGGTCGACACGCCGCAGATCATGGCCGAGCTGTTCGACGGCCTGGACATCCACGTGCTCGACGATGCGGTAGCGACCGTCAAACTGTGCCAGCCGGGCGAATGCCCGGCCGCTGCGGCGATTTCCATCATCGGCATTAGCGACCGCCACAACCAGGCAGCGGCCGCCACGGCGTTGGATACTTTGGCCGCCGGCATGCCCACCGATTCGACCCGCGTCCTGCTCTACCACACGCCCGACCTGATCGAAACCGCGGCGCAAAACGGCATCGCCCTGTACCTGGCCGGCCACACACACGGCGGGCAAGTCCGCCTGCCCGGGTATGGCGCGCTGGTCACGTTTTCAGCGTACGGCAAGCAATACGAGATGGGCCGCTATCAAGTTAGCGATACCACGCTCTACGTCAGTCGTGGCCTGGGGATGGAAGGCTTCGGTATGCCGCGGGCGCGCTTCCTGTGCCCGCCGGAGATCGTGTTGATTGCGTTGAAACCGCCCTAAACCGCATAAAATAGCATAGCCCTGTCCACGCTCTTGATTCTGTGTTTTGGCTCTCCCGCTTTCAACGGGATGGATACCCAGATATGGGACATTTCCCGCCACAGCCCGAACTACTAAAAATGCTGACCAGCACTTCCTTGAAAGCCTTGCTTTGCCTGCTGATCGTCCTGGCGAGCATGTTGACCTTCTCGGCCTGGAAGAGCCTGTCACCCGACAAGCGGTACGGCCGCAAAACGGCCTGGATGGCGCTGGGGAGCCTGTGCGTTTTGGCGGCAATCGACTGGGGATTGCTGGCTGCCCTGCCCAGGCTGGGGCTTTCTTTTGGGCCGGTAGGGCCGTCCCTCGCCATTGCGTTTGTGTTTCGACTCCTACCCTTGATCTTGCTGGCCGCCACGTTGAAGTACAGCGGAAAACTGTGGCCAGCGATACGCTCCAGGGCCGGCTTAGCCTGTGGGGTATTGCTGGCCGTGACGCTCAATCTCGGATTGAGCGTTTTTCTCGTCGAATCCACCTACCGAAATCCGTCTCTCGGCGCCGGAATTCGTTTCCGGGCGGCCGCTGCGTATCGTCCAGTTGAGCGATATCCACCTGCCCTTGTGGGGAGATTTCCTGGCCCGCTTAGGCTACAATAAGGAGCACGAGTACGGACTGTATACCGAGGGCCAAACGACCCTGTTTGTCACGCGCGGCGTCGGCATGGAAGGGCTGGGCTTGCTGCGTATGCGCTTCCGCTGCCCACCGGAGATCGTGTCGATCGAGCTAGGGGAATGATCACTCGGCGAGGCCACAACGCAGAGCGAGCACCGCTGCCTGGGTGCGGTCGGCGACGTCGAGCTTGTTCAAGATCGAGCTGACGTAGTTGCGCACGGTGCCTTCGGAAAGATACAGGCGGGCGGCGATGTCGGCATTGGTCAGGCCACAGGCCAACAGGCGCAATACGTCCTTTTCACGCTCGTTGAGTGTATCGGCCAAGGCGCTCTGGGGTTGAGAAGTTGCCTGACTTACCCGGGCAAACAGTTTCCCGGCGACGGCCGAATCGACCGGGGTTTTGCCCGCCGCCGTGTCTTTGATCGCCGCAACCAAACCCTCACGCTGGGTGTCTTTGAGCAAATAGCCGGCTGCCCCACTGCGGATGGCGTCGAAGACCCACTCGTCGGCATCGTAAGTGGTCAGCACAAGGACTTTGACGTTGGGATACTGCTGGCAAATACAGCGCGTGGCGTGCACGCCGTTCATGACCGGCATCTTCAGATCCATCAGGACCACATCGGGGTGATGCACAGCAATCCATTCCAGCGCTTCAGCGCCGTTGGCGGCAACAGCCACCACTTGCAAGGCCGGGTCGGTATCGAGGATGGCTTTCAGCCCTTCACGCACTACGTATTGATCGTCGCAGATCAGCAGTTTGATCACCCTATCACCATCCAATCGCCGCCAGAACGCCGGCGGCCCGCTTTATGCCTGCCCACTTTCCAAACGCAAGCAGACCCTCGTGCCTTCTCCTGCCCGGCTGAAAATTTGCAAGTCGCCGGTGAAGGCGGCCACGCGTTCATGCAGCCCCTTCAGGCCGAAGTGTTTGTTCCCGTCCACCCGGGCCGGGTCGAATCCCTGGCCGTCGTCGCAAACGCACAAAACCACGCCAGCCTCTTCGAGGGCCAGGCGCACCGTGATCTGCCGGGCGCCGGCGTGGCGCACGATGTTCTCCAGGGCTTCCTGCGCCACGCGAAACAGGCACTGTTCGATATCGGGGGAAAGCTTTTCCAGCCTGGCAGGCAGCGCCAGGTCGAGCGCCGCCCCCGAACGGCTGGCGGCGTTTTCGGCCAGATTCCGCAGGGCCAGCACCAGGCCGAGGTTTTCCAGCGGGCCGGCGCGCAGCGCCTGGATCGCCTTACGCGACTCGGCCAGCCCCGCCCGCGTGGCCTGAAGCGACTCTTCGAGCAGTGTATACGTTCTCTCGGGGGAGCTTTGCCACAACGAACGCGCCGCTTCCAACTGGATTGCCAGCCCGCTCAAGGTGTGGGCGAGCGTATCATGCAGTTCGTGCGCCATACGGTTGCGTTCCTGCGTGATGGTGAGTTGTTCCAGGGTGGCGGCGTAGTGACGCAGCCGCCGGTTGGCCTCCAACAGGGACTGGCGCTGCTGGCGCTGGCGTTGCATGATCAACGCAATGACATAGCCAACAGCCAGAAAAACGACTGTGCGCACCAGGATAGAACGCTGATAGGAAACTTGATGAAACCATTGATAGTTACCGAAGTGAAGCATAAGCGCTTCCAGCCCGGCGGAAAGGAAGCTGTAAAAAACCACCGTCCGAAAGTTATACTGCCAGGCAATCAATACCAGGGGGAAAAAGAGGAACAGAAAGATCTGCCAGGCGTTTTCATCGCTGTTCAAGCCTGGCCGATCGAGAAAGCTTTGGAGCAGCTCGTTCTGGACCAACAGGGAGAGGAAAATCGAAAGGGCCAGGGCCAGGGGCAGATAGAAGCGGCCCAGGCGTTCTTGCAAAAGAGGCCAGGACAGGTAGCCCACCAGGAGCGAAACGCCGGCAGCAGCTACGGCGACGATACAAAAAGGACAGCCTACCACCTGGCCGAGGTGAATATGGAGAAGGACATTCAGCACGATCAGGCCAAGCTGGATGCCCAGGAAAAGGCGAAAGATAGATAAAAGGCCCGCTTCGAGGGGAGAATTCTTCACGCCGCAATCATAGCACATTCCACCCAGC
This sequence comes from Chloroflexota bacterium, assembly GCA_049325275.1. Taxonomy (GTDB): domain Bacteria; phylum Chloroflexota; class Anaerolineae; order Anaerolineales; family UBA4823; genus CAIQJJ01. The sequence continues at coordinate 54,858 of JBMOLU010000029.1, forward strand.
CGGTGCTTTACCCGATGACGGCAGTCATGCAATCTGTGATCGCAGTCACGACAGCGGATGCAGCTTTCACACGTCTACGTGACGCCAGGCGCTAGCGCCGGTTCACGAAAGGCGGTATCCTGGGCGGCAACGCTCAACGTGAAAGGATAGTCCATGACCACGACAACCCACACCCAACAGCCTGAAGAAAGGCAACTGATTTCCCCGGTTTTGACCGTGATCTGCCTGGCAACGATGCTGCTGCTGAACTGGCTCTGGCCAATCGCCGGCCCGGTTACGCCACCATTCAACCGGATCGGCCTGTTCGTCGGCGCCGGCGGCCTGGCGCTGTGCCTGGTGGCACAACGCCAGTTCCGAAAAGCCGGCACGACGCTCTATCCGTTCAGCAAACCGGCAAAGCTCGTCACCAGCGGGATGTTTCGGTACACGCGCAACCCGATGTACCTGGGCCTGGCGATCTTTTTGACGGGCGCCTGGCTGCTGCTTGGCTCGCTGTCGCCACTGGGAGTCGTTGTCGCCTTCGTGCTGATCGCCGACCGCTGGTATATCGCCTCCGAAGAGCGCAGTATGGCTTCGGCGTTCGGCAAAGCCTACGAGGCCTATCGAGCAAAAACGCCACGCTGGATATGAGGCAAGGTCAACGGGAACACAAAACCCGGCGAAGTTTCCGTTGTTGGCAGAGAATAATGCCAAGCAAGGCCAATGTCAACAACGGCCAGATGATGACAAAAATCCACACATTGATGGCCTGGTAACTAATTCCCAGCCAACGGGCCATCACCACCAAAAGCATTACACACCAGTCAAAAATTGTATCAATCATGATCGTTCCTGTCTCCCGTTTACTGCACAAGCCACATTCGCCACCGGCAGGGCCATCAGCACCAGCCCCAGGCCAAACAACGGCCAGTTGAAGGCGGTTGGCAGCACGTGGCGGACGGCATCCAGGCCCTGATCCCAAGCGCGGATCGCATCGGCCATAAAAGCGTACAAAGCCAGCCCTGCACCGATCAAGCCGATGGACAGCACACGCCCGTCGGGCCACAAAGGGTGTCCCGGCCGGTCGAACTGGCTGACCAGGGTACCGCCGATCACCATCAGCAGGGCGATACTCACCGGGGCAATCACCGGCCCCCACCAGGGCATGGGCAGCAGGAAAAGGATGTCCCAATCCAGCAGGGATCGCGGCCAGCCGGTGAGGGGAATCAGGAACACATAGTAGAAAATATCCCACACGCCGAAGGCAGTCGTGAAGTAAGCCAGGCGGCTGCGCAGCGTGCGTCCCGCCAACCAGCCGACGGCCAACAACATCAGGATCGTTGCCGCTTCACGGACCAGTTCGGCCTCACCCACAGCAGCTACCTGCGGTAGTGGATCGGATTGATATGGATCGACGCGGCTGTGCAGCACGCGTAGATAAAGGACCACCGCCGATTCCATCCAGGCCATGGCAATGGAAAAGATAACGACAAACAGCCAACGAATTTTTTCGTTCATGAGAAATCCAGGAAATGGTGTACAGGAATGGGTTTACCGGCTGAAACATCGCATCCAAGGACAGCCGGGGTTATTGGATGCCGGATTCCGTTTCGCGCAGCAAGGTTTGGCCGGCCGAAGCCTCGCTTCCAGGATGCCGAACGGTGTGCCCGGCGAGGCGCGGCTCGTTGCCGCGCCAGGCCTTGAGGCCATAAAAGCCGTTCATAGCCAGCGAGAGCAGTGCGGCCCCCAGGCGCAAGCGAAAAGGGGCACGCAGCATACGCTGCAGGGTGTGCACCGGGGAAAAGGCGGCGCGCCACAAGCTGCGATGCGCCTCGAGCAGGCCGCCGGGAGCCATTTGCGCCGGCTGAAAGGCGACGTTGTAGCCGTTGTAAAACTGCCAGCCGCGTTCTTTGAGCAGGCGGCCTTCCGCTTCCAGTTTTTCGTAGAGCGGCGTCCCTTTGTAAGGCGTCAGCACGCTCAAGAACGGCACGTCCACGCCGATCTCCTGCAAGCGGTCGGCCATGCTGACGATGCTTTCAGGCGTATCGCCATCGAAACCGGCAATAAAACCGGCCATCACGGCAATCCCGCGGGCGTGGACGGCTTCGATGGCCTGGCGGTAATGGTCGATTTTATTCTGGCGCTTGTTGGCATCCTTGAGCGACTCGGAGCCGAAACTCTCGATGCCGAAGAAAACGCCGATGCAGCCCGAGGCCTGCATCAGGTCGAGCAGGGAGGGGTCTCTGGCAATGTCGAGGCTGGCCTGGGTCAGCCACCATTTTTTGAGTGGGATCATGGCCGTCAGCAGCTTTTCGATGTAGCCACGCCGGGCGGTCAGGTTATCGTCCCAGAACCAGACGACCTTGCGCTGCCACCAGTGCGGAAAATCGTTGTACCCGATATCCCGGATGACATCTTCCACCGGGCGCATACGAAAACCGGGATTGACCGACGGCACCGAGCAAAACGAACACGAAAACGGACAGCCGCGCGTGGCCTGGATCACCCGGCGCACGAAGAAAGCCGGCGAAAGCAGGTTGTAGCGCGGCGTGGGGAGACTTTCGAGCGGCAGAGGCCGGCCTTCGTAGCGCGGCTTCAACGCGCCGACTTCGGCATCGGCCAGCATTGCATCCCAAACGGATTCGGCTTCACCGATAACGACAGAGTCGACAAAGCGCAGGGCTTCCTCCGGCCAGAAGGTGACGTGTGGGCCTCCGGCAACGACGGTCTTGCCCAATCCCTTGAAGACGCTCGCCAGGCGGTACGCTTCGGGAGCAAAGCCGGTAAAGAAGGACAGGGCGATCAGGTCGGCGTCGGTTTTGAAGGGAATTTCGTCGAGTTGTTGGTGAAAGACGCGCACACGGTGCCCGGGCGGCGTCAACGCGGCGAGGTGGATGCCCGTAATCGGCGGGACGAAGTTCATCTCGTGGCCAAAGCGGTAACGCGGCTGGTAAACGACGATGATGTCGATCTTCATGTTATTCTCCTTAAAAGTCCCGACCATACTCGAAACAAGGGCGCTGCTTTCCGTTGACCTCGACCTGGTAATTCCACTCTCGCAGCACCGGGTAAGCCTTCAGGGCATCGGCTTCGGCGCGCAGCAGGCTTTCGGCCGCAAAGGACGACCAGTGAAACGACTGCCACGGACGCTGGGGGCGATCGGCGAGAACGGCGGCCTTGCAAGCCAGGATGGCACCCAGCTCATCGTGCAAGGCCGGATCAAGATCGGGCCGATGGAAAGCCGCCAGCAGGGCGGGAATCGCATCATCGCTGAGGGTAGCAAGGTAAACGGCATCGAAGCCGGCAGCCATCCGCTCTGAACCGGCCTGGTGGACGGTGAGGAGCGCCGTCCCGTGAGCCACATTCAGCCGCACGATCAACGCATCCACATTCAACAAACCGATCGAGATAGCAAACCCAAGCGCCACACACAGGACTGATAGGGCAAAGTGCCGCATCCGCCCCAGCCATTCCAGTACAACCACCGTCAAGAGCAGCAAACCCAACCAAATGATAAAGACATGGGTGTACGTGCGCAGGCGGGTGAAGCCGTACACCTGTTCGTAGAGCGCCAGGCGTTGGAAAGCAGAAATCAAAATCACGGTCACCAGCATCGCCAGGCCGGTGCCCAACACCGAAAAGCTCCAGCGCTGGCCCGGCGAATCGCGCCGTGTAAAGCTGCTCAAGCCCACAAAGAGCACCAGGCTAAAGAAGGCCACGGCCAGCAGCTCGTTGAAGCCGCGGCGGGCGTACTCGGCATAGGTAAAACCGGCCAGGTTGATGTTAGCTTGACCGCCGAAGAAATAACGTACCTGTACCGCCACGAATGCTGCAAAAAGCGCAACGACACTGCCAAGCACGATCGACGCTTCCAGGTGGGGCAGGAAACGGAGCAGCGTGCCCGGCCCGTTTGCCCCGTCGCTTACTTTTTCTTCCCGGCTGCGGAGCAAAGCGTGCAGATAGATGCTTATCAGCAAATAGGTCAGGACGGCGATGTAAAACAGGCGGAAGATATATTCCGGCACTTTATCGAGGTCGAAGATCTTCAGCAGGTTCGTCACCTGCGCCGAAAAAGCTGCATCGGCAGACGCCAGCAAGGCGGTAAAAAAAGTCAACACGGGCAAGGCCAGCAGCAGGCCACGCAAAACCCCCAGCAAAGGGCGCAGTTGGGAGGCGACCGATCGAGGCGCTTCTTCCGCCTTGTGTTCTCTCGCCTGCCGCTCCATTGTCATGAGAGGAAGCACGGCCATACTGGGAAGCAAGAGCAGGACATTGATAAAGTAATCGGCGATGCCATAGGCCAGCCAACGCCCGCCGACAAACGTGACCACCAGCAGCAGCATCGAGCCTAACGATAGGGCATAGTTGAGAAGCTGGGTGAATGGCTCGAGGCGGAAAACGCTCATCGCGGCAAAAAAGCCGATCGGCACGAGCAGCAGCAGGCTGGCGCGCGCCGGCCGTACGCCTTCAGCCCACGCTAAAAGGAACCCGGCCACCAGCAGCAGCACGACGAAGATCGGAAAAGAAATCCCGGGTGACTTTCCCCAAAACAACTGGTCGAAAATCCAAGCCAAGCATGCAGCCAACAACGTCAAACGGGTGAAATTTTTGAGCATCAAGACCTCCAACATAAAGTTTCACCCATTCTAGCGCTTCCGTCGCGCCGCTTCCACCGCCCGAGTACGCCACTTTAAGCACTCGAGTGCTTGACGCACCTTCACCCTATGCTTTATGATGGTAAAAATGAACCTCCTCCTCGTCGAAGACAACCCTAACCTGCGCCCGGCGCTCAAAAGTGGCCTGGAAGCCATTCCGGATGTCCGTATCCTTTTCGACTGCGAGCGCGGTGAAGAGGCGCTGGCCTGGTGCCTGGCGTCTGAGGTGCTGCCCGAAGGCATTCTGATGGACGTGCAGCTTGCTGGGGACATGAATGGCATCCAAACCGCAGTGGCGCTGCGGCGTGAATTCCCCCGTATGCCGGTCGTGTTCTATTCCATTCAGGATGACGACAGCTACTACCGCGATTTCCGTCGTTCGGGTATCCTCAGCCACTACGCCTACGTGCGCAAATCCAACTACCTGCTGCCGCAAATGATCGTCCCGCTCTTGCGCGATGCGATCGCCGGGCGCAGCTTCATCGACCCGGAGATCGAAGCCCGCGTTCACGAAGTCCGCCAGAAAGACGAACACGATCCGATGGCCGTGCTCGAACCCACCGAACAGGCCGTGGCGCGGCTGCTGGCCCAGGGATTGACCAACGAGCAAATCGCCGCCCGCATGGGTTTTCGCGACAAGCGTACGATCAGCCGCGCCAACGGGCAAATCTATGCAGCATGGGGCCTGGCAGACACGACCACCGATGAGAAGATCGCCCGTACGCGCGCTGCCCTGATCGTCCAGGCGGCGCGCATCATCCGCTGGCGTGAAGATGGCAGCCCGCTGGTAATGGACGAGCGCGGCGAATGGATCGACTACACCGGGTGTAAAAAGTGACTTTTCATTTCCTGTTACCCATTTACCGCCTGGTCGCCGGGCTGCCGAATGCGGCTTTCTTTCTTGCGCTGCCGTTAGGGCTGGTCTTCACCGGCCAGTTGTGGCACAAGTTTGCTCCTTTGCCCGCCACCCGGCCCTGGGATAACTGGGGCGTGCGCTGCCTGCTGGTCTTTGGCCTGCTCGACTGGCTCCTGCTGGCGGCCCTGCCCCGGCTGCGGCTTTCGTTCGGGCCGGCGGGAGCGCCGCTGGCGGGGATGATTGCCATTCGTACGCTGGTGATCGTCCTGTTCCTGGCGGCACTCTTGGCGGCCAACCGCCTGCATGGTGAAGCGGCCACCCGCCTGGCCGGCAAAATCCCCGTCCTGTTGCTGGCGGCGCACGTGCTCGTGCTGGCCTGTGAGTTCGAAGCGCTCTATTTCGAGCCGTTTTTCCTGCGCACCAGCAACCACACCCTTGCCGCGCCGGTGCTGTTCCAAAACCCGAACGTGACCGATCGAGGGCTACGCATCGTGCAGTTGAGCGACACCCACGTGGAACGCACCACGCGCCGCGAACGTGAACTGGTGGAACGCATCCGCGCCCTCAAGCCAGATATCATCTTGCTCACCGGCGACTATCTCAACCTGTCGTACTTGCACGATCCACAGGCGCAAAGCGACGCACGTGCGCTGTTCTCGCAGTTGCAGGCTCCCTATGGCGTTTATGCCGTCACAGGTTCGGTCGATCCGGCGTCGGCCATCGGCCCCGTCTTCGACGGCCTGGAAATCACCTTTCTCTCTGACGCGGTGCGCCGAATTCTGCTACCGCATGGCGAATTCTACCTGGTGGGGGTGACCAACCGAAGTTTCTCACGCGACCAGGAAGCTTTCCAGCGCTTAGTGAAGTCTGTACCGGATGGAGCGTTTTCTGTCCTGATCTACCATACACCCGATCTGGTCGAAACCGCGGCAGAAAACGGTATGGACCTGGTGCTGTCAGGCCATACGCATGGCGGGCAAATTCGCCTGCCGTTTTACGGTGCTGTGTTCACCAACTCGAGATACGGTAAAACGTATGAAATGGGGCGCTACGAGGTCGGCACGACGACGCTGTACGTCAGCCGCGGCATCGGCATGGAAGGCAACCACGCCCCGCGCGCCCGCTTTCTCTGCCCGCCAGAGATCGTTGTCTTCGACCTGCTCCCCGGCGACCTGGCCCCCCGACTTCCTCATGACCGGTAACTTCTACCTCGACTGGCTCCTGCTGAGCGTCTCCCTTTTCGATACCATCCTGCTGCTGTGGTTAGGCCTGACGGTTTTCCTGAACGCCGAGCGCCAGGTTGACGGCCGCAGCCGTTGGGGGGTCTGGCTCTCTGTCGGCGGGCTGCTGATGGGGGCGCTGTTCTTTGTCAGCCACACGGCGATTGTCGGCCACGAGCAGTCACCGATCACGCCGGGGCTGGAATTCTGGTGGCGGGTGGGCTGGATTCCGATCGCGCTGCTGCCCTACACCTGGTATGCCATCGTGCTCTGGTATGCCGGTTACTGGGAGCCAGGCCCGAACGCCTTACGCCGCCAGCGGCCCTGGTTCATGGGCGTCAGCCTGCTGACCGTTTTCTTGATCAGCACGCTGATTTTCTTCAACCCGGTGCCGTCTTTCCTGGCCATAGCCGCCCCGCGCTTCGTCTCTCACGGGATTCGTCCTAGCGACATGCTCTGGATTCTGGCTTACGCCGTCTACCTGCTGCTTTGCATCGGGCTGGCCCTGGATTCCCTGCGCCGTCCCGGGCCAACGGCCCGTCACGAGGCCGGGCATGCGGCCCGTCACCGTGCCCGGCCCTGGTTGACGGCCACGTCGCTGGTGCTGCTGCTGGTTTGCCTGTTGGTTGCCGGCATCGTGGCCTGGGGCGTGATCCTGTTGTGGCAAAGTGCCTACCGTTACGTGACCGTACAGATGATCACGATCGTGGGTGTGCTCGACCTGATCATCGCCGGCCTGATCGGGCTATCGATTATCCTCCTGGGGCAGGCCGTGGTCAGCTACGAAATCTTTACCGGCAAGGCCCTGCCGCGGCGTGGCCTGGCGCGTTACTGGCACAACGCCATCGTCCTGGCGGCCGGTTTCAGCGTCATCGTGGGAGGCAGCTTCACGATCCATGCCCGGCCGATCTACAGCATTCTGGCGGCTGCACTCCTGATGACGGGTTTCTATGCCCTGCTGACCTGGCGTTCTTACATGGAACGCGATCACCTGATCCAGAGCCTGCGCCCTTTTGTCACCAGCCAGCAGTTGTACGAGCGCCTGTTGACGCAGGAGAGCGAAATTCCGGCCCTGGATATGGCGGCCCCCTTCCGCGCCCTGTGCGCCGACGTGCTCGGCGTGCGCCGGGCGGCCTTGCTGCCCATGGGGCCACTGGCAGCTCTGGCCCCCCAGGCCCTGGCTTACCCCGAGGGAATTTCGCTACCGGCCGCCCCGGCGACCGACGGCTTCAGGCTGGCGCAGCCGCTCGACCCGGCCCAATCCGATGGCATGGCCTGGGCCATCCCGCTTGGCAGCACCCGCGGTTTGATTGGCGTGCTGCTGCTGGGCGAAAAACAGGCCGATGGCCCTTACACGCAAGAAGAAATCGAAATCGCGCGCGCCGCAGCTGAGCGCATCCTGGATACACACGCCAGCAGCGAGCTTGCCCGCCGGCTGATGGCGCTGCAACGCCAACGCTTGGCTGAAACCCAACTGCTCGACCAACGCACCCGCCGCCTGCTGCATGACGACGTGCTGCCGCGCCTGCACGCTGCCCTGCTCAGTCTGAACAGCGACCCGGCTGCAGCAACAACCTCGCTGAGCGAGGCGCATCGCCAGATTTCCGACCTGCTGCGCGACCTGCCAACCTCGTCGGCCCCCAATGTAAAACGCCTGGGGCTGCTCGGTGCGCTGGAGCAGGTCATTACCGATGAACTGCCCAAAGCCTTCGAAGAAGTCAACTGGCACATCACGCCAGAAGCCGAGGCCGGGCTACGTTCCCTGCCTGCCCTGGCAAGCGAAGTGCTTTTCTATGCGGCCCGCGAAGCCATCCGCAATGCGGCACGGCACGCGCGCGGCGGCGCCAGCGAGACCACGCTGCGGCTGGACATCCGTGCCTCGGTCACCACCACCCAGCCCTCGCAGACAGGTGCTGACGGGCTGCTGATGGAAATCGAAGACAACGGCATCGGGATTGCTGCCGAGGGGCAGCCAACGGGCCAGCCTGCCGGCAGCGGCTCCGGGCTGGCCTTGCACAGCGCCATGTTGGCCGTGGTTGGGGGAACGCTCTCCATTGAAAGCGAAGCAGGGATATTTACACGTGTGCAAATTCAGCTGCCAAAGGGATAAGCTGCGGCTGCTTTCGGTTCTGGCACGGAAGCCTGCTTTCACCGCGCCGGGTGTCTCGCCAGGGCAAACAGCAAGCCGCTCAATCTGAGCCATTGGAGTAGCCTCCGCTTCCACCGTCCCCCGAGGAAGGGGCAGTCGCCGTGCCGTCCGACGAAGAAGCGGGGGCAAACGACCGGGAGTTAAAGTCATAGGTCCATTGTTCACCATACACATCCGAGAGCAATAGCTTGCCTGGCAGATACCATGTAACAGTCTGAAAGTTAACCCCTGGCAATACCGGCAAAGGTGATTGCGTGGATGATGATAAATCTAGCCAGATGATCTGAGAGGCACTATCCTGTGTGCATTCAATTTCAGATTGAAGATAGACGAGCGACTGCCCATCTGGCGCCCAGGCGATGGGGCCCCGTGACCAATCTGCGTCGTACATCGGATGGTAACTCTTTTCAGCCTCGTTGACATCCCAAACGATCAGAAAACCAGCTTCGTCGTCGCTTCCTCGAGGCCAGACAGCCAGCTTGGTGCCATCCGGTGAAAAGGGGCCATAACCGATGCGGCGCGGTACAGCCGTGACCGTATCCACATAAGAAACATCCGGTTCCCAATAACCACACCCACCGTCCGGGTGACCCTCGCGCGCTGTGGTGTAGTAAAAGTAACGGCTGTTCTGCGACCAGGTTAACCCGTCCAGCCCTGCCGCGCCAATACCCTGGCAATACAGCAATTGAGCAGCCACCACACGCTCGGTCCCAGCCCATTGGTTGATGAGTTTGAATTCGTCATAGGCGATGCTTTCCAGGCCTACCTGTACGCAGTCAGCGTGAGTGAACGATGCATTCCAGTTCCCATCCGGCGAAAGATAGCTTTCAACGACAGGTTGCCCGCCGGCCAGCACGGTCGCAACCAAGGCAGTTTCAGTGGCAGAATATTCAGTCTCTGCAGTTTCAGTAGCATAATATGCAGCAGTCTCTGCAACAACCTGGCCTTCAAGGACGTCGGGGGTAAGCGTTTCAAGGGAGGAAAGTGGTGTGTAGGTGGGCTGATAGGGCGTGACCGTCGGCAACGGTGTCGCTGTCGGTGAAATATCGGGCAACCAGGTGGCTGCGCCCGGCTGGGGCGATTGCTGTGGCAGCAAAAAACGGAACGCCCAGAGCAGAGCAAAAAACGCCAGGACACCCACAGTCACCCAGGCAAACTCTCGAGATATTTTTCTCCAGGCGCTCTGTCGTATTGCAGGGTGGTGCATACCAGCCGTCACATTGGCTTTTGGTTTGAATCTATCCCAACGTTCTTGGAAGAATTGCGCCAGTTCTGGCCCAAGGGTAGCCATATCGTGTGCGTAAGTGCGGCACTCGCTACAGGTTTCCAGGTGTGCAGCCAGGGCAAGCTGATCTTCACGAGGTAAAGCATGATAACCGGCATCGATCAGGCGCAGGGCCTGCAAGTGAGTTAGTTTATGCATAAGCCCCTCCATCATCTTCAAAAATAGCTCCCAGAGAAGCGCGTAGCTTGGCATGAGCCGCCTGTAAACGCTCGTAAGCCGAACGCTCGCTGATCTGCAAGACTTGGGCCACTTCCGCGACGGGCAGTTCCTGGTAATAGCGCAGGATGACGGTCATCCGTTGACCATCAGGTAGCGCCTGGATTGCTTCCCACAGCATCCCATTGGATTGGCGCCGGATGGTCTGTTCCTCGATAGGTAGAGCGGCTTGTTGGTGCAGGCGAAACAGGCCCTGAAGGGTTTCTTGCAGGCGCTGGCGCACGCGCTGTTTACGCATACGCCCACGGCAAGCATTGACGGTGAGCGTATAGAGCCATGTGCGTAAAGTTGCATCCCCACGAAAGGATTTCAGCGCATCGAGCGCGGTCAAGAGCACTTCCTGGGCGATATCATCCGCTTCGGCAGGATCATCCAAGGTGGCGAGCGCCAACCGATAAACGGGCAGGTGATTTTGGCGTACCCATTCTTCCTGCGCAGCCAGCTCACCGGCCACACAGCGGGCTATTAAATCAGTGTGGAGGCTTTCATTCGTTATCATCACCCATTAGACGCGTCTCAAGCTCAAAACATGAGGCATTTGCGCCAGCCAGTTGCTCAACCAGCCCATCGACCAACCCGGCAATGCGCGGTAACGCATCAGCGGCCGAAAGGCCATCCAAATCGGCAACATGCCAATAGGCAATCCGCTCGGCCCACGCCGGAAAACGGCGAAGCATCATCGGCAAGTGTTCGGCCTGGTGCAGCGCGATCACCCGCCCGGCAGCCAACAGATCGGCTTCACAAAGCTGCTGGGGAAAACGTGGGGGGCCATCGAAGGCAACACCGCGTCCCGCCAGATAACGCACAACCGCATCGGCAATCGGGCCGATGTTGCCAGCGCCCAGTTCGGTGGCAATCCCACGCGAGATAGCCGCCCAGGGTAAGCCTGCCGCTTTGGCGCGCTGGTTGAACCAAAGCTCGGCAAAACGGCTGCGATAATAATTGCCGGTGCAGAGAAACAGAAGCATATTTTTATGTTGTTTTGAGAGAGTGGTCATCTTGGCTGCCAATGCCCGCATGAGAAGGCGGCGCTTCAACGTGGAAAACGCTCGCCCAGGCGCCGACACAACTGGCGGATTTCTTCCGCCGGTACGATATTGCCATCGGCAGCTTTGAGCATGGCAAAGATTTTGCCCCCTTTAAGCTCATCCGGCAAATCGGCTGCCCGTGGGATGATGTGAAAATGGATGTGGTAAAACCCGGCCATTTCGGCGTAACAAACCGAGTATTCCTTCTGGCAGCCGGTTTCAGCACGGAGAAGCTTGGCTACACGCTGCTGTAACTGTCCCAACTCGACAAATTCATCGGCCGTCAGTTCGTGCAGGGCTTCGGCGTGGCGCTTGAGCACCAGCACCAGCCAGCCTTTGAGGGCGGTCGGGTAGGCGTGTTCGACGAGCCAAAACCGGCCTTCATAAATAACCGGGCCGGGGGAAATACGTTTTTCCCCCGTAAGCGAGCGACAAGAGTGGCAGGATCGATCGGTCATGTTCGCTCACCAATAGTTGCCATGAATGCCCATGCGGCTGAGGGGGATTCGCTTTTGGTGAAGATGGGGCGTCTCTCCCAACCCAATACAGCGCGGGGTAGCGACCCCGGGTGTGCGTTCGTCGAACAGGACAGTCGTGATGGAGGTAGGATGCAAATAGAACCCCGCCCACATCAAAGGCAAGGGGATGGCAAGCAGGTGCGCAAGCCACAACAACCCAAACGCACCATGGCAGACCACCGCCACCTTCCAGGTGTTGGACTGGTGCACGGCGTACACCCCGTTTTGACGTTCATAACCCAACGAAGCCAGGAATTCATCAGATTTCTCCACCACCGAGTGAAACATCTTATCCAATGGCACTGCAGCAAACGGTGCGATGACGTTCCATTGGCGTGGATCGGTCAGGTATTCGGGGTGGCGTATCAAATGCCCGTGAATGTCCCAGTAAGAAAGACGATCTTCAACGACCGGTAAGTAAGGCAGTTCACGCGTCCATTCCAAAACCCTGGCTTCCAATCCGGTCTCGGCGGCGATAGGCGCCGCCGTCTGGCGGGCGCGGCCTAACGGAGAACAATAGAGCCGGTCGAGGCCAATTGTAGCCATGTATTCGCCTAAAGCCGCAGCTTCGACCTGCCCGGTTTCGGTGAGGCAGTCGTTGGCATAGTCAGGGTCGCCGTGGCGAATGATGTAAAGGCGCATAAGTATAACCGGTACACCCCATCAGGATACAGCACGCTTGTGTCGACCAGGCGATTTGGGTGGCAACCCTCCACCGCGATAAGAGGGGGCCGTAACCGCCACGATGCGGCAGATACGCGTGTCTTGCATGCGGCTGAGCAGGCGCGGGTCCATTTCGGTTTTGAATTCGGGGGTTGTGATCACCGTCGCCAGCTCGGCCAGGTAACGATAGTTGAACAACTGGTAAAGCTTTTCGCGCACCCAGGGAGAAATTGCCTCCGTACCCAGGTCGTCGAGGATCAAGAGCGGCGCCGTACGGACTTCCTCGAAACGCTGATCGAGACTGACCGTGCTGCTGGGGTTGAACGTCGCCCGCAGGTGGCCCATCAGATCGGGAACGTTGACGACCAGTGGCGGCAGGCCCAGGTCGGCACGATAGTTTGCGATCGCCGCGGCCAGGTGGGTCTTGCCGGAGCCGTACGTGCCGGTAAGCACCAACCATCCACGCGGCGACTTGGCGAATTCCTGGGCGGCCTTGAGGGCCTTTTCCAGGCTGGCAATGTGTTCGGCGGGCAAGTTTTCGCCTTTTCGCAAATCAAATGTGGCGAAGGTCAGGTTGTGAAGCAGATCGAGCGAGGAAAGCTGGTCGCGGCCCATTTCGCTGGCCGGCTGGCGGTAATCGGGAGCACGCAGGAAGACGCGCGTCACTAGATTGGGATCTTCCAGGCGGGAACGGATGCGCCCTTCGATTTGCTCGAGCATCAGGTTGGTCGTGATCACCAGCGGCAGGCGGTTGACGTAGCGATAGTTGACAATCTGGAAAAGCTTTTCCTGCGCCCAAGAGGTGGCGTTTTGGGTACCGAAGTCATCCATGATTAGCAGTGGGGCCGTGCGAATCTCTTCGAAGCGCTGTTCGAAGGTGGCTTCGGGACTGTCATACGAGAAGCGCAGGGTGTCCAGCAGATCGGGGACCGTCAGGAAGAGGGTCGGCACGCCCATGCTGACGGCAAAATTACCGATGGCCGCTGCCAGGTGCGTCTTACCGCAGCCGTACCCTCCCTGCAAGAGCAGCCAGCCTTCGAGTTTCTGCGCAAACTGCCAGGACTGGTTGAAAGCCAATTCCAGTGAATCGGCCAACGCCGGGCGCAAGCCGACGTGGCCACGCGGCTGGAAGCTCTCGAAGGTAAGCTGCTTCAACTCGTCGAGGTTGCTGAGGGCGTACAGGCGACGGTAGATCTGCTGACTGATGTCGCCTTTGCGGCAGGAACAAATTTGCAGCTTGCCGAAATCGGGGTGGCCGACCGGCAGATCCTGGCGCAGGTAACCCAGCCCGCCGCAGTGCGGGCAACCGGGTGCACCGGGCAGCGTGTGCGCTCGCCCCGCAGGCTCAGCTATCTTCCCAATCTGCGTATTGGCGGCGATCTTTCTCAGAGTCTCGTCTATCAGGCGCTTTTCGCTCATCGCGTCCTTTCTCCTGCCAGCGGCGCAAGATGGCGGCGATATAACGCCAGTTGCGCTTGTTGTTTTCGACAGCAATCTGAATGGCATCGTGAATCCATTCAGGGGGGTAGGTTTGTTCGGCTTCGCGCAGTTCCTCGGAGAGCATCGGCGTCAAAGGGCCGACATTCTGTTCGTAGAGGCGGAAGACGTTCGGGCGATCATGGTCCAGTTCGATGGCGGCGGCTTCCCTGCTCGGGCGCCAGCGGCCCTGCTGGATGGCCTGCACCGCAGCCCGCCCCTTGGGAGAATTGAGGAAATAAAACGTCTCTTCCTGCGCCAGCTTCAAGGTGACCTTCAGCAGCGTGCCCCGGATCACGGCGCGTTCGAGGGCTTCATCTACCGCCTGCTCACCAGGCAGGCCGGGTTTTGCCAGGGCGGCCATCAGACGGGCATCGCCGGTGAAGTCTGCCCGGCGCAGGCTGCGAAACTCTCCCGTCAGACGGTCGAGCTTCCAGATGGCATACAGGGTGAGCTTCAACTCATCCAAGTGATCGATCGCCGGCAGCAGTTCGCTAAAAAAGGTCGCCGGAATGGGCGTCAGGTGCTCTTTCGAAGAAGGAAAACCGTTAAAGGACGACATCACCGGCCACAATCCTTTGCAACGTTTCGACCAAAAAGCGGTGCTCGCAGGCCAGCACGCGCTGCGCCAGGCTTTCGGGCGTGTCCCCTGCGAGGACGGGCACCCGGCACTGGGCCAGGATGTCGCCGTGATCGTAAGCTTCATCAACCCGGTGGATCGTCACACCGGTTTCCGTCTCGCCGGCAGCCAGCACCACTTCGTGCACGCGCAGGCCGTACATTCCTTGGCCACCATACTTCGGCAGCAAAGCCGGATGGATATTGATCGCCCGCCGTTGAAACACTGCCAGCGTCTGCGGGCCTAACTTGCGCAGGTACCCGGCCAAAACGATCAGATCGGTGCGGTGCTCTTGCAGCAAACTTAACGTCGCAGCATCGAGCTGCGCAGGGTCCGGATGCGTTTTGACGCTGAGATGGAAAGCCGGGATTCCATCCTGCCTGGCGCGTGCAAGCGCTTCGGCGCCGCTGTTGTTGCCGATCACCAGGCAAGGGTGGGCGTTCAGGATGCCGGCTTTGCAGGCATCCAACACGGCCTGCATATTGCTGCCGCGGTGGGAGGCGAAAAAGGCAAGGTTCATCGCTTACACCTGGCCGAGGTCGACGTTATGGGTGGCGGCGTTTTCGAAGCGCGTCAGGTTGCTAAGGAAGACCAGCTCGACCGTCCCGACCGGGCCGTTACGGTGTTTGGCGACCTTGATTTGCGCCAGGTTTTGCTTGAGGGTCTCCTTCTCGTACATTTCGGGACGGTGAATGAACATGACAATGTCGGCGTCTTGCTCGAGACTGTTGTGAACGATCATATTATTGGCAATAAAGTTATGAAACTCAGGCACTGTCAAATCAAAAACTTGATCTTCACCGTCCGGCAAGATCGATTCAATACAATCCCAATAAATATCGCTATTTGCCAGACGAGCCAATTCGTCCGAATGAACTGCGTCGGCTACACGCTGGGCGCGAGCGCGGCTGACATTTTGCTTGTAAAGTGCAGTACCACAGTAAGCGTTCCCAACCGCCGCTTGCATTTGTCGCGTGGTCATACCTTGTGTTTGCATCGCTGGAACGACGTGCAAACGCCAAATGTCATGCGGAATAACGTCTCGATTCGTACTGGTACAACGTTCCTGCAAATGTTCGAGCACTTCTAGCAGACGACCTTGCCGATACTTACCCACTGCTCCCACACGAGCTGCAAAAATCTCTAAATAAGTTTTGCCCGTAATGATTACGTTGTACAAGTCTCGGCCTTTTCCGTTTTGAGGCACGCGGCGCAAGATAGCGTTGATTCCTAACCGTAATAATAACGATTGAACATCTTGAGCCAATTGCGGGCTACTGGTGGCATAATAAATAATCGGGCGAGAATGTTTCCCCTTAATCAGTTGGACACTGCCATCGGTAGCCCAAAGATGCCGCAAGAAAAGTGCAATGGCTTCCTTAGGCTGCGCAAAAACCTGGGGAGGAACGCGCTTCTCGTATGAGTGCAAACCAAATATGCCCAAATTTTTTAGCCAGTCCGTGAGTGGGCTATGAACATCGTGCGTATGGTGACGGGCCGAAGCCAGGTAAACCTGATACCAAGTACGCTTCTGAGAAATTCTTGGGAGAATCTCATCCCCAAACACATTAGAAGCCAACGTCGCTACTGTTTCCGCTAAATCTTCTTCACGCGTCGTGTACTGGATCGCATGGCGGGGCAAAGTGCAACCATCGCCGATCAGGTGACCCAGCAAAGCCAGTTCACCATCCGAAAGTGTCTGAAGGCTACCAGAATGAATGACACGTGGCAACGCCACAAAGTCATCCACCATTAATTCGTCCAAACGCTTCCAACCGTAAATTGTCAAAAAGCGGTGATTGGCGGTTGCACGAATGGTACGTCCCAGACGAGTGCGTAGCTTAAAGACGGGTTTGCTCCCTGTGCAAAAGGCACGGCTGACGAACATCGACTCAATTTTTAGCGTCTGGGGGTTCAGTGCCAGGATATTGAAATTGTTTTGCCCCTCGAGTGTACGAATAGCAACTTCACGCCCATCATCTGCCAGGGTGATCAAGGTATCTCCAGTGATGCACCCTGATTCGCGTAAGTCCGAAAGCTGCGGGTCTTTATCGGCGCGTTGTTCGATAGCACGTGAAAGTTGCGCTGCGGCCAGCACGGGGACGTTCAATTCGCGCGCCAGGATTTTCAGGTTGCGGGAGATGAAAGAAACCTCCTGCACGCGGTTCTCGTTACGCCCGCCGGCGCCGCCACTGCTCATCAGTTGAATGTAGTCGAGGATCACCAGGTCGATGCGATACTCCAGGTGCAGGCGGCGGCATTTGGTGCGCAACTGCAAGGGGGTCAGGCTGGGGGTATCGTCGAGGAAAACCTTGGTATCACCGAGCACCTCGACAGCGTGAGAGAAACGCGGCCATTCATCATCCAGCAACTTGCCGGTGCGCAGCCGGTGGCTATCGATGCCTGTTTCCTGGGCGATCAGGCGTTGGACGAGTTGCTCACTGGACATTTCGAGCGAAAAGATAGCGATGTGTTTCTTGTAGGTCAGGGCGGCATTTTTGGCAATCGAGAGCATGAAAGCGGTGTTGTGGACGATCATATCGTCAGCAACAAAATTATGCGTGCTGGGAACGGTCAGATCGTACACCTGATGTTCTCCGAGATATTCGATGCTGGTGATGGTGTCCCAATAGACATCGCTTTGCGCCAATGCTACCAGCGGCTCAGATTGCAGTGTTTGACCTATTCCCAGTAATCGTTGGCGCGTTGGTGCGCGCTTTCCGACATGCAAATTTGATCCCGGTGGCAGCCCCATTGCAACAGCCACATTTTCCCAGGCGCGCGTATCCTTGGCGTGCTCGATGATAGGCCACACTTCCATTGGGATAACATCCAAATTGGGATTTGATTTACTTTTCGCCATTTGGAGACGCGTGTTTTCGATCGCGGTTTCTTTGCCCAAAGCGCCGATTTGCTCGATGAAAAGAGAAACGTCCTCTGTGCCGGTGATGCGCAGTTCGTAGGCCTGACGGCAAACACTTTCGTACTTGATCTGACGGTGGCGCAGCTTGGCCAGAATGCCAAAACGCAATAATAGATGTTGAACGGCCTTCGCTAACTTCAGTGCAACGGTACTGTAGGAAACCGCCACCTGCTCCCCATGTTGTAGATACACACTGCCATCACAAGCAAACAAGCGATTCAAGAACAATGCCAATTGTTGGCGCGGCAGGCGGTAAATACAAGCAGGAATTTCCTTCACCGCAGCAGTTTTCCCCCATGCATCCAGGTTTTGCAGCCACTGGCGCAGGCTATTGGGGCCTTTCCAGCTGATCGCGGCCAATCCCTGTGGGATGAGTTGTTCAGCGGACATACCCAGCGTATTACATAAGCGTTCGAATATCTGCGAAGAAGGCGCACATTTCCCGGCCTGCCATTGGGTGATCAAGGATGGAGAAATTCCTACCGCCGCAGCAAGGCAACTACGCGAACGGCCATCACGTTGCATCGCCTGTACCAGGCGATCGGCGAAAGCCTGACGGCCAGCTTTCACCTGCTCCAAGTCGCTGATGACGTACACCGTGGGCGTCCGTTGGCCATGTGTATCTTTCAGGCGCGTTCGTACGCCTGGAAAGCGCAGGGCCGCAGCGGCAAAATCTTCGCGCAGACGCGGGTTGCTGTTTGTAAAACACGGGCTGGCCCCGGTCACGTTCCCATCAGCCAACAGGTAAGCCAAAATCTTAATCTCGTGTTCTGGCATAACTTCCTTACCGAACACTGGAATGTGGCGCGGTACAGCAACCCTGCTTCCCACGCCCAATTCGGCTAATGGCCGCCAACCGCCAATCGTCAGAAAAGGATGTGTCAACGTGGTTTTAATCTCACGCCCCAGGGAAGTCTGTACCCGGTAAACAGGTTTCAAACCATCATTCACAAAAGCAGATGCCTGCGCAGCTTGCAAGCGATAGTTTTCGGAGAGTGTCAGCAAGTATGCTTCCTGGCGCCGGACGGCTTCTTCGATCGTCACCAATCCCCCGTTACGCGGGTCAACCAGGCAAGTATCTGCTGTGACACACTTGCCCATCCCCGGCCTTCCGGCCACGATCAGCAAATCCGACGGTTGCAGGCCGCTTAACATGCGATCGAGATCGATAAACCCGGTAGGCACGCCGTAGGCTTCGTCATCGCGCTGGGAAAGCTGGTCGATGCGGTCGTAATATTCGGAAAGCACCTGCTGGATGGGCTGCAAATCGCGCACCGTGCGGCGCTCGCTAACACCGAAGATGGCTTTTTCGGCGTCGTCCATCACCGTATCGACCGTCAGATCTTCCTGGTAGGCCAGCTTGGCGATCTGGTTGGCGGCTTCCAGCATCTTGCGGCGCAATGAAGTCTGCTCGACGAGACGGCCATACGCCTCGGCGTGCAAGGAGGTCGGCACGTTGCTGGTTAGCGCCGAGAGGTAGGCTGGGCCGCCCACTTCGGCCAGTTGCCCCTGTTGGTCGAGTTCCTCGGTGACGGTAAGGAAATCGATCGGCACGCGCCGTTCGTGCAAGCGCGTGAAAGATTCCCAAATCCAGCGGTGCCGGTGAATGTAAAAATCATCGGCTTTCAGGAACTGAGCCACATCATAGTAGGCTTCGGGGTTGATCAGCACCGCGCCGATTACTGCTTCTTCGGCTTCACGGCTATGTGGGACGACCTGGGGCGTCACAGAGGAAAACGATTCAGAGAAACTGTCACTCATAGTTCGATCATACCAGAATACCCGCTCGCGCGGGAAACGACTCCAAAGAACGGAAAAACGACGGGCTTCGGGCTGCCCTGCAGCCCAAAACTCGTCGTTTTTCGACGGTGGCAGCAAGAACGAAGGTTAATCTTTCGGAAGAATCGTTAACTTGCGGTAAGGTTCTTCGCCGACCGATTCGGTGGTCACGAAGGGATGCTCGCGCAGTTCCATGTGGATGATGCGGCGTTCGCTGGCGGGCATGGGTTCGAGCGCCAGGCGGCGTCCCGTCTTGGCCACCTGATCGGCCATGCGGCGGGCAAGTTGGCGCAGCTGGTTGGAACGGCGCACACGGTAGCCTTCCACGTCCACCATCAGGGGCACGAAATCGCCCACCTGCTTGCTGATGATCAGGCCGGCAATGTACTGTAAGGCATTCAGCGTCTCGGCACGCTTGCCGATCAAGATGCTGAGATCGTCGCCATGAATGTCGACCAGCACCGGCGTACGGTCACGGTCGTGGTCCGTCTCACCGTAACTGGCGGTAACGCTGGCTTCGACCTGCATTTTTTCCAGCAGTTCGGCGACCGTGTCCCGCGCAATCGTCAGCAGTTCGTCCATTTCCGCCTCGACAGCCGCTTCGATGTCGGCCATACCCATCTCGGCCGGGAGCGCCTCGGGCTCTTCGATCTTGGCGGGCGCCGAGGGCGATTCAGACTGCACCGGGAAAGCCTCTTTCACAATCAGGCGCACACGCGCCTGCCGGTTCCCCAGGCCGAACAAGCCGCGCGTGCCGGCATCCAACACTTCGACTTCCACAGCTTCCTGAGGCAGGCCGAGCTCGCCCAGGCCCTTTTCAACAGCGTCTTGTACATTGTCTGCAATGACTTCAATAGTGGCATGAGTTGTCATAATCGCCTCGACTTTTAGCTCGCTTTTGGTTTCAAACCGGGAATCAACTTGCGTAAATCGGCCTTGCCCATCAAAGCATACTGAATGAAGGTAAACACGTTGGTGGCAACAAAGTAGAGCGCCAGGCCGGCGGGGACCGAATAGGTAATCCAGGCCATCATGAAGGGCATATACAGGTTCATCATCTTGCCCATCTGAGCCGCCTGATCGTTGGGATCGCCGGTGGCTGAAGGCATGACCATCACCTTGCCGAGCATGTACTGGGTAATACCGACGAAAATCGCCAACACCGGGATGCCGAAACCGAAGACCATCAGTTTCTCCGGCTGGCTGAGGTCCATCCACAAGAACTGGCTGCGGAGCGGGATGAGGCCGGCTCCGTCGATGAACGGGTAAAGCAGCTTCGACAGGTTGAGCAACTGCACGGGGCTGGAGGCCAGGGCAGCATTGACCGCCTGGTACAGGCCGAAGATGATCGGCATCTGGATTAAGAGCGGCAGGCACGAGCCGGCCGGGTTGATGCCCTTTTCTTGCATCAAACGCGCCTGCTCAGTTTGCTGTTTTTGCTTATCGTCCTTGTACTTCTTTTGAATGTCCAGCCACTCTTTTGACTTTTGCAGATCGGTCATCTGCTGCGTGCCCTTCATCTGGCTGACGGTGAGGGGATGTGTGACCAGGCGGATGAGCAGCGTGAAGAGGATGATGGCGATAGCGAAGCTGCCGACCAGGCTGTAGATGCCCACCAAGATATTGAGCATGGGCTGAAGGATGAGTGTATTCCACATTTCTCAGATCTCTTTCCTATTTTTTCTCCGGCACAAAGGCCCACTGCTGCAAGCCCTGGGCGTTGACGGCAATCAGCAGAGAGTCGAGCTTGATCGGTGCCAGCAAAATCAGGTTGTCTGCCTGAACCGGCGAACTGGGCAGTTCGGATTCTGCAAAGGCCTGCCTGCCTTGCGGGTTGCCATCCCGATCGAACAAAAGCAGCGAGCCATCCTGTGTCGTTACGTAAACGGTATCGCTCACGACCAGGGGCGTCGACACGATCGCTTCCGTACCCGGCACCTTGGCAAGCGGTGACAAACCGTCGGCCGTATCGAGGACATAGAAGTTGCCTGCCTGGTCGCCAAAATACAGCCGGTCATCGACCAGCGCCATACCCGACCAGACCCAGGCATCCGTTTCGTAGGCCGGCGCAGCGGCGGCGCCGGTTTGGGCGTTCAAAGACACCACTTTCTTATCGAAATTACCGGCGTAGAGCACGCCCACTTCACTCAACGCCGGCCGGCCGACGAAAGCACCGCCCAGGCCTTCCGAAACCCACAAGATTTCACCATTCTCAGCGTTCAAAGCATACAGGCGATGATCCATCGATGCGACGTAAATACAGCCACAATCGGCGCCCATGACGGGCTGCGTCCAGATGCCGTGCTGCCCGTCCAGCGACTTGCGCCAGCGCAAATTGCCTTTCAAATCGAGCGCATATACCTGGCCGCCGTTGGTGGGTGCAAAAATGGCGCTTTCGGTTACCAGAGGGCCGGCGATATAACCGTACTGCGACTCCTCGAAGCGCCAGTTTTCCAGGCCGGTTTCGGGGTTGAGGCTGTACAAGATGTGGCTGTAGTCGCCGACGATCAACTGCCCGTCGGGGGTCATCGCAGGCTTGGCATAGAACTGCATCTTCATATCCGCCTTTTCAGGAAAACGCCAACGTTCCAGGCCGTTTTCCAGACCGACTGCATACACATGTGGGCCGCTCGCCAGGTAAGCCGTCTGGTCATCCACATGCACGCTGGGCCAACCGGTGGTTTGATACCCGCCCGAACAAGCGGAGAGAAGCGCTGCGGCGATCAAGAGGAAAAAGGGAAGCAAAAAACGAGATTTCATAAAGGTTGTCACATTCCATCAGGGTACCGGATCGTAGCCTCCGGGATTGAACGGGTTGCAGCGCAACACACGCCAGACAGCCATCCAAGTACCCTTGATCGCCCCGTATTTGTAGATGGCTTGATAACCGTAATGCGAGCAGGATGGATAAAAGCGGCAGGTGTCCGGGGGCAGGGCGCGCGAAAGTGTGGCCTGGTACAAACGGATGAGCGCCAAGAGCGGCCAGCGGGCCAGGTTGCCAAACGTGAACGGCAGGTCGCGCAGCGCAGCATCCACGGACGTGCGCTCAGAAGTCGGAAGCGGTTGAGAGTCCATCACGTTCCTGCCACAAACGGGCCCGGCGCAGCAGTGCGACAACCGCCGCGCGCACTTCTTGAAAATCGGCCTGCATGATGGGGCGTCTGGCCAACAGCACGACGTCCCAACCTGGAGGCACATACGCAAGCTGGCTGCGAACGGTTTCGCGCAGCCAGCGCTTGGCCTGGTTGCGCTGCACAGCCCCTCCCACCGAACGGCCGGCAGCCACACCGAAGCGGGTGCGCCCCGTCTCGTTGGGCAGCGCGATCAACACGATAAGCGGGTGGGCATATGACTTTCCTGACTGCCGCACCCGCTTGAAATCGGTTGACCTGTTCAGGCGGAATTTGCGTTTCACCCATTCCAGACAAGGCCGAGGGGCGCAAAGGCCCTCGATGCCTGGTAAGCCTGCTTAAGAGCCGTTCCAGTTCACGCTCTTGACGTGGTTGTTCATCGTAACCGCCAGACGGGCGCGGCCACGTGCCCGGCGGGCCTTGAGAACCTTACGGCCACCGGCGGTGGCCATACGCGCACGAAAACCATGAACGCGCACGCGACGGCGAATTTTGGGTTGATACGTTCGCTTCGGCATAAAATCAGTCCTACTTTCTTCTCATATCTATCTGTCTTAGCCAGACGAAGCCCGATTATACCCGAAGGGGGCGAAATCGGTCAAACAGATTCGGGTGGATTGGCGGCCGGCAGGGCAAACAAATTCGCCAGACTCTGGCTGCCTTCCGCATTGGTAATGAAGAGCACCTCGTCGCCTTCTTCGAGCGTCGATGCGCCCCGGGGAATGAGCACCGTGCCCTGGCGAATGATGGCAGCAATGACACACTCATCGGGCAGGTTCATGTCTTTGATGGCAATTCCCAGGGCAGGCGCACCGGGCGGGACCTTCTCTTCTACGAGGGAATACTTGCCGCGCCGCAGTTTGAGCAGCGTGAACATATCGCCCAGGGACATTTCTTCCTCGATCAGCTTGGACATGATGTCGGCCTGATTCAGCGAGGCGTCTACGCCCATCTCGGCGGTGAACAGCCAGGCGTTCTTGGGATTGTTCACGCGGGCGATGACGCGCGGTGTGTGAAACTCGAACTTCGCCAACGTCGCAATCACCAGGTTGACCTCGTCTTCCCCGGTCACCGTCGCCAGTACCTGAGCGTTGGCGATCCCGGCAGCTTCCAGGACGGCCGGCGAACTCCCATCGCCGGACACGAGGTTTTCCGGCGAAAACTCGTCTTGTAAGCGCTCGATCACGGCCTGCCGAGATTCAACGATCTTTACCTGGTGGCCTTCTTCGAGCAGCAAGTGCGCCAGATAGGCGCCCGTCTTGCCGCCACCCACGATCATCACATTCATGTTCACAGCATACCTCCGGTCATGCCCAACAAGACCTCGACCTGATTCATGGACGTTGCCAGCACGGCCAGGTGCAAGATATCCCCTTCCTGAACTTCGCTACCCAGCGCCGGGATAAAGGCCTGTCCCCGGCGGGTAATTGCCACCACGTTGATTTCACCCGAAACGGAAATATGCTTCACGGTGCGGTTGTACAAAGGTGGCGGCGCTTCGATATTGATCAGGGCAACCTCGCCTTTGCCAAAAGCCATGACTGAATCCAGCTCTGCATGCAAGAGCAGTTCGCGTACACGTTCGGCTGCCCAGTTCGTTGCCGAGATCGTAATCAGCCCCAGCCGGCGATAGATTTCGGCCCGGCGAGGGTCGTACAAGCGGGCAACCACTTTCGGCACACAAAAGATGTTGCGGGCGATACGCGCGGCGATGATATTGGCATTGTCCGACGCACTCGTGGAGACAAACGCATCGGCGTCGCGAATACCGGCCTCGATCAAAACGTCCCGATCGAAGCCGACCCCCGTAATCTTTTTGACGTTCACTTCTGGCCCCAGGCGCTCCAGGGCTTCGGGGTTATAGTCGATCACCCGAACGTCGTGCCCGCCATCGGCCAGCAGACGGCAAACCTGTTCACCCAGGCGGCCACAGCCCATAACAATGGCTTTCATTTTCGACCTCCATCATGCGGGTTGGAGAAATTAGACGATTCCATTATTTTTTCAACCGGCGAAAAATCTCGCGCCGGAGCCAATCCAGAACATAAAGCAGCGGGCCAAAACAGGCCAGGACGATCCAATACTCAGCCGGGAAAGGATAGTGCTCGAAAAGACGCGCCAGCGGTGGCACGTAAATCAGCGCCAGAATCAGGCTGACTTCGGCGAGCACGCCGATGATCAGCGTGCGGTTTTTCAGCAAGCCCAGGTAACGCACGTGCCCGCGTTCCGTGCGACAGGCATACGCATTGCCGATTTGCGCCATGACCACACCCGCATGAAAAACGGTCGTTGCCATCACGTACACCAACCCGGCGTGGCTCGTCAGGCGCTCGCGATACGGCAACCAGTCCACACGGGGGAATTCTAACAGGTTGGCGTAGCCATTGGAATACAGAACATAGTAAAACGCCAGATAACACAAGATCGTTTCGATGAGGCCAAGCCAGAAAAAGGAACGCAGCACGATGCTGCGATCCAACAGGGGCTTGTAACGCGGGCGCGGGGCACGTTCCATCACGCCCGGCTCGGGGCGTTCGGCCCCCAGCGCCAGCGCAGGCAGCAGGTCGGTGCCCAGGTCGATCGCCAGGATTTGCGGCACGGTCAGCGCCAGCGGAATGTGAAACAAGGCCATGGCCAGGAAGGGCAGCACTTCGGGGACGTTGCTGGTAAAGATGTACGTAATGAACTTGCGCAGGTTATCGTAGACGGCGCGGCCTTCCATGATCGCCAGCGAAACGGCGCGGAAATTGTCACGCGTCAGGATCACATCGGCGGCTTCTTTGGCAACGTCGGTGCCGGTGTACCCCATCGCAATACCAACATCGGCCTTGCGCAGGGCGGGGGCATCGTTGACGCCATCGCCGATCACGGCCACCACTTCGCCACGTGCCTGGTAAGCGGCAACCAGCCGCAGCTTGTGCTCGGGGGCCATGCGGGCGAAGATCACCTCTTCGCCGAGCATCTCTTGCAGTTGGAAATCTTCCAGTTCATCCAGTTCAGCGCCGGTAACGATCCGTGGATGTGCGCTGACCAGCATCCCGACGCGGCGGGCCATCGACTCTGCCGTCAGACCATAGTCGCCGGTGATCATGACCATGCGGATACCTGCTTTGTGAAAAGACTGCACGGCCTCCGCCACGTCGGTACGCGGCGGGTCCATCATGGCGGCCAGGCCCAGGAAGGTCAGATCGCGCTCGATCTCCTCGACGACGTAAGGACCGCTACGCGGCGGCAGGCTGCGCCGGGCCAACGCCAGCACGCGCAGGGCATGGCGGGCGTACTCATCGTTTGCCGCCAGGGCCTGCGCGCGCAGTTCGTTATCCAACGGGCGCACCTCACCATTCACATAAATGTGCGTACAGAGCTGTAATACTTCTTTTGGCGCGCCCTTGACGAAGACGGTTTGCTGGCCCTCGGACCAGTGGATCGTGCTCATGCGCTTGCGCCGTGCATCGAAGGGCAGTTCGTGGGCGCGCGGCAAGGCGCGCGCCACGGCCAGTTGGTTCAGGCCGCCTTTGAGGGCCAGCACGCGCAGGGCGACTTCGGTTTGATCGCCCAGGCTGGTCCAGCGATCATTTACGGCCGTCGGCGGATTGAGGCGTGCGTTGTTGCACATCAGGCAGGCTTCCATGATGGCCTGTACGTCGGCCAGGTGCGCTTCGCCATCGAGCGAGATCAAGGCACCATTCGGTTCGTAGCCGATGCCGGAGACGTGAAAGCGATGCCCGCCGGCCCACACTTCGCTGACCGTCATCTGGTTTTGGGTCAACGTACCGCTCTTGTCGGTGCAAATGATTGAAGTCGTTCCCAGCGTTTCGACGACGGCCATTTTTTTGACGAGTACGTCCTGGCGCGCCAGGCGCTGCACGGCCTTGGAAAGGGTGAGCGTAACCGTCGGGATCAGGCCTTCGGGGATCACCGCCACAATCAGGCCGATGGCAAGGATCAGCGCCTCGAGTTGGTTCATCCCGGCGTCGAGCACGCTGGTAAAGAAAACTGCAGCGCCGATCGCCAGTGCGACGAAGGTGATTTTGCGGGTGACGCGCTTCATGTCTTCCATCAGCAGGCTGGGTTCTTCGCGCACGGCCTGGGTCAGGTTGGCGATGCGGCCAAACTGCGTCAACATGCCGGTTGCATACACCACCGCTTTTCCGGTACCCGAGAAGATCGATGTGCCTGCAAAAACGAGATTGGGGCGTTCGACTTCCGTCAAACCCTCACGCAGCGAGGCGTCAGCGGTCTTGCGGGCGGGCATGGCTTCCCCTGTGAGCGAGGCGTTGTTGGCGCGCAGGCCGTATTCTTCCACCACACGCGCGTCGGCGGGGATATTATCACCTTCAGCGAGCACGAGCACATCGCCGGGCACCAGTTCGTTGGCCGAAAGATAGACTTCCTCGCCGTCCCGAAGCACGCGCGCCTGCGGCGGCAGCATCTCGCGCAAAGCAGACACGGCACGGCTGGCGCGGAATTCCTGCCAGTAAGAAAAGGCCACGTTGGTCAACACAACGCCCCAAATGACGAGCCACAGGCCGGGCTGGCCCACGAACAGCGCGATCAGGCCGGCCAACAGCAACAGCCAGGCCATCGGATGATTGATTTGCGCGAGAAGTTTTACCCACGCCGGGGATTCGGGGGGCTCGGTAATGACGTTCTGTCCGTACAAGGCAACACGCTGCTGCGCCTCGGCAACGGACAGTCCTTCCGGGCAGGTTTCTAAAGCTGTATAAACGTCGGAAACGCGCAGGGCGTAAATGGGGGCAGACATCTTAAAGGTGATCAGGGGAAAGGTTGAAAGGCCCCATCCTCTCAACCTTTCCCCTGTCAACAACTACGGCTGCTGATCAGGCTCCGAACCCGATCCGGTTTCACTCGGTTTTCCCCCCAGGCGCGGCTCCGGTTTGGGCTGGTTGGCATCATACTGCTCCTGGAGCGTCTGCGGTGTGTGCGAATTGCGAGCGGCAGCCATGACGGCGTCATAGTCTCCCGCAGGGACCGGCGGCTCGAAACGCATCGGCCGGCGTATACCAAATAGTTCGGCGAACTGGGCCACTTTGATCATCAGTTGGTAGCGGTATTCCTGGGTACGCTGTGATTGCCAGGTGACCATGTCGCCCATGGGACCTTCGACCCGGGACTTATCCCGAATGATGCGGCGGATGTCCTCCTGTGTGCGGTATCCTGTGGGCGAAAGCAAAACGGCGTGCGCGATGAGCACCAGGAAGATCAAGACAAGCAGGACCACCCAGCCACCTTCCGACCATTTACCGACCACCTGACCGACAAAGATCAAAGCCGAAAGCACGGTCGAGAAGGTGGCCGCCGCGAGCCCCCATGCCCGCGCCTTGCCGGTGTAGTTAAGGGAGATGTGCCGGCGGATTGCCAGCCCCATGGCCGTAATCGGCAGGAAAACACCGACGCCATAGTAGGGGACGGCAGTGCTGGTATCGCCGCGCACCAGGAACTGGACGATCACGGCCGTCACAAAAGCAGCCGTTACCGGCCGGGTAAAAGTGCCCTTGGGATTGCGGTAGACGACGATTTCGGGGATTTCACCAATCGCCACATTGCGCCAGGTGATGGCCTGCAAATCTTGATAGGCGGTCATCGAAGCAGCCGCCAGCAGGCCCACGGCAAGGAACTGGTAGACCCAAAACAGTAAGTCTCCCCCGGGAAATTGCCCGAAACCGATCACGGCCAGGTTGCCGACGAGCGTTCGCCCGTCTGTGCCGTCAAAGACATGAAACTTCAGCGAGAAAAACGTCAGCGCCAGCGTCGTCAGGCCGCCGTAGAACAGGAACGACGTCTGTACGAAACGGCCGATGCCCGGCTTGCCGCTGTAAAAACTCCATAGTTTTTTGAGGCTCGGCAGGCGCTTCTTGCCCCACCGGACAATGGCGGCGTCTTCGTCTACGACGAACTGGATACCATCCGACATCGCTTCCAGGCCGGTTAAGGCCACCAGGCCTTTCATCGAAGCCGCCAGCATGTGATAGAGCGCCTCGAGCAGCGACACGTTTTTTACCGGCTCAGCAGCATCTGCTGCGGCCGCACCGCCTCCCTGCGCGGTAACGAGACCGATAAACATGGTCGTTGTCATCAGGGCGAATACACCGATCAAGGTAAAAACCAGTTGCGCCGATTCGCCGCGCCCGCGGATGGTAAAGAAGTAAGTAAAACTTGCCAGGATGGCGCCGATCAAAAAGTGCCAGAACCAGCCACTGTTGTACTCCCCGATTACCGAAAGCAGTTGATCGCTGCCCGACAGTGTCGAAACGACGATCGTAAAAATGTAATCCTGCACCAGGACCACGGCAACCACCAGGCTGATGGAAGGCCCTAGGTAACGCATGGCCGCGGCAAACGAACCACCACCTTCACGAAAGACTCCCAGCGAGTACATGTATAACGCGCCGAAGACCACATTCGCCAGGGCAATGACGGCCACGGCAAAGTACGCGTAGCGCTGCAAGCCATAAGGGTGAAGCGCATGCATCATTTCGCCGGTCGCATAATAGAAGGACGTAAAGTAGTCCACGCCGAACAAAGCCAGCGCCGCCAGCAGGCCCACCTGCCCGGCGCCGTGTACGTGGGCGTCTTCCGCCTTTTCACGCGGGGCGGCCTTCCAGGAGAGAAAAACGATTACAGCCAGTAACAGGATCGAGAATAACATGGGGACCTCACCAAGCCTCAACGGATGAACGCATCTTCCAGCATCTTCAGGCTTACCAGCAAGTGCTTGCGCGTCGAAGGGTTCAGGCGCGTGTCCTGCGCCACTTTGGCCTGCTCCTCACGGGCGGCACGGACCACAAAAGCCGGCACGAACATGATCCGCCCGGCAGGGATGACTTGAAAAGCGTGCATCTTCATCTCGAGATCTTGATCGTCGAAAAAGGGCAGGCTCAGGCTCAAGCCGCGGTTGAGTTCGTGCGCTGCGGCGCGGCGTTTGATCGTGGCAACGATCTCCCGCACCTGGTAGCGCGCCAGCGCCCGGCCCTGGTTGACGATCTGCCCTAACATGCCATAACGCTTCTGCTGGTATTCGTCGTCAGCCACCATGTAAGGGGCCAGGTAGACGGCGGCATGTAAAATGCCCAGGAAGCGCTGCATGGACTGCACGTGCGCTTCGGCCTCGCCCACCGAGTTTACCAGGAGGCGATCTTCATCGTCGAAGGCCACCCACTGCGGCAGGTAGAAACGGCGGGCATACTCCACGTAAGGAACGAGCAGTTCGCCGCGCTCGGCCTCGTCCATGGCGCCTTCCTCTGCAATGGCATCGGTTACGGCGGTGATCGCCGACTCTTTCACCCGCTCACGGCTGGCAGGGATAGAGGGAATTTCCTCCCCGTCTGCCGACGTATAAACGACCGAACGCCCGGCGGGCAGCATACTGCGCACCATGTAAGATACGGTTGCGTGGCGCAGCAGGTTGCCGCCGGCGGCAACCGCCGCCTCGCCGGCGCTCTCCAGTTCCATCAACCGCTGGCGCACATTGACCTGCAAATTGGACCCGGTCAGGCGATCGATGATTTTACCGACAGCCTGCTCGCGCTGGTTGGCAGGCACTGCTTCCGGTTGGCCACCAGGCACAGGTACGACGCGATCCGGCAGGCTGAAGCGCACCTGGCTGGCGTGCTGGGTGATGGCATCCGCCAACTGGCGCGCCTGGGCCTCGAGAAAACGCTGTACCAGCGCCGGTTGCGCATCGAACAAAGCCTGTTGCGTCTCATACTCCTGGCGCAAATGGCCGACCGGACTGCTCGACTGAGCGGATGATTGAAGCGTGGGGTTTTCTGGCATTTTGTACTCGCTTTTCGTCGTTAATAACTCGACTGTTGTATTTTGAAATCATAAAGCCAAGCCGGTAGCGGCCTGGACGAGTTGTTTTGAGAATAAGGAATCGAAAACGGCCTTCACATCTTTGCCGTCCTGGATCATATCGTGAGCCTTG
>JBMOLU010000030.1:0-1764 GCA_049325275.1 Chloroflexota bacterium
CAGGGACCCGTCAAAGTCAAAATGTCAGACCGAGGAAGCGAAGGACATTTTGGCCCATGCGGGCACAGAGCCGCAGCGCCGGTGCAATGAAAATGGCACCAGCCATTCGCAACAGAGATATCGCAAGATTGCGGAGTGAAGCCATAACCTGAGGGCCATTGCCTTTGCGAACCCGGCAGCGGTCCTCGTCGTAGGTGACGTCGCGCACCCAGTGCAGGCGATTTTCGATTGCCCAGTGTCCCCGTGCCAGCTCAAGCAGGCGGGCAGGTTCTGCTTTTTGCGGATCAAGCGATGTGATGCCATAGACAACTTCGTGGCGGGTTTTGCCGGTGGAGATTTCCTCGGTGCTGCGCTCTATGCAGAAGGCTTGTCTGACATGGGGGAAATCCAGATAATGGTTCAGTGCTGTGCTGGTCCGGATTTGCCGGATTTCCAGGCGGCCGTGTGCCTTATCGCAGCGGGTGTGGTGAGGGGGGAAAAGCGTTAAGATCGAGGTCGGCGATATCCTGGCGGAGGGTTGGCTGGTTGTCTTTGGCAATAAAGAGGTAGTCCGCCCCCTTGTCTTCAACCAGGAATCGGGCCGTATTCTTTTGGGTGTGCAGAGCGTCGGCCGTGATCACGACGTCAGCGAGCGGGAGGGGCTGGAGCAGTTCTTTGAGTTTTGGGATTTCGTTGGTTTTTTCCTCCACCGCCAGTTGGCCGATAACCACTGCCTCCTGATGGAGGATGGCGCTGAGCAGATGAGGGGGCCGTTGTCCGACATCATGAGCGCCACGGAGGGTTTTGCCGTCTACCGCGATAGCTTTGCCCGCCAAAGGGATTTTGTCGAGAACCCATTCTCCGATTTGGGCATCGAATTTTTCTGTGTCGATGCATTGAAGGACACGACGAATGGTTGGCTCTGACGGAGGTTTTGGTCGTTTCGACCCCAGCTTGCGGAGAGCCGAAAGGCTCAGGGACTGTGTCCATTCGGCAATGGCGCAGAAGCTGCGTGCTCCGGAAAGAGCCGCACAGATGGCGATTGCCACCACGGTGGCGACAGAATGGCGGACGCCCCGTGGTTTGCGAGGGTCCGTGATGCTGTGGAGCAATGGCATGAGCCCTCCTTCCTCATCCAGCGGCAAGCGGTTGATGTCGATCATGGGTGCGGCCTCCTTATGGTTGAGCGCCACGGGGGGAAGAAAAGGGGAGCAGAGCAGAGCCGTGGCATTGTTGACCAGGGGACGAACAAAAATCAACTTCGGTGAACCGTTGTGCCGGTATTGGCGGTTTCGTTTGGAATAGCCGAGGGTCTGGCCAATCTCACGCCATCCGGCCGCCCGATAGCAGGTGCCGCGGAAGCGTGCGCAATCGACAAAGGTTTCGGCCAGCATGATGGGGTGACCATGAAACCGAAGCCAATCGTCGCTGAGCCGTTTGAGATTCATGGCGAGTAGCCGCGAGGCGAGATTTGGCTGATGGCAGTCGGGGAGGATAAGAAATCGGACATTATTGGCGATAAGATGCAGACGTCGGTAATGAAGATGCTGATCCCAGCCGATCCACTGGTCGCGGGATGCACATTTGAGCGCGGCAGAGCCCCAGCCGAGCAAAGCAACCCATTGCTCGCCGATGGTAGCGACATAGTAGAGGGCGCTGCCGACAATACGCTCGAATCCAAGATAGTGATGTTGACGCATGAGTTCGCGCCATCTCGGCAACTCTTCGCGTCGGGCAAGACGTAGTCTGAGATGGTGGTCTGGGGCAGCAGATTGGTTAGGGGCT
>JBMOLU010000031.1:0-75940 GCA_049325275.1 Chloroflexota bacterium
CACCAGGGTAGATGACGGCTGTTTCCGGCCGGCAAAGTGCGTCGCACCTGGTTTCGGACAGCCGCTTAGGGGACGAGCGGCGGGTAGGCGTTCTGGACGAGGATGCGGAAGGCACCCTGGAACCAGCGGCCGGAGACTGGGGCGTCGGGGAGGGCGCCGGACATCACGTTGTTGTTGAGGGCATTGCCTTCGTAGGTGGGGTCGCACATGCGGTCGAAGCCCTTGCCACCGGGGTTGTCGGGGCCGGTGGGGATGAGGGAGCTGGAGCCGTCGGATTCACCGGGGGGCTTGACCCACACGTAGGCCTGGAAGACGTTGCCGGTGCTGGCGTTGGGGCGTTCGCCGATACCGCTGGCCTGGTTGCACCAGTTGCCCTTGCCGTAGCGACGGTCGATGCGGCTCTGGTTGACGAAGGTATTCAGGTCGGTGGAGGTGCTGGGGCCGGTTGGGCGGGTGCTGCCGTAGCTGGAGCCGCCCCAGCCGTTGCGGGAAGTGTCGATGAGCATGTTGGTGCTGCCGGCGGGCAGGCCCTGGGCTTGCATGGCGGCTTTCCAGGCGGTGGCGAAGGAGAGTTCGTCGATGTACTGGTTCCACTGGTGGAAGGCAGCCGAACGTGCGGGCTGGCCGTTGATCTGCTGGTTGGCGGTGTGGTAGGGTTCGACGAGGGCCGAAGCGTTGGCGACGTTGCTGATGAAGCCGTCGACGCCATTGACGCCGGCGTTGGTGCCCTTGATCATGTTGGCGATCAGGGTGACGGAGCCGGAGAAGTTATCGGGCCAGCCGAGCCAGCCATGGTGGCCGATGTCGATGTAGGCGTAGAAGTTGGGCAGGGGGCGCAGCCGGTTGAGGGTGTACTGGGTGGCTTCGACGTAGCCGCCGGCGCCCTGGGCTTCCTGGCACTTGGGGAAGCTGAGGTTGGTGACCAGGTTGGGCAGGGAGTCGGGTTCGATGACGGCGGCGATACGGATGCCGCTGTACTGGGGCTGGCTGAGGACGGCGTAGATTTCGTCGATGTACTCGGTCTTGTAGCGGTTGAAGCCATCCTGGGCGATGAGCAGTTCGCCGTTGGAGGCCAGGGCGGCGCAGTCGCGGTTGGGCAGGTCGTAGATGACGATGCCGATCAGGTTGGCGCCCTGGGCGAGGGCGGCGTCCATGTGGCCGGCGAGGCTGCGGGCGTAGCCGTTGGTGCCGTGGACGGCGTCAATCGTGTCGAGCCAGACGAAGGTGGGGTAGTCGGCGACCCGGGCCATCTGGGCACCGAGGGAACCGCCTTCCGAAGCGGCCGCAGCCTGGACGGCGGCGACGTAGTCGGGGTTCATGTACCACTGTGCGCCGGCGAAGGGGTTAGCCAGATGGGTGCCGGTCGGGACGGGCGTGGTGGGCACGGCGGTGGTGGGCACGGCCGTTGTCGGCGGGATGCCGGTCGTCGGTGGGACGCCCGTTGTGGGTGGGACGCCGGTGGTGGGTGGGACAGACGTGGTCGGAACGACGGTGCCGCCGTTGCAGGCGACGCCGTTGAGGACGAAGCTGGCGGGGGTGGTGTTGGTGCCGCCGTGCGTGCCCTGGACGCCGAAGCTGACCGAGCCGCCGTTGGCGGGGATGTTGCCGTTCCAGTGCGAGGTCGGGTTGCTGGCGGTGACGTTGGCGCCCGACTGGGTCACGGTGGCGTTCCAGGCGCTGGTAACCTGCTGGCCGTTGGCGTAGCTGTAGGTCAGCGTCCAGCCCTGGATGGCGCTTGCGGCGTTGTTGGTGATCTTGATCTCAGCCGTGAAGCCGCTGTTCCAACTGTTGGCGGTGTAGCTCACCTGGCAGGCGCCGGGTACGGAAGTCGTCGGTGGCACTGCCGTGGTGGGCACGGCCGTCGTGGGTGGGACACCCGTTGTGGGGACAGCCGTCGTCGGCGGGACAGCCGTGGTGGGTACGGCGGTCGTCGGCGGGACAGCCGTGGTGGGTACGGCCGTGGTCGGAACGACGGTGCCGCCGTTGCAGGCGACGCCGTTGAGGACGAAGTTGGTGGGGGTGGTGTTGGTGCCGCCGTGCGTGCCCTGGACGCCGAAGCTGACCGAGCCGCCGTTGGCGGGGATGTTGCCGTTCCAGTGCGAGGTCGGGTTGCTGGCGGTGACGTTGGCGCCCGACTGGGTCACGGTGGCGTTCCAGGCGCTGGTAACCTGCTGGCCGTTGGCGTAGCTGTAGGTCAGCGTCCAGCCCTGGATGGCGCTTGCGGCGTTGTTGGTGATCTTGATCTCAGCCGTGAAGCCGCTGTTCCAACTGTTGGCGGTGTAGCTCACCTGGCAGGCGCCGGGTACGGAAGTCGTCGGTGGCACTGCCGTGGTGGGCACGGCCGTCGTCGGGGTCACGGTCGTCGGGGTGACGGTGGTCGGGGTGACGCCGCCGAAGACACTGGCTTCGACCGAGGTGGTGCGGATGCCGTTGGCGCCCTCGATGATGCGGGTGCCCCAGGAGGTCACCTGCGAGGGGTTGAAGCTGGTGACCATGTCGAGGTACTCGACACCGCCGCCGTTGCCGCTCCACGACCAGCCCATGTAGCCGATGCCGTTGGCCTGGGCGACCGACATGATCGCATCCTCATCAGGGTTGCCGTCGGAGTGGTTGTGGCCGAATTCGCCGATGGTCAGGGGCAGCCCGGCGCTGACGAAGGTGTTGACGTAGCTCTGCACCTCTGCCGCCGTGTCGAACACACCGTACATGTGAATGCTGAAGATCGTGTTGCGGTTCGGGTCGCTGGCGAAGACGCTGGCGGCGTTGTCGCGCATGGTGAAGGTCCAGTCCTGGCCCCAATTGGGGGCGTCGACCATCAACGTATGCTGGAAGCCCGCCGCACGCATGGCGGCGATGGCGTTCTTGGTGTCGTTGACCCAGCCGGCGGCGTTGGTGTTGCCGTAGGGTTCGTTGCCGATGTTGATGATGACATAGGCTTCCTGGCCGGTGAGCACACTCTGGATTTCCTTCCAGTAGTTGACGGCCTGCGCCAGGGTGTAGGCGGCGCCGTCTTCGCCGTAGCCGGTGGTGTCGTGGTCTTCGAGGATGCAGATCAGCCGGTTGGTCTTGCACAGGTTGATCACATTGGCCACATCGCTGGCGGTGTTCTTCGACCAGCGACCGCCGCTCAAAACGACGCGCACGGCGTTGGCCCCGGTTGCCTTGATATTGGCAAACGAACTGGTCTGCGAGGCGTACCAGGCGTGCGGGTGGCTGATGCCGCGGATGATAAAGTTGTTCCCGTTGGCATCGAGCAGGTTCCTGCCGCTGATGGTAAAGCCTGTGGCGGCCTGAGAGCGTCCGGTTGGTTGCAGCACGGCGATCAGCAACAAAACAGCAATGAGCAGGTAGGAAAGTTTGAAAAGTCTCTTCATGTTGGGTCTCCTTTGGGGTGGTGAACTGCAACGGGGTAAACCTCCGAGCAGGGATGCTTTTATCTTACAGAAAGAGAAGCCTGGCGCGGTTTCAATTCGCTATCGCTTGACTGTATTTTCACTATAATAAGTTGTAGCATGTCAGAGAAATTTACCGATCACACACGATGGGATGACCCTCACCTCAAGGCCTTGCTTCGTATGCGGCGTTTTCCGCCGCGTCTTATTCAGGCCGAGCCATGGCGAAGCTGGCTGGAAGCGCGTGGCGGGCCGAAGGCGGTTGTGGAGAAGCTTCTGGCGAGCGATCTGTCACCTGCACAGCGTAGCTTGCTGGAAATCATTTGGCTCAATCCAGAAGAAGCCGCCGAATTCTATGCTTTTCGCCTGAGCCTGAGCCAGAGTGCCTACTTTGTCCACTTACGGACGCTGGTAGCGCACCTGACGCACTATCTCAACCGCTGGAGTGAAGCCCCAGGGAATGGCCCCATGGCCCAAGCGCGGCGTGCCCGTGTGCCGGTTCCACTCACCTCCGTCATCGGTATCGAGCAGTCCGTGGCACAGGTGGTAGCCTTGCTGCGCAGCGAGGCGCGCTTGGTCAGTGTTATTGGCCCGGGGGGCATTGGGAAAACCCGCCTGGCCATCCAGGTGGGCCGGGTATTTCTTGCTGCCAACGCTGATTTTCGCCATGGTGTTGTCTTTGTCAGCCTGGCAGCGGCTGGCCAGGCAGATGAAGTAGCCTGTGTGATTGCCCAGGCGTTGGACATCGAAGGATCGAGCGGGCAACCGGTCGACGTACAACTGCGTAACTTCTTGAGCCAGCAAGATTTGCTCTTGGTGCTCGATAACTTCGAGCACGTCAGCGAGGCGGCTTTACTGGTGAGCGAACTGCTGTCGGCCGCGCCGTGCTTGAAGATCCTGGTCACCAGCCGGCAGGTATTACACGTGTACGGCGAATACCAGTTCTGCCTGCCCCCGTTGTCTTTGCCCCCGCCCGACTCGTTGCCGCCGCTGAATGCCTTACCTGACTACGCTGCCATCCGCCTGTTCCTCGAGCGTGCCAGGATGGTACGGCCCGAATTTATCCTGACCGAGGAAAATGCTGCTGCCGTGGTTGATATATGTACACATTTGGATGGCCTGCCGCTTGCCATCGAACTCGCCGCTGCACGCATCAAAATTCTTTCACCCCAGCAGATTCTCAAACAGATCGGCAACCACTTGGAGCTCCTGGAAGGCGGCCCACTCACCGCTGACCTGCGTCACCAGACGCTCTGGAGAACCCTGGCGTGGAGTTATATCCTGCTAGATGAAACCGAAAAGGCCGCCTTTCGCCGCCTGGGCGTTTTTGCCCATTACTGGACGCTGGAAGCGGCCCAGTCCGTCACCGAATTTCCGCACCTGCTTTCTACGTTGGCTGCCCTGATGGATAAAAGCCTGATCTATTTGCCGCCGCGTGAAGGAGCCGCCGACAATCCCGGTTTTTGTATGCTGCAAACGATCCGCCAGTATGCATTGGCCCAGTTGGCGGCCTGTGGCGAGCTTGCCATGATGCGGCGGCGCCATTTTCTGTACTACCAGCACTTGTTGCGGGAGGCTGAAACCAGTATTGGCTCGCCGGCGGAGAACCTCTGGCTGACGCGTGTTCGAAGTGAGCTGGATAACGTGCGGGTGGCCCTTGCCTGGGCCTTGGAAGCTGATCCCGTGCAAGCGCTCGACCTCGTGGCCCACACGTGGCGTTTTTGGCAGATGCTTAACTTGCTCAGCGAGGGAAGGCGTTGGATGGAGCAGGTGCTGGCGAAAACCCCTGACGAGGTGGATCTCAACAAGGTCAAGGCCTTGTGCGGCCTGGGCTGGTTGGCCGCATCTCAAGGGGATTTCTCATACGCCGCAATTTACTTCGATGCCGGTTTACAGGCTGCCCGCCGATTGGAAAACCCCCAGGCTGTCGGTTGGCTGCTTCATGGCGTAGCCGATGTCGCCTTGCACCAGGAGGAATTCGAACGTGCAGAGGCGTTACTGCTGGAAAGCCACGCCATCTTTGCCGAGATCGGCGATCAGGCCGAGCTTGCCTGGTCGCTCGACATTCTCGGGCGCGTGTCTCTGGCGAGAAAGGACTACGAACTGGCCGCGCACCGCTTGGAAGAAGCGCTGGATCACTTCCGCCAACTGGAACATGCCTGGGGAATCGCCTGGTCGCTTGACCACCTCGGGCAGGTGCTGCGGGCGCAGGGCAACGATCGCCGTTCGCAGTGTTTGCTGGAAGAATCGCTGGCCTACTTGAAGCGCTTTGGCAACACCTGGCGTCAGGCCTGGACGTTGATGATGCTGGCAGGCGTCCGGCTTCACCAAAACGACATTGATGCGGCGCTAAAACTGTTTCGTCAAAGCCTGCAACTGCACACCGATGTCAAGAACACGATTGGGATTGTAGCCACGCTCGATGAAATGATCGCCCTGGCCGTAACACGCCGGGACGATCGCCGTGCGCTCACGCTGGCGGCAGCCGTACAGTTCAATGCGGCCCTGACAGGCTTTGTGCGCCCGGCTTTTGCCTTGCCCCTCGACCGGCTGCTTGCCGAGGTGCGCGCCCGACTGGGGCGCAAGGCTTCGGCAGCCGCCTGGCGGGCAGGCCAGGCGATGCCACTCGATGAGGCCGTTGCCCTGGGGTGGGAGATGCTAGGCTGAGATTTCGTCGTTGGGTATAAGATTCTGTTTCCCATATTGTACTCCGGTACAAGGACAAATTGTGCCCCAGGCGCATGACGGGCAAGTGTTCCTATTGTAGAATGAAAGCGTGATCATTCGACGAGGAGTGTGTGATGAAGTTAAGCGTAGGCCTGAAGCTGGTTTTGATGCAGTTTGCCGTTACCGTCGGGATGATGCTCGTCTTGGAAAGCCTGGGCTGGATTTTCTTTCCGCAGGCGTTTCCAGTCTCGCAGCGGGCGCCGCATACCTGGGAGTGGATCATCGGCGCGGCGGCGTCCAGCCTGATCCTTTGGGCCGTGGCGCGCCTAGGAGTCTTGCGCCGCTTGGGGCGGGCGCTGGCGATCAGCCAGGACTGGCTGCGAGGCAACCTTGCCCTGCGTATTGCCGATGGGTCCAAGGACGAGTTAGGCCGGCTTACCGCACAGATGGACCGGCTTGCGCAGCAGTTGGCGCAGGATGAGCAGGACCTCGCCGAACTGCGCCGGCGTGAGGCGCGCCTGGGCGATCAGGTGCGGGCGCTTTCGATTGTCGATGAACGCAATCGCCTGGCGCGCGAGCTTCACGACGGCGTCAAACAACATCTCTTCAGCCTGGCCATGACGGCCAGCGCCTTGCAGGATCGGGCGCAAGCCCAGCCGGCGTGTATGCCGGAAGCCATGGCCGAGATCGTTGTACAACTCAAAACGACCGCCCAAACTGCTCAGCACGAAATGACTCGCTTGATCGAGGGTCTGCGCCCGGCTTCCATTCAAGAACGCGGCCTGGCGGCGGCACTCAACGACTACACCTTGCTCTTTGGCGCGCGCGAGCACCTCTTGATTTACCTGGACGTACAAGGGAACGATGCCCTCCTGCCGCTTTCGGTAGCGGAAACTTTCTACCTGATAGCGCAAGAAGCCTTGCACAACGTGATCCGCCACGCCCGCGCAACCCGTGTGGATATGAAATTGCAGTGTTTGCCGGAGGAAGCCTGCCTGATCGTGCGTGATAATGGCGCCGGGTTCGATCAAAACCAACCGCATCACGGTCTGGGCGTTTCTAACATGCACGAACGGCTTCTTTCTGTGGGCGGGCGTTTGAGCATCGAAAGTTTTCCGGGACGTGGCACGACCGTAATCGCCCGGGCCGGTGTGGCGCACCCGCTTCCGGCGGAGCATGAATATGCCCGTCCGGATCAGAAGCGTCCCAGGCCGGTGATCGAAAACTGGGCCTGGCTGGGGCGGCGGCTGGTGATCCCTGTCGGGCAGATCTGGCCGTGGTCGCCCGCCGATGAAGTCTACTTACGCCAGCCGCTGCTTCATC
The DNA here is from genome assembly GCA_049325275.1 of Chloroflexota bacterium. GTDB lineage: Bacteria > Chloroflexota > Anaerolineae > Anaerolineales > UBA4823 > CAIQJJ01. Next base: position 7,383 of record JBMOLU010000031.1, read on the forward strand.
CCGATTGGCCGGTCGCCGTGCATTTGCGGGCCGGCTTTCTGGGGCTGGGCAAAGGGCTGCGTTGGCAGTTCGACAGTACGTCGTTGCGTATCCAGTACACCTGGCATGGTTTTGCCTGGCGCTTCCAGGGCGCAAACTGGTCTTTGCAGAATCTGGAAGGCCCGAACGGTCCGCAGGTGCTTTTCCGCAACGGACAGGCCCTGGCTGCCGTACAATATCAAGGCAGGCAGATGGATGTTTGGAGCGAGTTTGTGTATGCCGGACGCGGTTACCGCCTGTGTCCGCAGGATGCGGCGAACGCGTACCTGCTGACCGACGAAGCCGGCGAACCGCTTCTCGATCTCTTGCTCGATGGGAAAACGATGCGGGCGGTTCTTTCTCGCCCGCTGCCCGTTATGCTCGTGTTGACGACCGTTCTACGGTTTGGTTGTGAAAAGAAGATCGTTCAGTTGTAGAAACAGGAGAATTGCTATGAGGACCATTACCAGCTTTATTTTTACCTTGAAGCCTTACGAACGCGGCATTCAGGAAACTTTTGGGCGATACGGCGGCTTCGTACAGCCGGGCTTGGGCTTTCAGATTCCCATCATCCAACTGACGCGTGTGCGTGACATCCGTGAACATACGATGGACATCCACCCGCAGCCTGTGATCACCAAGGACAATGTCGAAATCACGGTAGACGGCATCATGTGGGTGCGCCCCTCGGCGGACGAAGAATCGATCAAACGCACTTTCTATAACATCGATGACTGGAAGCGGGCTGTGGTGCAGCTTGCTATGACCAACCTGCGCCAGGAATTCGGTGACCTGACGTTGGATGAAAGCCTGGTGGCGCGCGAGAAGATCGCAACCAACCTGCGATCGGTGCTCAGCTCTTTCGCGACCGAATGGGGCCTGACCGTCAGCAAGGTCGAGATCCGTCTGATCGATCCGCCGGAAGACATCAAAAGGGCCATGCACAAGCAAAAGACCGCCGAACAAGAGCGCCGCTCGATGCGCCTGCTGGCGACCGGCGAATTCGAGGCTTCGGAACAGCAAAAATTGGCCGCCATCCAGCGTGCCGAGGGCGAGCGTGAAGCGGCGATTAAGGTGGCCGAAGGCCGTGCCGAAGCCATCCGCCTGGTCAACGAAGCTGCCGAAAAATACTTCCAGGGCAACGCGCAATTGCTCAAGCAAATCGAAATGGTCGAAGCATCCTTGAAAGACAACGCCAAGATCGTCGTCACCGACAAGGGCATCAGCCCAACACTGCTCTTGGGCGATCTGCCGGTAACGGGTAAGATCAAAGATGACAGTGCACGGAAATAGCCTTACGGGCTAGCGGCCCGGCAGAAAGATTTTGGCGTCGAGGTTTCAACCAGAAGATTTTGCCGGGCCATTCTGCCTGCGACTCTTTTTGCACGGTGCTATACTTGGCTTATGACCATTTCTTCACCTGTCACGGTTTTGATCGTGGACGATCACGATATCGTACGCAAAGGGCTGCATTTCTACCTGGGTGGACGTCCTGAAGTCGCCATCATTGGCGAGGCGGGTGATGCCAAAACGGCCGTCGAAGAAATCACCCGCCTCGTCCCCGATGTGGTCCTGATGGACCTGGTGCTGCCGCTGTCGCCTGGCGAGGAGCCAGATGACCAGGGGGGAATCTGGGCCACTCGCAACATCCGCCAGGCCAGCCCTTACACCCAGGTGATCGTTTTGACCAGCTTTTCGCAGGATGAACTGCTCTTTGCCGCCGTTAAGGCCGGCGCGCTTTCGTATCTCTTGAAGGATGCCGATGCCGAGACGATCCTGGCAACCATCCAAGCTGCCAACCGGGGCGAAGCCGTCTTGCATCCGCGTGTGGCGCGCCGGCTGATGGCGGAAATAACCACCTCAAGGCAGGGTGAAAAGCGAACGCTAAAACTGGATGAGGCGTTGACTGACCGTGAAATGGAAGTGCTGCGCCTGGTAGCACAGGGGTTGAGCAACGCCGAGATTGCCGAACAACTGGTCATCACCGACCGGACGGTCAAGGCTCACGTCAGCAACTTGCTCAGCAAATTGCATCTTGGCGACCGCACTCAGGCAGCCGTTTACGCCTGGCGCGAGGGAATTGTGAATCGTTGAGCGAAACGCAGTTCGTTTTGGGGGTAAAATGGCCTGGTTTGCGTCTCTTTTAGAAAGGAATTCCATACTTATGTCCCATAACAAAACCCTTCTCTGGTTGTGTCTCCTATCCATCCTGGCGGCTGCCTGTCAAAGCCGCACGCCCGTACCGACGCCTGACCTTTCCTTAGACGGCCAGTCTGTTGCCGGCGATCTGGGCGCAGATTTCGAGAGTGAAGTGACCTGGACGGAGTGCCTCTTCGAAGCGTACCGCGGGCAGCGTGCGCAACCCGAATGTGGTTTTGTGACCGTCCCGTTGCACTATGCCGGCCCAAATAGCGGCGAAACGCTGCGCCTGGGCTTCGTTCGCTACAAAACCTTCAGTGAGGATCCTAAGCCCGATCCGGTGTTGCTGTTAGCGCCTTTCCCACTCGTATCGCAGGCAGGTTTCTTGCCGTATCTTTTTGAGCAACTTTATAAAGAACGCGATTTGCTGGTTGTGGATATTCGCGGAATCGGCGTCTCTGAACCAGCGCTATATTGCCCGGAAATGGATGAGGCATGGTGGGCTTCGATGCCGGCGGGGGCGCTCTCTTCCGAGCAGTGGGGCGAGCTTCATCTCGCCTGCCGCCAGAAGCTGGAGGCGCAGCATGTCGACCTGGACGCCTACAGTTTGACGGCTATGGCAACCGATTTCAAGGTGCTGCGTACGGCATTGGCATACCCCGAATGGGATATCATCGCATTGGGTGAAGGCGCATATCTGGCTTATGAACTGCTTGCCATCGACCCCGATGGAGTCAGAAGCCTGGTGTTGGATAATGTCGTGCCGGTCTATACCGGACAGCCGGTGAGTTATGCCGCGGCGGACGAACTCCTGCGCGAGATTTTTGCGTTGTGTACCCAAGATGATAGCTGCCGTGAGGCCTTCCCCAATGTCGAGAAGGTTTTTTATGAAGTCGTCGAACAGCTCAACGCGCAGCCGATCACCGTTCTGGCACGCGATAACCAGGGCGGCCGGCAGACCGATATGCTGGTCGACGGCAATGGGTTGATCGACATTACATTGCAGATCGCCCGTAGCAACGACCTCGAACGCATCGGCCAGATTCCGCGCATGATCTACCAACTGAGCATCGGCAAGACGACCACCCTGGCGAAACTGGCCGGGCTGACGTTGGAAGGGGCCAGCATGACCCTGCAAGGATTGTACGCCATGGCCAACTGCCGCCATTTCCCTTTGCCCGACGACACGGCCACCCATGCAGCCCTGGCAACCTTGCCGCCTGGCCTGAGCAATTACTTCGCCAAAACAGCAAGCGATCAACAGGCCATCTGTGCTGCCTGGGGACAGGCCGCCACGCTCGCGCCAACCACGGCCACGGCCGGTGACACGCCCATTTTGCTGCTGTCTGGCGAATGGAATTGGAACGCACCCACCCCGCTGATCGATTTGTTCGAAAAATCGGCCCCGGGTTTGCGGGTTGCCGCTTTTTCAGCCTCGGGCGTCAACCTGTTCTTCACACGTGGCACCATGCAGTGCGCCCAGGATTTGTTCAACGCCTTTGTTGGCGATCCAGATGCCGCGCTGGACATGCAGTGTACGCAGGCCGAGCGAGACATCACCTGGATTACCTTACCCTAGCAACTTGTCGAAGCACGGGCCGCGCCGCTTTATGCGGGTTAGGAGATTTATGAGCATCTTTCAGAAGTTACTGGCATTTTTTCGCACGCCGGCAGGCGGCGACGATTATTCTTATCGTTTTACGGTGCAGTGCAGCCGTTGTGGCGAGCAAATCACCGGACGGGTGAATTTGCGCAGCGAACTCAGTCCCGAATTCGACGACAGCGACCGGGCCGATGGCTATACCTGCCGTAAAGTGCTCTCCGGTGACGGCAAAAATTACTGTTTCCAACCGATCGAAGTTTTGTTTAAGTTCGATGCAGCTCACCGCTTGTTGGAAAAAACGGTGAGCGGGGGCAGCTTTGTCGACAGCGATTGAAAATCAGGCCATGTGGGACGCGGGCGCGTCGTTTGCCCACCACGTGCGTAAGACAAGTGAATATGCTGCAAATCCACACCTTTGGCGGATTGAAGATCGCACGTGACGGGCAGGCCTTGCCGTTGCCTGCGGGGAAAACACGCGATTTGCTGGCTTACCTGATCTTTCATCGCGGCTGCGCGATTTCTCGCGACATCCTGGCCGGCACATTTTGGCCCGAGCAGGCGAATGAACGCGCCCGCCGCATGCTTTCCCAGGCGCTTTGGCAAATTCGTTCCGCACTCGGCCCGGCGGCTGCTTGCCTGATCACAAAAGGGGACGAGGTCTGCTTTGCCCCCGGTGTAGATGACTGGCTCGACGTGACCGTCTTTGAGCAAGCGTATTCCTCTTTTGCCGAAAACACTTCGTCCGATTCTTCCTGCCTGAGCCAGGCCGTTGCCCTTTACCAGGCCGATTTTTTGGCAGGCTGTTATGACGACTGGGCGCTGCTTGCGCAAGAACGCTTGCGCGAGCGTTATCTCGAAATGCTTGGGTGGTTGATTGCGCTTTACAAGCAGGCCGGCGACTTCGAGGCTGCGCTGTCCTATGCACGCCGGCTGGTTGCTGTGGACCCGTTGCGCGAGTCGATTCACCAGGAGCTGATGCGTCTCTATCACTTACTGGGTCGTGAGCGCGCCGCCCTGGAGCAGTACGAAACGCTGCGCCGGGTTCTGGCATCTGAACTCAGGGTCGAACCTTCTGCGGCAACCGTCGTTCTGGCGCGTGAGATTGCCGATCGCCTTGGGGAAACGGAACTGCCCTACCTGCCTCCAAAGGCCAGACCGATGGCAGCCTTCGACCGGCCAGAGCGTATCCCGCTGGTGGGACGAGACGAAGAGCGCAGCGTGTTGCTGGCGTTGTTGCAGGTAGTCTACGATGGGCGCGGCGGTTTGCTTTTGGTGGAGGGTGAGCCGGGCGTGGGAAAGACTCGCCTCATGCATGAACTTGCCCAGGATGCCCAATGGCGCGGCATGCAAGTTTGTTGGGGACGCGGGCAAGAACTGGCCGAACTGCCACCTTACAGTCTGATCCACGATGCATTGCGCGATGCGCTTTCTCCGCTGCGCGCCAGCCAGTTAAAAACCCTGATGAAGGCTCATTGGCTGCGGGATGCCGGCCTGATCTTGCCGGTGCTGGCCGAGTGGCTGCCCGATCTGCCGCCGCGCATCCCACTCGAACCGGGACAAGAGCGTACCCGTTTACTGGAAAGTGTCACACAAACGATCCTGGCCCTGGGACAAATCCTGCCGCATGTCTTGATCTTCGATGATTTGCAGTGGGCCGATGCAGCTTCGATGTCTGCCCTGTCCTACCTCGCCGGTCGCCTGGCGCAAAGCCGCATTCTGGTAGTTGTTTGTTACCGTGGTGAAGAGGTTCGCCAGCGGCCCGCCACATGGGAAGCGCTGCTGGCGCTGGACCAGATTGGCGGGCGCCGGCGGTTGTTGCTGGCCCGGCTGAACGCCGGGCAGGCTACGGAATTTGTGCGTCGCGGCCTGGGTATTTTCACCGGTTCCTCTGTTTTCGAGCAGCGCCTGTATCAAGAGACAGACGGAAACCCCCTTTTCTTGTTGGAGACGCTGCGGGCGCTTCAAGAAGATGGGCAGCTTTACCAGGATGAAACCGGCGCGTGGAACACATCTTGGGAGGGATTTGGCGAATCGGAGCCTGCCCGAGGCCAGCTTCCGGGCTTCGCTCAGCCGACGGGTACCGGTCTGTCGCTGCCTGCCGGCGTGTGCCAGGTGATCAATCGCCGTCTGGCCGCGTTGAGTGCAGACGAGATGGCAGTAATAAAGATGGTGGCCGTACTGGGCGGTGACTGTGATTTTACACTGCTCTCTTGTGCCTGCCAGTTGGATGCTCAGGCCATGTTGTCCGTGCTCAGCAGGCTGCTTTGGCAGCGTTTTTTGGTTGAGGGCTTGCATACCTATCGTTTTAGCCACGATAAAACCCGCGAAGTTGTTTATGTGGGCATCGATGAGGCACAACGCCAGGCACTACATCGCCAGGCCGGCCAGGCGCTGGCGCGTGTACATCCCGGGCAGGTCGAGCAATTGGCCCGTCACTTTTACCTTGCCCAGGTGTGGGAGAAGGCCTTCGATTACAGCTGGCAAGCGGGGCAGCATGCCCGCGCAATCTATGCCTATGCAGACGCCGTCGTTTATTACACCCAGGCCCTCGAAGCCTGCGAGTACTTATCCAGACCGGGAGCGAAGCTGAATCTTTACCAGGAACGCGGCGTAGTCTACCGGGAAGTCGGGAAATTCGATCAGGCGGAAGCCGATTTGCGCGCGGCATACAACCTGGCAAAGAAAGCTGGCGATACCGCCGGCCAGGCGTGCGCCCTCAATACATTGAGCGGCCTTCAAATCGGCCGCGGTGATTTCGCTGCCAGCCTGGAGAACGCCCGGCTGTCCGCCGATCTGGCCGCCCAGGCCGGCCGGCCGGATGAAACTGCCGCTGCACTGTCCAACAGGGTCAATGCGCTCTGCTACCTGGGTGACTACCAGGCGGCGATCGTTTTTGGCAAGCAGGCGGTGGCGCTCTCTGAAAGGTTGTCCGATCCGGCGCGCCAGGCAGCCGCTTATGACAGCCTGGGGCGGACTTTTTTGTTCAATGGCAGCCTGGTAGAAGCGCGGCTTTTTCTTGAACGGGCGCTGGTGCTTTATCGTCGGCTGGATGACAAGGTGAGCATTGCGCGCTCGCTCGTCAGCCTATCTCAATTGTATGTGCGCTACGGGGATTTTTTACAGGCGCAGGAGACGGCAGGCGAAGCGCAGGAAATCTGTAGTTCCATCGGCCATCTTTCCGGCGAAGCCTTTGCCCTGGCCTGCCTGGGAGAAGCCGTACGCGAACAAGGGCGTATCGATTCGTCCATTTCTTTCTTTCAGCGTGCCCTTCACATCGCCCGCGAAATCGGCGAACGGGCAAAAGAACAGACTTTTTTGAAAGAGCTGGCAAGAGCTTATCACTTTCGCGGGGATTTGGCGCAAGCCGAAGAGATGCTGCGGGCGTCGATAGCCCTGAGCGCCGTTCGTGCCATCGCGCACGACGTGCCGTTGGCCCACGCTTACCTGGCTTTGCTTCTGCTGGAAACAGGCCGTGCGGAAGAAGCGTTGTTCCATGCGACGACCGGGTTGCAGATGAGCGTGGGGAGAAAGGAACGCTTGATGATGGGGGTGTTGCACGGTGTGATGGCGCAAGCCGCAGCGCAGCTGGGCCGCAGGAAAACGGCCGAAAACCCTACCATTCATTTCGAAAAAAGCATTCATATTTTACGCACCGTCGGATTTGAGTCCGAACTGGCCCGCAGCCAGGTGGCCTATGGGCTTTATCTCACACGCTTGGCCGGTGCAGGGCAGGCCGAGCGCGGTGCCGTGCTGTTAGGTGAAGGGCGGGCAGCTTTCGAGCGCCTGGGGATGGCCCGGGACCTGGCGGCATTGGAAGCGACGACAACAGCCGGGCGGCCGCCACACCAGATCGGCGTTCGTCTGCCACGTGCCGGGGTCCCCGGTGGCCGTCCGCTGCGCGAGGAAGAGTACGTGAACGTCACCTGGACGTTGTCTGTGCCCGGTGATGACGAGATTCCTGGTAAATCGGCCCGCCGCCAACACCGTTTGCTGCGCTTGCTGCAAGAAGCTGCGGAGCGCTCGGCGGCCCCCACCGTGCCCGATCTGGCCGCCGCCCTGGGTGTGAATGCCCGTACGATCCGGCGCGACCTTGCCGCCTTGCGAGCGGCCGAGAAAAAGGCGCACACGCGCGGCAGCCGTGCTGTGCGGGGATAGCCTTTTTGCCGGCGGACAGCTTTTGCCCTTTTTTGTCCTTGTGCTGCACCAAATGTCCGCAAGGTTTTCTTGTGGTTGACAAGGTGGAGAGAGCCTGGTCGTATACTAGGACCAATGGATGAAACGAAAACACCGCAAACGTATTCTCAGAGCAGCGCCTTCATTGTGCGTATTTGGTGGGAACCGGGTTTGCTTGGCCCGGATGACCGCCCACTCTGGCGGGGCAAGGTACAGCACGCGGCCAGCGGCCGCTGGCTGGTTTTCCAGTCGCTGAAGGATTTCTTGCAATTTCTGCAATCTCACACCGGCGTACTGGAGTGAGCTGCCTGGTTTCACGTAGTTTTGGCTCCCCGGTGAAGCCGAACCCCCGGAATTTTTAAGGAGAAAGATGGCTACGACACAATCTACATCCGTGCGCACAGATGCGCTGGCGCAATGCGCCAGGGTTTTCTCGGCAAGGTATGCCTTTTGGGCCGTTTTAGCGGCTGCGCTGATCCTCTTGCCTTGCCTGCGTTTCCAGCCTGCCCTGGCTGAGGCTGCTGGAAACTTCGAAGAGGTAGACTGCGCTGCCGAATTCGATCTGTTTGGAAATGTGGCGGGGCTGGTCTGCGGTTACCTGACCGTTCCGTCCAACCACGATATCCCTGATGGCAAACTGATTCGCCTCGGGGTGGTCATTTTTGAAGCCGAGAATGCTTTGCCCGATCCGGTTTTCCTGGCGCAAGGGGGGCCTGGTGGTTCGACAATTGACGCGTTCTCCGTGTACCTGCTTGGGCCACAGGCTTCGATGCGCACCGATCGTGACTTTGTCTTACTCGAACAGCGTGGCACACGCCATTCTGAGCCGGCGCTTTATTGCGATGAATACGATGAACTGGCGATGGAATATCTGGATGAAGATCTGCCGCAAGAAGAGTTTACCAAAAAGTACCTGGCAGCCTTGCGCCAGTGCCGCCAACGCCTGGATGCTGCGGGCATCACCCTTTCGGATTTCGATAGCTATCAAAATGCACGCGATATCGAAGCCCTGCGCCTGGCGCTTGGCTACGGCAAAATCAATCTGTACGGTGTTTCCTACGGTTCACTCTTGGCGCAACATTATATGCGGTTGTTTCCCGACAGCCTGCGCAGTGTCATCCTGGATGCGGTCGTTGCGCCGCAGCAGAACTTTCTCCTTGATGTTGCATACCATGAAAACCGTGTCTTTCAGCATCTCTTCGATTCTTGTGCGGCCGACCCGGTTTGTGAACGGGACTATCCCGACCTTGAGAACGTTTTCTACGCTCTGATCGAAAAACTCAATGCCGATCCCGTTCACCTCTCCTTACGCGACCCCGAGACCAGCCAGCGTTATACGGCTCTGCTGGATGGAGATGGCTTTAACAGCGTTATGTACCAGACGCTGTACGTGGCCGATTTTGTGCGCACGGCGCCCTACCTCATCTACGCTGTCGAAGGTGGTGATTACACTGCTTTTTCTACCATCTTATCCTTGTTGACGTTCGATCGTTCGATGAGCTACGGTATGTATTACTCGGTTATGTGCGCGGAAGATGCTGACTTCACGCCTGACGATATGATTTTGAGCGATATCCATCCCTACATCGCCGGTTTTCACCGTAACGATGCGGCCGAGTTTTTGGAAATTTGCGAGGACTGGGATGTTGAACCGCTTGGCCGGGCTGTGGATGAAGCGGTGCAGCATGATCTCCCTGTGCTGCTGCTTTCTGGTGGCTTTGACCCCATCACACCATCAGAGTACGCCGAAATTGCAGCAGCCTCCTTGACGAACAGCTACCAGGTCGAATTTCCGCGCGGCGCCCACGGCCAGTTGTTCGATGGTGGCTGCGCCGATAGCATCGTTCAGGCTTTCTGGCAAAACCCCGGGCAGGCCCCCGACACTGCTTGCGTGGCAGAGCAAAGCACGCCAGCCTTTATCAGCCGCGATGGGTTGCTGCCCTTGCCGCTTCTCTCGCGCCTTTTGGGGCTGGATCCGCTGCTGTTGCCCGAGGCTGTCTTGTTTGCGCTTGCCTGGCTTGGTGGGTTTTCCAGTGTTTTTATTTTGCCGGTTGCCTGGGCGGTTCAGTTCTTCAAACGGCGTAAAGCAGACACCACGGCACGACCGGCGCTGCTGCTGCGCTTCGCAGGCTTGGCTGCTTTGCTTCACAGCCTTACGGTGCTGGTTTTCGGCGGCTTGATGATCAAGATCCTTCTCGACAGGTTGTATGACAACCTGCTCGTGTTCGGTTTTCATGCTTCTGTGTGGCCCGTTTTTCTCCTTCCTTGGATAGCGCTCTTGCTTACTTTGGCTATGCTGGTAATCGTGTTGGCCGGTTGGCGTTCCCCTGCCTGGTCGATCTGGCGCAAGGGTTACTACACGTTTGTTTTTCTATCAGGTCTGGCATGTGTGGGCACTTTGGTTTACTGGCGACTCTTTTTGCCATGGTTAACCTAACCCACATAAAGCAGCACGGCCCTAACCCTACGCTTATTTCTGTGTTTTTTTCTACACAAAGCCTGTGGGTTAGGCCCTAACCCACATAAAGTAGCACGGCCCTAACCCTACGCTTACTTCTGCGTTTTCTCTACACAAAATGTAGGAGCTAGGCATGAATCCGCATAAACTAAAAGTGGTTCTCCCGTTGAAAACGCGAGAACCACAAAAAACGCTTTGAAGGAATGCATAAATCTTATGAAACAACATCGAACACTTTACTTCTTTATCATAATGGCGCTGGGGGTTGTGCTGGTATGCGCCGGCCTTTTTGCTTTCAAGCCCGCCAGGCAGGCTGCGGCGCGTTCCCGGACCGGCGCCGTGGCGACGACCCTGCGGTCGCCCGTCTACTTGCTTCCGGCGCAAGCCGATCGGGTCTTCCGGGTTCCGGCGCGGCGCACGCACGCGCCGGCGAATGCCAATGCAGCGACGTTTACCATCGACTATCTGCCTGCCGGTTCGACAGACTTGTGGGGCGAACCCTGCTATGCCTGGCCGGTGCAAGCCCAGGCCGCTTTTACCTATGCCGCTTCTGTTTGGAGTGCAGAATTGAATTCGGCCGTGCCGATTACCATTGAGGCCTGTTGGGCCGACATGACCCACTTTCTTGGTTATAGCGGCGCCTACTCTGCCAAGGATTTTCCCAACGCGCCGCTTCCAAACACAAACTATTCGATTTCGTTGGCCAATGCCCTGGCCGGTTCCGATCTCATGCCCGGCCACGCAGATATGTACATTACCTACAGCGGAAACGCAAGTTTCACCTGGTACTATGGCACGGATGGCAATACGCCGTTGAATGCGTACGATTTTGTCAGCGTCGTGCTGCACGAAGTGTGCCACGGCTTGAACTTCGGCAGCGACATGACGGCTGCGGGCGGCGTGGCAGGCTGGGGATCGACGCCGGGAATTTACGACCGTTTTGCCGAGAACGGGGCCGGCACGCCGTTGCTCGACTTTCCCAACAACTCGGCCCAACTGCTGGCCCAGTTGACCAGCAACAGCGTTTACTTCGATGGGCCAAACGCCAGGGCGGCCAATGGCGGGAATGCCGCGCGGCTGTATGCGCCTGCCACCTGGATGGTGGGGTCGAGTTACTTTCACCTGGACGAAAGTTTCAATGGAACCGTGAATGCCCTGATGACCTATTCCATTGCCAACGGCGAATCGATTCACGATACCGGCCCGGTCACGCGCGGCATCCTCAAAGACCTCGGCTGGCCTGACGAAATCCCGTCAACCGATACGCCCACGCCGACGGCCACGTCGACTGCGACGGCCACGTCGACCACGACGGCCACGTCGACCGCGACGGCCACGTCGACCGCGACGGCCACGCCAACCGCTACCGTAACGTTGCCTGATCGGCGCTACAAGCTCTTTGTGCCCATCGTGATTCGCTAAGCGCGCGGCCATTCTTCTGCGTTGACCTCCCCGGCTTTGTGGATCAACCGGCGTGCAAGCATTTTCATGAAGTGTTGAATTATCCTTGTCTAGCACGTAAAGCTTTTTTGCATTCGGGGTGGATTTTGTAAAGCAGATGAATAGCACCGTTCACCCTGTGTGTGGGTTGGGCATGAAGCAACCGTCCTTCTATGAAGGGCGGTTTTTTGTCGGAACCAATAAACGCAACGCAAGCGTTGGATGATTTGGACCGAAATGCATTACGTAGGCCTTGACAAAAAATAGTAACTCGTATATCATTTGCTCGTTCGATAAATAGAAACTCGTATACTAATTACATTCTGTGAAATATCTTTGTTATGTCTGTACGCCACGCCATTCTTGGACTTCTCATTCCCAAGCCCCGCCATGGGTACGAACTGCGTGCCGCCTTCGAGGCGGTGGTTGGCGGCGACGCCAATTGGGATGTCAAGCCGGCGCAGATTTACACTACGCTGGAGCGCCTGGAAGAAGCAGGCCTGGTTGCGCGTAATTCCGATCTCGGCGAAGGCAGCGAGCCTTCTCGCAGGGTCTACGCCATCACCGCCGAAGGTGAACGCGTTTTGCAAGAATGGTTCGCCAGCGGCGTGTTACCTGGGCATCAGCGTGACGAGTTCTTTGTCAAGTTGATGGTCGGGCTGGTCTCGGGTGTTGTCGATCCGGCGCGCCTGGTGCAGACGCAGCGCGCCTTCCTCTACCAGGAATTGCATGCGGCCACACTGTTGCGCGATAGCTACGATCCGCACAGCGAGTTGGCGCAGATTTTGTTGATCGACAAGGCTATTATGCACATCGAGGCAGACTTGCACTGGCTGGACATGGCCGACGTGCGCCTTGAGGCAATCAAGCGCCAGCCCCTACCCGAGCCTGAAGTGCGCCCGCGTGGCAGGCCGAAAAAGGTAGCCTGATTCATGACACATACTTTAACGCGTAAGAACTGCACCCTTCACTACTGGCTTTCCGGTCCGACGGATGCCCCCGTGGTGGTTTTTACACACGGCGCCTTGATCGACCACACCGAGTGGGACCACACGGTGCCGCTGGTGGTTGATGCCGGTTTTCGTGTGCTGACCTGGGATGTGCGTGGGCATGGGCTTTCACGTCCGGCCGCTTTCGATCTGCTGGAAGCCGTGCAAGACTTGCTCGCCATTCTCGACGCTGTTGGGGCCGCTCAGGCGATTCTTGTCGGCCATTCGATGGGCGGCAACCTGGGCCAGGAGGTGGTCTTTCGCTACCCGGAACGGGTGAAGGCGCTGGTGATGCTCGACTGTACCTGGAACTTCCAACGCTTGACGTCTGTGGAGCGATTCATGTTGAACCTGGCAGGCCCGGTGTTCAGGCTTTATCCATACGATTGGCTGGTCGATCAATCGATCGCCATGGTCGCGAAGTCGGCTGATGCCCGCACCGGGCTGCGAGCGGTCGTTCGCAGGCTGACAAAAGCTGAGATCGTCCAGATCATGATGGCCCTCGCCGTTTGCCTGCACGAGGAGCCAGGTTACTGTATCGAAAAGCCAATGCTAATGCTATTGGGTGAGCAAGATCCAACGGGCAATATCCGCAAGATCATGCCCCAATGGGCAAAACACGAGCCTAATTGTGAATTCCATGTCATTCCCAACGCCCTGCATGCCCCCAACCTCGATCAGCCGGAGATTTTTCAGGGCTATTTGATAAATTTCTTGCAGCGCCTGCGGTGACTCTCTTTTGGAACTGGCGCAAAAAGGCTTGGGTAGATAAAGGTTCTCTTATGATTACGGAAGAGATAACTTGCGGATAAACGTCGAGCGAATCAGGCGCTTGTCTACCCCGGAAGCGCAGAAACGCTCGATTCTTGGAAAAATTTGCAAACCCTCTTGGGTTTCTAGCAGGCGATCGGAGAAGCTCGCATGAAGATTACGATTTTGACCGTCGGTTCGCGTGGTGACGTCCAGCCTTACATTGCCCTGGGACTTGGCTTACAGGATGCCGGCCACCAGGTGCGCCTGGCCACAGAGAGTGGTTTCGAATCTTTTGTGCGCCAGCATGGCCTCGACTTCGCCCCTTTACGCGCCGATTTTATCCAGTTGGCGCAAAGCAGCAAGGGCAAAGCAGCCATCTCGGGCAAGGGATCGTTCAGCCTGATGAAAGAAGTCATGCCGATGCTGCGCAGAATGTTGGATGATGCCTGGGATGTATCACGCGACGCGCAAACGATCATCTATCATCCCAAGGCCATGGCCGGTTATCACATTGCCGAGAAGCTGAACGTTCCCGCTTTCCTGGCAATGGCTCTGCCGGCCTATTCGCCGACGCAGGCCTTCGCCAACCCGGCTTTGGGCGGCGCCGACTACGGCAACTGGCTCAATCGCCTTAGTTACAGCTTTATGCTCAAGGCTGCCGTCCTGCCTTACAAAGGTATGCTCGATCGGTGGCGCCGCGAAAGGCTCGACTTGCCGCCTTTCAAAACGGACCTCTTGCTGCGCGGGCGGCCGGTCCCCAAGCTGTATGCGTATAGTCACGAAGTTTTGCCCAGCCCTGCTGACTGGGACGCCGCCACGCACGTTACCGGCTACTGGTTTCTGCCTTCGCCGATTGATTGGCTACCGCCCCCCGATTTGCAGGCTTTTCTCGACGCCGGCCCGGCGCCCGTCTACGTGGGCTTTGGCAGTATGGCCTCGCAGGATGCCGAACGCGTCACACAGACGGTTCTGGAAGCCGCCAGGGCCGCCGGCCAGCGCCTGGTTTTGGCGACAGGCTGGGGCGGTATGGGGGCAGCGGCTGCCTCCGACAGTGTCTTTCTGCTTCAGGCTGTGCCGCACGACTGGCTCTTCCCGCGCTGCGCTGCCGTGGTCCATCACGGTGGCGCTGGTACCACAGGAACCGGATTGTGGGCCGGCCGGCCGACGCTGGTTTGTCCCTTTTTTGGCGATCAACCCTTTTGGGGCCGCCGGGTTTACGAACTGGGAGTCGGGCCGCAGCCCATCCCGCAGAAAAAATTGGCGACCGAGAGCCTGGCTCGGGCCATATCTCAGCTGGCAAACGATGAAACCATGCGCCGGCGTGCCCAGGCCCTGGGCGAAAGAATTCGCGCCGAAGATGGCGTCGCCCGGGCGGTGGAAGTGATTCATCAGCATTTATCTTGAGGAAAAGAACAATGGCTACCCTTCAAACACAAAATCTTACCAAAGTTTACGGTTCGGGCTCCACGGCCGTGACGGCACTCGACCGTGTCAACATTGCGATCCACGAAGGCGAGTTCGTCGCCGTGATGGGCCCCAGCGGCTGCGGAAAGTCGACACTCCTGCACCTGCTCGGCGGCCTCGATAAGCCCAGCGACGGCGACGTCACGATTGCAGGCCACAACCTGGGCAGCTTGAGCGACGACAAACTCACCGAGTTGCGCCGCCGCAGGATTGGCTTTGTCTTCCAGTTTTTCAACCTGATCCCGGTTCTGAGCGCAGTCGAAAACGCCGCACTGCCCGTCACATTGGACGGCGTCAGGCCGGCCGAGGCCAGACAGCGCGCCACCGAGTGGCTGACGCGCTTCGGGATGGGCGACCGCCTGGTGCATCGCCCCGACCAGCTTTCGGGCGGGCAACAGCAGCGCGTGGCCGTCGCGCGTGCCCTCGTGGCCGATCCTGATCTGATCCTGGCGGATGAGCCTACCGGTAACCTCGATACCCGTTCTGGGGACGAGATCGCCAGCCTGCTGCGAGAGGTTTCCAAGCAGTATCGACGCACGATCGTGATGGTCACGCACGACCCACGCATTGCCGCTTACGCTGACCGGATCGTCTTTTTGAAGGATGGTAAGGTGGTCGATGAAACCCGCCTCGAAAAGAAGAACGGCAACAACGCCCAGGATGTGGCCGATAAAATGAAAGCAATTAGTGAATGAGTCCTTGGGTGAATGGGTGATTGGCGTTCCTGCATTCACCAAATCACCAAATCAGAAATGAGAAATGATATGAACTTCCAACTGACACTTGCCCTGCGTTACCTGGCCGGTCGCAGGCTACGAACCGTCTTAACCACGCTGGCGATCGTTTTCGGCATCGTGTTGATCTTCGGCATGAATGCCATCTTGCCGGCTTTTGTCAAATCCTTTACGGCCAATGCCATGGCGATGGAAGGCCAGGTGGATGTCAGCATCACCAGTAAGGCCAATAGTGCCTTTCCGGCCGATGTGCTCGAAACCGTGCGCGGCGTCGATGGCGTCAGCGCTGCCGCAGGGACGCTGGAACGCCCGATCAGCTTGCCGGCGGACTACTTCGACCGGGACCCCGGCGTGCCGGATCGGCTGACATCCGTCCTGTTGATCGGCGTCGTTCCCGAAGACATTCACCGCGTGTCTGCTTTCAATATCATCGCCGGGCGTTTTCTGGACGCCGATGATCGAGCGGCTGCTGTGATTGCTGAGTCGCTGGCCGATGCCGCCGGTGTTGAAGTGGGCGGAACGTTGCGTTTGCCCACGGCAGCCGGTGAAGTGGAATTGCTCGTGGTCGGTATGACGCCACAGCGCCTGATGCCTGGCAGCGAAGAAATTTACATTCCGTTGTCCCAGGTGCAGAATCTGCTGGAGATGCCCGGGCAGATCAATCTGATCAAGGCCAATTTCGACAGCACGCAAAAATCCCGCCGCGAGCAAATCGAAGCCGGTATCCAGGCTGCCGTCGGCCCGAACTATACGTTGGGTGTGCTGCAAGCCGGCGCCGAAATCTTGCAAAACATCGGCGTCGCCCAGGGCGTCCTGACGTTTTTGGGCGTGCTGGGGTTGATGATGGGCGGTTTCATCATCTTCAACACCTTTCGGACGATCGTGGCCGAACGGCGCCATGACATCGGCATGCTGCGCGCTGTGGGGGCCAGCCGGGGCACGATTACGTGGATGATCCTGATCGAAGGCATGATTCAGGGCATCATCGGTACGGCGGTCGGCATCCTTCTGGGATACGGCATGGCCGTGGCCATGCTAAAGGGTCTGGAAACGATGATGCGCCAGTACCTGAACGTCGGTGCCATCTCACCGGAGGTGACGCCGGGCCTGGTGTTGGTTTCTATCGTCCTGGGGGTTGGCATCACGCTGGTGGCGGGTTGGCTGCCGGCGCGTGCGGCCAGCCGGGTGACGCCCCTAGAAGCGCTGCGCCCGGATGTCGGCAAGCCTTCCTTGAAGCGCATGGCCGGCCTTGGCTTTTGGAGCGGCGTGAGCCTGATCGTCCTGGCGCTGTTGGCGCTGTTTTCGGGCGAGCCGGCGTTGCTTGGCTTGGGTGCGTTGCTCCTCGTCATCGGTCTGATCGCCGTTGGCCCGGCGTTGGTCAATCCGATTGCCCGGCTCTTCGGTATCCTGGCTGCGTTCGCTTTTGCCCGGCAGGGCACGGCGCAGCTTGCCGAAAGCAATCTCAGCCGTCAACCCTCGCGCGCCGCTATCACCGCCTCGACGACGATGATCTCCCTGGCGATCCTGGTTATGGCCGCCAGTATCCTATCGAGCATCATGCTCACCTTCACAACCATGCTCGAAGAGAGCCTGGGCAGCGACTATCTCCTCGTGCCGCCGACGGTTTCGCTGTGGGGTTCCGATATCGGCGCCGCACCGGCGCTTGCCGAAGAGCTGCGGTCGGTCGATGGGGTGGCGGTGGTCAGCACGATGCGCTTTGCCGCCGCCCAGGCCAACGGCGCCGCGGTTGGCTTGTTGGGCGTCGATCCGTGGGCTTACGACCAGACCAGCGGCCTGACCTTCAGCCAGGGTGATCCAAAAACGGCTTATGCCCAATTGAACGATGGGCGTACGATGATCGTAAACGGTATCCTGGCAAGTGCCGCAGGCGTTAAGCTTGGCGATAGTATGGCCGTGCTGACGCCCACCGGCGAACAGGTGTACCGTGTCGTCGGTGTTGCTTCGGATTTCCTCAATGCCAAGACGAGTACCGGTTACATCTCGCAGGCCAACATTGCCGCCGACTTTGGGCGTATGGAAGACATCTTCTTCCAGATCAACCTGGAAGCCGGCGCAAACCAGGCTGCAGTAGAGGCGGCTTTCAACCAAGCGCTCGAACCCTATCCACAGTTCAAGCTGATTGCCGGGCGTGAGTATCTCGATCAAAACATTGGCCTGTTCAACTCGGCCTTCGTCGGCATGTATGGCATGGTCGTTTTCCTTTCGATCCCATCGCTGATTGCTATGGTCAATACGCTGGCGATCGGCGTCATCGAACGCACGCGCGAGATCGGGATGCTGCGGGCGGTAGGCTCCACGCGCGGCCAGGTGCGCACGATCATCCTGGCCGAGGCGGTCATCCTGGCAGCCATTGGCACGTCGTTTGGTTTGCTGGCCGGTTTGTACATGGGCCGCATGGCCGTGGCCTCTTTCGCACTCCTGGGCTTCCCGGCCGACTACATCTTCCCCGCGCAAGGGGTCGTCCTGGCGATGGCTGCCGGCTTGCTTTTTGGCGTGCTGGCGGCCATCATCCCGGCCCGGCAGGCGGCGCGTCTGGAGATCGTCCAGGCGCTGCGGTATGAGTGATGCACGATGCGTGATGCGTGAAATGCCAATTTCTTGTCGCTTTCACGCATCACGTTATAGAGAAAATCCGATGAAGACCATCGTGAAAATCGTAAAGAGATTATTTCTCGGTATTGGCACACTGGTTGGGTTGTTTGTCCTTTACCTGTTTGTGATTGCCATCCTCCCTGGTTTTTCGGCGCCGCCGCAGCCCTTCGAAAGGGCTGCGCAGCCTGTCCATACGGACGCGGAGTCATCTGTAGAGAAAGAAGAAGTGAGCTTCACGGTTGGAGGAACGCCGATCAGCGCCTGGCTCTATCTACCGGAAGATTTATCGGTTCCGGCGCCGGCAGTTGTGATGGGTGCAGGCATGGCAAGCACAACGTGATTTGACCCGATCGTGGTTGGGATTTTCCCCCAACATGATACCCATTGTAGGGAGAACGGGGAGCATTGCGTTGATGGCAGATACAGAAGCCTACAGTATTTTTGAGCGGCATGCGCCCGATGGGTATGTTAACGCCACGCCTGCTCGCGTGATGTTCGATGCCAGCAGATACAGGCCAATTTTACGGGTACAAGAGATACGACACCCCGTGCTGTTCCAGGTTGCAGATCGTGAATCTCTGGTGTCTAACCGCGTGGTAGAAGAAGCCGCCAGGATTCTAGGTGAATATGCAGAAGTTAAACCTTATCCGATCGGTCACTTCGATATCTATACGGGCGAGCATTTCGAGAGAAGCGTCAGCGATCAGGTGCGTTTTCTCCAGGCTTGCATTGGTGCGACAGAGTAAATGGTGAGGTACGATGTTGTCTTCAAATATTTCTACCATTAACTTAAAAGATAACCGCATACTCGGTTACGCCGAATTCGGCGATCTGGAGGGGCATCCTGTCTTCTACTTCACCGGGGGCACAATTTCCGGCATCTTTGCCCAGGTTCTTCACCCGCTTGCGTTACAAGTGGGCGCGCGGCTGATCGCACCCGATCGCCCGGGCGTAGGTTGGTCCGGCTTTCAGCCCGGGCGCACGATCGGCGATTGGCCGAACGATGTGGTTGCGTTGGCGGATAGCTTGGGGATTGGCCGCTTTGCCGTCGTCAGCGAGTCGGGTGGCGCTCCTTATGCCGCTGCCTGTGCACTCAAGATGCCGGAGCGTTTGACGGCAGCCGCCATCGTTTCCGGCATCAGCCCCTTCGATGCGCCGAACGCTTTTGAAGGAATGTCGATCGCAAATCGCTTCAGTGCATTGCTGATGCAGCGCGCGCCCTCCTGGCTGCTGAAGGCTTTTTACTGGCCGGTCGTGCGCATGTCGCGTCGCGACCCGGAGAAGCTTCACCCTCAACTGCGCCGGTCTGTGCGCGGAATGGCCGCCGTGGATCAAGCCATTGCGGCTGCGCCTGAGTTTCAACAAGCACTGCTGGCAGCTTTTTGTGCGGCCTTTCAGCAAGGGTCACGCGGCCCGGTCCTGGATATAAAACTTTGTGGCCAGCCGTGGGGGAGTTGGCTGCAAGACATCCATATGCCGGTGCAACTGTGGCACGGGGATGCCGATCGAAATGCGCCGGTTGCGATGGCGCGTTATTTAGAAAGCAAAATCCCTCAATGCCGGGCCACGTTCTATGCCAACGAAGGTCACGTCTCGGTGATGGCCAATCATGGCCGCGAGATCTTCCAAAAGTTGGTGCTGGAAATCCCATAGGCAATTCGAATGTCTCGATTTTTGATCGAAGAGTATTTAAGTATGCTGCCCCTGTTGGTAGAAGCCTACTGGGCCAACCGGCAAGCAATGCGCGGTGAGCCTGTCTCGTTTGGGCCTCATCCGCAGCAGGCTTTGCTGCTGTACGAGCCGCCTGCCGGCGTCGAACGCCAGGAGACAGCCATCGTTTTCATCCACGGAGGTGGTTGGCAATCGGGGGCGCCGGCGCTGTTCCGCTTTATGGGTGATTTCTTTGCCCGCCGAGGCTTCCCGACTCTGCTGCTGGGCTATCGCCTTGCACCGAGTTTCAAATTTCCGGCGCAGCTGGATGATATCTATGCGGGTTGTGAAGCCGGGATTCTGGCTTTGCGCCAACGCAGTGTTGTGCCGACAAGGTGGGTCCTGGGTGGGCAATCGGCTGGCGCACAGCTGGCTGCCCTGGTTGCCTATGCAGACAGGATGCGTTGCGAAGCCTTGTTTGGCCGCCTGGCCGGATTGTTCTTGATCAGCGCTCCGGTGGATTTTTCTTTGTGTACCACGGGAGATGTTGCCCGGTTGCTTGCAAGTTTTACCGGCAACGAAGACAACCATCGCCTCGCCGACCCCATGGGTTACTTGACGGGCGGCGAAACGTTGCCTGTTTTGCTGATACATGGGGATCGGGATGCGACCGTCGATCCGCAAAATAGCCTGGCCTTTGCTGCCAAAGTGGGTGCAGCGGCTCGAGTTTACCGGGCGGGTGGTTGGCATCATTCGGATCTGTCGAAGATTTTCCTGCGTCCTCATTTGCCGGAGACCGCGGTTTTGATGGCCTGGCTCAAGACCCTCTGAAGGAGCTTTTCATGGCGCAAAAATCGATTTACCGTACCGTTCAGGGTGAAGCTGAAGTTCATGCCCTTTACGATCGTCAACTGGCGCAGCTCGGCGTTGCGGTGGAGAGCCGCAGCGTGCCCACCCGTTTTGGCCTTACCCATGTCCTTGTCGCCGGGCCGCAGGAGGGCATGCCGCTGGTGATGCTGCACGGCGGTAACACGACCAACCCGGCGACCTTGGGTTGGATCCTTCCGCTGTTGGAGAAGTATCGCCTCTATGCTCCCGACACCATCGGCCACCCCGGCAAGAGCGATCCGGTGCGTCTCTCGCCGCGCGACAGCAGCTACGGGCAGTGGCTGGTGGATGTGCTGGACGGCTTTGGCCTGGCGCAGCCGGCTGTCATGGGGGGCTCGTACGGAGCGGGAATCTTGCTGAATATGGCTTCCTACGCACCGCAGCGAATTGCCAGGGCCGTTTTGTTGGTCCCGTCGGGGATCGTCTCGATCCCGCTGCGTACCATGTTGCTCGAACTGCTAGTGCCGTTGATGTTCTACAACCTGGCTCCCAGCCGGAAGCGCCTGGCGCAGGTCATGCGCCCGATGTTCGTTGGCGATCCGATCCCCGCAGATGTGTTAGAGACGACGGAACTGGTCTTTCGCCACGTGAAGATCGAACCAGAAATGCCCCGCAACGTAACGAAGGAAGAACTGGCTGCCTTCGAAGCGCCCGTGCTGGTGTTGGCCGCTGAGAAGGATCGACTGTTTCCGGCTCGCCTGGTAGTCCCGCGCGCCCGGCAAATCTTCACCAACCTGACGGCGGCCGAAGTCATTCCGGGCAGCCCGCACTTCATCTCTCCATCTTATCTCCCTACCCTCAACCA
The DNA here is from genome assembly GCA_049325275.1 of Chloroflexota bacterium. Lineage (GTDB taxonomy): Bacteria > Chloroflexota > Anaerolineae > Anaerolineales > UBA4823 > CAIQJJ01. The sequence continues at coordinate 29,110 of JBMOLU010000031.1, forward strand.
GCGTGTGGATCGATTCTTACAAAACGCTTGAAGTCACCCGCAGAAAGGATGTATATGCGATGAAACCCGTTCTTCCGGTAGGATTCCACCAGTTTAGCAAAAATAATTTTTTCAACTACCAACTGAACCGTTGGTATGCGCTGGGGTATACCCGGCTTGCGGATATTCAAGAAGCAGGCCGGCGGATCGTCACGGTACAAGACTATAAACGTGAGTTTATCGGTCTGGCGCAGGTGGCCACGCGGGAGAATCGCCTCCAGAATGCAGCTTTTTACTACCGGGCGGCCGAATTTCTCACCCGTCCCCAGGATGCCGATAAAGTGCCTCTCTACCAAAAGTTCCAGGATACCTTCTACGAAGGTTTCCGGGAAGAAAATATCCAACGCAATTCGATTCAATACAGTGATGGTTTTCTTTCTGCCATGCGTTTGAGTCCCGCCGGCGGGCAGCCCAAGAAGGGCACGGTGGTCATTCACGGCGGTTTTGATTCCTTTATCGAAGAATTCTTCTGCTTCTGGAAGTATTTTTCTGAAATTGGTTATGAAGTCATCGCGTTCGATGGGCCTGGCCAGGGCGCAACGCATCGCATCCACGGCCTTGCCCACGACCACGATTGGGAGAAGCCTGTGGGGGCCGTGCTGGATCACTTTGGCCTGGATGATGTGACCCTCTTAGGGATTTCCTTTGGCGGTTACTGGTGTGTGCGTGCGGCGGCGTTCGAAAAACGCATCAAGCGGCTGATTGTCAACCCGCCGTTGTATGATCTGTTGGCGGAGCATCCGGCAATCGTTAAAAGCATGGTCTGGTCGATGATGCGCGCCGAACGATTCATGAACTGGTCGATCCGCTTCCGCATGCAAAGGTTCCCCATTATCGAGCACGTCGTCAACCAGTGCCTGTATATTAATAACAAACTGGATAGCGAACCGATCGCCGCAGCCCACTGGCTGCTGGCGATGAACGAAGCGCATTTGCATTCGGAACTGGTCGATCAGGATGTACTGCTGCTTGCCGGTGAAAAAGACCGCTTTCAATCGGTTAAGCTTTACCATAAGCAAAAGGAAGCGTTGAAGAATGCCCGATCGATCACCGGGCGGGTTTTTACCAAAGCGGAACACGCTGAAAACCATTGCCAGATGGGCAACCTGGGTCTTGCCCTGAATGTGATGGGGCAGTGGCTCGATGAAAAAACAAGAGGTGTATCATGAAAAACAATCGAGTTGATTCGAGTGTCAAAACCGGCGCCCTGCGCTGGCTGCTGCGCGAAACGATCGGCAACCTGATCCTGATCGCCATCCTGTTTGGCATCGTGGGCCGTTGGGACTGGTGGAACGGCTGGGCGATGTCGGCCATCTACATCTTCTGGTCGCTTGGTACGGCTGTTTTAATTTTGCCGGTCAACCCGCAGTTGCTCGCCGAACGTGCCCGCCCGCAGCCTGGTGCGAAGCGGTGGGATGTTGTCATGGTGAGTTTGATGGGGGTGTTCGTGATGATCACCTACTTTCTGGCGTGTTTGGATGTGCGTTTGGGTTGGTCGGCACCGTTTCCACTGTGGGCTCAAATCCTGGGTGTGGCCGTTGCCGCTTTCGGTTACGATGTCTTGATCGTGTGGTCGATGGTCGCCAACGCTTTCTTCACTGCTATCGTCCGCATTCAAGGTGAACGCAACCATGCGGTCGCTACGGGTGGCCCCTACCGCTTTGTGCGCCACCCCGGTTACGTTGGGGCGATCTTGTTTCACCTGGCCACGCCCTTCATGCTCAACTCGCGTTGGGCGCTGATCCCGGCGATCCTGGTTGTAATCGTGTTTGTGGTGCGTACGGCTTTGGAAGATAGGACGCTGCAAGAAGAGTTACCTGGTTATCGGGAATACGCCCAGCGAGTTCGCTACCGGCTTTTGCCGGGGATTTGGTAATCCGTGATGCGGGATGCGTAACCCTTTCCGATGCATTGAAATACGCATCACGGATATTGTCCTCGTTACCCGGGCACGGCCGTTCGGCAGATGCGAATACAAAGCCGTGAGGCAGTCAGTGTGCCCGTTGAACTTCACTTTGGAGAGCCAATTTGACAAAACGCTGTTCCCCTGATTATGATTAAGCAGATTTTACGGTAGATACGAAGTCCGCAAGGACGGAAAGCGGTCGTTTGTGAAACCGGGGAAGCAGGAAAAAAGCGTTCGAGGCTCTGAAAACGAAGCAGTTTTTCGAGGGCTTTTTAATCATGCTTCTGATGCGATGTTTTTGACGGACGAAGAGGGGCACATCGTCGCCTGGAATCGGGCGGCTGAAAGTTTGTTTTTCTTGGCGGCACAAGACGTATGTGGGAAGCTCATTACCGACGTCCAAAGAAGTTTGACAAAACCTATGCAAAAAGACACGGCTTCTTTGCTGGCATTTTCATGGGTCGACCTTCAGGCGGCGATGCGCAGCGGTGAACTTTCTGAACGGCACCGGCGGCTGGACGTGGCATTTTGCCGTCCCGATGGCAAAGTGATCTATTTGGAGCAGACGATTTTTTCTGTTCCGTGGGGAGATGAATACCGGTTGGCCGGAATCTATCGCGATATCACGGACGAGTACCTGGTCGTGCAGCGCGACCGCCGCCGCCGTGCCTTGCTAGAAAAGGTCCTTCAACTTGGCAAGGCCGTCAACCGGATCTCCAATTTGCAGCAGTGTTACCTTGAAATCTATCAGGCCATCCAGCAGGGGTTGGGTTTCGATCGCGTGGGGCTGTTCACGTACGATCCAGTTTTGCAGCGCGTGCAAGGGATTATCGGCACCGAGCGTACCGGTGGGGTGGGGGATAAATCATCGGTGGTTCAGTACGTTCAGGAAGGGGATAATTGGCACCAGCTCTTGTCCAATCCCAAGGGGCTTCATTTCGTAGATAACTCTCAAACGACGGCGGATGTCGGCGATAATATGACGGGCGTCAAGGAAAATGTGGTTGTGGCTGCCTGGGCCGGCGAAGTTCCGGTCGGTTTCATTGGTGTCGATAACCTTTTGACCGATCGTCCGATCGCACCGGAACAGGTGGAAGCGTTGCAGTTCTTTGCCGGTTATGCCGGGTTAGCCATCCAAAACGCCCGCTGGAACGAGGAAATGGAGAAACGTGTGGCCGAACGTACGGCTGCTTTAGGAGAGGTCAACCGCGAACTGGAGTCGCTCTCTTATACGATCGCTCACGACCTGCGCAGCCCATTGCGAGCGGTGGTTGCCTACAGCCGAATTTTACAGGATCCTCACACCGATGAGATGGGAGATGATGAAACCATCTTGCGAAAAATCCATATCGAGGGCCAGCGCATGGGGCGCATGGTGGATGACTTCTTGTTCTTTTTGAATCTTGGGCGTACGCCGCTGGATATCCAGCTTGTTGATATGAACGTGTTGGTGCAGCGCGTCATCCAGGCGGTGCAGGCCAGGTCTCCCAGTTGCCCGGTTGCTTTCTCGGTCTTGCCGTTACCTCCATGCCGGGCCGATCCCTACCTTGCATATCTGCTGTTGACCGAATTGATTGCCAACGCCGTCCAGTTTACGGCCGTTTGCCAGGAGCCACGCGTGGAAATCGGAACGATGATAAAAGGCAGAGAAACCTGCTACTATGTACGTGACAATGGTATTGGCTTCAATATGGACTATGTCGATAAGCTATACGGTGTCTTTGAGCGCTTGCATCACCCCGAAGCCTTTGGTGATACCGGTACAGGGATTGGCCTGGCGAATGTGCGGCGCATTCTTTCACGCCACAACGGGCACATCTGGGCCGAATCGGCAGAAGGCCAGGGGGCTACCTTTTGGTTTCGCCTGGGAACTGAAGGGGCCAGTTGATCTTTTGAGAACTCCAAAAGAGGATCAAGAAAACAGGCGATAACCACCAGTAGAAACCGGGAGGCTGAGTGGCCGCAATTACCACCCAGTTGACGATCAGGTAGGCCGACAGCAGGAATACTTTCTGCCACAGGCGGCCCGGGTAAACCAGGCTGACCGCGACCGGTATGAATGCAAACAAAGAAACCGTCTGGTCGAAGACCCAACCGTAGGCCGCCGTCATTACTGAAACGAGCACGCAGCGCGGCAGTTGTTCCAGCCAGTTCCAGGCAGGGCGTGTTTTGAGCCAGTAGCCCGTAAACCAGAGCATGCCGAGGATTGGGGCCACGAACTGCAACCACACGTGTTCTACACCCAGAAAATTCCTCAGTATGCCACCAAATGTAGGGGTGAAATGCTGCACGGGCGGGTAGTTTGCCACCGCATATTGATACTGGTGTAGTAATGCAGGGTTGGGCACCCAGGCTACTGTCATCAGCAAGAGCAGGGCCATCCCGAAGCCTGCGAAAATTTGCCAACGTCGCTTTTCGATTCCCCAGAACAACAAGGCGATCAAAAAAATGTAGAGGAGGTGGGGTTTGACGGTGACCAAAGCCGCGCAGGCCCCTGCCAGCCAATCATTGCGGCGTTTTTCAAAGTAGCAGAAGCCAACGATGCCTGCCAAGAGTAAGGCGCTGATTTGTCCCAACTTCAGTACGTGAAGGGTTGGCCCAAAGGTGAAAGCTACAAGCCAGGCAACCCACCGTTGTTGGCGCGCCCCCCCATAGACATCCCATAACCAGGTGGCGCATCCCAGGACGACGATAACGTTCATTAAATACCAAAACAAGCGGCTGTTGGGGTAGGGGAGCAGGGCAAACGGCATCGTGAGGGCCAGTGTCCAGGGGGGATTCCACATCATCAAGGGAGCGCCCTCGGCGCGGCCAATCTGTTTTTGAACGGCAGCAACTTGCTCCATACTGTATGGATTGCCGCCGTTCATATTCAGGCGGCTGGTTGCCCAGTATTCAACGTAATCGTCAGCGAGCAGCGTTTTGGGTGTGACGAACTGTGCTGCTTGTTGGTTTAATACCCACAATCCAAGCAACAAGGCGCACAACATCAAGGTGACCCGTATGGGCCGTGGCAGTTTTCCCGTGAAACGTGTGTAGCGTCCCAGTTCTCTACTCATGAAGAAACCTCCTTGTGTTTGCCCGTTTGAAGACACAGGTACACGCCACGCAACCTACTATCCCACCACTCAAATCCACAACCAGGTCATAAAGAGCCCCCTTCAACCAGAATGCCTGAACGCCGGCCTGAAAGCCCTCTTGCAGCAACCCGACGGCGAGAACGATCAGCAGCGCCTGTGCTGCGCTGCGTTTGTTTGGCGGCCAACGAAACGTCAGGAACAGTAAAACGGTCAGCCCGGCAAAAAGCGCCATGTGCATGATCACATGCATCCAATTCGGTGAGAAAACGGTGTCGAATATACCGCGAAAACGGCTGAACTGCCGGAAGCCGGCGATGGGGAATAAAATCCCTATCAGCCATAGAGTCAGCCAAAGTTTGGCGCGCATAAGAACATTATAGCGTATCCTTTCAAGACCAGTAGGCCAACAACAGCGCCCAGTTTTGCGCCAGGTCGTAAATTCCTACGGCCAGGAGCAGCAGCCCCCCAACCCGATTGATGGCGCGGGTATGTGTGGCGAACAAGCGGGTGAGTTGGCGTTGCAAGGCTCCCGAGAGCAAGGAAAGCACCAACAGCGGCGTGCCAAAGCCAAGCCCAAACCAGAAGAAAACACCCAGTTTTCCGATAGCCTCGCTTGCCGTCAGCGAGATGGCAAAGATTCCGACGACCAGCGGGCCTGAGCAGGGTAGGGCAATCGGCCCGTAGAGCAGGCCGTATAGAAAGGCATTTCCATATGGATGGGAAAACACCGGCACCTGTACCTGGGGCAGACTCTTGAAAGGATTGATATTGAGCAGCAGCAAGACGCCCAGCAAGATGATGGCCGTATCTGCAATGGGGATAACTACCGAGAGCGCTTCGCCAACCGAAACGGACAGGAGCGCGATCAGCAGGCCTAGTGCCAGCATCATCGTCAAAACCCCTGCCAGAACGAACACGCCCAGGAAGTAGCGCCCGCGGGAAGATCGCTTGCCCTGCGGTCCGCCGCTCAGGTAGGCGAGAAAACCCGGGTAAAGCGGCAGCACACAGGGGCTGGTGGTGGCCAACAGGCCAAGCGAAAAGGATGTAATCATGGTTTCAAGGTTCATGGCGATCGAGTCTCGAAGGGGAAAACTGCATTACAGGGCGGCTTGGGCCCTGTAATGCATGGCGGCCTGTGCACGGGTGCGTATTTTGCATCCTTCGCAACAGCACTTTGGGCTTATTTCACATATCACCATCCAGAAAAGGTTGCAAGGCCTTCATTAAATCTTCGGCGCTTTTGATGCCGAAATCGAGCGGGTGGATTTCACCGTGCTGGTCGATGATGAACATCGGTGTAGACGGCGGGTTGAGGAATTGATCTCCTAGCGCCTTGCTGATTTCCCGCGAGAGTTCTGCCGGGGCTACGGCGTAGCGCCAGTGGAAGCCATTGCTTTCGATATAGGCCTTCAGGCTTTCGTTGTCTTCGTTGGGATCGATATCCAGCCCCAGGCTGACGAAATCCATGCGCTCTCCCATCTGTTCGTGCAACGCCAGCACCTGCTGCTGCTGTTTGCGGCAGTTGCTGCACCATTGCGCCAGGGTTTCCACCAGCACCACTTTTCCTTTGAAATCGTTGATCGTAAAGGTTTCTCCACTGGCGGCATTGGTGAGCGTGATGTCGAACCACCCCGGGGCCGTCATACCATCATCGGCCATGGCGTCGTCCTCCTTCTCATCCATCATGGTGTCTGGTGTGGTGGTTGCATCCATCATGGCGTCGTCCTGCTTCTCTTCCATCACGCCTGTGTCTTTTTTCTCCATCATGACATCTGCCCTTGCCGTTGGCTCCTTCGCCATCACGACTTCCTGAGTCGGTGTGGCCCGGCCGCAGGCAGCAATAACGAACGTCATAGCCAGCGCAATTAAGGATAGGGTTTTTCGGTTTTGCATGGTATCCTCCATATTGAAAATCGGAATTGATTTTGAACTTTTCCAATCTTAGCAAGCGGTTCTTACAGAAATGGTGTTGAATCCTTACGAGAGCCTGAATGGCTGCGCATGTTGCGTAAGAAATCTGTAATCTTTTCTTCTCACCTGCTTAATGCACAAGATGTATCGTATGGCTATGAACGATTTCCACATACTCGTTGTCGAAGATGAACCTAGCCTGGCTGAAATCGTCTGCCTGTACCTGAAACGTGCGGGCTACGAAGTGACGGCGCTGGACGACGGCCGTGCAGCAGTCGATTGGATGGCGCGGCAAATGCCCGGTCTGGTGATTCTCGACATTATGCTCCCCGGTATGGATGGCTTTGCGATCACGCGCTGGATTCGCGACCGCGGCGACGTGCCGATCATCATGCTTACTTCGCGGCGTGAAGAATCCGACCGCATTGCCGGCCTTGAGATGGGAGCCGATGATTACGTGCTCAAGCCTTTCAGCCCCCAGGAATTGGTCAGCCGGGTGCGTGCGGTCCTGCGACGAACGCACGCTGCGGTGCTTTCCGCTGGTGGTGAGAAAGCGCTGGATTTTGGCGCCGGTGCCTTGCGCATCGAACCGCAGACTCGCCTGGTGAAGGTCAACGGCCAGGAAGTTTCGTTGACGGCCAAGGAATTCGACATGCTTTACCACCTGGCCTCTCACCCACGCCAGGTGTTCAGCCGCGATCACTTGCTCGAAGCGATCTGGGGGGTGTCGGAGTATATCGACCCCGGTACGGTCACCGTGCACATTCGCCGCCTGCGTGAAAAAATCGAGGCGGACCCTGCAAAACCCGCCCACTTACAAACCGTATGGGGGGTGGGGTACAGGTTCGAGCCGTGATGAATCGCCGCGCTTTCCTGCGTTACGTTTTCTCGATTTCGGCCATCTTGGGCCTTTCGTTGGCGTTGTTTTACGCCCTGCTGCATCCGCCAATGAGCGATCTGGGCCTGATGGCGCAGTTCCTTGCTGTCACAGCAATTGTTTCTGCTGGGGCCGGTTATGTGGCTTACCGCATGGGGTGGATGGAACGCTCGCCATCCTTGCGGCTGACATTGATGGCGATCTACGCCCTGGCCAGCATCCTGGCTTTCTTTAACGTGTGGATTACCGCATACTTGATGTTTGCCAGCCAACACGATCTCATGCTGGCCACGGTTTTACTACTCTTTGCGGGGGGGATTGCCATGGTGCTGGGTTATTTCCTTTCCAGTGCAATCGCCGACCGCCTGGCTACGCTCGAGAAAGCTGCCCGCCGCATCCAGGGCGGCGATCTGGGGGCGCGCGCTGCGGTGCGCGGCAACGACGAACTCTCGGCGCTGACACTTACCTTCAATCAAATGGCAGAACGTCTGCAAGAAGCCGACCAAAAGCAGCGTGAACTGGATGCCTTGCGCCGTGAACTGGTGGCATGGTCGGGTCACGACCTGCAAACCCCCCTGGCCTCGATGCGCGCTATCATCGAAGCCCTTGCCGACGGCGTGGTGGATGAGCCGGCCACCGTGCAGCGCTACCTGCAAACTGCCCGCCGCGATGTGCAAAACCTTTCCTTGTTGATGGATGACCTCTTCCAGATGGCGCAGTTGGATACGGGCGGCATGCCGTTGCAGTGCGAACGGGCCTCGCTGGGCGATCTGGTTTCCGATACGCTGGAGAGCTTTTCTGCACTGGCCGGGCGACAGGGTGTGGCTTTGAGCGGCTCCGTCGTTTTGGATGTCGATGAGGTTTCGATCGATGTGCAGCGTATTGGGCGGGTTTTGAACAATCTGATCGGCAATGCCCTGCGCCATACGCCCGCGGGTGGTTCCGTTACCGTACGGGCTGTCTCTGCGGACGGGGCTGTGTGCATAGAAGTTCAAGACACCGGCGAAGGGATTCGCCCCGAAAACCTTCCGTATGTTTTTGATCGTTTTTACCGTGGCGAGAAATCGCGCAGCCGTGCCACTGGTGGAGCCGGCCTCGGCCTGGCGATTGCCAAGGGGATTGTCGAAGCGCACGGGGGACAGATCGGCGTCGACAGCCAACCGGGAGCAGGCACGCGTTTCTATTTTACGCTTCCTCACCGGGCGACTTGACTCTCGTCTTGAGGATGGCTACAATGGCTGTATGAAATTTACGTTCAAAACCAGGCCGTTACCCTATTATCTTGCACTGACGCTGCGTATTGGCTTGCTGTATACGGTTTTATATATCCTCCTGGTTTTGTTGTTGGCGCCGTTGGGAGAAACGGCGCTCGGAATCTTATCGAGTTTGGTCCCCGTGCTGGTTGGTGGGGCGGCTTTTTATTTTGCCCTGCTTGCCTGGCGGGTAAGCCACCCTTCGCAGAAGCGTGCCTGGCAGTGGTTGATGGTTGGTATTGCGATGTGGTGGGTGGCAGAAGTGATCTGGGCGATAGCCATGCATTGGGACATTCGGGATATCCTTGCGTGGCTGGCCGATTTCTGCTGGATGGGCGGCTATCTTCCCATTGGCCTGTCTTGTATCTTCTTCCTGCGTGCCAATCGTTTTGAGTTAACACCCTTTAAAGAAGTTGTGGCAGTCGTTGGCGGTGGCCTGTTGCCGATGCTCGTTTTTGTGGGTTTTGTTTATCCGTGCAGTGGTGCAGCACGTTTCGAGTTGCCCGTTCATCTCGTGTGGAGTGCCTTGTATCCGGCTTTCGATATCCTCATCGCCACCGGTGGTTTACTGTGCCTGATGGTTTCAGGCCCGAAACCGTGGCGCCGACCCTGGTTTTTGATCGGCGCGGCACTGGTAACGTTCGCTTATACCGATCTGTGGTACTGGTTGCTGGAATTTTTCGGCATCAACGAGGTTAGCGCGGCCAGCATCGTCCGCGTGGACATCCCTTACGGCCTCGCTTACGTCATCCTGGCGGTTGGTTGCTGCCAGGTGGTGGCCGACGAGCGTGCTGCCAAGACGCGTCCCGTATCCGATCTGCGCCGCCCGCCCAACCTCAATCCTTAACGGTAGCGATTTTGTTTCTTCCCACCACCCCTCAAGAATTGCAGTCCCTCGGCTGGGATGCGCTCGACGTGATCCTCGTTACCGGGGACAGTTACGTGGACAGCCCCTACATCGGCGTAGCCGTAATTGGAAAGGTGCTGCTCGCAGCCGGCTATCGCGTGGGCATCATCGCCCAACCCGACGTTTCCGCTGGGGCCGATATCTGCCGGCTGGGCGAGCCGCGCCTGTTTTGGGGAGTCAGCGGTGGCAGCGTGGATAGTATGGTGGCCAACTACACGGCCACGCGCAAGAAACGGAAACAGGACGACTACACGCCCGGCGGCGTTAACAACCGGCGCCCAGACCGGGCCGTGATCGTGTACGCCAACCTGATCCGGCGTTACTTCAAGAATACCGCGCCGATCGTACTGGGCGGCATCGAGGCCAGTTTACGGCGTGTCGCTCACTACGATTATTGGGATAACAAAATCCGCGGCGCTATCCTTTTCGATGCCAAGGCCGATTACCTGATTTACGGTATGGCGGAGAAAACGGTCTTGCAGTTGGCGGCGGCCTTGCAGGCCGGTGAAGACCCGCGTTCTCTGCGCGGTCTGTGTACGATCGCCAAAGATGCGCCCGACGGCTACTTGCGCCTGCCCTCGCTCGCAGAAGTCCGCGCCGACAAGCGCGCCTTCATCGAGATGTTTCACACGTTCTATCACAACAACGATCCGCTGACTGCCAAAGGCCTGGCCCAGCCCCACGGCGATCGCTGCCTGGTGCAGAATCCGCCGGCCGTTTACGAGACCCAGGCCGAGTTGGATGCTATCTACGCCCTCGATTACGAACGCGCCCAGCACCCGTTCTGCGAGGCCCAAGGAAAAGTGCGTGCCCTCGATACGATCAAGTTTTCCATTTCCACGCATCGCGGTTGCTACGGCGAATGTAACTTTTGTGCCATTGCCGTTCACGAAGGACGCACCGTTCGCTGGCGCAGCCAGGAATCGATCGTGGCCGAGGCGAGGCAACTCACCTATACATTCGGTTTCAAAGGCATTATTCAAGATGTTGGCGGGCCAACGGCCAATATGTATGCCTACGAGTGCGACAAAAAGCTGCGCCGTGGTGTCTGTGAAAACAAACGCTGCACCTTTCCGGGGGTTTGCCCGCTCGTCAAGCCCAATCACCAGGCGCAGATCGATCTGCTGCGCAAAATCCGCTGCATCCCCGGGGTGCGCAAGGTCTTTGTGGCCTCCGGAGTCCGCTACGATTTGCTGCTCGAAGATGGCGCCGCTGGAAACGCCTATCTCAAGGAACTGGTCCAACACCACGTTTCCGGACAGATGAAAGTCGCCCCCGAACACGTCGATCCCCGGGTACTGGGTTTGATGGGAAAGCCGGGTGCTGACTTGCTGCTCGAATTCAAGCGCCGTTTTGAGAAGTTAACGCGAGAAGCCGGCAAGCCGCAATTCCTCACCTATTACCTGATCGCTGCTCACCCCGGTTGCAGCGAGGTGGATATGCAAAAAGTGCAGCGCTTTGCTGCCCAGAAGCTCAAAATTCACCCCGAACAGGTGCAGGTTTTCACGCCTACGCCGTCTACGTATTCCACGTTGATGTATTACACGGAAATGGATCCCTTCACGCTTGAGCCGTTGTTTGTCGAAAAGGACCTGGTGAAGAAGGCGCGTCAAAAGGATGCGGTAACCGGCAAACAAAAAGGCGCGGGCAATTGACACCTGTGCCGGTGGCGGGGCATTTATCCCCCGCAGGTCCAACGGCCGCAGCGGACGCCAAAAGCGGGTGTGGGCAAAGCGAAACGCTTTGCTTACACCCGCTTTATGTGCTTTGTGCAGTCGATTATTTCAGTATCCAGTAATTCAACGTATCGGTCACCACGGTGAAGTTGTCCGTTTTCTTGCCGCCCACCATAATCCCGGCGTAAATTTTGTCGAAGCGGTCGTTGGTGACCTGATAGATCAGGTTGCCGTTGGCGTACAGGTAAAACTTGTTGATATCCACCATGATGCCGATGCGATTGGTGCGGTTGGCTCCCGGCCGGATGTATTCGCTCTTCGTCCAGGATGCCAGCGAAGTGACTTTTTCGTTGACGCCATCCCAGATCCAGAAGGAGAATTTCCCATCGCAAGAGAAATCGTACATATAGCCGCGGTTAGGCCGCTTCGTGGGCGAAATAATGATGCCGTAGCGGTCCAGTTCGGCACAGATTTGCGGTGTATAGTCAACTTCAAGATAAAACTTGCTGTCCAGTTCGAGCGGCATGAGCGCCCAACCCAACTCGAAGTTCGGTTCGAAAGCGGTCATATACAACTTGCCGTCTTCTTTCGCCTGGAAGCGCACGCGCTCGTCTTCGTACGCGTACCAGTTGTAAGGGCCTGGATCGCTAAAGTTTTCGACCACGCTGGGCTCACCTAGCCGGGAGCGGATATCGGACGGGGAAAAGGTGGCGGTAGGGATAGGCGTTTTGGTCGGTGAAGGCGTGACGGTGGGTGTGGGTTGGGGGGTATCGCTGGCCTGTGGCGCGTTGGTTGGGGCCGTCGTCTGCGTAGGCGCTTTGGTTGGGGGCTGGCCGGTCGCCGTAAAAGCGGCCGGTTGGGCACCTTCGTCTGTGCCTGGGGCATTTCCCTGGGCATTTTCCGGCGTGGGAGTGAGATTTTGTGCGTCGGGGGTCAAATTTGCAATGACCGTGCCGGCCGCTTCTGTGTAGTCGGCCGGTTGGAGTGTGGCAGCTTCCGAACCGATGGGCGTAGGCGCCCCCGCGGTAAATTCGCAGGCCGAGGCCAAAGCAGCGGTGAGCAGGCAGATCAAAGCAAAAAGAATTTTACGAGTCATGCGGAGTTTCTCCTTTTCCTCAATTAATCACGGGTCTTCCAGGTTGCACGTGACAAGTAAACACGTTGGGAAACTGTAAGCCTGCTTCACGCGCTCGCAATCCCCAAACGGCCTCCTTTCACAGCGAAGCCGGGATCTCCTTAATTATCTTCAAACACCAGACGGCGGCGGAAGATTTCCTTGGGCGAATTGGCCTGTTTCGGCCCAATGATGGGCACTTGAAAGCCAAAGGCACTGCCCTTCCCTTCCGAGCTTTCTGCCCACACTTCACCGGCATGCACGGCCACGATATGCCGCACCAGGGCCAGTCCCAATCCAAGGCCTTCCAGCCCACGTTTGAGTGGATCGGCCATTTGTTTGAACTCATACCACATTTCGGTCAGCCGGTCGGCGGGAACGCCCTTTCCATTGTCTTTCACATCCACGCAGATGGTGTGTGCGGTGGCCCAACACGTGATCCATACATTCCCACCGGCATCGGTGAACTTGACAGCGTTGTGTACGAGTTGGTAGACAGCGTTGGCGAGCAGGCGTTTGTCGGCCATCACAGGCGGCAATTCGCCGATTACGTCCAGCTTCATCTGGATTTCTTTTTTCTTTGCACTGGCCATCAGAGGCGGCAGAACTCCTTGCAGCAGTTGATCCATTTTGATCAACTCGAGCGTTGGGTCCACCTGGTTGTTGAGGAAAGACGCCATCATCACCAGGTTTTCGACCATCAAAGAAGCCAGTTGAACGCTGTTTTTTAACTCGTTATATTGTTCCACCTGTCCGGGACGGAAACCTTCCATGCCATAGCGCTCGAAAATCTGCAATGAAAACCCTACATTGGAAAGTGGTGTGCGCATTTCATGCGAAACGACTCCAATGAAAGAAGTTTTCAATTCGTCGATTTCTTTCAAGTCTTTGTTGGCGCGTTCTAACTGGATGAAGGCCTGCTTCAGGTTTGTGTTGGCTTCTTCCAGGTCGGCAACCAGGCGGGCATTTTCCAAGGCGACCACCGTTTGTTCGGCCAGTGTAGTCAGGAGCAGCAAATCCTGCGTGTTATACTGGCTGTTGCCCGGCTTTGTGCCTAGAGCCAGCAACCCAAGCCAACGCGCTGGCCCGCAAATGGGGATATAGACGTCGATGTCCAGGTCGGCCAGCCATAACTGCTCTTCTGTCGCCATATCTTTGAATTCGGGGAGCACTTCCAGGTCGTACTGAATGACGGGTTGGTGATTCTGGATGAAGTGCCGTACCAGTGGGTTGGTGGACGGCAGCCGGCCAGAAGTGCGCGCGCGTCCACCCAGGGTCGCTACCGGGCGCAGCCAGTAGTCGGTGTGCTGTTCGGCCTGTTCCTGATCGACCAGAAAAAAGAAGCCGTGTTCGACTTCGAAAGCTTTGGCGATCAGATCAAGAGAAGTCTGGCTAAGACGCCGAATGTCCACGATGTTGGTAATTTCCAGGCTGTACTCGCGCACGACCTGGCTGGTATCGTATCCCTCGCCAAAGATGCGGTGCTGCAGGGTATGGCTGATGAAACTGAAGACCGGCCTGGCGAGCAAGAGCAAGGCTACCGTTAGGGTGAGTCCCAGGCCGAAGGTGTTCGGCAGTTTGAACAGCTCTTGGAGCACCAGATACCCGGCAATGTAAAAGCTTGCTCCCCACATGGCCAGCAGCAGGTAACTGGCCATATTCAAGCTGACCTGAAGCAGGCTTGCCTGGTGATAACTCCACAAGGCATACGTTGCCAAAACCAACCCCAGTACCCGCAGCCCGGTGCCAAGCCAGACTGCGCCCAGAAAGATCAGGCCATCGCCGATCAAGATCGTGAGCAGTGCCAGCGCCCAGTAAACGATGCGATTTTTGTATAGCGGCTGGCGCGACTGGTTGAAAGCGATCAAGGTCAAGAACGCGATCCGTAAAGCAAATGCCAGGCCGGTGAAGGCCGTGAGCACCTGCAACAGGATGCGGGTACTATCCAGATTGGCGGCGCCGCCGGATGTATCGCTGGGAATCCACAAGACCAGCAAAACGCCTAGCCAGATGCCACCAATACCAAGCCACCAGATGTTTTGCTGGCGGACGAGAAATTGATCGCTTAAGGCCAGGAACCACCACAACAAGAAAGCCGTGCTGTAAACAGGAAGCCAGCGCATGCCGTCGCTAAACGCCCACCACTTCAGGGTAGTCGAGGCGATCAAAAAATCGGTAAACACCCCTACCAGCGCATAGACCAGTAAATAACGAACGACCAGCTCTTGCAGCCCGTGACGGCGCACGATTAAAACGGCCGCACCCAAGTACAGAAGAGCCCAAAGGATAATGATGTAATTTAGATAGCTGCCGAGGGTCATCATATCGTTATCACTACTTATAAAGAAGTATAGCGTACTTTACGCGGAGCGCAAATGGCGCACAAGTTCTATGCCTTGCCTGAGGGAAGCCGTTTTGGGTTAATTTTACCTGATCCTGCTTACTTGCACGATTCCTTTATTGTGACTACAATGTATCCGACGGTAAATCTCCACAGCGAGTTTTCAATCGATAGACTCTGGTCTTCAGGTTTCCTGTGAAAAACTTTCCCGGCGAAGCGGAAGAGCCACGAGTTTCAGGCAGAATCGTGAAGGGCATATGACCGATACATATTTTGGCCGCTATGAAATGAGAGCCGAGTTGGGGCGTGGCGGTATGGCCACAGTTTTTCATGCGTACGATCCCCGCTTCGAGAGGGAAGTGGCCATTAAAGTACTGCCGCGCGAGTTCCTGCACGATCCGCAGTTTCGGGCGCGCTTCGAGCGCGAGGCGAAAACGATTGCCTTGTTGGAGCATCCCGCTATCGTGCCTGTGTACGATTTCGGCGAGCAGGACGGCCAGCCGTATATCGTCATGCGTTATATGTCCGGCGGTTCGCTGGCCGAGCGCCTGGCAAGGGGGCCTTTATCTTTAGCCGACGTTTCGCAAATCGTTTCCCGCCTGGCGCCTGCCCTGGACGCAGCCCATGCAAAAGGTATCGTGCACCGCGACTTGAAACCGGGGAACATCCTCTTCGATCAATACGGCCTGGCGTATGTTTCCGATTTTGGTATTGCCCGCCTTTCGCAGTCAACGGGTTCTACCCTGACGGGGACGGCCATCCTGGGAACGCCGGCTTACATGAGTCCCGAGCAAGTACAAGGGGATAAAGAAATCGACGGACGGAGTGACGTTTACGCCCTGGGCGTGATGCTCTTCCAGATGTTGACCGGCAGCATGCCTTACCGTGCCGACACGCCGGCAAAGGTAATGATGATGCATCTGCTCGAGCCGGTGCCGCATGTCAGCAACGTCAAGGCCGAACTGGCCGAGGCTTTTGACGATATTACCGATAAAGCTCTGGCCAAAAACCCTGACGAGCGTTACCAAACGGCTAACCAACTGGCCATCGATGTGGAAGACGCCGTATACAATGCCCAGATCGATGCCGAAGCCCTTGCCGCCGGCGATTCGGCGCCCACACGGATCGCCGCCAGTCCGACCCGCGTTTCTCGCCCGCCGACGGGCGCCCGCCGGCCGCCGACCAGGCCTTTGCCCGAAAAGGCGGCGGAAGGCGCCAAGACGGTTGCCCTGCCAGCCCGTAGCGGCTGGCCTTTGGGTGTGATTGTTGCTGTGACACTGGCCGTTCTAGGAATGGTCGGTGTGCTGATCCTGGGCGCTTTCCTGGTGGTACCGCGCCTCATCGCCACGCGTAGCACGCAGACGCCCGCACTTACCGGCGTCCCGGTTGCGGCAACGCCCGTGGCGCTCCTCTCGACAGCGACGCCGCTTCCGGCGACGGATACGCTCGTGCCTACTCTGGAACCTTCTCCGACGCTCTTGCCTTCGGATACGCCGCAGCCTACCGCCGTTCCCACCGGCACACCCCTGCCGACCGATACCCCACTTCCAACCGAAACACTCCCGCCGCCGGTGCCTGCACTCGGCGGCGCCGACAAACTGGCCCTGCTCGATGGCGACAACAACCTGTGGATCATGAACGTGGACGGCAGCGAACCGAAAAAGTTGACGACGGACGGTACCTCCAAGGATAACTTGCAGTGGTCGCCCGATGGGCAAAGCGTCGTTTATATCAGCGGCAACTGTGCCAAGGTGATCGGCATCGAAACGGAACGTATCGACGACATCGCCTGCTTTGATGCCGCCGATCCTAACGTGCTCAACACATTCCAGATTTCCCCCGATGGAGCCTGGGTGGCGGTCACTTTCTATCACCAGTTGTTTGTCGTCCCCTATGACTCCGAGCAACTGGCTACCACGCGCCGCCTGAGCGACCTGAAAGCCAATGCAGTCTGCGGCAAGCTATCCCCTTATGTTTCCAGCACCGGTACACCCATGGGCATCGAATGGGTGCAGTGGGGCCAGGATATGCAGTCGATCTCGGTGATTGTCAAAGGTGTGGAGCAGGGCCGGCAGGTGGATTTGATCGAGATCCTGGATATTTCCAACTGCGGTGTCGCCCTTCAGCGGCTCGATCTTTTCCCGGCAACACGCTTCCAGGTTTCGAACTACCAAGACAACCCGTATTTCGAGAACTTTACCTGGGATGGCGAGTTCCTTTTCTCTTTTGTGGGCGGCGCGCTGCGAAACGGCGGATTTGCCGACCTCTATCTCTACAACACCCAGACCCACAAGGGCCAAAAGATAAACCCGATTGGCAGCGGCGCCTGCTGCTATCGCGATCCGAGTTGGAGTCCCGATGGGCGCTACCTGATGGTGATGTTTCAGGATATCACGCTGGGACTTGAAAACGTCACGCAGCTTTATTTCATTCAATACGGCACGATTGGCACAGGCGCGACCTATACGCCCATTGACTTGCCCGATGGCTTTTTCTCGAATCGAAGAGACCAGCCGCACCCGGCGCTCCGCCCGGCCCGCTGAAGGGGTGTTGTAACCTTCAGGTTTCCCGAATGATCAGGCGCATATCCAGCGCTATCGCGCCTTGCCCTTGGGGATAAACCATCAAGGGGTTAATGTCCAGTTCGTTGACTTCAGGGAAATCCTGCACCAATTGGCCGATTTTCAAGAGCGTATCGACGATGGCCGTTTTGTCGACGGGGGGTTGACCGCGTACGCCGTCCAGCAGCGAACGTGCCCGGATTTCACCGAGCATCTCCTCCGCTTCACGGCGGGAGAAAGGCGCCACGCGGAAGGTGACGTCTTTCAGGGTTTCGACATAGATGCCACCCAGCCCAAAGGTTACCAGAGGCCCAAACTGCGGGTCGCGATTCATCCCGACCAAAACTTCCAGGCCGCCTGCTGGGACCATCTCTTGCACCAGGCAGCCCCAAATGCGTGCTCCCGGCATGTAGCGCTGGGCGCGGTAGACGATCAATTCGAAGGCATCGCGCACTTCGCCCGGGGTGCGCAACCCCACCTTGACGCCGCCCACGTCCGTTTTGTGCAAAATATCCGGCGAGGCAATCTTGAGCACCACCGGGAAGCCGACTTCGTGCGCAATCTCGATGGCCCTTTCGGGCGTTTCGGCGACTTCAGAACGCGGAATGCGCATTCCGTAGGCTTGCATTACGTCGCGGGCTTCTGCATCGCCGATCGACAGCCGGTCTTCGGCGCGTACCTGTTCGATCACACGCTGAACGGCATCCCGGTCAGCCTCCAGGGTGGTAAATTCGGGGAGCGGGCGTTCCTGTATCTGGCGATAGTCGGCCATTGCCCGGAAGGCGCACGCCGCGCGTTCGGGAAACGGGTAGTTGGGGATGCCGTGTTCGGTAAGGATGTTGATCCCTGCCCGCATTTGCGCTTCGCCCATGAAGCAGGCCAGGATCGGTTTTTCGGACTTGTGCGCAGCGACAGCCTCAGCCGTCGCAGACACTTCCGTCATCGCCTGGGGGGTCAGCATGACCAGCAAGCCGTCCACGTTGGGATCGGCGGCTACGGTTTCAAGGGCGAAACGGTAACGCTCGGCGCGTGCGTCGCCAAGCACATCCACCGGATTGGCGGCGCTGGCTGCGTCGGGCAGCGCTTGCAGCAGCGCCTGCGTGGTCTCGGGTTCGAAGCGTGCCAAAGCCAGGCCGGAACGCTCGATCGCATCGGTCGCCAGAATGCCTGGGCCGCCGGCATTGGTAATAATGGCAATTCGGTCGCCTTTGAGAAGCGGTTGGTAGCCAAGCGCCAGCGACATATCGAACAGGGCCTCCATCGTATCGGCGCGCAAGATGCCTGCCTGGCGAAACGCAGCGATGTAAGCCTGCTCCGAGCCGGCCAGGGAACCGGTGTGCGAGGATACCGCCCGTGAACCCGACTGGGTAACGCCCGATTTGATCGCCACCACCGGCTTCTTGCGCGTCACCTGACGTGCCGTACGGATAAACGCCTGACCATTGGTGATGCCTTCGTTATAGACCATAATGACGCGCGTTTGTTCGTCGTGAGCCCAGGCTTCCAGGAGTTCGATTTCACCGATATCGGCTTTGTTGCCCAGGCTGACGAACTTCGAAAGCCCCAGTTGTCCGGCCAGCGCCATATCGAGCACGGCGGTTCCCAGCGCGCCAGATTGCGACATGAAAGCCATCGGCCCGTCCGGCGGCGTGCCGGCTGCGAACGATGCGTTGAGAGGGGTGTGGGTGTCGATCACACCCAGGCAGTTAGGGCCGATCAGGCGGATGCCGTACTGGTGGGCGATCTCGATCAGTTCCATCTCGCGTTCCAGGCCTTCACGCCCGGCTTCACGGAAGCCGGCGCTGATCACCACCACGGCGGGGATGCCCTTCTTGCCGCACGTGCGCAGGGCCTCGGGAACGTGCAGGTAAGGGATTACGATGACGGCCAGTTCGATCGGGCCGGGAACGTCCAGGACCGACGGGTAGGTGGCCTGCCCGAGGATCTCGGTACTGCCCGGGTTGACAGGGTACAGTTTGCCTTCTTTTGTGTAGCCACAGTCAATCAGATTCTTGACCACTGCGTGACCTAATTTACCAGGGGTGGCCGATGCGCCGATCACGGCAAGCGATTTTGGTGCGAAGAATAGGTTGATCATCGTTTATTGGGTTTCAATGGTGATGACGACTTGTGTGGCGCTGCCCTGGTGATTGCAGACGACATTGGCCCGGCGGCCCGGTTTTTCGAACTGCAAAATCGTGGCGTCTTCGGTGATGATTTTCTGGCCGTAAGTTTGCCATCCGTTCGCCGGCATTTGCGCCTCGTAAAAGGCAGCCACTTCTTCGGCCGGCATCGTTACCGTGTACGAGACGAAAACATTCGATGAGACCAAATCGCGAGCTTTGTCCCCACCGGCCAGCGGAATATCTTCCGGGACTTTGCCAAGCCCATATCCGGAAGAAAGGCTATCGGCCGTTTGCATCATCTCTGGCCCTTGCTCGGTGGCAAAGTACCTGGCCGTGGCGATCAACGGGGCGTAGTCGGTGGCAAACGCCTGGGCGGTTTTGAGCAAGCTGGGGGCCAGAGTTGCAAAGGCTTGCGCCGTGGCCAGGTAGCTCTTGCCTTGATCGACCGCGCTTTGCGCGGTTTGCTTTACGCTGTCCACCTGTTCGCCGATTCCGGCCAGGCAGGCCATACTGAAGGCCAGCGCCAGGCAGATCAGCCAGATGCTGCGGTAAACGTTTTTGGGCATGTCGACCTCCTGTTTGAAAGCCTAACCCATACACTCCGTGCAGAAAAAGCACAGGATTAAGAGCAGGGTTAGGAGCGTGCTGCTTTATGCGGGTTAGTGCTTAACCCATACACCCATGCAGAAAAAGCACAGGATTAAGAGCAGGGTTAGGATGTGCGTGTGGGGACTGCGCACATGCCAACGAGGTGCCGTGGCACGAAACGCCTGCGACACCGAACGCGAGGCTTTTCGAGAGCAGGGAAGATTTTACCCGATTTTGGGAGGCTTGGGTGCCAACGCCGCAGGTGCGTTGGTGCCAACGCCGCAGGTGCGTTGGTGTCAACGCCGCAGGCGCGTTAATGCCCGGATGGCTTGGGTGGCTACTGCACGATCGGCCAGCATATCGTGAGAGAGCAGCATATAAATCAGGCGGGCGTCTTCAATGTAGTTGCAGCGCGCCAGGGCTTCAGCAGCTAACAGGCGATGCGCTCCGGTATAGCCACTACCCTCGCCGATTTGCTGTAAGAGCAGCCTGGCGCCAGGTTCGCCGTCTTGCAAGGCATGGCATGCCGCCTGGATGCGCTCGCCGGGTTGCAAAGCGGTTTGAGATGCAATTTCCAACCATAAACATGCCGAAACATTGCGGTCCAGGTGACGCAGGAATTCGACCGCTCGCAAGCGTACTGTCAAATCGTGACCCGCCTGCCAGCTTTTCTGGTTTGCCAACGCAACCAGCCATTTTTGCTGGCGCAACCGGTATAAGGCAGCAACAGCCCTTTGGCGGATGTTGGGCTCTCCTTCGTATGCCAGGTGGTGGAGGAGCACGCCAGCCTCATCCCTTTCGCCCAGTGCTCCCAGCGCCGAACTGGCCAGATAACGAATATAGGCAGCGCAGTCTGAGCAACGGCTGTAGTAACGCAGGTATTCGATGGCTTTTTGCTGGTCGGCCATCAGGTTGAGTTCCTGCGGCGATGAAATCTGGCCGAGAAACCATGCGGCACGCACGAGCAGTTCGTCCGTTGCTTGTTGGTGGTTCTTTGCGGTGGTGTTCTCCAGGATCCTGTCCAGGATGGCGTAGGCTTCCCGATGGCCGTGAAACTGGCCGTACAAGGTCCGGATAGCGCTGATGCGTATCAGAGGGGTGGGGATGCAGGTATCTTTCGCCAGCGCTTGCCATGCCCTAATTACGTACTCCCGTTTGAAATATTGGGCTTTTCGATGTGCTTTTTTGTGGTTGTTTGCATAGGTGTACGAACTGAGGATGCGTGCGGCGGCTATTCTCAGTTTAATTGGCAAGGATGTATCCTGTGCAATCTCCAGCAGCCTGTCGCCGGTGTTTCGCAGCGCCAGGTAGTGTCCTGCAGGGATGAACTGGACCATTTTGCCGATCCACTGGATAGCTTCCAGTCGGTGAGCTTGCGGTTGCTTTACGTCACAAGCAAGCGATGAGAATATTTCAAGAAGCAGGTGGCTCAGATTGAGCTGGCTTAGCCAGTTGAGCGTGCTGTCTACGGCCAACTGTCGTGCAATCAGGTGATGGGTCAAAACAATCGTGACGAGGGTTTCAATGAGGCGGAGTGCTTGCCGGTTCAGATCGAAGATCGATTGCAGCGCCGAATGGGCGAAATCGAAGACGCGCGTGCCTCGTTTGATCCAACTGCGCACGCCGGCCCGGATGGCCTTGCCGAGAAGTTGCAGCACGCCGCCCAAAATGCCGGCGAGAATCACAATGACGATCAATGCCAGCAGGAAGGCAGGATAGGCCAGCTTTAGGAGCAAGCCAATCAAAGACGCCGATGGGTTGATGAGGGGCGCCAGGGGAACGTAAACGAGTTCTTGGGTTTTTTTCCCTCTTGCACGCCAGCCGGCAAAGGCTAGCAGGGTGAAGATCACAAAATAAACGAACAGGCCTCCGAAAAAGCAGGCGGTCAGCAAGTCTATCAGTTCAGTATCCAAACCCAATGTGCCCCCCGAGACAGGCGCAGCCGGTGGAAAACACCGGGGTGTAGCTTTGACGTAAGCGGGCGCGTCTGCCGGAAACTCTGGGGCGGGAGTGCATACCGTGTCACTGGTGACGGGAGGGGTGAAGGCTTTTTTCGGTGTTTTGGTGGCTGTTGGTTCGCCAGGCGTCCGTGCGTAGCTCTGTACCCACGTTGGCGTCAGCAGAAAAGCACTGACGGTTGCCAGGCAGGCCAATACCAACAGCACGTGCACACTTCGCTTGTTGTGTCCGTTTGGCGGGCCGGGTGGAAAAATCCCCCGTTCGTCTTCTGAAGATTGTGCTGGACGATCGTAATTCACCATGACACTTTCCCGCAAGCACAACATTCGTATAGCTTTAAGGCTCTCTCGTTTTCAACGGGATGTTTCCCGCTAAAGGCGAAAGAGCCAACTTTAAGTGGTGTTAGCGTCATTGTACTACCTTTTGTTTTGACGCCAGCTTGCAAATCCGCTCACTGCGCTGCAAAAGCGTTAAAACCGGTGCATTGTAACGTCTAACCCGCATAAAGCGGCACGGCCCTAACCCTGCTCTTAATTCTGTGCTTCTTCTGCACAGAGTGTCTGGGTTAGGCCTTAACGTAGTCCTCGTGCAACTGGTGGCCGAATATTGAAAAAGTGGTTGGGCATAGTTTGCAAGGCAAGGTATTGGATGTCGGGCCTTTCGTGTTTGGACGTTTTTTGGACGCGGCATTCTTACAATGGGTCTATGGCAGAAGGCGAAATTCCTCCATTCTTCGAGCTTACAACCTCCTGGCGAAGATAACCCTTCATCCATCTATACCATCGAAATCCCCTCGTGAGGTGCAAAGGAGCTGTTTATGAACGCATTGAAAAAACTTCTTCATGCCTGGCTTTGCCTGGCGCTGCTCTTGAGTCTGGGAAGCCAGATGATCCAACCTGCGCAAGCCGCCAGTGCGGCCGGGCCGGGCCAGAAAACTGCCATCCAGGGGCCGGCGCTGCCATCGAATGTGATAGGCGCCATTCCTGCGGCAGAAGTTCCGGCCAGGCCTACAAACGCCGCGCTCACGTCTGCTTACGTGCGCGATGTTGACCTGGGTAATGGCCGGCACATGGCGCTGGTTTCTTCCATCCCGGTCAATTACCAGGCCGAGGACGGAAGCTGGAAGCCGATCGATGCCCGCTTCCAGATCGTTTCTGGTGGTTTCAGTAACCAGGCTAACCTGCTCAAGATCACTGCTGCCGAGCGCCATGCCGCCCTGGGGTTGGAAAGCGCCGGGCAGAAGCTTGCTTGGGTTTCCGAAGCGCTGGTGTGGATCGGTCCCGATGGTCAGGAAGTGGAATTGGCCCGTCCACGCGACCACGCTCACGCCGTTCCGGCTACGCTCTCGGAAGACGGGCAGTCGCTGCGCTATGATTCCAACTGGAATCTGGCCGGGCTGAGTGAGGTTGTCGCCGCCGGCCCGGGCAGTGTGGAAGAAAGTCTGATCCTGGCATCTGCCCCATCGCTGCCACCGGGGGTTGTACCTGCGGCGCATCCTGCTTTTTACCAGCGCAACGAGGCCACCCTGGCCCAGCGCGCCGTCTTGCGCTTGCCCGAGGGCGCGCAGTTGTACGCCAATCGCACCGTTCAGCAGAAGGCGTTCAGCACCACCGGCGAGGTGCAGGTGCGTGATGCTCAGGGGCACAACCTGCTGATTCTGGCCGCGCCAAGCGCCTTTGAGCAGAATAACCGTGCCGAACGCGTACCCGCCAGCTATTCCCTGAAACCGCTGGATGTATCCATCTGGCAGGTGGAAGTGCGCACGCCGTGGCGCTGGTGGCAATCTGCCGAGCGGCAGTATCCTGTGGTGATTGACCCAACGATGATGGTTTTTCGCCATACCCAGATCGTTCAGGCATCGGATAGTGGGCAGGTCTGTGCAGGCGTCAATGATCCTGTAGATGACGAAGCGATTGCCAAGGGGCACGGTTTTCTGTATGTGGGCATCGACCCGGCCTGTCCTACCAACCTGCACCGTATTCTGCTGCGTTTTTTGGCTTTTCCCACCTTGCCACACAATGCAGTCTTAGAGGAAGCCACGTTGTTGGTTGCCCCGGTTGGCGCATATTATCACCCGTTTCATCCACCTGCTGATGGCAGCGCCCCGATCTGGATCAACCCTTCGGCCACTGCGGAAGTGCGCCAGGTAAACTATGCGAACTGGGAACAGTGGGCTGCCGATCAAACGACACAAACCACAATTTTTAGCTATGCCAAGGCCGAGCAGCCGATGGATACCGATATCCTTTTTGTCTCGGTGCCATCCTACCGCAGCGTCTACAGCCTGAGCCACTTTGCCCTGGATACATCCCTGGTCAAGCAGTGGATGGAAGGTGGCGATAACTACGGGGTTGAACTCCGCCTCCAGGGCGATCTCGACCAAAACAGCGAAAACGCTCGGCATCGTTTCACTTTCCCACCGGTTTCTTTTTGGACAGAGGCCGATCGCGACAACAGTATCAAACTCACGGGAAATGAGCTTGTCGGATCGGAAGGTGGCGGGTTTATGCTGGCATTGACCTATACGCCGCCAACATTAACCGAAGGGAACCTGGTCGATTCGGCACTGCCCTCTGATGATCCGGACCTGTTTGGCTTTACCGGTCACAGTTACCAGATGCCTGATGGCCCCGGCCATTGGGAAGCTGTTGCCGTCAAGGGCCTGGCCGAAGAGACATCCGGTAGTTCACATTTGTTACGCCCTGCCGGCAATCCAATTTTGTCGACGAGCAACTTTCGCTCGAAGGGAGAATTCGGCGAACAGGCTAACTATATTCTCTATCCGGGCAGCCGAACGGTGGATGTGATGCCTTTCGATCTCGAAAATAGCGATCGCAACCCCCAGTTTTACCGTATCGAAACCCATTCGGCGCAGCCTTTTGCAAGTGGGATCGCATTCGAAGCCAACACAATTCGCTCGCAAACCGTGGTCTTCTCCTCTACGGAATCATTGCGGCTGTTCGACCTCAATCTGGTTGCTGGCACCGAAGTCAGCGTTTTTGTTGAAGATCAGTTCGGCTGGACCGATGTCAGGCTCTTTCCGCCTACCGGTGACGGGGGCGCATCTCCCACGGGCAAGGGTAGCCCAATGGCTCTTTCCGGTTCGATTGGCCCGGAGAGGATCAGTACGAGCCGGGCCGGTACCTGGGCGTTGGCAGTCGAATGGCCCGGCGATATCAATCCCGAAATTATTATCATACCGGACGGCCAAGCCAATGCGGCTGCTGCGACGCCGATTAACGTGATTACCAAGATTACGGTGGTTGCCTGTGCGCTGGGAGACATTGCCTCTACTACTGGTTGCGTGCACCTGGAAGCTGTGGATTGTGAGCTTACCCCCCATGTGACCGTTGGCGAATACAACGTTTATGCACCGCAAGGTGGGTTTATTCCACCTGTCGGGACTACCCAGCACACCTCGGGCAACCTGGCCTATATTGGCCCCAAGACTTGCACCGAGCCGGTGACGCGGCTGGTAGCGGTTGTCGGTGCCCCGGTGTACGTGTATACCGGTAGCTTTTTCGATCTGCGTCAAAGTGGCGAAGCGATGACCCGCGTCTATCTTGCCCGATGGAATGACGCCGGTGCGTCGATTTCTCCGAGCTTGCAAATTTGGCAGGGCGGGTTGGAGGGTTTCCCGGGCGCCGGCGCACAGGATGATGGTTGGTTAGCGCCGTATGGTGTTACGGTACCCATTATCATGGCAGACAATTTACCTGTAAATTCGAAACAGGTAGAAACGGTCAGGATCAACGCAAAAGATCAATACGCTCGTTATGTGGCCCCTTTGAGCCGCACGGTAGCTGCCCTGGAAAGTACAGCCCCGGACGATGATCAAACGTTTAATTTCACGCTCACCTGGGATGTGTTTCAGGAAGGCTATCAAACCTCCTCTTATAGCGAGGCTGTTACTTACAACAGCGGAATAAACCGCGCAGAGTTAGGCATGCTCGAGGTCTTGCTCGATAACACTGCCTGGCAGATCGATTTTGAGCCTACCACCCAGGGCCGTGGTAAGTTTACACACCTGCGTACCTCTGCCCAACTGGTGTTGCCCTCTGAGTTGGGCAGTGCCTGGAAGTATGCGCAGGCCGTGATCCAGGCCGATAATCTTCGCCTCGACGAAACCGGCAAAACCACCGATAAACGCTGTCCGGCGCCTAGCTGCTTCGACGTGCGCCACGCCACCAGCGACCGCGCCGGGCATGTCGATCGCAGTTGGGATATGCCCGATATCGAAATCGCCGGTCAGGCCCAAACGGTCATCTTCAACCGGCCCGGTGAGGTGGATGTTTTCAGCAGCGATCATCCCTACAGCACACAAGACGTATCCGTGCCGTTCAGCTTTCGCAGCTTTGGCGGCAAGGTAACGATCAGCCACGGCACGTGCCCCAGTGATCCTGGCGGCGAAGAGGTTACCCTGTTCTATCTTTCTGATGGCAAGATGGCCCTGCCGGGCTTAGGCTCCGACGCCAGCCAGGGTCCGCAGGTCAACGCCAATTTTGTCCTTTGCGGCAGCACGCTGGATAACTTGAGCCTCAACCTGAACGGGATGCCGCCGATCCCGGTGGGCAGTACGGGGTTGTTCATCACCGGGCTTGGAGGAGAATTCAAGCGTCTTACCCCGGGAGGCGATGTCAGCATCACGCTACAAGTCGATTACGCTGCCGAAGCCTCGGGCAGCCTGACCAACGGCACGGCCAGCGTGACGATCGACACGCGCGGCTTGTTCGATATTCAGGTGCAGAATGGCAAGATCGCCGGCTTGGTCCATTACGACGGCCATGCCTGGGTGGCTTGGGATCCGCTCGACATGGGCGTCGACGTACACGCCTGGATGGATTTGTGGATTTTGCACATTGACGGCCGGGTTGGTGGGCACATCTGGCAGGGGCAGGGCTGGCAGGGGCAGTACAGTTGGTTGCCTGCCAACGATGAGATGCACATGACCGCCAGCCTGAGCGCCAGTTTCGTCATTCCGGATGGTGAAATTGTAGATAACTTTTTCATCACGATCCCCGACGGCAATTGGAAGTTAGCATCGCTTGACTTGCAGTTTGGCCAGTTCCACTGCAACTGTGAAGGCGGTTATGAATGGGGCGTTCAGGCTACAGTCGATCATCCGGTTTACACCCTGGGATTCGACGTGGGATTGTATGTAGGCTTCACCAGCGGGCCAGATCTGGTACTGGGTAGCAGTGACAACAAGCTGGTTGACCAACCGGCGCTCTCGCTGCTGGCGCAAAACGATCCCGGCCTGCTGCCGCAAACCTTACAGTTTGCGCCTGACACCGTCTATGTTGGCGGGCAACCTGTTCCGGTCGATCGCGCCATTTACAATGGTATCGGTGCGCCCCAGGCTGACGTAACCTTCGCCGTTCCGGAGAATGCCTCCGAGCTACTGGTCAGCCTGGGGTGGCGTAAACTGACGGATGTGCCTGTCCTGACATTGATCCGTCCAGATGGGGTGGAAATCACGCCGTCCAATGCCCAGATCTTCCGCGTTGGCTATAGCGCACGTCCCAACGAACGCAGCGGCAAGCATGTGCCGCCAAAAGCCATGTTCGTTCTGCTGCATCCCATGGCCGGCAAATGGCAGGCCCGCATCAGTAACACCACCCTCGAGACTGGCTGGCGCCTGGCCTATGCTATCAACCAGGAAGCCCCGCCCTTGAAGATTACCACTCCTGCCACCCCCGAGCAGGTTTGGGAGCAAGACACTCCCTACCTGATCACCTGGGAGCTCGATGCCGGTATTTCCAACCCCGAATCACTGGCTGTAAACCTCTATTACTCTGCCACCTTGCTGCTTGAGGATGGAAAGCGCGGTGGGCCGATAGCCCTGGACATTCCGTATGCCGACGGGCAGTACGAGTGGGATATGAGTTACCTGCCGGAAGGTACTTACATCGTTTTTGCAGAGTTGGCCTATCCCAGTGACGGTCACTACCCAGCTCACTACGAAGCTGCCAAGACCGGTCAATGGTTGTTGCCTAAGGAAGCTTCTCGATCTGCCGGTACGATCAGGCTCAACGATTCGGGCCCCCCCGGCCTGGTCACGGGTGTCGGTGCCGTCAAGTTGAACGAAGCGTTGACGGTTTGTTGGGATCCCAGCCCCGCGCACGATTTGGAAGGTTATGTTTTACGCTGGCGCGTCTCCGATGTGCACGGCGTTCAACAAGTCCACAGGCTCAACGTGCGTGCCGATGTACCCTATCCGCCTGTTCCCGACTGGAAGCAGCAGTGCACCCGTGTGGGTGGGTTGAACGCCGGTGTTGCGGTCAACAATATCAGCGTCACAGCGTATGATATCAATGGGCGTTTTGGCCCGGCGACGGCGTCGCTTCCTCCCGTCATCGTTGAGGCGGGCCAGCCCGATGCTGCGCCTGCACCGGGGACTTTGAGTGCCCAATATTTCATCTTATTGGATCATCGTATCAACCTCACCTGGACCGGGGCTGCCGATCCGACGAAGATTGCCGGATACCTGGTGTACTATGCGGTAGATGGCCCGGCCGGCCCCGGACGGCAAGGGTTGGGCATGCCTGATGGCCCTTCACCTGTAGATGTGGGCAACGATACAGACTACATGATCTTTGGGCTGCCGGCTGGGCATCGGGCATATTTCGTTGTCCAGGCTTATGATGCCCAGCATCGCCTCGGGCCGCTCTCCAATATGGTTTCGAAATGGGTGACGGACGGCGTTGATGACAATAATAATGACGTTCCCGATGATTGGGAGAGCGCCTGGAGCCTGGATCTCGGCGACCCGGATCCTGATAAGGACGGCTTGCCAAACTACGGCTCGCCCTACAACGAATACGGCCTGGGTACGAATCCGATCAATCCCGACACAGATGGTGATGGTTACTCCGACGGACAAGAGGCCGGAGCTGGTACCGACCCACTCGATCCAGGTGATTATCCCGATGCAGAAGCGTGGCCGTGCCTCGTGTTGGAGAGAAGTTTCCTGCACTTCAACGCCGGCACTGCGGGCGCTCCTCCACCAGACCGTTCCATTGGTTTCTATAACAGCGGCGGTGGTACGATGAACATTACCATCGACGCTGACGCCGATTGGCTGACGGCCACGGTCGTAAATGGCGCAATTCAGGTGCAGGTCGACCCTTCCGGTATGGCAAGTGGAGAGTACCTGGCGCACCTGACGGTGGCTGCCGCTCCAGGGGCGAAGATCAATAATGCCCCTCAGGTGATCACGGTCGAGCTGTTGATCTACGAGGGCCAGTTGTACGATTACCCGATCTATTTGCCGCTGGTGATTCGCAATTAGGCCGCGTGCGAAGGCAAGTGCTGCTGCCAGATATAGCGGGGTGTTTTGGGTGAGCTGCAACCCGGTTGCCTGGCCCTCCAAAACACCTCCACCCCGAATTTTCGTTAAAGACGAGGCCCGGTAGAGAGATTAGTTCTCTCTACCGGGCCTCGTCTTTCGGCCGCACATTGGTGAAGCCCCGCGCAAGACTGCCGGGCAATCTTTTTGGCGCAGCTTCGCCAGAACCAGCAAAAGCTTAGTCCAGTGCGTTCGGGCTGATGCGGCGAATCTTTTGCGTGAGCAGTTCGCGTTCCGCGCTGGTGGTCGCAGCGGCGAGCTTCGCTTTCAGCACTTGCAGCTTTTCGCGGCGCTGGCGGCGGCGTTCGATCTCACGATCGCGTTGGCTTCTCATAACAGCAGGCCTCCTTACAGGGTAATCAATGCAGGGATAGCTAGTATATGCGGGGTCTTCAAGAACTGTCAAGGGCTGATTTGGCCGTTCAGAGCAGTCCCGTTTGCTGGTTGAACTCTTCGATCAGGGCGTCAATTTCTGCCGCCTGGCTCTGAACCTCGTGCCAGTAATCGCGTGCGTACCACTGCGCCTGAATCTCGTCATAGGTTTTGCCCTGCTGTTCGACCCAGGTGTAGTACTTCAGGTTGTGGATGCGCCGTCGGTCGCTGTACGTCAATTCCAGCAGGTTGTCGGTGGCCTGGCCGTGAAGCCAGCGGGCGCAATCGGCGGCAGCGTGATGCTCGGTATACGCCCCTGCCTCCTGGTGAAGTTCTTCCAGGCGGCTGCGGTAGAGTTCCATCGAGTCGGTCAGCACGGTCAAGATGACGTCCCGGTTATCCATTTCATAATACTTGGCAAACTTGATCGCCGAAAGCACGTTCGAGATGCCGGAGAAGCCGAGCAGGTCGAGGTTGGCCAACAGCGATTCGCCCACGCCCAGGGAAGCCAGATGGGCGCGTCCGGCCGGCTCGTTGAACAGGCGCGCCACGCTGACGACGGCGCGATCGTCAATGGCAGCGACGAGATCGGTGTTCTTGACGTTATGGACCCAGGGGACGTGCTTGTCGCCGATGCCTTCGATGCGGTGCGCCCCGAAACCGTTTTCGAGCAGTGTGGGGCACTGTAGCGCCTCCGATGCCACGATCTTGCTGGCCGGGAAAAGCTGTTTCAGATAGTCGCCGCTGGCAATCGTCCCCGCCGACCCGGTGGCCGAAACCACGCCCCGGTATTCATCGTGTGGGCCGAGGAGGCGTTCGAGCACGGCCTGCATGGCGTGGCCGGTGACTTCGTAGTGCCACAGGTAATTGCCAAACGCCTCGAACTGGTTGAAAATCATCAAATCCTGCCCGGAATTGCGCAGTTCCCAGCACTTGTCGAAGATCTCTTTAACATTGGACTCGCTGCCCGGCGTCTTGATCACTTCGCCGGCGATCTGCGCCAGCCAGTTGAAACGTTCCTGGCTCATGCCTTCGGGCAGAATGGCGATCGACTGGCAGGCCAGCAGGGCCGAATCGTAGGCTCCACCGCGGCAAAAATTGCCCGTGGATGGCCAGACGGCCTTTTGCGTCGTCGGGTCGAACTGCCCGGTTACCAGGTGCGGCGCCAGGCAGCCGAAGGCGGCGCCGACTTTGTGCGCGCCGGTAGGGAACCACTTCCCTACCAGGGCGATGATGCGCGCCGGTACACCCGTCAACGTAGCGGGCAGTTCGAGGGCATTGACGTCTCCGAACCCCCCGCCATGCTCGAGTGCCTGGTTGTGCCAGGTGATGCGAAACAGGTTGGCCGGGTGCACGTCCCACAAAGCGATCTCGGCCAGTTTTTCCTTTACACCCGCCGGAATCAAGGCCGGATTCTTCATCTGGGCGAAGGTGGGGATGACGATGCCGCGTTCCCGGGCGCGCCGGATGGCGCGTCCGCGGCGTTCGGGTTCAAGCGTCAGATCGATTTTCATGCTTCTTGATCTGGGGCTTCACTGACGATATACAAGGGCCGTTTTTTGGCTTCGTCGTAGAGACGCCCGATGTATTCGCCCAGGATGCCGAGGGAGATGAGCTGCACGCCGCCAAGAAAGAGCACGGCGATCAAGGTGGAGGCCTGCCCAAAAAAGGCAGCGCTGCCGATCAGGCGCAGAATGATGACAACCGGAATCGCCAGGCTGGCCAGCCCGGCGGCGACGAAGCCCAGGTAGGTAGCCAGCTGCAAGGGCAGGTACGAAAAGCTGGTGATGGCGTCGCTGGCAAACTTGAACATCTTTTTGAAGGGATATTTGGTTTGCCCGGTGAAGCGCGCCGCCCGTTTGTATTCGACGCCGGTTTGCTTGAAGCCGACCCAGACCGACATGCCGCGCAAAAAGCGGTGGCGCTCACGCATCTGGTTCATCACGTCCACCACTTTGCGGTCGAGCAAGCGGAAGTCGCCTGTGTCCATGGGGATATTGACGTCGGTGATTTTGTGGATCATACGGTAGAACAGCGAAGCCGTGAACAGCTTGAACCACGTCTCCCCCTCGCGCTCGGAACGCACCGCGTAGACGACCTGATACCCCTCGCGCCACTTGGCGATCAGGTCGAGGATCACTTCAGGAGGGTCTTGCAGATCGGCGTCGATGATCACAACAGCCTGGCCGCGCGCGTAGTCCAGCCCGGCCGTGACGGCCAACTGGTGGCCGAAGTTACGGGCGAAGATGACCGGGCGCACGCGCGGGTCTTTTTGGGCCAGATCGCGCAGCATTTCGGTCGATCCGTCGGTGGAGCCATCATCGATAGCGACGAGCTCCCAGTATTCGCCGCTGCCTTCCATCACTTCTTTGACACGGCGGTAAAGCTCTGGAATATTGCCAGATTCGTTGAAAATGGGGGCGATAATCGAAAAAGTGGGTTTCATGAGAGGAAAGTAGAGAAACAGGTAGGTGAATGGTGTGGAAAATCGGAAAGCGTGGTGCAGCTATTGTATCATTTTCCCAGCAGCCTTTCGACGGCCTCCAGCCGCGGTTCGATCACGGGGGCCGCTGGAACGGCCTGCATGGCGGCGCGCACATCCTTCAATCCGCTGCCGGTGTTGAGGACGAGCACTGGGTCTTGAGGCCGGATCAGGTTTTCGTGTACGGCCTTGGCCAGCCCGGCATAGGCCGCAGCCCCGGCGGGTTCGGCAAACACGCCGCAGCCGCCCAGCGCGGCAATCGCCTGTACGATTTCGCCGTCCCCGACCGTGATGTAGCTGCCGCCGCTTTGGCGCACCGCCCGCAGCGCTCGAACGCCGTCCCGCGGCAGGTCCACCGAGATGCTGTCGGCGATCGTGCTGGCGCTGACAGGCGTGATGCGTTCCGTCCCGCGGTGAAATGTGTGCGCGATCGCTGCGGCGCCTTCTGCTTGCACGCCAAACAGGCGCGGCATGTTTTCCAGCCAGCCCAGGGCGAGCAAATCTTTGAAGCCTTTGTGGATGCCGGCGATGATATTACCGTCACCGACGGAGACGAAAACGGCGAGCGGGGAAGACGGCGCCCCGCGCCGGCCATCGGCGCTGTTCTGCATCCCTGTTTTCATCCACTCCCAAATCTCGAAGGCCGCCGTCTTTTTCCCCTCGGCCGTGAACGGGTTGTAACCCGTATTGCGGCAGTACCAGCCAAACGCCTGCGAAGCCTGGACGCTGAGATCGAAGGCCTCATCGTAGTTGCCCTCGACCAGGATCACCTGCGCCCCGAAGACGAGCAACTGCGCGACCTTGGCCGGTGGGGCGTTGCGCGGCGCAAAGATGACGGCCTTTTGCCCCACGGCTGCCGCCATGCAGGCCAGGGCCGCACCGGCATTGCCGGTAGAAGCTGTCACCACTGTCTGGGCGCCGGTTTCGCGGGCACGCGCCACAACCACTGCGCTGGCGCGATCTTTGAAAGACGCCGACGGATTGCGCGATTCGTCCTTGAGCCAGAGTTTTTGCAGGCCGGCGGCAGCGGCCAACCGGTCGAGGCTGTAGATCGGCGTCCCGCCGGCGGCCCGCAGGGGCGTTTCGTTTGCCCCAGGGTCCATCACCGGCAGCAGCGGGAGGTAGCGCCACAAGCTCGATTCGCCGTTTTCCGGCAGTGCTTTCCCCCGCAGGCGCCGGTAATCCAACACCACATCCAGGTTCCCGCCGTCCTGCGGGCAGGTGTAGCAGGCCTGATCGGGCAGGTATTCCGCCTGGCAAACCGAGCAGCGATAGCCTGTAAATTTCATCTCAAGGGCCTTGTCTTGGTATTTTCTCAATTTGTCGCAGGTAGCCGGCGCCCCGGACCCTATTCTTGTTCGAACGGAACGCCCAAAGATGCCGGCGGCGAGGCACGCAGCGAACG
Organism: Chloroflexota bacterium; assembly: GCA_049325275.1. Lineage (GTDB taxonomy): Bacteria > Chloroflexota > Anaerolineae > Anaerolineales > UBA4823 > CAIQJJ01. Next base: position 63,055 of record JBMOLU010000031.1, read on the forward strand.
CAGCAGGCGCGCCGCGGTGTGGCGGCTCTTCTCCGGCAGGCGCGCCAGCGTTCGTTCGACCCACTCGGCGTTGCCGATGTTGACGAAGAGCAAGGTCAGGATCATCAGCGGGAAAGGCGCGACTTGCAGCACCTGCGAAGGTACGCCGGGAACGTAGGGTTGCAGGACCAGGCCCAGCCATTGCAGCAGGGCAAACAGGTAGGCTCCGAACGCCGCCCGCAGCGGATTCCAGCCGCCGAAGATGGTGATCGATAGGGCTATCCAGCCGATGCCGTCCAACCCCGAGATGGTGCCTTTCCAGCCCGCCTTGACGGAGAGCGAATAAACCGGCCCGGCCAGCCCGATCAGCGCGCCGCCGAGCACCGTGTACAGGTAACGCAAGCGATGGACGTTCGCTCCACGCACGAAGGCGGCGGCCGGTTTTTCGCCGATACCTTGCAGCATCAACCCCGGGCGGGTTTTGTAGATGAACGCCCAGGCCAGGAAAATCGTCAGGAAGCTCAGGTAAGTCATGGCGTCGTGGCGGAAGAAGAGCGGGCCGATGACGGGAATCTGGCTCAAGACAGGGAGCGGCCACGCCGGCAGACGCGGCCCCGATGCGCCCATGTAGGGATTGCCGAGAAAATAAGCCAGGTCACGGCACACCAACGCCAGGACAAAGCCAACGGCGACTTGCGACTGCTTCAGCGTGATGCTGCTAAAAGCCACAATCGACGCCACCAACGCACCGATCCCGGCGCCGGCCAGGAAGCCCAACCATAGGCTGCCTGTGTTGACGGCCACGGCAAAGCCGCCCATTGCCGCCAGCAGGATCGTGCCGTTGACCGACAGGTTGATCACGCCGGCCCTTTCGGTGATGGTCTCACCGATGACGGCGAAGAGCACGGGGGCGGCAGCGAAGAGCACGCTGGCCAGGCCAAGAAGAAGAGGCGAAGCGTCCATCGTCTAGCTGCTTTCTTGCATCCAGCGCTGGCGTGCGCCTTCTACCAGAATAACGAAGAGCACCAGCACCCCTTGCAGTACGCCGGAGAGGGATGAGTCCAGCTTGAGGGTGATCGGCAGTTGAATGCTGCCGATATTGAGGGCAGCAAAGAAAAGCGCCACCGGAGCGGCCCACAGGGCTTGGTAGTTGACCAGCATCGCCACCAGCAACCCCAGGAATCCATAACCGCTCGAAATGGAGGGGATGAGGCGGTGGTAAACGGCCGTTACCTGCACGGCCCCGGCCAGGCCGGCGAACAACCCGCAGAGCACGAATGCCAACATGCTGTGCTGCCAGGCCGGTACACCCAGCAGGAAGGCAGCACGGGCGTTTTTGCCGATTGCTTTCAGCCGCAGACCAAAGTAGGTGCCTCGCAGCAGCAGGTAGACAACCGCGATGCTGGTGATAGCCAGCAGCAACGCCACCGGGCTAAGGCGCAGATCGGCAAAGGTTGGCAGCCAGAGCGCGTTAGGGAAAGGCTCTGTGCCGCTCATCGAACCGGTGCCGGGGCGCTTCCACGGGCCAAAGATCAACCACAACGTCAGCGCCGTGGCGACGAAGTTCAACCCCAGGCCACCGAAGATTTCGTTCACGCCGCCGAACGTCTTGAGCGCGCCCGCCAATGCCGCCCACAGCGCACCGCCTGCCATACCTGCCAGGATTCCCAACACCAGGATCAACCACGCCGGCAGCGCACTGCCGAGCAGTAGACGCAGCGCCCCGGTGGTGAAGATCGCGCCCAGCGTAATCTGGCCCTCGATGCCGATGTTCCACAGCCCGGCGGTGAAGGTGATCAGCAGGCCGCTGGTCGCCAACAGTAGCGGAATCCAGGCGACGAGGACGTTGGCGAAGCCATTGGTCGAGCCGAACGCGCCGCGCAGGATTTCGCCGTACGCTTGCAGCGGTGGCGCACCGACCAGTACGAGAATCAACGTCGTGAAGGCCAGCGCCAGTGCAAGGGCCGCGAGCTGAAAGAAGATGCTTTGCCAGCGAGGGTTTGGTTTGATGTTCATGCGCAGGAATCTAGCTTTTCGTCATTTTGCCTTTGTCTGCCGCGGCTGCGTTGGCGCGTGCCTGGGCGCTGTCGGCGGCCATTTCTGCCACGTTTTTGGTGTGCAACCGGGCAGCGCCCTGGTAACCCTGGTGCAGCCTGGCGCGCGTGCCGTTGCGTTCGGCTTCCTCCAGGCGGGCTTTTGCCGCCGGGATTTCGGCAGCGTACTGCGGTAGCCAGGCTGCCTGGGCGACGAGCATTTCATCTACCATCTGCCAGACTTCTTCAGGATTGCAAACCGCGCCCACCAGCGGATCGTGCAGCATGGCTTGCTTGAGCAGGGTCACATCGCCAAAGACGGCCGCTTCGACGGCCATGCGCTGCACGTTGACGGTGGCGCTGCAAGTAGCCGCGCAGGCCAGCGGCAAATCGCCGACCACGGGCATGTTGACGCCGGTGCGATCGACGTAACCGGGGATTTCTACCACGCAGTCGTCAGGCAGGTTGGTGATGCAGCCTTCGTTGATCACGTTGAAGTGGCCGCGGTATAGCCGGCCGGTTTCAAGAGCTTCGATGATGTAGGAACCATGCTCTTCCGAGCGGATGGCGGGGGTGATCATCGGTGGGGTTTCGGCCAACCACTGCGGGAAATCGGTTTCGAACCAGTTGCGCCCTTCGGCCGTGACGCGCAGGTAGCCACCGGTTTCGCCATGGATCCAACTCGAGAGATCGATCCAACGGTTGATCTCCTCGGGACGTTTGCGATACCAGGGCACGTATTCGCTCAGGTGGCCGTTGCTTTCCGTCGAGTAGTAGCCAAAACGCTTGAGCACGTCGATGCGCACCTTCTCGGTCTGGCTGTACTCCGGGTGACGTGCAAACAGGTCGGGCAAGAGTGGGATCATATCGTGGGCGGTGCCGTGCCGGTCCTTCCATTCGGCGTGGATGAACCAGGTCTGGTGGTTCAGCCCGGCGGCGATTACGTCTACCTCGCGGCGGTGGATCGTCTCGTGGGATTCGAGCAGGCCCTGTTCTTTGGCCCACATTTCCGTACAACCGGCGATCTGCCAGTGAGCGCCCTGCACCCCATGACACAGGCCGATAGTTGGCACCGCGCCGTAGAGGTTGCAGGCCCAGGTGTTCATTGCCATGGGGTTGGCGTAGTTCAGCAAGATGGCGTCGGGCCTGGCTACTTCACGGATGTCGTTGCAGATGCCGAGCAGCACGGGGATGTGGCGCTGGCCGTACATGATGCCCCCGGCGCAGATCGTGTCGCCAACGCACTGGTCTACGCCGTACTGGAGCGGGATGTCGATGTCGAGTTGGAAGGCTTCCAGCCCGCCGTGGCGTATCGTGCAGATCACGTAGTCGGCGTCGCTGATCGCTTCACGTTGATCGGTGGTCGCGGTGATTTTTGCGGGCAGTTTGTTGGCGGCAATATCGCGTTCGCATAACTGCACAACCATATCCAGGTTGCGCTGCGAAAGATCCATCAGGGAAAAGTGCGTGTCCACAAGTTCGGGCACGGTGAGCAGATCGTGCATCAGGCGGCGGGTAAAACCGATCGAACCGGCGCCGATCATGGCGATTTTGATGGGCATGGGAGAGTCCTTGTGCGTAAAAATGGTAAAGGGAGTTGAGCGATGATAGATTTTACTACACCTATGGCAGGGCGACGGGCGCTGATATAATCGCCCCAATTTTTTAGATCAGCCAATTTTTGTCCCTGGAAGAAAATATCCCGATGACCATCCAAAAATTTCCTTCGGCAGCGCTAGAAGAAGGCCTGGCTTTGCACCTCGACTTCGAAAAACTGCGCCAGGTGGCGCAGTGCGGGGAGCCTGTTGTGCCCGTGGCAGTGCAGGATGCCGACAGCCGCGAGGTATTGATCGTGGCCTATGCCAACCGGGCCGCGCTCGATTACACCTTGCAGTACGGCGTGGCAGCCTTCTGGAGCACGTCGCGCAACGAGCTGTGGGTCAAGGGCGAAACGTCGGGCGATACGCTGCAAATTGTCGACGTGCGCGTCAACTGCGAGCAGAACTCGCTGCTTTACCTGGTCCGCCCGCTTGGTCAGGGAGCCTGCCACACCAAAAATGCAGCCGGCAGGGCGCGTGCAGGCTGTTACTACCGCCGCCTCACCGCCGATGGCGCGCTCCAGTGGGTCGATGAGTCAGGCGGCGGCCCCTGAATCCGATGCGTCGCCGCCTGCCTTGCAGAAGCTGTCTGAAGAGCCGGGCGCGGCGCACTTCCATAAGGCCCGATAACGCCCGTTTCCAGCAGGGTGCCGGAGAAGACCCTACCTGTTGGGGCGCTGTTCAGGCAGTCTTTCAGATCATGGCCTGGTAGGCGAGCTGTTTGAACTGTTGGTGGATCGGGTAGTAAGCGTTGGGGCTGTGTTGCAGCATCATCAGGCCGTAGAGCTGTTCTACGGGGTCGATCCAGAAGTACGTGGCAAAAGCGCCGTCCCAACCGAACTCACCGACGGAACCGTACGCGCCCATTTGCGATACGTCCATCAACACGCGTGTGCCCAGGCTGTATCCGTAGCCGGCGTGGTACAAGTCGTTTTCCACGAAGCCGTACGGCAGGGCGGCTTCGGGTGTATGGTTGAGGCTGAACAGGGCAACCGTCTTCGGTCCGAGCAGGCGTTTGCCGTCCAGCTCGCCGCCGTTGACGAGCATCTGGCAGAAACGGGCGTAATCGGAGACGGTCGAAACCAGGCCGCCACCGGGGGATGGGCATCCCGGCGGCTCGGGTTGCGGGTTGATTTTCTCCAACGGGCGCAGAGTTTTTTCCGGTTCAGGATGCCCGTATACGGTTGCCACGCGATCCATTTTCTCGGGCGGGACGTAGAAGGCCGTATCTGTCATTCCCAGGGGCCTGAAAATACGCTCTTCGAGAAATCTTTCGTAGGGTATGCCCGAGATGATTTCAACCAGCCCACCGAGCACATCGATGCTCATGCTGTAACGCCATTTTGTACCCGGCTGGAAAGCCAGCGGCAGGTGCGACAGGGCTTCGACCAGGCGCAGCAGCGTCATGGGTTGTTTGGCCTCTTCCGCCTGCTTGCCCGCCTGTTGATAGGCGCGATCGACCGGGTCCTTTTCGTTCCAGCCGTAGCTCAACCCGGCGGTGTGGGTAAACAGGTGGCGGAAGGTGACTTCGCGTTCCAGATCGGCCAGCTTCAGGCTGCCGTCCTCGTTTTCGCCCACACAGACTTTCACATCCTTGAAGCCGGGGATGAATTTCCAGACGGGGGTATTGAGATGAAAGTAACCTTCCTCGTAGAGCATCATGATCGCCACGGCCGTGATCGGCTTGGTCATCGAGGCAATCATGAAGATCGTATCATCTTGCATGGGCTTGTTCGCTTCGATGTTCGCCCAGCCAAACTTTTCGCGGTAGATGGTCTTGCCTCGGTGGGCGACGGTGGCGATCATACCCGGCAAATCGCCGCGGTCTACGTAGCCTTGCATGAGATGGCTGATGCGCTGCAAGCGGCCGCCGGAAAAACCGGCCGATTCGGGAAAAGATGGTTTCATCACAAGCTCCTGGTTCGTTTCGAAAGATGATGCAAGCCGTTCATTTGGTTGCCACGAAGATGCCCTCGGCTTTGCTGATATGGATGGCGCCTTTTTCTTTGATTTCCTGATCGATGAAGGCGGCCAGGGTGTACAGGGCGGCCTGGTTCTCGGCGTCCTGCCGCATACCGGACATAGCGAGGATGTAGTCGAACAAAGGCTTGGCCTGGGTGACTTCGAGTGCATCCTCGTAGCGGCGCTGCTGCACGTCCCAGAAGAACTGGCGCAGTTGTTTGCTGCCGTTTTCCAGGCTGAACTTCATTTGCCGAGTAACTCGCCTGCCCAGGGTCGCCGTTTGCGGGTTGAAACGCACGAACAGGGAATACAGCTCGTCCATGTGTTTTTCGCCGTAGGCGGCGGCATAAAGTTTGCCCTTGGGCTTGAGTACGCGATAAATTTCGCCGAGCGCTGCGGGAATGCTTTCGAGGCGGTCGAGCAGGTACAGGCCGATGACGGCATCGAAGCGCTCGTTTTCGAAGGGCAAAGGGCGGTTCGGATCGATCGTCTGGAAGGAAAAACCGCGGTCTTGTTGAAGCGCCCGCTGCGGGCCGGCATACTTTTCGGGGTCGGAATCGCTCAGCAGCAGGCGCCAGCCTTGTGGAATCCTGGGCAGGTTGGTCAGCCAGATGTTGCCAGAGCCACAGCCCAGTTCGAGAACATGGGCATCGGCCGGCAAGCTGAGCTGTTCTAAAAACCAGGGGGCCATCCCTTTTTTGTTGGTGCTGAAGCGCACGTGAAGATCGATGCGGGGATCGGGTGAAATTGGGGAAGAGGGTGGAGAGGGGAACATGGTTGCTCAACAGCGCTACTTCTGGTGAAACATTGCCGCCATCTGTACGCTTTCCCGTGGATAGCGGCCCACTGCGGTTTCGTCCGATAATACCACACCCGCATAGCCCTGCTGCAGGGCGTCGTACAGGGCGCAGGCCTCTGCGCGGGTAGGTGTGGGGTGTTCGCTCATGTGTTCGAGCACCTGGCCGGCAAGCAGGGCCGGCACAGGTAGCCTACGGATGCACCGGGCGAAGCGGTGTGCGGCGGCGGCCATGCCAGGCAGTCCAAGCTCGGCGCCCAGGTCGCCGCGGCACAACCACAATTCGTCGGCAAACCTGGCGATTTCTTCGGCTTCGCCTACAGCAGGCCGGCGTTCGATCTTGGCGATCAACGGCCTGCCGGGGTACATACGGCGGTAATTCGCCATTTCGGCTGCGTCTTTGATGTAGGAAACGGCGTAGCGCACAAAGTCCAGGCCGGCTGTCCGGCGCAGGATATCGCCGTCTTTTGCGCCGAGGGCTTCGACGCGAAAGTCAGCGGCGGTGAAGGTGATCCCCTTGCGAGGCGCTATTTCGCCCGGCTGGATCACGCGCGCCGTGAGGCGATCGGCGCCGCCTGTTTCGATCGCCAGGCGGCTTTTGGCATCGTTGAGGACGATCTCCCCGTTCGAGTGCGGCGCGGCGCGGAAGAAATCGACGTGCGGAACGGGCAGGCGCCCGGGTTGATCGCTGTGCTCGGCCAGGATCAGCTCGACTTTTGCACCCTGCACCAGTCCGAAGGGGGGAAACGTTCCCAAGCGCCACTTGCTGCCCTGCAGGTCGAGTGTGACAGCAAAACCGAACTTCCGCTGGAAGCCCGCCAGGCGTTCCAGCCAACCTTCCAGCGTTGCCAGGGTCAGGTGCGATGTGTTCAACCGGAAGCCGCCGGCGCCGGCTTCGAGCAGTGCCTGCCAGGCGGCTTCGTCCGCAGTGGCCGGGCCTAACGTCGCCAGGATCAGGTAAGCCTCACCCATCACATACAAACGTGTGTTTGCCGGCCGCCACCTGCCGCCCTTCCGTTTCGCCCGGCAGATAGACGGTTGCCGTCGTGTTGGGGGGGACGACCACTTCCAGCGAAAACCGGCCCGCTTCGATTTTCCATGCGCTACCGACCAGCCCGTAAGGCGATTGCAGGCTGGCCCTGGCGTATGTCAGGCGGCCGTCGGCAGGTGGCTGTGGGCGGAAAATGGTGTGTTTGTAGGCCGGCCGTTCCCAATCGGGGTTGATTCCGGCGACGACGCGGTAGAGCCAATCGCCGATCGCGCCGTAAGCGTAATGGTTGAAAGAATTCATCCCCGGGTCCTGGAAGCCGCGATCGTGCGTCCAACCATCCCAACGTTCCCAGATGGTCGTCGCCCCCTGGGTAACAGCGTATAGCCATGAAGGCCAGTGCTCCTGGAACAGGAGATCGTAGGCTACGGCGAGTTGCCCGGCCTCCGTGAGAACGAAAGGCAGGAAGTGCGTGCCGACGAAGCCTGTACCGAGGTGATTCGCTTTTTTGCGGATATCGCGTACCAGCGTGATGGCCGCCTGTCGGCGCAGGTTTTCGGGCAAGAGATCGAATGCCAGCGGCAGCACGTAACTGGTTTGGGTACTGCTGACGATCAAGCCATCGGGCGTCACGAAGCGTTTTTGGAAGGCGGTGCGTATATCCTGGTAAAGTCGTTCGTAACGGGTTGCATCGCCTTCCTTTTCCAGCACGGCGGCGATTTGCGACATCAGGCGGGCGCTGTAGGCAAAAAAGGCCGTGCCGATCAGGTCCTTCGGGGTGTTGCCTTCACGTTGGCTCGACCCATCGAGGGCGAGCCAGTCGCCGTAACCACCTGGCGGCCAGGTGTCTACATCTTCCCAGGAGTCCATCGTCTGGTTCACGCGGATGTACCCCGGGCTGGTCTGGACGAGGTATTCCAGGAAGCGTACCATCATACCGTAACGCTCGGCCAGCAGGCGCTTGTCGCCGTAAGCCAGGTACATCGTCCAGGGGACGATCACGCCCGCATCGGCCCAGGCGGGGCCGCCATCGTTGTTACTTTTCTCGATATCGGGGGCAACCGAAGGCAACTGGCCGCTTTCTCCCTGCGAATCTTCCAGGTCTTGCAGCCACTTGGCAAAGAAGCCGGCCGCGTTCGTATTGAAAGCGGCCGTGCGGCAGAAGACCTGCACGTCGCCCGTCCAGCCCAGGCGCTCGTCACGCTGCGGGCAGTCGGTGGGCACGTCGAGAGAGTTGCCTTTCCAACCCCACAGGATATTGTGTTGCAATTGGTTGATCTGCGGGTCGGAGCACTCGAAGCTGCCGGTGACGGGATTCTCTGAATTCAGCACGATGCCGGTGAGCGTGTCGCGGTTGGGTGTGCCGGGCAGCCCACTTAACTCGACGTAGCGGAAGCCGTGAAAGGTGAAGCGCGGTTCCCAGGTTTCGCCTGCCGGGTCACCCTTCAGCGTGTAATCATCGGTTGCGCGTGCGGAACGCAGGTTGGTCGTGTAAAGCGTGCCGTCGGGGTTGAGCGCTTCCGCGTGGCGCAGGTGAATGGTCGTCCCGGCAGGGCCTTTGACCTTCAAGCGCACGCGCCCGACCATGTTCTGGCCGAGGTCGAAGATCCACTTGGCAGTCGGCCAGCGTTCGATCTTGCGTGGATCGGCCACCGGTTTGAGTTCTTCGTGGCATTTGACCGACGGGCCGCTCTGGGCGACGAGCGCCATCCCTTGCGGAGCCGGGAAGATCTCGACTGGCTGCCAGGGAGGCCCCCCTGCCGGGCCTTTGGGTGCAGCCGTTTCGCCTTGCGGGAGGTTCCAGCCGGCCAGTTCGCGGCGGGCGTCGTACCCCTCGCCCATCAGCAGATCGCTTGCGAGGATCGGCCCAAAGGTGGTCTGCCACGAACGGTCCGAGACGATCAGCATCTTGTCGAATGAATCCTGTTCGCCCTTCGCCAGGGTGATTTCGAGCTGGGCGAGCAGGCGCGGCCGGTCCCCGTAGCGCTGGCGGTCACGCCACCCGACGTGGCCGCAGTACCAGCCATCGCCGAGGATGGCGCCGAGCATGTTTTCGCCAGTCTTCAGCAGGCTGGTGACGTCATAGACCTGGTAAAGCAGGCGCCTGTCATAGTTTGTCCAGCCGGGGGCCAGTTCGGCATCACCGATGCGTTGGCCGTTGATGGATGCTTCGTACAGGCCCAGGGCTGTAACGTACAGGCGTGCTTGCAGCACCTTTGCGCCGATCGTAAACGCCTTGCGTAAGAACGGCGCCGGCACCGTTGTGCGTGCGCCGCCGGCGAGCGGGGCGCCGATCCACAAGGCGGCCCAGTCATTTCGCTCGAGCAGGCCCATTTCCCACCAGGCCGGTTTGCTCCATGGAGAGGCTTTGCCGTCTTGATCCCAGGCGCGCACCTTCCAGGTTATGCGTTGGCGTGAATGGAGCGCCGGCCCATCGTATGCGACGAAAAGCGATCGATCGCTTGCAACCTTTCCTGAATCCCATTCTAAGTTATCGTCTGATGAAGCCTGGATTTGGTAGGCGCTCTGCCTGGCTCCGGGGATATCCGAAGCGAGCTGCCAACTCAAGCGCGGGCGCAAAACACCCACGCCGAGGGGGTTTTCAGCGTACTCACAGCGCAAATGGACAATTTTCATTATTGGGCTCCCGTTGTAATCGTTCGAAATCGTGTGCGCAAACTGCGTTGATTCTCTCTCCGATCTCATTCTGGGTCAAGTATGGAAGGGAAATGGAAACGCTGAGAGAGGTTTTTACGCGTTCTACAGCCATGTACGGGTGCATGGCGCTTGAAAACGTGCTACAATTCATGGCAATTACTTGTACAATCTTCGGAGCGCAGAGGCATGTGTATGGCACCCATTACGCAGTACGACGTCATTGTTGTGGATGATGAACCTTCGGTTACTGAAATCTTTCAGCAGTATGTTGCATGGAAATATAAGGATTGGCGTTTCCTGGCCTTCAATAGTTCGGTGAGCCTGTACGATGCCATCGACCGTGAGGAGCTGGCAGCCAAGGTGTGGGTGGTTGATATTATGATGCCGAAGAAAAACGGCACGGAGATCGCAGAGGCCATTCGCCAGCATCACGGTTCGAAACCGGTTGTCCTGGCTTATACGGCCTTAGACCGCCGTGTGCTCGAAACCGACGACAATTACAAGACGCGCATCCACCATTTCAGCCATTTCATCAACAAGCGGGAAGAATTTTCATCGATTTTGTCTTTGGTAGACGTGTGGGTAAACAGCGCCTCATAGCGGCAGTGTGCCTGAACCGGCCCCGGCGGGAAATACCCGCCGGGGTTTTCGTTTCTTTTCATGCCGGTCCATATCAACTGCCGCGGGCGATCTTGAGTTTTTTTGCCCACTTTGCATAGGTGGAGCAGCCGTGCACCCAATGCGGTGAAAGCCTGTTCTGTTGTTTGCCCTGTGAAATGGCGGTTTTCAGGCTGGCGGCATCCTCGAAACCGGGTAGCAACAGGGTGGCTGTGCCCAGTTCGGAGACGATGTGCGCGTCCGAACCGGCCGTCCCCAGCAGGCCATGCTGCCGGGCAAAGGCGCTGGCCTGCTCGTTGAAACGGGCCAATACGCAGCGGGCGTTGAAGGTTTCGATGGCATCGACCCCAGGGAGGATGGCCAGTAAATCGGGCAATTTCCAGCCGCCAGAGCGCAGGCTGTCGAAGGGATGGGAGACGCTGATAAAGGCCCCTTGTGCGCGCAGGCGGTCGATCGCTTCTTGCGGTGCCAGCCCTTGCGGAATTTCCTCCGTCACGTAGGCTGCGAGAATTTCGCCGCCTGTGGTCATGATTTCCTCGCCGACGATCACCCGTTCAGGGTCGAGCGCTTTGGCGCGTAGCGCTCCTTGGATGCTGTTGTGATCGGTAATGATGACCCGATCGATATTTTTTTGCTGGCAGGCAGCGAGCAACTTTGCGAGTGGGGTGAGCGAGTCTTTCGAGTAGATGGTGTGACAGTGCGTTTCGACGCGCAACATAACGGGCCTCCGCATGCTTGGGAATAAAACCCGGACGTTATTCTACCCTCTTTTAGCTGCCTGTTAGGAATTTAGTCCTAGCGGGGGAAAATGCGTATTTTTTTGCCGGTTACTCGCTCTCTATAAATAACCTGAATTAACGTTAATTAACGTTAACGAGTTGTGATGAGAAAGGAGTTATTTTTTTTCTTCCGTCGAAAAATACACAGTGCCTCCCGTTATCCTTTCCAAACCCACCATGCAGTCAATGGCCCTCACCCGAGCATTCTTTTCGAATCCGCACCGAGCGGAACAGCCCTAACCCTGCTCTCGATTTTGCGCTTTTTTGCAAAGACCCTATGGGTTAGACCTCAACTGCACCCACCACAAGGAGATTTTGATGTACCACCACCACAAATTACGTTCGTTGTTACTGCCTATTTTGATGGTTGTTGTGTTGGCCGCCAGCTTTTTGCCACCCTCGCGCGGCGCAGCAGCAATCAACACGCCCTGGTTGACTGTTTCCGGGCGCTATATCAAGGATCCCAATGGGAATAACGTGATTCTGCGCGGCGTTTCGCTTATCGACGTTTCGGTTGCCGATTCGCGCGATCGCAATGCCCGCGATCTGATCGACATGGCAACCAACGAATCCAACGGTTGGTATGCGCGCGTCGTCCGCTTGCCGGTTTATCCCGATTCAATCGATTACCAACCGGGCTGGAATGCGAACCCTGATGCTTACTTCAATAACCACCTCGATCCGGCCGTACAGCGCTGTATTGCCAAGCAAATCTATTGCATCATCGACTGGCACTACATCAAGGATTACAACACTGCTGCCGTGGACACCGCCACGCGCAATTTCTGGAGTTACGTGGCCCCCAAGTACAAGGACGTGCCCAACGTAATTTTCGAGCTTTACAACGAGCCGATCAATCCGGACAGTTGGAGCACGTGGAAATCTGTCGCGCAGCCCTGGGTCAACCTGATCCGTGCCGCAGCCCCCAATAACCTCATCCTGATCGGCGGCCCGCGCTGGTCGCAAAACGTGGCCGAAGCCGCAACCAATCCCTTTACCGGCAACAACCTGGTGTATGTAGCCCACATTTACCCCGAACATGGGGGACAAAGCACCTGGGATTCATGGTTCGGCAACAGCTCGAACACCGTACCCTATTTCATTACGGAATGGGGCTGGCAGCAGGGTGGGAACACGCCCACCAGCGGCACGCTTTCGGGCTATGGGATTCCCTTCAGCAATTACCTGGCTTCCAAAGGCGTCAGTTGGACGGCCTGGGTTTTCGACATTTACTGGCAGCCGATCATGTTCGATCTCAACTGGAACCTGTTGGGCGGTGAAGCCTATATGGGTGAGTATACGAAGCAGTTGCTTTACCAATACCGCAACAGCGACTTGCCCGGTCCTGCCACCGTCACCCCGACGACCGTGACCCCGACGACGGCCGTGCCCACCACGGCAGTGCCACCGACGACTTCCGTACCCGGCGCCTGCCAGGTGAGCTACACCGCCAACAGTTGGAACAGCGGCTTCAC
>JBMOLU010000032.1:0-75375 GCA_049325275.1 Chloroflexota bacterium
CAAAAACGCGCCCCTTTTCGTTTAGCAAACGCGCCCCTTTTCAATTATCAAGTTTTCTGCCAATTCACCAAATCGCGCCCCTTTTCGACTAACAATCGCGCCCCTTTTCACTTGACAAAAACAGGCGGCCCCACCAACCCGCATCGACATCGCCAAGGGCAATAACAAGCTGCGCTACATGCGCAAAGGCAAAGCTTCCCAGATTACTGAGTTGTTTCTCGAAGGACTTGTCGGCACTTGATCTGTGTGACCCCACCTGTGAACCGCGATAATTTCCCGGAGTTATGCCTTTACTTGTTATCATCCACCTCCAACTGCGACCGCACAACTCACGTCTGCTCGGATTCTATCCCCAACGTTCACGCTTATCACGGAAATATCTCCAACACCCGCCCGGTTAGCAAGTCTTGATTTTCCGGCTTGGGTTTCTGACCCCAATTTCGAGTTCGAATTTCTTCGAAACACGCACGCATCACTAAAAATCTACGATCTCAGCAAAAATGCTGAATTGATCAGCGTTTATGAAAACGTTACTTTTCCGGAGTGGTCTCCGGCTGGTACAAAATTTCTGTACCAGCCATTAGAAGATATGGGTGAGTCGTATGGTGTATCACTTTTCTGGTACTCCGCGCCTTGTGCGTTTGAGCGATTAACGGGGAAAACCCGGTGCTATAACGAAGTGATGACTCGGCATCAACCGCAGCATGGCCAACTATCGATTACTTCCTTTGAATGGCTCGCTCAAACCACAATCAGTTACATCTACCATCGAATAGATTCAGATCTAGACTTCGATCATGAACAGCGTGAAGTGGGCGGTCTCTGTTTTATCGAAACCGAAGAGGCAGTGAACGCTGTATTCTGGAAAAGTTTGAAGAACCAGAACAGAACGTCCTTCGCTACCAGCTTTCTCCAAGTGGCAACTTCGTGAGCTTCGATTACGATGCAACTTGCCCTGTTTGTGATGAACTTTCTCACCCTCAACTGGCAGTAGCCGATCCAAAGACCGGAAAATATGTGGTTGTTGGAGATTAACATGGGCATATTAGCCATCATTTTTTTTGTTTGGGTGGTGGTGCTCTGGCCTCTTCTTTGACCAAGCAGAAGCAGTTTTTCTATGCCAGCATAGTTTTTTTCGCACTTTTCTGGTTTTCTTACGGGATTGTGCTCGTCATTCTAGGGATCATCTTACTTGTCTTTGATCTTCGTGGCATGATCACAAGGCTGCGGGGGAATAACACGCCTCAATAACAAACATGATCGACCACCAGGCTGCCATTCTGCAGCGTGGCGCAATCGCCGGTGTTCGTCCAGATTGCCTGGCTGCTGCCCCAATACAGATCCGTGCCCGTATTGGTACCCACTCTCGACCACACCTTGACCGCTGCACCCGCCTGCAGCGTGAACGCCGGGAAGGTGTAGACGTGTGCGTCAGCATCCGATAACGTCCAGCCGGTCAGATCGATCGGGGAGCCGCCCTGGTTTTCGATGCTGACATATTCGCCGGGCAGATCATCGCCTGCGGGATTGTATTCGATGTAGGTGATTTTCACGATCGCTGGCGAAAGGGTGACGGTGGGGGTTGCTGTTTGGGTGGCGGTTGCAGGGGGTGGTGTAGTGGCTGTGTGGGTTGGCGTTTGCGTGGGTGTTTGGGTGGCCGTGGGTTGAGGAACCGGACGAATGATCAGTGGCAGGTAAACCTGGTATTCAGCCGCTGCGACGGCAGCCATCCCGCCAAGCAACGTGAGCAGCAGCAGAAGCAGCACAGCACTTGAACAGCAGGGAAGTGAGCAGCCACGCCGGGTATTGAAGGTGCCGAATGGCGTACGCGTGCTTGCCGAGACTCCTCGGCTGCTGATATTGATGCCAGTTTTGCCCCCGATTCGCATACTGGGCTTTGTTATTCTAAGACCCTTGCCGGTAAGATGAATTCTTGGTTTTCTGATACGCATCGATACCCTCCTAAAACTGAATGGATCGTAACCAAGGATCATTTTACGCTTGTCCGTTCTCCCGTGCGCTGACGCTTTTGCAAGGGCAGGTCCCGTCTTACCAAACTGCAAACCCTCCCTATCCTCCTGGACACACCCTCGCCGCGAACTGCTATACTTCTTATTAAGATCGAGCAAACAGAAATCTATCTGGGCTAAAGCTCACAAAAACAAGGTGTTTTCTTGCTTTTATCCAACTTTCCCCTTTTTGACACAAGGTCGTTTTACAGGTGCAGTACCTTTGCAATAAAGAGTCGTTCAACAGGCAGGCAGCGGATTGACGGGTATGTGCTGGAATGAAAGGGTCCAATCCGGCCAGCTGCGAATGCCGGCAGTAGAACGCCCCCGGTAAAACTATAAAGGAGGACCACGAAACCATGAGCATAGGCCTTTTTACCGACAAAAAATGCCAACCAACAGAAGCACAAGTTCACGCTGCCATAGGCGCCAGGCTTGCGTTGTGGCAGGCCCTTATTCAGGCTGTTCGGGAGCAATATGTTGTTCAGGAAGATTTCAAGTTCCTGTATGGGAAAAGCTATGGCTGGGCAGTAAGGTTTCGCGTCAAGAGCCAGGTTCTTACTTCACTCTTTCCGGCGCAAGGTGGGTTCGTCGCTCAGGTCAATCTAAGTCCGGATGCCATCGAGAAAGCTCTGGCGATGGAAATGAGCAAGAATGTACAGCTTGCCATTGCTCGTGCCCATCCCTATCCCGAAGGGCGGTGGTTGTTCATCCCTGTTGAAACCGAAGAGGACTTGAACGGTGTCCGGCAGCTCATAGAAATGCGGGCGCAGGCAAAGCGCCTCTTGAAGCAATAGGGGCCTGGCCTTTGCCATTCCTTTCGTGAAGGGAATGTACGATAGAGAATCCGAATTTATTTGTCTCGATCGGCTAGTTCGAAGGCCTTGCTTACCAGAACCGAATTTCCGAAGGTTGCTGAACCTTCGATGATATCTGGCGGGCGAGATTGATATTCGAACCCTGGGATATCGGGCAACCCCAGGGTTCGATCGATTACAACAATTTTAACGGGAGCGTTTGAATCTAGGGCGATGGAAAAATCAAAACCACTCTCGGGAGGCGCCCAGTATTCCAGATATCGATCCCATTCCACTGGAACCCCTGCAATTGAGGCATTCAACACTCGCCCTTCGGAGATCAAGTAGACACGGATGGCATTTGCCTTGCGGGCGGAGGATATATGCAACCGGAGAGCGCGAACCGGTTTTCCCGTTTGCTCATCGGTAACAAACGTATCTTCTAACACTTCAAGTTCAGGAGCTTGAAGCAGCATATTTGGGGCCAGTGAGGTTGGGAAATCAGAGGTGGAATACGGGAAAAACTCGGTCAGTCTTCGGTATTGGAGTTTGTCAGCCGGCAGAAATTGAGCCAGCCAATTATCGAGTTCTCCATAGCTGATCCAATAGGCCTGGCCTTTATCCGCATCGAATCCATACGTCAAGTAATTATGCCGGGGATGAGCGTTGTCATAGCCTGCGTTGAGGCTTCCAAAGCCCAAGAAAAAGAACGCCACCAGCAACCCCAATGCCGGCAAAGCCCAACGATAGGGTTTTGCGATGATTTCTAACTGTGGGATCAGCAGACCTACCGCCAGAGCCATCAGGATCATGGGGATAA
The DNA here is from genome assembly GCA_049325275.1 of Chloroflexota bacterium. Lineage (GTDB taxonomy): Bacteria > Chloroflexota > Anaerolineae > Anaerolineales > UBA4823 > CAIQJJ01. The sequence continues at coordinate 3,627 of JBMOLU010000032.1, forward strand.
ACATCATGAGAGAGCCTAAAGCCACACCGAGCGCATATACGAGGGGCATGATCAATACCAACACAGGAATTGCCAGGATTGTCCACATAAGAAAATTCGTCCTGGGAGAAATTCGTTGAGGTATACATACCTGTACACCGATCCCAATCAAGCTAAACAAAAGTGGCCATACGAACACATAAGAAACCCCGGGCAAGAAAAAGGTCAGCAGGCCCGAAAAGATCGACCAGCCCAGCAGAACGCCCAGGGTAAGATTTTGTGCACCGACCTTTTTGCTGGCAAAAAGTTGAAGGGCAGAGGTAAGCGCAACAGTTGAGCCGAGCAGGGCTTTCCAATAAGTCAATCGGTTGTAGCGATCAAACATCATCGGATTAATGGGATCGATAAGATCGATCAGCCGGAGCAGCAACCAAGACACTCCTCCAACCAATATCACCAAAGCAAAGAGGGTGAGAAAACCAACCAGAATCCCAGGCAGGCTGGCTTGTTTCTTTCTCAATGCGAATGCCATCACTGCCACGTATGCAAAAGTAACCAGTATCGCCAGGAAGAAAGCCCAATTAAGAGAATAGTGTACCAGCCATCTCCCAAGGATATCAAAATAGATCGCGTCGCTGCTTGGTTTGGGGAATTGTTCCAGATTGCCAAAATGCTCCGTCAAGCTTAAGCCGTAAGAACCGAGATGTTGGACCGAGTTAAGGTGCACATTTTCGATATTATCCCCCATTGAGTGGTAAAAGGTATTCCCCTCAATATAAGCAAAGTTGAAACCGGCATATCCGGCATTTTTAAAAATCGTAAAATCCGTATCATTCAACAACATTTGATACACGCTGTACATCAAGGAATTAGCCAGCGGGCGAGGGACCGCACTGGCAAATTCGGCGATAAGTGCGCCGTTTCGGGAGCTGGTTTCAAATGTGTAGGCGGGACCAGAAGTACCTCGGGCTTCAAAGTTTAGCACTAAGCCTACGTCTTTCGAGAAGGGATGCTCCTGGACAAACGCTTGGGCTCCCAGTAACCCAATCTCTTCCCCGTCTGTAAACAAGAAGATCACATCATTCTTAAAGGGGTTGCCGGCTTTGATGGCGCGGGCAATCTCTAGTAGCGTACCGACCCCTGCGCCATCATCGCTGGCCCCTGGACTACTAGGAGCCGAGTCATAATGACTTACCAGCAAGATAGCCTGCTTTGTTGTTGTATCGGTCTGGGTACCCTCCAGCCGGGCGACAATATTTTCAACGGTAGCTGCCATCGCATCGAGCGAATTAATCGAAGTGGCACGCTGCACTTCAGGGCTTAGGCCAAGCGATCTAAGTTGGCCGAATATATAGTCTCGGGCTTCTGCACTTGCCGAAGAGCCGGTCGGGCGAGGCCTTTGAGAGATCATCTTGATATGCTGCAAAGCCCGTTCTGCTGAAAACTGGGTTGGATAGGCGCTGACATCAGGTAATGGAGGCGGTGGTTCGATGAGTAAAATTGCGAAAATCGCTACAAGCAACATGAAACTAAAAAGCGTAACGCTTTGAAGCAATGCAGTTTTCCTATTCAATGATTGGCTTCCTTTCTGGCAGTTGTTATAGCGTTTTTGTATCGTCCAGCACGAGCAGCCAGAGGCCGGTCATACATGGAGGATCCGGTTCTTAAACATAAATGCGTGGCACGCGTGCCAAGATACCACCTGTCACATCGTAATTGACGGTGCCCCAACGGTTGGCCACGTCTTCCGCAGTGATAGTGGCTGTGCCTTGAGAGCCAATGATAACTACCTCATCACCAGGACAGGCACCTGGCACAGCATCAAGCTGCACTATCGCCTGATCCATGCACACCCGCCCTACCACAGGCACCGGCTGGCCATGGATCAGTACTTGGTTGCCGCTCATGCGGCGGAGTCCATCGGCATAACCGGCGGGCAAGGTGCCTATGCGTTCAATCGTGCGGGTAACATATTCGTGTCCATAGCTCACCCCTCTGCCAGGCGGAAGGCTCTTGACCTGGACCAGGACAGCCTTCCAAGCGAGAGCCGGACGGAAGCTAGCCGGTAGATGCCATTGGGAAGATGGATGTAGCCCATACATCGCAGTGCCGGAACGAATCAGGGTGAAGTAATTACCGGGGCGGATCAGGCTGGCAGCCGAATTGGCGCAGTGCACAAAGGATGGAGATAAACCACGCCCTTCCAGGCTGCGAAGCACTTCGATAAAACGCTGTTCCTGGATATCCGTAGCCAGCATGTCGGCTTCGTCGGCGCGTGCAAAGTGCGTGCAGATCCCCTCGAAAAGAACACCCGGCGTCTGCACTAGGGCAGTAATCAGTTCGATCGCATGCTCAGGCTGGACCCCGAGGCGGCTCATTCCGGTATCTACCTTGACGTGCAGGCGAGCCTGGGTGCCCACGTTTCGAGCGGCCACCGCGATCCCCTGCACCTGAGATAGATCCCATACCATCATTGAAATGCCGCTACGAATGGCTTCTGCGTAACAGGCAGGCGGTGTATAACTCAACAACAGCACCGGACAAGTGAGGCCGGCCTGGCGCAGCTCCATCGCTTCTTCCATGCGCGCTACTCCTAACCACGCGGCGCCGCCCCGCAAGGCCGCTTTGCTGACTGCCACGGACCCATGGCCGTAAGCATTGGCCTTGACGATGGCGATAACCTGTGCCCCCGAGTGTTCTCGAATGTAACGCAGATTTGATTCAATCGCGCCCAGGTCAACTTCGACCCAGGTTGAATAGCAATCATTGCAGCCCACAGGTTTCATCCTCGTTCATTTTCTTGTTGGTCGAGATAGGTGAGCGAAAAATCGGAAGGAGCGTAACTGTCTGCTTGTGGCCTCTGACTTTGTCGGATCAAATCTCGTAAAGCTCCAAGCAGGCCTTGCGCCAGTGCTTCAACCAACTGAGCCGGATAAACCGCCTCGCTGAAGATCCATCCAAATCGGAAGCAGTTTCCGAGCACCAAAGCATTGATTTCTAAGGCATGGCGTCTCTTTTGGCGCAGACTGCGTATCGGTCCACTTGATTCTGGCGCCCCGGAAAACAGACCCGGCATGACAGCCTGATCGAATTGTCCCAGATAGTTGAAGAGAATCTCGGCCTGTGGCTGGGCGGCGATTTTTTGGCGTAAGCCCTCCTCATCGCTCAGATAACGCAAGCACCCGTACCCTACTCCTTGATTAGGGATTTTTCGCAACTGCTCTTTTACCTTCTGCAGGGTTTCTCCGACTTCCTGGGCTCGATCGATTTCCAGAAAAACAGGATATATCGTGGTGAACCAACCAACAGTGCGAGAAACATCGACTATTTTGTCGATGTCTTCCCTCCCGTGGCCTTCTATATCAATCAGCCAGCGGCTTTCGCCGGTTTGGCGGAATAGTGCCAGGCCCAGCGCGGTCATGAGTACATCATTGACTTGGACGTGATACGTTTCGGGAATGGATTTGAGAACCTGGTTAGTTTCTTGGGGAGTCAGAGAAATTTCCAGTGTGCGAGCAGAAGCAATTCTATTTGCGTCCGACTGGATCATCTCAGCCGTACTTAATCGGGTAGAACGCGTGCGTGCTTCATCCAACCAGAAGGCCTTTTCGGCGTGTAATGCTTTCGAGCGAGCATAACACGTCAAATTCTCGGCCCAACATTGATACGAAGTGGTCTTGGGTGGCAGGTGAATACTCTCGCCCCGGCTAAGCTGCTGGTAGGCGGACTGGAAATCTTCGAGCAAGAATCGCCAGGAAACGCCATCGACCGCCACATGATGAATCACAATCAGCAAGCGGCCGGGCAGCTCATCTCCCAGTCTGAATAGTACGACCTGCATCACAGGTCCCGTGGTGAGATTCAGGCCAGCCTGAACCTCGGCCGCTTTTGCTTCTACCGCTGCGCTGTGGATGGAAGACGGTAAATCAGAAAGATCGGCGAGAACAAACGGGACCGTTGATGGCGCGCCGCCGAGGACGATCTGCCACCCAGATTCTTCGCGAATGGCGCGCAATCGTAGCATATCGTGATGCAGGAGTAACTGCCAAACCACCTGCTCAACCCAGACGGGATTGGTTTCAGCAGGTACCTCGAGGAGAACAGCCTGGTTGAAATAATGTAAATCGGCAAGATCTTGTTCAAAGAACCAATGCAGGATGGGGGTGAGCGACACAGTTCCGGTAACCAGGCCTTGCTCGGCCTGCACCACAGGAGTGGTATCTACCAGGTTGGCTAGCTGTGCAATCGTTTGATACTGGAAGATTTGCCTTGTGGTCAGGCGTAAGCCAGCCTGTCTGGCTCGAGCGATCACCTGCAAGCTCAAAATCGAATCTCCACCCACCTCGAAGAAGTTATCGTGGATCCCCACCTGTTCGAGCCCCAATAAGCGGGTCCAAATTTCGGCTAACTTCTTTTCAACCGGAGTGCCAGGCGCAATGTAGTCGGCTTCGAGCCGGGATCGATCAAGCTCTGGTGCCGGAAGCGCTTTGCGATCGACCTTGCCATTGGGCGTTAACGGCAAAGTATCCAGAAACACATAAGCGCTCGGGATCATATATTCGGGTAAACGCTCAGCCAGAAACTGGCGTAAATGTCCAATGGAAAGACCTTGCGCCTCAACGAAATAATCTACGGTTTGCTCTAGCCAGGCGCGTTGTTCTGGCAGTGGGTTTAGCCGGACTCCGGCTTGCCCATCCAGTTGCCACATCACCGTGCCTTCCAAATCGGTTGGGTCCGGAGCACCCGGCGATTGAAAATGTATTCGAACAGGTTGGCCCGGTAATATATTTCCCAGATTAGCAGCACGCAACCCCAAACCTGCCAGGGAGATGTTTTCAACTACCGCCGTGAGCACGATCCCATCGGGTAGTTCGATCTGACAAGGCGTTTTCATGGGTACACGTAATTCAGATCGGCGCAGATCTGAGACGGACATTTCCGGAGCCTTAAGCGCCATCTCAATTCGCCGCTGTATCTGCCAGCGTTGCTCAGCCGTGAGGTCGAGCTTAACGCCGAGAAGATCGGGTTGAATCCAGGCTACCTTTCCTTCCAGCCAGATTTCGTCCGAGTTGCCCATTAGCCTAACCATAACCGGTTGCCCAACCCTCAGTCCTGGTACAGCACCAGATATACATACCCCTGAGCAAGAGATGTCCTCCGCTTTGATTTCATACGTATGAGAATCACCTACTCGGATCTGGCCAGAGCTTTTGAGAGGAATGCGGTCGATGACGAGATCGGAAACCAGGTAAGCCACCAGCTTGTGTTCACCAGGCAGGTCTTGCCTTGCCAGAACCACCGCCTGATGCACAGCAGGATGCTGGGAGAGCCAGGTTTCGATCTCCCCCAACTCGATCCGGAAGCCATGTATCTTCACCTGGTAGTCCAGGCGCCCCAGATATTCAATGTTTCCATCCGGAAGATAGCGTGCCAGATCACCGGTTTTGTACAGGCGGGCACCAAGCACGGAGCTAAATCGATCGGGAATGAACTTCTCGGCCGTTAACTCCGGGCGGTTCCAATAGCCGCGGCCCAGGCCAACCCCGCCGATATGGATCTCCCCTGGAACGCCAACCGGCACGGGCTGGAGTGCGCCATCCAGCAGGTATATCTTCAGGTTGTCGATTGGTTTCCCAATCGGAACGACATTCACGGGCCCCTGAGAGGGACAATCCCAATAGGTTACATCAACGGCGGCTTCGGTCGGGCCATACAAGTTGTGGAGGGCGGCCTTCAGCCGGGCGTGATACCGCGGCAGCAGATCGGCACCGAGAGCTTCCCCGCTGCAAATTACGTGGCGTACGCTGTCCAATTCTTCCAGGCCCGGCTCTTCCAGGAACTGGCGCAACATGGAAGGCACAAAATGCAAGACGGTGATCTTTTCCCGGGCGATCAGGCGTACCAGGGCGGCGCTATCTCGATGAGCTTGTGGCGGGGCGATCACCAGGCAGGCGCCGTTTAACAGTGGCCAGAAGAATTCCCACACGGAAACATCAAAACTGAAGGGCGTTTTCTGCAAAACCCGATCGGCAGAGGTGAGCGCATAGGCTTTTTGCATCCAGAATAAGCGGTTGCATATGGCCCGGTGGCTGTTCATGGCTCCCTTGGGCCTGCCAGTCGAACCGGATGTATAAATCACATACGCCAAATTATCGGGGGTGACAACACGAGGCAAGTCACCTGGCTCTTTTGGATTGTCAGCACCCCAGCCCGGCTCCAGGCAGATCGACTGGCCAGGAAAATCGGGCAGATGCGAACGGAGATGCGGCTGAGTCAACAAAATGGGGCCTTCCCCCTGGCTGGTAGAAGCATAATCGTTCAGCAAATAAGCCAGACGATCTTTTGGATAGGTGGGGTCGATTGGAACAAATGCGCCGCCGGCTTTTAGAACCGCCAGCAAGCTTGTTACCATTTCGATTGAGCGCTCCATGCAAACGCCCACACGCCGCTCTGGGCCTATACCGGCCTCCCTTAACTTTCCTGCCAGGAGATTGGCTCGGCGATTCAACTCACGATAAGATAGTGTCTGACCTTCGAACACCAGGGCGGGTGCACTTGGCGTGCGTCGCACCTGATCTTCGATCCATTCATGCAAGCCGCGATCCTGAGGATAGGAGGCGTTCGTCTGGTTCCAGGTTTCGACGAGCAAGCGGTACTCATCTGGAGGCATGAGCGCCAGCGTGCCGATCGATTGATCCGGTTTTTCAATAACCGCTTCCAAAAGGGTGTGGTAATGGACAATCAAGCGCGCCACGGTTGTAGAATCAAACAGATCGGTTGCATACTCAAAACCACCATCTAACCCGTCGGCGGATTCCCCCAGTGAAACGCGCAAATCGAACTGAGAAGATCGGTTTTCAAACGCTACAGGTTGAATCATGAGTCCCGGTAGCTCGGCGCGAGAAGCGGGGGTATTTTGGAGAGCGAACATCACCTGAAACAGCGGATTACGGCTCATGTCGCGATCGGGTTGCAGTTCGCCCACCAATTGTTCGAAAGGCAAGTCTTGAGCGGCGTAAGCGTCGAGGACGGTTCCCCGAACCCTGCGCAAAAGTTCCCGGAAAGTTGGGTTGCCGGCCAGGTTGGTGCGAATAACCAGGGTGTTAACGAACATGCCGATCAGACTTTCCCATTCCGGGCGGGTTCGTCCTGCGATCGGTGTGCCGATCGAAATATCCATCTGGCCTGAATAACGGAAAAGAAGGAGTTGAAAAGCAGCTAACAACACCATGAAGAGAGATGCCTGTTCCGACTGCGCCACTGTTTTCAGCGAACCCAAAAGCCGGGCGGAAAAAGAAAAAGGCAGGCTACCCCCACGGTAGCTCTGAACGGAAGGCCGCGGCCGGTCGGTTGGAAGCTGTAACACCGGCGCATGCCCGCCCAACTGTTTTTTCCAGTATGCCAGCTGCTGCGCCAGCATTTCTCGAGAAAGTTGTTCACGCTGCCAATCAGCATAATCAGCATATTGCAGGGGTAGCGGCGAAAGAGGGGAAGGCTGGCCCTTTGAAAAAGCAACGTACAAACGGGCAATTTCCTGTACGAGAATCCCGAGAGACCAGCCGTCCGACGCAATGTGGTGTAGATTAACCAGCAACACGTGTTCTTCTTCTCCCAGCTTAATCAATTGGGAGCGGATGAGCGGCCCGCTTGCCAAATTGAACGGATGGGCAACTTCTTCGGTGATAAGTTCTGCAACCAGGTGGTTTTGTTCAACAGAGGCAAAGGCCGATAGATCGTGCATGGGCAGCACCAGCCGTAAGATGGGCGCAATCACTTGAATGGCTCTACCATCTTGCTCCGGAAAACTTGCCCGCAGGACGTCATGCCGGGCTACCACCTCGTTCAGGCTTTCTTCCAAGGCTTTTTGATTCAGCCGACCGCTCAGGCGAAGCGCGCTGGGAATATTGTAGGCCGGGTTTCCCGGCTCGAGTCGATCGAGGAACCATAAGCGTTGCTGGGCATACGAGAGCTGGGCTGGCTTGTTTTCTTGGCGCGGCCGAATGACCGGCAAAACACTATCGTCGAAGCCTTCAGCATCTAACAGAAGGTCGAGAAGTTCGTCTCTCTCTTTGTTCAGTGAGTCCTCAGGTGATGTTTGCCAGTCTCCCATAGGTCTCCTTATATTTCTCCCTCTTCCCGATCCTGACTCTTTTCGAAGCCGGTCGAGTCTGGTTTTGGAGCGATCCAACGTACGGTTTCGATCAGCTCGGCTAAACCGGCCACTGTTTTGACATCAAAGATCACCGGCAAGGAGATATTGACCTGAAAGGTCTCCCGCAAGCGCGTCATCACTTGAGTCGTGCCCAACGAATCGCCGCCTAGATCAAAGAAGCTGTCATACACGCCAATCTTGGGTACGCCCAAGATCTTCTGCCAGATCGCAACCAAATGTTCCTCTGTAGATGTGCGTGGTGCGACATAGCTGGTTACGTTATCCGGTTGGAATGTGTCGGGGTCGGGCAGCCCTCGGCGGTTCACCTTCCCGCTCGGGGTAAGAGGCAGGGTTTCTAAAAGCACAAATGTGGCCGGGATCATATACTCGGGTAGTTTATCTTTCAAGTAATGCCGTAGGGCCGGGATCAGCTCAGCTTGATCGGCTTGGGGAACGATGTAAGCGACCAGGCGCTTTGCGGCTGATGAGTCGTTGGCGCGCCATTCAGCCTCGCGCGCCATAACCACTGCTTCTCGCACCCCCACATGCTGTGCCAAAACGGTCTCAATCTCACCCAATTCAATGCGAAAACCGCGTACCTTGACCTGATGATCGAGGCGTCCCAGGTATTCGATCTCACCATCGGGTCGATAGCGAGCGATATCTCCCGTTCGATACAGGCGGGCGCCCGACTCTTGCCCAAATGGATCAAGAATAAAGCGCTCGGCGGTGAGATCCGGGCGATGGATATAACCCTGGGCCAACACTGGCCCGCCAATATAGAGTTCCCCCGGCACGCCTATCGGCACGGGTTGAAAGTTCACATCTAGCAGGCGAATGACGGCGTTTGCAATCGGGCGGCCAATGGGTGGGAGCCTGGGCCAGTCGTCGGGTGTTCCCCTCAAGGTGTAAGCCGATACCACGTGGCTTTCTGTGGGGCCGTATTGATTGTGAAGTGTGCAATTTTTGAGTTTCTGGAAGAAATCCACAATCTGAGGGGTAATCTGCAACTGTTCGCCGGCTGTGATCACTTCGCATAAGCTGGCTGGAACTTCCAAGTGCAGTTCTGCTGCAGTTTGGGTCAGGTGTTGCAGCGCGACGAACGGCAAGAAAAGCCGCTCGATCTGATGTGCGTGCAGGGTACGCAGTAACGCCTCGGGATCACGGCGGGTGTCTTCAGAAATTAGGACCAACTTGCCGCCGGTTGCCCAGGTGAAAAACAACTCCTGGCAAGAAACATCGAAGCTAATCGGTGCGAACTGGAGCGTGCTGGCCGGTTGTTTCAAACCTGTCGTCTGCTTTTCCCACTCGATTAAATTTACCAGCGGGGTATGGCGCATGGCGACCCCTTTGGGTTGGCCGGTTGAACCGGATGTGTACATCACATACGCCAAATCTGGCCTTTCCTCCAACGCGGGCGGGGCGTCTGATGGCATTTGTGCAAGAGACTGCTCCAAGTGATCTAGCTCCAAAACCAGGCGAGCCGCCTTATCGGGTTGGTAACCGGTTTTGGACTGCATTGGCATGAAAGCGATTCCTGCAATTTTGGCGAGGACCGTATCGGCGGGCAGCCTCCCCTGATTTTCAAGGATTTTCCCGATTAGCTCGGCAAAGGTTACTTCTCCTTCTCCGACCACAACCACATCCAGGTTGTGATCGGAGAGGAGCACATTGTATTCACTGGTCGCGTAGGGTCCTCCGGCAACCATCGTCACCTGGGGTTGCCATTGGCGGATCAAAGCCACTGTTTCATGGAAGAAGTCACGATAGAGTGAAAGTGTGCGCAGGCCGATCACATCCGGCTGGAAATCTGCCAGAAGCTGCCGAAGCTCTTCGAAGCTATCGAAATCGATCAAGGCCTTGACAATCTTGCCGTGGATGCGGCTGCCGAATTGATGGGTTAGTGTAGACATCAGGTAAAGCAACCCAAGAGGCTGTTCGACCACGTCTCCCATCAGATGCTGCTTGCTGCTGAAATGCTGAGAGAGATCGAGCAACAAAACCCGCAAGCTTTTTCCGCCATCGGGGTTGGGGACCGAGAAAGTAGTGGTTTCCCCCGAATATTCTTGCGGGTAATCCTCGTACGAAGGTAACGTCTCGTGCTCGTAGAAGCCATCCTCGCCAATCAGCTCGGCCACCTGTGGATAGGATTCTAAGATACCAGGCAGATAGCTGTTGTACTTGGCGACGATCTCTTCGCGGGTAAGCACCTTCTTCTCATTGGGTATAACAGATTCCAGCCGCTCGGGGAGTAAGAAGTAATCTTTGGTAAAGCTGGATTGATAATCGCGGATGAAGGTTCTGGAAAATGGAAGGGTTTCCCCAGGTTCGTGGTAGGCCAGATGTGCCGATCGCTCGATAAGTTCCTTGGAAACGCCTAAGTCCATTGCTAACCGGGCCAGATCGGTGTTGGGGTAAATCCGAACGGTGAACAGGTAGGGGAAGTGGGTCCAGCGGATACTCTTGATGAAATCGAGAGTCATTAAAGCTTCAGCTTCCGTTTCCGTTGGGAAGCCGAACATCAAGAACAAATCCACGATGATATGCGGGTGTTTCTGGCAAACGTGGTTCAGATTCTCACGCAGTTTTTCAATATTCAGATTTTTCCCGATCAGGCGTTGCAGGCGCGGCGAAGCTGTCTCCAAGGCCATACCGAGATACATGACCCCTGCCTCAGACATGAGATCGATCAGATCGGGCGTGAGAAGATCGCCGCGCACGCCGTTGGAAAACTGGAAACGGGCCTTGAGATGATGCTTGAGAACCAGGTCAAAGAAGCTCTCACAGTTTCGGCGATTCAGGTTGAAAATATCGTCTACGAATTTGAAGGTGCGGTAACCTTTCTCGTACTGAATGAGAACTTCTTCGAAGATATTCTGTGCCGACCGATGGGCATGGGTCTTCGGCCACAGTTTGTGGCAATAGACGCAGCGATACGGGCAACCACGTGTGGAGAGCAGGCTGATCGACATCTTCGTACAGCCATGCCCCAGGTAACGATCGTACTTACGATAATCCACCAGGCGTCGATCTGGAAACGGAAGCGAATCGAGGTCTTTGATTTGTGGCCGGGGGGCGGTCAGGCAAAGTGTGTCCTCCAGGTCACACAGCTTCTGCAAGCGGGTAAAGGGAAACCCGTCGATGACGTGGCTGTGTGTCAAAAGAACCTGCGCATGGCTGTTGTCCAGGCTGTACAGTATGCGCTCAAGTGGATTGTGGATATCGATGGGCAAGTAAGCCGCGCCTGCCTTAAGTGCCGCCAGAATCGAGATCGGTAGCTCTGGAGAACGGTCTTGTAAAATCGCCACCACCGATCCAGGGCCGATCCCTGATCGCTGAAGCGCGTGGGCGAGGCGATTGGCGCGTGTATCTACCTGCGCGTAGGTTAAACACTGGTTTTCAAAGACAATGGCCTGGGCTTCAGGTGTGAGGCGGGCCTGGGCTTCAAAGAGTTCATGCAACCGGGCCTGGGGAAGTTTTTCTGTTTGCGTGGCATTCCATTTCGTGAAGATCTGATGAAACTCAGCTTTCGTCAATAGCGGTAACGCGGTGATCGGCGTATCCAGCGCTTGGACTGCGCCAGCGAACAAGGTTTGGTAATGGCCGATCAAGCGGTCAATCGTATCGGCATCGAATAGCTGTGGATCGTATTCAAAAACGCCTCTCAGTCCGTTTGAGTCCTCCCGGACGAGCAGCGACAGGTCAAACTCCGTCCATTGAAGATCGACATCGAGCGGGGAAATCGTCAAGCCAGGAATTGGCTTCGCCGCAGGCTTTGCTTCATCGAACTGGAAAACTACCTGGAATAAAGGCGAATGCTGCATGGTGCGTTCCAGGTTGAGATTGGCGAGCAACACTTCGAAGGGCAAACGCTCCCATTGCCGCGCCTCGGAAACGGCCTGGCCGGCGCGCTGCACCAATTCTCGAAAAGTCGGATTGCCAGAAAGGCCAGTACGGATCACTTGGAAGTTGGTCAGGTTGCCGATCGTCCCCGAAAGGCCAGTATGGGGACGGCGGTCTCGCTTCGATCCGATCAAGAGATCGGCATGAAACGTATAGCGGTACAGGAGAGCCTGAAAGCCAGCCAAGAGGATGGTGAACCGGTCACAGCCAAGGCGAACTTGTGCGTCGCAGACAGCATGCAACAAATCGGGGGGAAAGTGCCAGGCTTGCTGCGAACCCTTGAAGGTCTGGATGCTGGGCCGTGGCCGGGCAATGGGCAGCGTGAATGCAGGTTGCACGTTCGATAAGCCACGCTTCCAATCATCCAGTTCCTTCCATGCCTCAGGCCCGGCTAACCATTCCGCTTCTGCCTTTGTCCACGATAAAGATGCCTGGGGCGATGGCTGCCCTTGAGAGCAACCCGCATAGGTACAAAAAAGATCCCGAATGAACAGATCGATCGATGGAAGATCGGCCAGTAAACGGTGAATAGCAAACAACAAAACCCGAACGGTTGGAGCAAATTCGAGCAAGGTCACTTTCCACAAGGGCGACTGGCCTGGATCGGCAGGCCGACGGGACTCTTGCAAAGCCAGTCTTTCGGTTTCTGCTATCCATTGATCGGGCAGAACGTGGCCCATGGGAATCTGCTCGAGAGGAAGCTCAGCCTGCGGACAGACGCTTTGTTGGGGATGATCCTGGTCGATGGCAAATATGGTGCGAAGTGCAGCCTGCCGCTCGGCCACATCGCTCAGGCTATGCTTGAAAACCGCCATATCCAGCTCACCATTCAGGCGATAGGCGCCGACCAGCCAATGGATCGGGCTTTCTGGATGCAACTGAGCAAGGAACCACTGCCGGAGCTGGGCCTGTGAAAGTGGATAGGAAGCACTCATCGCGTTATTCTCCAAGGTTTTCCTTTTTTTTCTGCAACATGGCTCGCACTTCGTCAGCCGGCATGGTCTTGGTCTGGATGCGTAACCGGGCAATCGTCTTCACTTGCCCTGGCTTCGGCTCGTGATTTTCCAATGCCGCGCCAATTCCAGCAATGTTTGGTGACTCGAAAAGCTCACGCAAAGGCACATTCATGCGGAAGGCCTGTTGGAGTCGAGCCACGATCTGAGTAGCCAGCAAGGAGTGCCCACCCAGCTCAAAAAAGTTGTCATACACGCCGATTGGCGCCAACCCTAACATTTCTTGCCAGATATCGGCGATGACTTGCTCAACATCGTCGCGTGGTGCCAGGAACTCTGTCTGTAGCGCGGGACGCGGATGCCGGGTGGCTGGCGCGGCGACCGGTTTCGAATCTCTTTTTAGGTCGCTCTTTCGGATCCATTTTTCCAGCCGCGTTCTTAGATCGCCCGTCGAAACGACAACTTGTGGGAACGGGCCTGTCAAAAGGATGCGCCGGAAAACTTCAAAACCCTGGCCAGGGGTCATGGACAGCTCTGGATGCAAGGTATCTTCCTCTGTAGACCAGGCATCCCAATTCACACTGATCCAGGGTGTTGCCCGCCTGCCCTGCTGCCAGTATGCAAAGGCATCCATGAAAAGATTCCCCGCAGCATATTCGCCATATCCCAGGCCGCCCAGGACGGATGCAAGAGACGACATCAGCAGGCAGAAATCGAGTTTCTGCTCTTGAAAAAGCTCGTCCAACACAAAAAGGCCGCCCACTTTGGCCGGGAAGCTCTGGCTCCAATCGTCTGGCGTCGATTCTTGAATCATGCGAAAAATGGCTTCATCGACCCGCCCGGCAGCATGGATGACACCGTTGATTTTTCCAAAACGCTGCTCAGCCTGTTGCCGAACTACCTGCATCTCGATCAGATTTGAAACATCGGCCTGGGCGATGAGAACTTCAGCCCCTTGCGCCTCGATCGATTGAATCTTACGAATTTTATGGCTAGTTGGATCGGTTTCGGGGTGGGTAGCCAGCCATGCCGCCCAAGTATCGGGTGGTGGGAAAGTGGAACGCGCCACGAGGACAAGCCTTGCTTGTGTAGACTGCGCCAGGCCATCGGCCAGGATCAATCCTAAATTCCCGAGCCCGCCTGTGATCAGGTAAACGCCTTTTTGACGCAACATCCCCAACGAGGTTGGATTCCCTTCCAGCTTAACCGCTTCGAAGTCTTGGACCCAACGCGTGTTGCCTCGATATGCAACGCAGGGATGGTGGGAGCCTTGAACAAATTCGCATACCAGTTGGGTGCTCAGCTTGTCCAAAAAGCCGAAAGGCTCCACCGGAAGCCGAACATCCACACTACAGCAGGTAATATTGGGGTATTCCTGAGGAATGATTTTGCAGGGCGCTAACAGGGTGGCTTTCTCTGGGGAAATCGGCTCTTCACCTGTGACGGTTTGCAAAAGATTGGAAACAATCCATAGAGAGAGTGGGTGGGTCACATTTTGGTTTCCCAAGGCGCGAGCCAGATAGAGCAAACTTTTCCAACCCTGGCTCTGATCGGAATTAAAGTTGGCCCAACTGGAATCGGTTTCGGCCCTGTCAACGCTCCAGCAATGGATGATCCTGTCAGGTATCCGTTTTTGCGAACGCAGATCTTGAATCAAGGCTGCGTAATCGGTTTCCTGTCCTGGATTTATCTGATAGGTATCGCTATCCGTTCTGGCAAAACGCTCGCCGGGGAGTACACAGATCGCAGCTTGCCCTTGTTGGACCAAATGTGCCTTGAGGCTATCGCTCAACCCACACGCGTCACAAAAGATCAGCCAGTGAGACACCCGATCGACGTACCGAGGGCGTTGAGGCAACACAGATGGTTTCCAGTAAGGCAGGTAGAACCAATCTGCCAAATCCGGCTGCTTGCCTTCCTGCACCCGAAGATCGGGAACTTTATGAGTGTTTGGCGTTCGCTCGATCCAATAGCGCCTGCGCTCAAAAGGATAGGTAGGAATGACCAATCGCCTGCGCTGCTCCTGGGCATAGTAGCCGGCCCAGTCGATCGTTACCCCATTCAGCCATAGCTTCCCCACTGCATCCAACAACACCGCTTCATCCGTCCGCCCTTCCTTTGCATGCCGCAGACTTGCTATTCCCGCGCGCGCCTGCCCCTGCTGCCGGGCCAGGCTGCTCAAACTTTTCCCCGGCCCCACTTCCAAAGCCACCCGCTCTCCCCCTTCCAGCAACGTCTCTAATCCCGCCCAAAACCGCACCGTTTGCCTCAAATGCTGCCCCCAATACGTTGCATCCATTGCCGCTTCTGGGGTTATCCAGCTCCCCGTCAGGTTCGACACAAAGGGCACCTGCGGCGCTTGCCGAGGGGTTTGGGCCACTTCACGCACAAAGGCCGCTAAGATCGGCTCCATCATTTCTGAGTGGAAGGCGTGAGAAGTTGCCAAGGCCTGGCTGTCGATCCCTTGTTGAGTCAGTTCGGCTTGATAGGCCTGGATTCGTTGGCCAGGCCCCGAGACCACACACTGGGTGGGTGCATTGATCGCGGCAATGGAAAGCCCGTGGGGAAGCTGGATTTGCTCTTCCGGCAGAGAGACGGCCAGCATCGAGCCGGCGGGCAGGGATTGCATCAGCCGGCCACGGGCAGCTACCAGGCGTAGGGCATCCGGCAGCGAGAAGACCCCCGCCAGGCAGGCCGCTACATATTCGCCCAGCGAATGGCCGAGCATCGCCTGCGGCTGAATGCCCCACGCCAGCCACAACTGCGCCAGGGCATATTCGACAGCGAAGAGGGCCGGTTGGGCATAGGCAGTTTGCTGGAGGGTACGTGCGGAGTCGGCTTGTTGGTCTTGCGGAGGAAAGAGCAGGGAGCGCAAGTCCGAGCCGAGGTCAGGTTGGAGGATCTGTGCGCAGGCATCCAGGTGCTGGCGGAAAATCGGTTCGGAAGCATACAGCCCTTGAGCCATACTTACGTGCTGAGCTCCCTGGCCGGGAAACAGAAAGACTACCGGAGAATTCCGATCTTCAAGAGCAGCCAAGCTGCTATCTGGGGTGCAAGGGCCACGCAAGCCAGTAATCACTTCGGGGATGCTTCGGCCGATGACGAAACGCCGTTCAGAGAAACCACGCCGCCCTACTTTCAGGGTATAAGCTACATCGGCCAGGTTAAGCTCGGGATGCTGTTCGAGGTGCTCGGCCAGGTTGGCAGCCGCCTGCTCAAGAGCCGCCGGAGTTTTGGCTGAAAGCGGAATCAACTGCCAGGGCCGGGATGCACTCGAAGGCCCCTGGGGAGGAGCTTCCTCCAGAACGACGTGCGCATTGGTGCCACCCATCCCAAAGGAGCTAACTCCTGCACGCCGCGGATGCGGCCCGGCCGGCCAGTCGGCCAGTTGGGTGTTGACGAAGAATGGGCTGCTGGCAAAGTCGATCTTGGGGTTGGGTTGCTCGTAATTCAGGCTGGGTGGGATCTGGCGGTGATACAGGGCCAGGGCAGTTTTGATTAACCCCGCTACCCCGGCTGCGGCATCCAAATGGCCGATATTGGTCTTAACCGAGCCGATGGCGCAAAAACCCTTCTTGTCGGTTTGCGTACGAAAGGCCTGAGTCAGGGCGGCGATTTCGATCGGATCGCCTAACGGTGTACCCGTGCCGTGAGTCTCAACGTAGGTGATGGTATCCGCCTCGATGTCGGCCAAAGCTTGTGCCAGGCTGATCACCTCGGCCTGTGCTTCCACGCTGGGAGCGGTAAAGCCAACTTTTGCGGCACCGTCGTTGTTGACCGCCCAACCTTTGATCGAAGCATAAATCATGTCGCCATCGCGGATAGCTTCATCCAGCCGTTTCAAGACCACAATCCCGGCCCCGTCTCCACCTACAAATCCTCCGGCCTTGGCATCGAAAGCCCGGCAATGGCCATCGGGTGAGAGAAAGCCTTCTTCTTGCGCCAGGTAGCCGGAGCGGTATGGGGAGAATGAAACGCCGCCCGCCAGTACCAGGTCGCATTGGTAATTGATCAGGCTCTGGCATGCCAGAGATACCGCCACCAAGGAAGTCGAACAGGCCGTTTGGACGGTGATACTAGGCCCACGCAAGTTAAGCTTGTAGGCCGTGCGAGTAGTTATATAGTCTTTGTCGCTTCCAATGCTGCCTGCACCGTCATCCGCCTCCATTGCGCTGGCCAGCAGATTTTCTAAAAAATAGACGTTAGGGCCTACGCCGGCAAAAATACCAATCGGAAATTGATAGCTTTCGGTGGTATACCCGGCCCTTTCGAGCGCTTCCCAGGCACATTCCAGGAAAATGCGCTGTTGGGGGTCCATCAGTTCGGCTTCTCGTGGGGTGTATCCAAAAAATGCTGCATCGAAAAGATCGACATCGTCGAGGAAGTAACCGGCTTTAACATATTTTGGATTGTCGCCCAGTGCTTTGGGAAAAGGCAACGCGGCCAAATCTTGCTCAGAAAGCGGAGACAGCGCTTCGATGCCTTGGCATAAATTCTTCCAGAATTCTTCAACATTTCGAGCTTGTGGGAAGCGCCCAGCCAGGCCGATTAGAGCAACGCCGTCCTGCGCTTCATTGGGTTGGAGTGTACTCATCGGCTTACTTTCTCCTTAGCTGTTCAGCCAACTTTTTCTGGCGTTCGTTAGCCTCTTTCTGTTTTCTGGCCCGATCTTGCACTTGTTCATTGAGCGCCGGAACAGCCTGTGCCTGCTCCAGGTGATTGGCCAGTGTAGAAACCGTTGGATACTGGAACAGGTCGACCAGTGCAACCTCACGTCCCAATACCTCACATAACCGGCGGTGCGTTTGCACCATTAAAAGTGAGTGGCCGCCCAGGTCAAAGAAATTATCGTGAATGCCTATCTTTTCAACGTGCAGCAGATCTTGCCATATCGCTGCGATGGTTTTCTCCAATTCATGGTGTGGGGCCGCATACGCAGTCCGAATTTCCGGACGCTCGCTATCCGGGGCAGGCAGGGCACGCCGGTTGAGCTTCCCATTGGGTGAGACGGGCATGGCCTCCAAGATCATGAATACCGCAGGCACCATGTGACCGGGTAGCTTCTTTTTGGCATATTCCCTGAGCAGCGGGACCAGATCTTGAGCGCTTTTATCCTGTTGGGGATGATTGGTGTATTCAGCATCGAGGTAATTCCCAGAAGACGAAACGCCCGCTGGACGAATGGCCTCCAGGGTTTCCGCAGCACTTTCTTTCTGAAAAACTGCCTCCATCCGGCCATCTGCTCCGTCACCGGCCCAATAGACATCGACTTGATAAGCAAGTTCCTGCCCCAGACGCCACAAATCCTCGGGATTTATTCCCACCGGGTTTGCCTCAGCCAGCGTTTTTTGCCACTCGCTGGCAGTCTGCGGGTCACCGTTTCCATTCAACCACTGCACAGTTTGTAGATCCTCCCATAGGCGTGCATTGGGGATGCGGGTAAGCGCTAAAATCTCCGGCTGTTCTTCCATCAGGCGCCGGCGCAGCTCGCCAATCGAGAGCTTTTGTGGCTCCCAATCTATCCAATTTACCGGCTTCTCGGCCAACTTTCGGTTCCCAACCTGCAAGCAGACATCGTACCGATACTTCGTAATTTCATTTGCGAAACGACCGCGTTTGAGAGCCACCTTTACCCGGCTTATCTGTGGCATTTGGGCCACACACCCGGTAAAAAAGGCCGGTGAAACCGCCAGTTCTTTCTCTTGTACCATCTGTTTCAGGGCACGCTTATGAAGGGCAGGCTTCGACGCCGAAGGCAGTGCTTGAGAAAGCTGGATCCAGGCATGGAACGCGGGTAGTAAGGAGAAGCTGCGTACATCGCCGATGAAAATAAAACCACCCGGGCGGACGACTCGCCGGGCACCTTCGATCACTTTTACGAGATAGGCCTGATCGGGGAAGTATTGGACTACCGAATTCAGGATCACGCCGTCAAAACTGGCGTCTTCCATTCCCGAAAAGTCATCTGCAAACCGGCAAAGTAGATCGACTTGCGTGGGTGCCTTCAAGACCGCCGGCAAGTGTTCTCGAACGTAATCGAGGGCTGCCGAAGAAAAGTCAGTACCTACGTAGTGCTCACACTGCGGTGCCAGGCGTAAGAGAATTAACCCCGAGCCGCAGCCGATCTCCAGCACCCGCTTGGGCTTCAACGCCAGGATGCGATCGACGGTTGAATTAACCCAGGTGGCCATCTCTTCTACCGGAATGGGCTGGCCGGTGGCGCTGTTGTTCCAACCGTTGATGTTGAAAGTTGGGTCAGGTTGGACCGGCGGGGTGCCATACAGCTTCTCGAACAAGGCGATCCAGGTAGAAGCATGTTCAGCGTGCCAGGCTGCGGGCTCTTGCGGCCTTTGAATCTGCAAATCAGGTACCACGTAAGCAACCAGGCGCTTGTCGCCCGGCGCATCTTCGCGGGCCAGAACCACCGCTTGACGGACGTTGGGGTGCTCTTCCATGACGGATTCGATCTCCCCTAATTCGATGCGAAAGCCGCGGATTTTGACCTGGTGATCGCGGCGGCCGATAAATTCAATCCGGCCGTCGGGTAAATAGCGCACCCGATCGCCGGTTTTATACAGGCGCGCTCCAGGTTGCATGCCGAATGGATCTGGAATGAACTTCTCAGCGGTTAATTGCGGGCGCTTGAAGTAACCACGCGTCACTCCCAGCCCGCCAATGTAAAGCTCTCCGGGCACGCCAATCGGTACAGGCTGAAGATCGCCGTCCAAAATGAAAAGGGTTGCATTGGGCAAAGGCCAACCGATGGGTAAGTTCTCGGGTGGGGTTTCTTCCAGATTCAACAGATTGCCGCTGGCCCACACCGTAGTTTCTGTCGGCCCGTAATAATTTCCAACCTCAACCTTCCAGGGTCGTAATCGGGCGACCAAATCACGGGGGAATGCTTCAGCGCCGCAGATAATCAGGCGCAGGGATAAATCAGCCGGGTTCCCGTGTGCGTCCACGTAATCGAGCAACTGGCGCAGGGTTGTAGGAGTCAGACTGAGCATGGTCACGCGCTCATCACGCAGCAACTCGTAAAATAACTGTGGAGACTGTACGGCGGCCTGTGGCACGATAATTACCTTGCTTCCTGAATACAGGCTCCCCCAAATCTCCCAAATCGAGTAATCGAAAGCGTACGTGTGAAAAGCGCTCCACGTATCCGACGGGCCAAAGTGCAAAACTGGCCGGATGGTTTCAAAGTGATGCTGGACGTTGCGATGAGAAACCTGCACCCCTTTCGGCTGGCCGGTAGATCCCGACGTGTAAATTACATAAGCTAGATTGTCTGGATCGGCCTGGTTGGTAAAGTCTTGTGGGCTGTATTGGGCGAAGGGTTCCCAGTCGTCCAAGTATACGATATGGGCCTTTACCGGAGGGAGCTGCTCAGACAAATGCTTTTGGGTTAACACAACCAGAGGATCTGCATCTGTCAGCAAGAAAGCCAGTCGGTCGGAAGGATAAGCGGGATCAAAGGGTACGTAAACGCCTCCCGATTTGAGAATACCCAGCATCCCTACAACCATATCCACCGATCGCTCTACCCACAAACATACGGGGATCTCCGGGCCTACGCCCAGCGATTGCAAGGCGCGAGCCAACTGGTTTGCTTTTTCGTTTAACGCTTGATAGGTAATGCTTTGTTGGCCGCATACCACCGCCGTGGCTTGTGGCTGACGTTCTGCCCACGCCGCGATTCCTTCATGGATATAACCGCTCTTGAACTCCATCCTGGATGACTGGTTCCATTCTTTGAGAATCAGGCGCTGCTCTGTTTCAGACATGAGAGGCACAGCGCTAATTCGCAACTCAGGCGTAGCAGCGATGCTGGTCAGCAATATCTGGAAATGCTCGGCAATCCGCGCGATCGTCGCTGGGGCAAACAACTCGGCATCTCCGGTCAGAATGGCTTCAATTCCTGACTCATTGTCGAAAATTTGGAGGGTCAGATCCATGAAGGCTGTCCCTGTTTCTGTACGCGGGCCTGCCTCAGCCTCTTTTTCAAAATCCACAATAGAGGCCGATAACTCCTTGAAGACCAAAGGCTTTTTCAGGTCTTCCACGAAATTGAAAACAACTTGATAGAACGGATTGCGGCTTAAATCTCGTTCTGGTTGCAGCTTAGCTACCAGGATATCGTACGGCAAATCTTGGTGCATAAAAGCATCTAATACGGTGTGGCGGATATGTTGGAGATAGGCCAAGAAAGATTGATCACCATCTGGTTGAGTACGTAGAACCAACATGTTTACAAAGTAACCGATCAGATCCTCAAGCTCAGGGTTACTCCGGCTGGAGCTTGGGGTACCGATCAGGATGTCGTTCTGGCCTGTATAGCGATAGAGCAGGGCAGAGAAAGCAGCCAGCAGCGTCATGTATAGGGTAACCCCGGCTTGCCGGCTGAGAAGGCGTAATGCTTCTGAAAGATCACCGGACAAGCTCCAGCGCTGGATCGTGCCACGATAATTCCGCAGGCGAGGGCGTGGATAATCGATCGGCAACTCCAGCATCGAGAACCCTTCCAGTTCTTTGCGCCAGTAGTCCAATTGCTCGTTGTGCGCTTCGCTCTGCAGCCATTGCCGCTGCCAGCTTGCGTAATCGGCGTATTGGATCGGCAGATCGGTCAGGGGTGAACCTTTCCCTTCCTGGAAAGTGTCATAAAGCACCGCCAGCTCCTTAAAAAGCGGGCGCATGGACCAGCCATCGTAGGCCAGATGCAAGATAAATATGGCTAAGATGTGTTCCTCGGGAGCCAAGCGCAGCAAGCAGGCCCAGAGTATTGGCCCCGCAGCCAGATCGATCTCCCGCGAAGCTTCTTGTTCTATCCAGAAATGTGCTCTTTCTTCTCGTTCTCGAGTGGGGAGGCCGCTTAGATCCTGCACCTTGAAGGAAACCGGCTGGAAAGGTTGGATATCTTGGGCATACCCATCGGCGGAAGAAATATAGCAGGTGCGCAATATCTCGTGGCGGCGCACAATCTCGTTCAAACTGGCTTCTAATGCTTCTGCATGCAGCTCGCCTTTTAGGCGCAGTACCATCGGAAAACCATGAAAACCACCCGGCTCAAGCTCCGAACGCAAGAGCAGTTGTTCTTGCGAAAAAGATACGGGTAGCTGCCGGCCACGCGGCACTTTTGTGATGGGAAGCCGGTCTTGGTCGAAAGTGGTTTTCAGTTGGGCCAAGAATTGGATGATTTCGTCCTTATGGGCAACCAATTCATCGCGTAGTTCGGGTGTCAGGGCTCCTTTCGGAGCGCTAAAACGCAACTTATCAGCTTCGACCCACAACTGAATGTCGGCTGTACGCAACTGGGCCAGGAACTCGGCGATATTCATAGCTCACCTTCTTCGCGATCGGCATTTATGGGTTGGGTAGGCGTCAGACAAGAAGCAATGCGCTGGCAAGCTTCGGTAAGACTTAAATGGGGCTGCTCGACCAATATCGTTAATAACGCCTGGTAGGCACTCATCCAACGATGGATCGTTTCTGCATCAAACAAATCGACGTTATAGGTACATTGGATCTTGAGCCAATCTGTAGCAACCAACAAATCCCACTCCAGATCTACCTGGGCACAAGCCACCGGACATTCAAGCATTTGCACATCCAGGCCTTCGAAGATATGTTGGTTAAGTCCGGCCAGTTCAGAAGGCTCCAGGTTAAAGATCGTGTTAAAAATTGGCGGACGAGTTAAATCACGTTGGGGGTTCAGGACTTTCACCAAGCGCGCGATGGGAACCATTTGATAGGCGTAGGATTTCAGTAAAATTTGCTTGACCGTACTTAAGTAGTCGAGAAACGACCGGTTAAGATCCAACCGGCTGCGCACAGGTAACAAATTGGCAGTAAAACCGATGAAACTTTGGCTGTTTGGAGGCAGTTGCCCGATGGAAACAACGGCCACCACAAACTCGGTTTGGTAAGTCAATTGATAAATCAAGAGATGATATGCTGCCAGCATCGTCATATACAATGTGCAACCCTGCTGCGCGCTGAGCTTTTTCAAGGCCTGGAACAAAGTTGTCTCCAGACTAAGCCATAAGCGCGCCCCACCATAGGTTTGAATTTGGGGAAGTGGGTGTTCAAGGGGCCATTTGATCAAGGAAGGTGGATCTTTAAGTTGATCGAGCCAGAAAGCTTCTGCCTCAGCCATCTCAGGGCTGCGCGCTTGGCGCATGGTCCATTGGGCGTACTCGTGAAACGGCACGGCTGGCGGCAAGTGGACAAACTTCCCCTGGCCCGCAGCGTTATAAATCTGGCCGATCTCGTCGATCAAAATGCTCATCGAGCGACCATCGGCAATGATGTGGTGCACGGTTAGCGCCAGGATGTGTCGTTCATCTTCTAGCCGGGCCAGGGAACAGTGCAAGAGCGGCGCCTGCGACAGATTAAAGGGGCGGTCGATTTCTTGCAGCAACCACTCGGCTGCCAGTCCTTCTTGGGCCTGCCGATTCGAAGCAGAAAAGTCAACCAGCGGGATTTCGATGGGCATCTGGGGCAGAATCCGTTGGTGGCTGCCGTCAGGGCTGAAAACAACGCGCAGCGATCCATGCCTGTCGACAACGGTTTGAAGAGCCAGTTGTAGCCTTTCCCGATCGAGGCGGCCGTGAATCCTCAGGATGAGCGAACCGTTATGGGAAAGCGAAGCCTCGTGGCCCATCTGGGCGACGACCCACGCTTGCTGTTGCTCATCCGTGAGTGGGATTTCTTGCCCTGAAAACACCTGGAAGCCGGCCTGCCGAGAATGCGGAGTGCTTACTGTCATCCGAGTTTCGTTTTCTGAAGGCAGCCCACCGGCTACGATCACCTGGCAGAACGGGCTGGGCAGGACTCGACTCAAAATATCGGCGCCTTGCACTGGCGACAAGCCGTTGGTAAGGTTCTGCTGTTGTGCATGCTTCCACGCCGCCTGGCCGGGAGCTTCGGCGGCCATGCCCACTTCTCGCCAGGCATTCCAATCGATCGAGATCACTGGCCGCTCGGGCTGGAAACGCGACTGGGCAAACGCATCCAGGAAGGCATTTGCGGCACAATAATCTACCTGACCCAGGCCCCCAATCAAAGCGGAAATCGAAGAGCACAGGGCGAAAAAATCCAAAGGCTTTCCCTGGAATAGCTCTTCGATAATGAGTGTCCCGTTGATTTTGGGAGCCAACACTTTTGCGGCCATCTCAGGGGTTTTCAAGGAGATGATCCCTTGGGCCGGGACGCCTGCCGTATGTAAAATTCCGTGGATGGCCCCAAATTGGGCTTCCGCGGCTGCAACGGCCGCCTCCATCTCGTCACGGCAAGCCACGTCGGCTGCGTAGTACAGCACTTGCCCGCCGAGTTGCTCTATTTCTTGTAGCTTTTGGAGTTTCCTCCGGATGGGATCCGGCTCTCCGTGCGATTCTATCCAGGTAGGCCAACTTTCTCTGGGCGGGAGAACTGTGCGGCCTATCAAGACTAACTTCGCCTGTACAGAGCGAGCCAGGAATTCTGCAAAAGTTAGCCCCATGCCGCCCAATCCACCGGTGATCAGGTAGACTCCACTTTCCCTCAGTCGACCGGAATCCTCGGCTCTATCCGGTAACGAAACGGGCTCGGCCGCAGGAATCCAGCGATGGGAACCCCGTAGCGCAACCAGTGGCTCACCAGCCGTGTGGATCAGCTCGGCATAGGCCAACTTGGCCAGAGATTCAACCGGGCCGCCAGCGGGGAGCGAAATATCGATTGCCCGGCAGGCGATCGATGGCATCTCTTGGGGAATCACTTTGCAAGGACCAAGCAGAGCCGCTTTTTGAGGGCAGAGGCTTTCCTCTCCAGTCACAGCAAACAGGCCGTTGGATAGGACGCAAAGCTTAAGGGGCTCAGCCCGGTTCAGTCCTTCAAGCGCTTGAGCCAGTGCCAGCAAGCTGTAAAAGCTGCGGATCAATTCCCCATCAACCTGGTCAGGCGAAACCTGCTTAATCGGGGATGTGACATTCCAGAAGTGGCCGATTTGCTCTGGGAACTGGCCTTTCGACAAAAGCATTTCAAGGAGTGTACGGTAATCGTCCCGCTCCTGGGGCCGGACGCCGTATTTACTTTCAGCCAACTGCTCAAACTGCTCGTTTATCACCACTTCAGCCACGCGGTGCCCTGCATCTCTCAACTGCCGGATCAGGCGAGTACAAAAGGCTCCATCATCTGTCATGACCAGCCAGTTGCCCGGAGGCATTCGTTCGCCCAGTGGATTGAGCGGAACGGCCCGCTTCCATGAAGGAACGAGCAAGCCGGAGGCTGGAGAGCTTTTTTCTGCGGAGATGACATCTTCTAAGCTTGGTTGATCCTGAAGCGTCTTTTGCGGAGGTGGCAAAGCCGTCAAAGCTGCATCAGCAGGTAGGGTCCGATCAAGATAGGATGCTAACTGGCGGATTGAAGCGGCATCTTGAAGCAACTCAGCGAAGGTAACTTGAACTTTAAAAATATCCTGGATTTTCTGGCGAACGCGCAGCAGCGCCAACGAATCCAGGCCTAGTTCGAGCAATGTGAGTGAAAGGTCCGAGCCGGCAACCTGAATGCCGAACAGGTTTTCCACGATTTCCAACAGCGTCTGGATAATCCGCTCTTCTCGCATGGCCGGGTGAGCGGATTGGGTTTCTATGCTTTCAGAATCCCCTTGCTCAGGAATCGCCTCCGCTGCCACAGAAGCCTGTTCGACGACAGGAGATGCAGCACGATGAGAATTCCACCGAGGTGGCTCGATCCAGTAGCGCTTCCGTTCGAAAGGATAGGTTGGCAGCGCCACCCGACCGCGCGGCTCTACTCCACGATACCCTTCCCAATCTATCTTTACCCCACTCAGCCACAACTTGCCGACCGCCTCCAACAGAACGGCTTCATCCGCTCGTTCCTCTTGCACATGGCGCAGGCTTGGAACCAGTCCCCGTGCCTGTCCATGCCGGCGGGCCAGGCTGCTCAAACTCTTCCCTGGCCCTACCTCCAGCACCACTCGCTCCCCTCCATCCAAGAGCGTCTTCAAACCATCCCAGAATCGCACCGTCTGCCGCAAGTGCTGCCCCCAATATGCCGCATCGAGCGCTTGTTCCGCCGTGATCCAGCTCCCCGTCAGGTTCGAGACGAACGGAATTTGAGGGACACTCCGCCGAGTTTGGGCTACTTCTCGAGTGAAGGCCGCCAGCATCGGCTCCATCATTTCCGAGTGAAAAGCATGCGAAGTCGCCAGGAGCTGGCCCTCCAATCCTTGCTGGGCCAACCAATCTCGATAGGCTTGAATGGCCGGGCCAGGCCCGGAGATCACGCACTGGGTGGGAGCATTGACCGCCGCCAGCGAGAGCCCCGCAGGAAGTTGGAGCTGGTCTTCCGCCACGGGGACCGCCAGCATCGAGCCGGGGGGGATGGATTGCATCAGCTGGCCACGCACGGTGACCAGGTGCAGGGCATCGGGCAGGGAGAATATCCCCGCCAAGCAGGCCGCCACGTACTCGCCCAGCGAATGACCGAGCATGGCCTGTGGCCGGAGACCCCAGGCGAGCCAGAGCTGAGCCAGGGAATATTCGACGGCGAAGAGCGCCGGTTGAGCGTAGGCGGTTTGTTGCAGGGTGTTGGCGGCATTCGCCCGCTGCTCTGCAGGCGGGAAGAGCAGCGAACACAGGTCGAGGCCGAGAGCAGGCCGGAGCAGCTGGGCGCAGCTCTCCAGGTGCTGGCGGAAGACCGGTTCGGAAGCATACAGCCCCTGGGCCATGCCCACGTACTGAGATCCTTGCCCTGGAAACACAAAGGCGACGGAAGCACGTTGTGCCGGGCGGAGACCGCTGAACACGCGCCCAGCGACCGGTTCGCGTAAGAGCTGCACGGCCTCCTGGCTGGTTTGGCAAACCAGTATTCGGCGGTGTTGAAAATCTTGGCGGCCCACTTGCAGGGTATATGCGACGTTACCCAGGTTGAGCTCAGGACATCGAGCGAGATGATCGGCCAGGTTGGCAGCCGCTCGATCGAGCGCCGTAGGGGTTTTGGCCGAAAGCAGAATCAACTGCCAGGCCCGCGAAGCCTCGGAAGGCTTCTGGGAAGGAGCTTCTTCGAGAACAATGTGGGCGTTTGTCCCCCCAATGCCGAAGGAACTAACCCCTGCCCGCCGGGGGTGCGGACCAGGCGTCCAGGCAGCCAATTGGGTATTGACGAAGAAAGGGCTGTTGGCAAAGTCAATTTTGGAGTTAGGTTGTTCGAAGTTCAGGCTGGGCGGGATCTGGCGATGGTACAAGGCCAGGGCGGTTTTCATCAGCCCCGCCACACCCGCCGCGGCATCCAGATGCCCAATGTTCGATTTAACTGCCCCAATGGCACAATAGCCTTTCTTTTGGGTGCTCGCCCGGTAAGCCAGCGTGAGCGCTTCGATCTCGATCGGATCACCTAAAGATGTGCCGGTTCCGTGGGCCTCGACGTAACCCATCGTTGCAGGATTAACGCCGGCGACGGCCAATGCTTCTGCAATCACGCCCGCCTGTCCTTCTACACTGGGAGCCGTAAACCCGACTTTGTCGGCCCCATCGTTATTGATGGCAGAACCCAAAATGACGGCATAAACCAGATCGCCGTCGGATAGCGCCTCTTCCAGGCGCTTCAAAACGACCACCCCCGCCCCTGAGCCGGTTACGGTTCCTTGGGCTCGCGCGTCGAAAGGCCGGCAGTGACCGTCGGGCGAGAGAATATCACCCTCCTGATAAATGTATCCGCATTCCTGTGGAATAGAGAGCGAGGCACCACCCGCCAGCGCCAGGTCGCATTCCTGGTTCAACAGACTCTGGCAAGCCAGGTGGACTGCCACCAGAGACGTCGAGCAAGCTGTCTGGACGGTTACAGAAGGCCCTTTCAAATTAAGCTTATACGCCGTGCGGGTGGTCAAGTAATCCTTATCGTTACTGAACAACACTTGGAGCTGCCCGGCGTCTTCCAGAAGCGCCTGGTTCGGCAGCAGGTTATGGATCAAGTAACCGTTTGAGCCGCTCCCGGCAAAAAGGCCAATGCGAACGCCGGTCTTTTCGGGAACATACCCGGCCTGCTCCAGCGCCTCCCAGGCACATTCCAGGAAAACCCGCTGCTGCGGATCGGTTAGCTCAGCCTCACGAGGATGCAGGCCGAAGAAGGCGGCGTCGAAACCCGCGGGATCTTCAATCACAGCGCGGGCTTTGACATAATTGGGGTGCGCCAGTAACGCTGGGTTGACTCCGCCAGCCAACAAATCTGCATCGGAGAAGAAAGTCACCCCTTCAACTCCCTGGCACAGGTTCTCCCAAAAGGCCGCTACGTTATTCGCCTTGGGAAACCGGCCAGCCATTCCGATAATCGCCAGCGCATTTTCGGGGAGACGATTGGCATTAGTCATCCTGATCTCCGGTGTGGCGGCTGTGCTTTCGGCGGCGAAGTGCCTCTCTCCGACTTTCCCCACGATCGAGACTGCGTTCGATATCCGCCGCATCTCCCGGCTGCTCAGATAAATGTTCAGCCAGGGCCTGAATGGTTGGGAAACGGAACAAATCCACCGCGCTAATTTCGCGTTGCAAAGCTGCCTTGAGCTGGCCCAAAACCTCGATCACCAGCAGCGAATGGCCACCCAGCTCGAAGAAATTATCATTGACGCCCACGCGCTCTACGTTAAGCGCGTTTTGCCAGATCTCGGCAATCTGGCATTCTAGCGGCGTGGAAGGCGCAATGTATTCGGTGACCATATCAGGCCGCAGGTTGTCCGGGGCCGGTAAGGCTTTGCGGTCTGTTTTTCCATTGGGAGAAACCGGCATAGCTTCTAACAGCACAAACACAGAAGGCAGCATGTACTCGGGCAATCGTTCTTTCAAGTAGGTGCGCAGGTCACTCAGCATGCCAGGGTTTGCACCGGTTTGTGGTACCACATAAGCGACCAACTGGTTTTGGCCGACATTGTCAGGGCGGGCCAGAACGATTGCTTCACGAATAGAAGGATACTGAAGCAAGGTGGATTCAATTTCCCCCAGCTCGATGCGAAATCCGCGAATTTTCACCTGGTGGTCGAGGCGGCCAAGATACTCAAGGCTTCCATCAGGCAAATAACGGGCAAGGTCTCCGGTCCGATACAGGCGCGCTCCAGGAGCTCCGCTAATAAAATCGGGGACGAACCGATCGGCGGTGAGATCCGGGCGATTGAGATAGCCGCGGGCAAGCCCCTCGCCCCATAAAAACAATTCTCCTGGAACCCCAATCGGTTGTGGGTTACCAAACCTATCCAGAACGTAACAGCGACCATTAGCAACCGGGATTCCAATCGGCAGGCTCGTCAGATCCTGGTATCGACTCAGGTTCTGCCGATCGGCCTCGGAAACAGCCGCCAGAATCGTGTCTTCGGTTGGCCCGTAGTGATTGAAGATGCGGCAATCTGCGGGCAGCACGGTGTGAGCCTTTTCTACCAACTCCATAGTCACTTTCTCTGCACCGATGCATAAATACTTTAGCTTCCCCAGCCCTTTGCCCTGGTTGAGAAGGATTTGAAGCTGGGTTGGTGTCGTGTGCAAAACCGTGATCGCCTCCCGTTCGAGAAGCTCGATCGTCGCCAGGGGATTGAGGAACTGGCCGGCCGGCAGGAGATAAAGCGTCGCACCAGATGTCAAAGTTATGAAGATCTCCCAGACCGACCAGTCAAAACAGTAAGAAAGGTATTGCAGCGTACGATCTTTGGCCGTAAGTCCTTTTGCCTCGTAGCCCCAATACAAGAGCGGGCAAATATTGGCGTGGGTCAGGGTGACGCCTTTCGGCCGGCCAGTAGAGCCCGATGTGTAGATGATATAGGCCAGGTTTTCGGGAAGTACGCCGCTCTGCGGATTTTCCTCGGATTCTCGCTGGATGGCTTCCCAGTCACTGTCGAGGTAGATCACCCGCGCCTCTAGTCCGGGGAAGTTGGAGGCCAGGCCGGTTTGGCTTAACAAGATCGGGATCTTGCCGTTCTGTGCTTTGGCAAAATCTTCCAGGATATACGCCAGGCGCTCCTCGGGATACCAGGGATCAAGCGGTACATACGCGCCGCCAGCCTTCAAAATCCCCAAGATGCCGACGACCATATCCGGTGAGCGCTCGACACAGATCCCGACGATGGACTCCGGCCCTACTCCCAAACCCTGTAAATAATGAGCCAGTTGATTCGCCTTGCGGTTGAGTTGATCGTACGTGAGGCGATTATCTCCGCACGAGACGCCGGGCGCATCTGGCGTGCGGGCCACCTGGGATTCAAACAGCTCGTGAAGGCAGGCTTGGGCCGGATAAGCCGGGCCAACGTCGTTGAACGTGCACAAGATCTTGTCTCGTTCGGCCTGATCGAGAATGGCCAGATCGCTTATGCGACAATCGGGGTTGGCGATGGCCGCAATTAAAAGGTTTTTGAGATGTTTGACCATCCGCGCGGCGGTTTCCGGATAAAACAAGTCGCTGCTGTATTCAAAGACCCCACACAGGCCTTGCTCGTTTTCTTCCACAGAGAAGGTAAGATCGAACCGCGAGGCTTTGCTGCCGATCGATAGTGGCTCCATGACCAGGCCAGGCAGTTTCAACTCATTTACAGAGGCATTCTGCAAAACCAAACACGCCTGAAAGAGCGGATTAAAGCTCATATCCCGGTTTGGTTGCAGCTCTTCCACCAGCTTCTCAAAAGGTAGATCTTGATGGGCATAGGCATCCAAAGTCATGCGGAGCACTTGCCCAAGTAACTCACGAAACGTTGGATTACCGGAAAAATCGCTGCGCAAGACGAGCATGTTTACAAAATAGCCGATCAGACCTTCCATTTCCGAGCGGGTACGGTTGGCAATCGGAGAGCCGACCCAGATATCCTCCTGGCCCGAATAACGGTAAAGCAAGGCCTGAAAAGCGGCCAGCAATACCATGAACAGGGTAGCCCCTTCTTGGCGGCCAAGCTTTAGCAGATCATCTAATAAATTGCGGGGAAAATTGAATGGGCAGTTTCCCCCTTTATACGACTGTACTGCCGGGCGTGGTTTATCGAGAGGCAGCTCCAAAATAGGCAAATAGCCGCTCAATTGCTGCTTCCAATAGTTAAGCTGGGTTTCGAACACCTCTCCTTGGAGCATTTCACGTTGCCATATGGCGTAATCAGCATATTGGATGGGCAGATTAGCCAAAGGAGAAGGGACTCCTTTGGCATACGCCTGGTAGAGCGCCGCAACTTCACGGACAAAAACGCCGATAGACCAGTTATCGGAAACGATATGGTGCATGGTTAATAACAAAACGTGCGCTTGAGGATCCAACCGTAGAAGCTTGAGGCTAATCAGTGGACCATGGACCAGATCGAAGGATTGGTATGCTTCTGCGGCTGCCATGGCTTGTATCCTGGCATCTTTTTCCGCGGGAGAAAGCGCTTCGAGCGACGTGACGGTTAAGCAAAACGGCTGAGGCGAGCGGACGACCTGCATAGGGCGATCTCCGATGACTGCGAAAGTCGTACGCAAGATTTCGTGACGTGCGATAATGGCATCGAAGCATTTTTCCAGAGCCGCTATATCCAACGCGCCGCTCAGGCGTAGTGCGATTGGAATATTGTAGGCAGAGTTGTTCGGCTCGAGCTGGTGCAGAAACCACAACATTTGCTGAGAGAAAGAAACGGGAAGGGCAAATATTTCTTCAGAAGTGGGCTCTGGTGTCATTGGTTTTCTCTTAACGCATTAATAGTTTCCATTCTTTCAGAAAAAAGAAAGACTTGATGGTGGCGCCGCGGCGGCAACTTTCCCTATCCGGTTATCCAAATAGGTATAGAAGCATGCCTGGCGTGCTTGCTCGAATCGCGAGAAAAGGCCGTGGTGATTTCCGCTTTATGCGGGCTGAAGCTTAACCCAAACCATCCGGGCTTTTCGGCACAAGCGTTTTTGCTTATTTAAACCGCATCGGTCTAGGAAGTTTAAGCCAAATCACGCCATCTGTCCATTGGACAAAAGATGTCACTCCAGACGTTCTTTGCCAGACAATTCCTAGCCCGCGCATCGCGGTTAGCTTGGTTCGTTGATGAGTCGGCCCGAAAGAGTCTGAATCACAGATCGTGCTCTTTCGATGCAGCAACTGACGAGAAGGTTTGTTGGGCGACATTGCGAGAAATCCTGTTTATGCTACAAAAACCGGCTAAAGTCTCGACTCCGGCAAATAAAGCCGGTCAAACACCATCAAATCGTGCACAGTGCGGGCTACATACGTTGCCCCAAACAGGTTCTTCGACATGCTGTTACTGAAGTAAATCTTCCTCGGAAATCTTATAGGTTCGGCGGGGAATCGGTTGAATCGGAGATGCTGGCGCCGATGCCTTATGGGTGCCAAGACTTACGATGACTTCAGCCAGGCCGGCTACCGTGGGCGATTCAAACATATTGCGCAAGGCCAGTTCAACTTGAAAGGTCGTCCGTATTCTCGAAACTACCTGAGTTGCCAGGAGTGAGTGGCCGCCTAACTCAAAGAAATCGTCGAAAACACCGACGCGGTCGACGTGGAGCACATCCGTGAAAATCTCTGCCAGAAGCGTCTCCATAGATGTACGCGGCGCGATATAGGCCTGTTCTACATCGGGTCGTGAGCTTTCCGGTGCTGGAAGGGCGCGTTTGTCAACTTTGCCGGTCGCCGTCAAGGGCAGGGATTTCAGAAGGACAAACGCCGAGGGGATCATGTAAGATGGAAGTGTCTGGGCTAAGTGACTGCGAAGTGTGGTTACGGTCACATCCTCTTTCGGCACAACGTAGGCAACGATTTCGGTGGAGTCAGATGGAGACTCTTTGCCAATGACGATGGCTTCCGAGATCGAAGGGTGTTTCAGCAACTGACTGTTAATCTCACCCAACTCCACTCGAAAGCCTCGTACCTGTACCTGGTCGTCACTACGGCCCAGATAAACCATTTCTCCAGTGGGGAGATATTTTGCTACATCACCTGAGCGATACAGGCGCTCCCCCGCTCGATATGGATTCCGGATAAATTTTTGTTGCGTGAGCTCATCTCTGCCCAGATAACCGCGCCCCACGCCCAGGCCGCCAACACAAACTTCACCCGGGACGCCGACCGGCAGCAGGTGTAGATCGTGATCGAGGAGATAGGTGGTAGCCGTAGGGATGGGTACACCGATGTTCGAAAGATTGCTGGCTATCTCTTGATCCGTGATTTCTTTAATCGTCACGTGTACCGTGGTTTCGGTAATGCCGTACATATTGACCAGTTTTGTAGCAGGATAGGCGTTCCGCCATTCTTTTAGGGTCAGCGGATGAAGGGCCTCTCCTCCGAAAATGATATAGCGTAAGGTTAATTTCGGCAGCGTCGTTTGCAAGGCTTCTCTTGCCAGAACATAGAATGCTGTGGGTGTCTGGTTGAGCACGGTAACTTTTTCGTTGATCAGCAAATCGAGAAAAGCAACTGGGTCCTTTGCTACCGTTTCAGGCACGATAACGAGACGGCCTCCGTAGAGAAGCGCCCCATACATCTCCCATACGGAAAAGTCGAAACAGTAAGAGTGAAACATCGTCCAAACATCATGGTGGTCGAAATCATACGGAAACATCGTATTGGCCATGAGGCGCACGACGTTGCGGTGTTCCAGGAGCACCCCCTTGGGTTTACCAGTGGACCCCGAAGTGTAGATACAATAAGCCAGGTTACCGGGAGATGTATGGCTTGTGGGTGGCGTGCAAGGCATCTCGGCAATTTCTTTCGCGTCGGTATCCATCCAAATAACCGATGGCGTAGACGAATGAAGCGATTGCGGACTGGAATGGGTAGTCACCAGGTGGGTAACTTGAGCGTCATGGAGCATGAACTGCAAGCGCTCTTCTGGGTAATTCGGGTCCATGGGGAGATAGGCGCCGCCCGCCTTTAAAATTCCCAGCAAGGTGACGATCATTTCGAAGGATCGATTCAGGCATACCGCCACCAACATGTCAGGCGCCACACCGCGCGCCTGGAGGAGATGAGCCAACTGATTCGCTCTCTGATCGAGCTCCAGATACGTCAGGTGAGAATTTTCGAGCGTGACAGCCGGTGCATCAGGGGTCTTGATCACCTGCTCGCTCCACAACTGATGGAGTGTCTTATCCTTTGGATAATCGGCCAGCGTAGCGTTCCAGTCGACCAGTTGCTGGTGTTCTTCTTCCGCGCTTAACAAAGGAATAGCATCTACGCACAGATCAAGATCGGCGGCCACGGCGGTCAAAACCGCCCGATAATGCTTCATCATCTGCTCGGCCAGAGAGGCATCGTAAATATCAGCGTTATAGACCAGCGCCGCTGGCCAGTCTGCTTCACCTGCCTGGATCGCCAGGTGAAGATCGTATTTCCCATACCCAACATTGGTATCCATCAAATGAGCGGAGGCGGATCCTAGCTTGAGGACCGGCAAAGGCTGCTCGCTGAACTCAAACAACACATCGAATAAGGCCGTCCGGCTCATGTCCTTCTCGGGGTTGATCTGTTGTACCAGTTGATCGAACGGCATGGCCTGATACTTGTAGGCGTCTGCGATAACTTTGTTTTCGGTGTTGAGGCAATCCCGAAAAGAGCGTTGGCCGGGTAAGCTACTGCGCAGCACCAGCAAATTTGCTACTGGCCCAATCATTCGTTGCGTTTCAGGATAGTTCCGGCCACTGCCCACCGTCCCTACCACAATCTCGTCCTGGAAGGTATAGCGACGGAGCAACACCTTAAAGGCGGTCAAGAGAATGGCCTCTTGGCTGGTATGTTCTGACCGGCTGATGGCGTGCATTTTTTCTGCTAAATCGCGATCGAGCGAAAAAGTATAACGCGCCTCTTTGAAGGTATGCACGCCCGGACGAGGGCGGCTGGTCGGAAGCTCTAGGACCGGAAGCCTGCCCCTCAGCTGCCGTCGCCAATAGAACGAGAGGGACTCTTTCAGCTTGTTTGGGAAGTTGCGCTGCCAGAAAGTAAAGTCCGAATATTGGTACGTCACATCGGCAAGCCGGGACGGGCGTTTCTCTACCAACGATGTGTAGCGTTCTGCAAGCTCCTCCGCCATGAGCCAAAGGGATGGCTTGTCTGTAATGCTGTGGTGGATAGTAACCACGAGCATAGCCTCCGCTGCGGTAAACTTGAACAGGGTTGCACGAAGCAACAGAAGCGCATCTGTTCCAAAAGGAAAGCGGGCATCGTAGAGTGCCAGATCGATTGCTTCGGATAGCGAGACCTGAGGCGATTGAACGCTTAGATCGACAACTTTCAGCTTGAGGTTTGCCTCGGAGCTGATCTGCTGGTAACCTTGCGCATATTCGGTGAGCAGGCAGGTGCGTAAAACCGTGTGCCGGGAGATCAGGTGATTTAGGCTGATCTCCAGGTTCATCTGATCGACGGGACCTTGGATGTGCAGGAGCAGGGGGACGTTGTGGTAGGTGGGCCTGGTTGGATATACGTTGCCGGTCTCGAATTGATCGATAAACCATATCCGTTCTTGGTGGTAGGAAAGCGGTAGCTTGCCGTCGGGTACAGGCCGGTGAGCCACTGAGGGAAAGTCAAGAGCCAGCCCGAGCTCAAGTTCGGCGATGGGGCAATCGGGAGATCGGGCAATCTTCTCGAGGAGGAGATTGAACCGTTCCAACATATTTTCGATGGTTACAGTATCGAACAGATCGCGCGAATACCCCAAAGAAACGTTGATGCCTTGCTCAGTCTCGTTGCAGGACAGAGTCAGGTCGAACATGGCTGGGGTCTCTGTCACAGCCAGTTCCTCGATGGACAGATGGGAGAGTTCCAGCCTGCCGGTAGGCATATTCTGGAGGACAAAAAACACTCGAAACAGAGGGTGATGCCGGTGGGTTCGGGCAGGGCTTAGCGCCTCTACCAATTGCTCGAAGGGAACGTCTTGATTTGCGAATCCATCTAAAGCAACGTCGCGGGTTCTCTTGAGAAGCTCACGAAAGCTTGGATTCCCCGACAAATCTCCCCGTAGGACGAGCGTATTGACAAAGAACCCGATTAATGCCTCGATTTCAGGCCCGTCTCGGTTAGCTATCGACGAACCTACCGGTATATCTTCTTGGCCTGTATACCCGTACAGCAGGGTTTGAAAAGCTGCCAACAAGGTCATATACAAGGTGGCACCTTCCGCTCGCCCTAGGGTTTTGAGTGATTCGCTTAGACGATCGGGCAACCTCAAAGAGCAAAATGCGCCTCGAAAGCTGGGATTTCCCGGACGGGGGCGATCGATAGGCAGCTCGATCTCAGGGGGTAAATTGGCCAGTTGCTTCTTCCAATAAGTGAGTTGGGTATTGATCACGTCTTCGGTCAAACACTGGCGTTGCCAAACGGTGTAATCGGCGTATTGAAAATGTAAATCGCTTAGAGGAGATGCTTGGCCCGCGCAAAATGCCGGGTACAAGACCGCCAACTCGCGGTTAAAAATGCCAATTGACCAGCCGTCCGCCACCATGTGATGGATAGTGATCAACAAGATATGCTCGTGGGCAGATAATCGCAGCAGGTGAGCGAGAAAGAGAGGCCCACAGGCCAGGTCAAAGGCATGCTGTGCCTGTTCTGACGATTTTATTTTTACCTGCGTTTTTCGCTCATCGTCTGAAAGGCAACTGAAATCAAGCACAGGCAAGCTAAAACCTTGGGCAGGCGTAACCATCTGCGCCGGTTGCCCTTCGATCGTGGGGAAAACTGTCCGCAGGCTCTCATGGCGCCGGACGACCTCGCTCAGGCTTTGCTCTAAAGCCCTGACGTTCAAGCTACCTTGGAGCTTGAGGGCGCTGGACATGTTATAGGCGCTGTTGCCGGGCTCCAATTGATTGGCGAGCCAAAGCCTGGTTTGAGCCAGAGAAAGCGGGAAGGTCTGTCCTTCAACTCGGGGCAGGGGTTTGGGCAGGCGAGCCGTATCCTTTTTGTTTTTCTCGGCAAGCTTTTTCAAGAGCAAGGTGAGTTTCTCTGGAGGAAGATTGGCAATTTGGTCGGAAAGATCATTCATAATGGCAGGTCCTTTATTCAACTTGATCTTCTAAAAGCTTGCGCACTTCTTCTGGAGAGAGCTCATCCAAGTCTGCCAGTGTTTGCTGATCCACTTGCTGGCTCAAGTCGGTTAGAATTTTCTCAGCAAGCCTGGCAATGGTTCCGTTTTCAAAAATTGTGCGCAACGGAAGCTTGATCTCAAAAATTTGGCGCAGGCGTGAGACCAACTGGGCGGCCAGGAGGGAGTGGCCTCCCAGATCAAAGAAATTGTCATGAATCCCCACCTTTTCAAGGCCCAATAATTTTTGCCAGGTGTCGGCAAGGATGCGTTCGATTTCGTTGCGCGGAGCCACGAACGTTTCAGCCGTTTGGGTACGCATATCGTCCGGGTTGGGCAAAGCGCGGCGATCCAGTTTCCCATTGGAATTCAAGGGCAAGCTTTCTAATAAAACAAATGCCGAAGGAACCAGGTAAGGAGGTAATTTTTCGGCCAGGAAGTCTTTGAGATCGAAGATCAGCCCTTGCTCTGCCTTGTTTTGAAGGGGATCGTTCGCGTAGGTATTCCACGGCTGGGGCACTTCTTCCGGCGCAACCTGGAGATCCTCCAAAAATCCGATTTCGTCTCTCTGTCTGAAAATGACGTCGTAATCTCTCAAGAGATCGCCACTCGCAAAATGGGCCTCCACCCTATAATCGAGCTCTTCGCCTAAACGCCAAAACTCCTCAGGGTCGACACTCCGATCGACGATCTCTTGCAGGGCGGCCCGCGTGGCTCCAACCGTTGGCGGGCAATCTGGCCCGCTCAGAATTTTTTGCAAGTGAGTTTCTGTCTTGAGGCGTGCATTCGGGACGCCTTTGATACCTGCCAACGCTGGCTTTCTCTCTCGTAGGAACTCACCCACGGAGACCAAAGACAAGTTCTCTTTCTCCCAATCGAGCCAGACTCCCGGTTGCGTTGGATATGGTTGCGAGTCAATCCGAAGAATGACATCATAGCGAAAACGGGTGAGCTCGTTGTGATAGCGGCCACGCTTCAGATAGATCTCGACCTGAGAAACCCTGGGCCATACCCTTTTCAAGGCTGTAAAGAAGGCCGGATCGATCACCAACTCCTGCTCGAGTGCGATGTCCCGTTCGATCTTCTTTTTCAACTGTTTGATCGTAAGATCCGACGGGGCCCGGTAAAATTCGACGGAGGTATGGAAACTTTGAAGTAGTGGCAAGTTACGCACATCGCCGACGAAGATTGAACCGCCGTCAGCGACTGCATTTACGGCCCCTTCCAGAACTTCTGCCAGATAATCCAGGTCCGGGAAATACTGGGTCACTGAATTGATAATGACGGTATCAAATTTACCCGCTTCTATGCCCGAAAAATCATTGGCCATTTTTTCATGAAGGCAGACCTGGGACAGATCTTGGGTGGCTAACTGCTGCCTAACCTGCTCCAAGGCCACGGATGAAAAGTCGGTGCCCAGGTATTTGTGACAATGCGGGGCGATCTGGAACAGGAGCAAACCGGTGCCGCAGCCGATCTCGAGCACGCGAGCAGGATGCAGGGAAAGAATCCGCTCGACGGTATGGTTGAGCCACTCATGCATTTCCTGGGCCGGAATTGGAGCGCCGGTGTAGCTGCTGTTCCAGCCGGTAATGTTAAACGTGGGGTCATGGGTAGGGGCTGGCTGGCTATAAACGTCATCATAGAGCATTTGCCAGCGTTCGATAAAAGCCTCTTCCATCTCGGGGCTGACATCTGATGTCTCCTGGCGTTCCCGTTTTGGAACGATGTAGGCGACCAGTTTTTTGTTGCCGGCGGGATCCGCCGGATTTTCCGGCAGGGCGATGACGGCACTTTCTCTCACCGACGGGTGCTCTTTGAGAACTGTTTCGACTTCGCCGGGCTCGATGCGGAAGCCACGGATTTTGATCTGCTGATCGAGCCGTCCCAGAAACTCCAGATTCCCATCCGGTAAAAAACGAACACGGTCGCCAGTTTTGTAGATTCTCGCACCCGGCTCATGGCTATAGAGGTCAGGCACGAATTTTTCGGCCGTAAGCCCTGGTTGTCGAAAATAACCCCGCGCCAGGCCATCTCCACCAATGTAGAGTTCTCCGGCAATCCCGACAGGAACGGGCATCATCTGCTCGTCCAGGACATAGACATAACTGTTGGCGATGGGGCGGCCAATCGGTATGCTTTGCCCAAAGCGGGTATCCTGGGCCATACGGTAACAGCAAGTGAACGTCGTATTCTCCGTGGGGCCATAGCCATTGATCAGCTGATGCCCATTTTCCAGGTATGCGAGCACCCGCTTTACTCGCGGAACAGATAACACGTCTCCACCGGCCAGCAATTGACGGACGGATTTCAACGCCTGTGGATATTCGTCTACCATCAGGTGGAAAAGGCCCGCCGTAAGCCACAATGTTGTGACCCCATAGCCCGCAATTGCTTTGGCCACCTCTTCCAAAGAGAATTGTTCTGCCGGATACAGCGCCAACTTTCCACCATTGAGCAACGCCCCCCAGATTTCGAGTGTCGAGGCGTCGAAGGAGATGGGTGCCAGTTGTAGAAAAACCTCGTCGGCAGAGAAGGAGCAGTAGTTAGTGTTCTGCACCAAACGGACTACCCCTCGTTGGGTGACTTCGATTCCTTTGGGCGTACCCGTAGAACCGGAAGTGTACATAATGTAGGCCAGATTTTCGGGCGCCACCCGGCATTCAGGGTTATCCGCACGGTGGCGGGCAATTGACGGCCCGTCACGGTCCAGGCATACCACCTGGGCAGAGTGTCCAGGGAAAAGATCGAGCAAGGTTGCTTGCGTGATCAGGATCGGCTCTTGGTTCGAGCTGGCTAAGTCGGCCAGCATCCAGGCCAGACGGTCGCTGGGATAGGTTGGATCCAGGGGAACGTAAGCGCCTCCGGCTTTGAGAATTCCCAGGATTGCGACGATCATCTCTGGCGAACGTTCCAGGCACAGGGCCACGCGCACATCGGGGCCGACCCCCAGTTCGCGGAGATAATTCGCCAAGCGATTTGCGTTTTCATTCAGCCCGTTGTAGGTAAGCGACCGCGCTTCAGATATCAGGGCTATCTCTTCGGGACGGTTGCTTACCTGGTCTTCAAATAGTTGTTGGATGCTTGTCTGGCGCGGATATTGGCTGGCCGGTCGATTCCATTGGCTGAGCAACTGCTGGTTTTCGGCACTGGATAAGAAGGGAAGCGTGGCAATGCATTGGTCGGGGGCGGCGGCAACAGCCGCAAGCAATGTTTGGTAATGAGAGAGCAGGCGGGTGATTGTGGGCTCGTCGAACAGATCAGCGCTGTAAATAACCTGGCAGTCAATCGACTGGTCGGCTCGCTTCCACAAGTAAACTTCCAGATCGAATCGGGTGATCCCATGCTCATAATCCAAGGGAGAAAGCGTAAGGCCTGGAAGCGACAGGTCAACTATGGGAGCATTTTGTAAGGCGAAGATGATCTGGAAGAGAGGTTGGCGCGTAAGGTCACGCTCGGGCTGTATCGCCTCAACCAGGAGTTCAAAGGGTAAATCCTGGTTGGCGTAGGCGTTGAGCGTGGTCTCTTTTACTTGGCCAAGAAACTCGCGAAAGGTTGGCAGCCCGTTTAGGTTACTTCTAAGGACGAGTGTGTTCACGAAAAAACCAATCAGCCCCTCGATTTCACTCCGGTTG
Source organism: Chloroflexota bacterium (assembly GCA_049325275.1). Taxonomy (GTDB): domain Bacteria; phylum Chloroflexota; class Anaerolineae; order Anaerolineales; family UBA4823; genus CAIQJJ01. Next base: position 44,250 of record JBMOLU010000032.1, read on the forward strand.
CGGTTGGCAATCGGCGACCCAATGGAAATGTCTACCTGGCCGGTGTAGCGATACATCAATACCTGGAAAGCCGCCAGTAACGTCATGAACAAAGTGGCTCCTTCACGGCTGCTCAACTCGCTGATCGCCCTGGCTAAATCTGGGGGGAAGGTTACCGTCCGAGATGCCCCTCGAAACGATTCGGCTGCCGGACGTGGATGGTCGATGGGCAGATTTAATGGCAGCACAGGTCCGGATAACTTTTTCATCCAGTAGTCAAGTTGGCTGCCCAGGGTGGTCCCTTGCAGCCAATGACGTTGCCAGGCGGCAAAATCTGCATACTGGACGGGTAGATCGGGCAACGTTAGTGGGCGCGACTCAGCCAAGGCTGAATAAATCGCCATCATCTCTCGAAAGAACACTCCCATCGACCAACCATCCGAGATGATATGGTGAATGGTTAAGAGAATGATGGAATTCTCGTGCCCCAATTGGATTAAGGTCGATCTCAACAAAGGCCCGGTTGCCAGGTCAAACGGGCGTAGCGCTTCGGCTTTTGCTAAGTGAAGGGCTTCGGCATCTCGTTCTTCTGCCGGTAAATATTGGAGGTCGATCACAGACAGATGGAAGTCGGTTGCAGGCGCGATGACCTGGGCCGGCTGCCCATTGACCTCGAGAAATGTGGTGCGTAATGCCTCGTGCCGGCGGATAATTTCGCTAAGGCTACGTTCGAGAAGGGCAACTTGGAGCGGCCCACGAATGTGCAGCCCTCCGGCAATGTTATAGAAGGGGTTATCGGGGACGAGCTGGTTTAAGAACCACAATCGTTGCTGAGCGAACGAGAGCGGGAGCGATTCTTGCCGGGCCGTGCCGGCGATCGGAGACGTTGGAAAAGCCTGTACAGACTGCCGGGCTGATTCTATCTGCGCAGCCAGGCCGGCGATGGTTGGGAACTCAAACAACGTCCGTAACGGTAGTTCTATCCGAAGGATGCTGCGCAGCCGGGAAATCACTTGTGTCGCTAAAAGGGAGTGCCCTCCCAATTCAAAGAAATTATCATGGATGCTAACACGGCGCCGATCTAAGATTTGAGACCAAATTTCGACCAACGTTTCTTCCGTGGGTGAGCGGGGCGATGTGTACGGTTTTCCGAACGATAACTCGTTCCAATCCGGGGTGGGTAATCTCTGCCGATCGATCTTGCCGCTATGGTTCAAGGGAAGTGCATCCAGAAATAGAATTGCCGATGGAATCATGTAGGTGGGCAAAAATTTTTTGAGATGCACCTGGATTTCACTTCCGTTTGCCTGCCGCCCCGCAACCATGACCACGTAGGCAATCAAGCGTTTCTCGTTCGCCTTCATCTCATGGGCCAGAACCCGGCAATCTTGCACGCCTGGGTATTCTCGCAAGCTTGCTTCGATCTCTTCGAGCTCAATCCGAAAGCCGCGGATTTTTACCTGGTGATCGAGACGACCCATGAACTCGATCTTTCCGTTGCTAAGGTAGCGAGCCCGGTCGCCGGTACGGAACAGGCGATCAGAGGTTCTGTTCCCCGTAGCAAATGGATTCGGAAGAAACCTTTCGGCGGTTAGATCGGGTCGATTCCAGTAACCTCTCGCAAGCCCAACACCACAAAGATATAACTCTCCGGGCACACCTACCGGTGTAGGCTGCATCTCTTCGTCGAGTACATACACCTGAAAATTCGGGATGGCTTTTCCGATGGATCGAGCCGGATCGCCGGGCAGGTGCTGCCCCATGGTTGCACAGACACTGGTTTCGGTTGGGCCATAGGCATTGATCAACCTGAATTTTTGCGACCAGATTTGGGCCAGATCGTCCGGGCATGCCTCTCCGGCGACGACAACCGTCTCTAGATGGCGAACGGCCTCAGGATCCACGGTCGATAATACAGACGGAGGCAGGGTGATCAGAGTTATGCCAAGCTCGCGGATAAGCTGCTCCAACCCTGTTCCAACCAGGCCTATATCGGGGTCTGGCAGGTATAACGTTGAGCCGGAAAGCCAGGCTACCCATATTTCAGACACAGATGCGTCAAAGCTGAGAGATGCGAATTGCAAAGAACGGCTGGATGCGTGGGCCCCAAACGTTTTGATCTGGCTGAACGCCAGATTCCCGATTCCCCGGTGGGTGACGGCCACACCTTTCGGCTTACCCGTTGAACCCGAAGTGTAGATGACGTAAGCCAGGTTTTCAGCGTTAACCTGAACGTTGGGAGGTTTTGTCGATGATTGGGTGAGCGCGGGAATGGCTTCGTCCAGGCATACGACCCGAACCGGGAACTCCTGGAATTTGGGCGACCACTCCCGATCGACCAGGATGATGGAGATTTGTGTGTCTGCCAGAATAAAGGCCAGGCGTTCATCAGGCCAGCCTGGGTCGATGGGTAAATAGGCGCCTCCGGCTTTGTGAATGCCCAGCAGGGCAATCATTGCCTTGGGCGTTCGTTGCGCACAAACCCCTACCAGCGTCTCTGGACCAACGCCCAGTTCGCATAGGTAAAAAGCCAGACGGTTTGCTTGCTCGTTTAATTCACGGTAAGCCAGAATTTGATCACGGAAGACAACAGCCGGCGCCTGAGGGGTCTGGGTAGCCTGAACTTCGAACAGTCGGTGAATACATTCGGCTTGTGGGGTAGCCTCCATGGGTGGATTATTCCATTCCACCAGGAGCTGTTGCTGTTCGGGCGGGGTGAGGAGCGGCAGCCTGGAGATTGGACATTCGGGGCCAGCCAAAATTCCGTCCAGCAGTACCCGGAAGTGTTCTCCCATGCGCTGAATTGTGGCAGGGTTGAACAAATCAGCGTTGTACTCCCAAGTTCCCTGCAACCCATGTTCGTCCTCTATCATGGATAAAGTCAGGTCGAACTTGGCAACCTTACTCTCTATTTCCAAAGGGGCTAAGTCAATTTCTCCCAAATCGAGCGCGGCAACGGGCGCATTTTGTAAGGCGAACATTACCTGAAACAGCGGTGATCGGCTCAAATTCCGTTCGGGCTGAACGGCTTCCACAACCATCTCGAAGGGTACGTCTTGATGGGCGTAAGCTCCCAGGCTCGTCTCTCTCACCTGCCGTAGCAGCTCTCGAAAAGTCGGAGAACCCGACAAATTGCTTCGTAAAACCAGAGTATTGGCGAAGAAGCCGATCAGCCCTTCTGTTTCCCGGTGATTGCGGTTAGCAACGGGCGAACCTACACAGACATCCTCTTGCCCCGAGTATCGGTAGAGTAAGGTTTGGAAGGCGGCCAACAGGGTCATGAACAGGGTGGCGTTCTCCTCCCGGCTGAACGCTTTTAAGCTCTCCATAACAGAACCAGGCAGAGCGAAGGATTGGTGTTCTCCGCGGTACGTCTGTACGGCTGGACGCGGCCTATCGGTGGGTAGCTCGAGGATAGGTGCCTGGCTGAGCTGCTTTTTCCAGTAGGCGAGCTGCGCATCCAGCATTTCTCCCTGTAGCCATTCGCGCTGCCAGACGGCGAAGTCGGCATATTGAACGGGCAATTCCGGTAGCGGCGAGGCTTGGCCGGCCAGGTAAGCTTTATACAAGCTGCTGACTTCTCGAATCAACACAGCCAGTGACCAGCCATCAGAGATGATGTGGTGCATGGACAGGAGTAACACGTGCTCGTTCTTGGCCAAACGAAGCAAGCTGGCGCGAATCAGCGGGCCCTGCGATAAATCAAAGGGTTGCCGGGCGCTTTCATCGAGCATTTGCCTGACACGAGCTTCGCCTTGATTTTCGGTGAGAGTGCTTAAATCGAGCACTGGCAGGGAAAGATGCAGCTCTGGAAGGATGACTTGAGCGGCCTGCCCATCTTTACCGGTGAAGATCGTTCGTAAATCTTCATGCCGCCGCACGATTTCGTTTAAACTCTGCTCAAGGGTGGTTACGTTGAGCGTGCCGCGAAGCCGCACGGCGCCTGGAAGATTGTATATCGGGCTATTTGGCTCTAACTGATCCAGGAACCACAAGCGTTGCTGGGCAAAGGAGAGCGGCATTGCAGCTTTTCGTGGAACCGGGCGCATGGAAGGGAGCGAAAGCCCTTGGCCGGCCATCTGGGTGGATTGGATGCGCCCGGCTATCCCCGCTACGGTAGGCGCCTCAAACAACACCCGCAATGGCAGCTCTACCTGGAAGGCCTGCCGCAGGCGTGAAATGACCTGCGTTGCAAGTAACGAATGCCCCCCGAGATCGAAAAAGTTGTCGTTTACCCCAACTTGGGGGAGTTTCAATACCTGTGACCAAATCCCGGCCAGGATCTCCTCGGTGGCCGTGCGCGGCAGTACCAATGCTTCTTTCAAATCGGGCCGTACTGTTTCGGGTACGGGCAAGGCTCGCCGATCGACTTTACCGCTTGCGGTCAGGGGCAACCGGTCGAGAACAACGTAGGTTGAAGGTTGCATGTACACGGGCAGCTTCTCTTGTAAGAAGGCCTGTAACGGACGGGCTTCGTTTGCATCACCCGGCTTGCATACCCAATAGGCAACCAGCCGTTTATCGGTTCCTTCGCCGATTGCTAGGACCACGGCTTGCTGTACCAGGGGATGAGCATTCAAGGCAGCTTCGATTTCCCCTAGCTCGATGCGAAAGCCGCGCAGCTTTATCTGGAAGTCCATACGCCCGAGAAACTCGATGTTGCCGTCTGGCAAATAGCGCGCCAGATCGCCCGTGCGATACAGCCGTTGTCCAGGCTCCTGAGTGAATGGGTTGGGAACGAACTTCTCGGCTGTTAACTCCGGGCGGTTCCAATAGCCGCGGCCCAGGCCAACCCCGCCGATATGGATCTCCCCTGGAACGCCAACCGGCACGCGCTGGAGTGCGCCATCCAGCAGGTATATCTTCAGGTTGTCGATTGGTTTCCCAATCGGAACGACACTCACGGGACCCTGAGAGGGACAATCCCAATAGGTTACCTCAACGGCGGCTTCGGTCGGGCCATACAAGTTGTGGAGGGCGGCCTTCAGCCGGGCGTGATACCGCGGCAGCAGATCGGCACCGAGAGCTTCCCCGCTGCAAATTACGTGGCGCACGCTGTCCAATCCTTCCAGGCCCGGCTCTTCCAGGAACTGGCGCAACATGGAAGGCACAAAATGCAAGATGGTGATCTTTTCCCGGGCGATCAGGTGTACCAGGGCGGCGCTATCTTGATGAGCTTCTGGCGGGGCGATCACCAGGCAGGCGCCGTTTAACAATGGCCAGAAGAATTCCCACACGGAAACATCAAAACTGAAGGGCGTTTTCTGCAAAACCCGATCGGCGGAGGTGAGCCCATAGGCTTTTTGCATCCAGAATAAGCGGTTGTATATGGCCCGGTGGCTGTTCATGGCTCCCTTGGGCCGGCCAGTCGAACCGGATGTGTAAATTACGTAGGCCAGGTTGGCGCAGGTCACCTCGCTGGCCGGATTCGTGGTGGGCATTGGGGCGATGGCCGGATCCTCTTGATCCAGGCAGATAAGGTGGCCCGAGTAATACGAAAGTGATCCGAGCAGCCCTGACTGCGTCAAAAGTACAGGCACGTTCGCATCGGCCAACATAAAAGCCAGGCGCTCCACGGGGTAGGATGGATCTAAAGGTACGTAGGCTCCGCCGGCTTTAAGCACCGCCTGGATGGCGATCACTATTTCAAGAGAACGTTCCAAACAAATGCCTACGAGAATCTCTGGCCCCACACCTAATCCTTGCAGATAGTGAGCCAGCTGATTTGCCCGCTGGTTCAGCTGAGCATAGGTCAAGGATTGACCTTCGAAGACGATGGCGACTGAATCAGGCGTTCGTTCTACTTGCCTTTCGAACAAGCGATGGATGCCGCCGGGAAGATGTGGGTATTCTACTTGCGTTGAATTCCATTCCTCGAGCTGTAACTGTTCTTTCGCAGTCAGCAAAGGCAGATTGGATAGCCTTTCAGAAGGAGCGGTGGTGATTCCCTCAATTAAGCATTGAAAATGGGCGATCAGGCGTTCGATAACGTCAGGCTCGAACAAGTCCGTGTTGTATTCCAGCGTTCCGCAAATCTCGCCTTCGATTTCTGACATTGCCAGGGATAGATCGAATTGAGCGATAGGTGCATCTAAGGCCACGGTTATCAGCTCCACGTCTCCCAAACAGGCAGATACACCCTCCCGGCCCAGTGACAGAACATCCAGGTTTTCTCTACCCAGGCGGGGGGCCTTTTGGAAGGCAAATGTTACCTGAAAAAGGGGAGAACGGCTGGGATCCCTTTCCGGTTGCAAGCGTTCAACGAGTAACGGAAAAGGGAAATCCTGATGGGCCAAAGCGTCGAGTACCGTCTGCCTTACCCGTTGTAGAAAATCGGTAAAGCGGGGATTTCCCTCGATGCGTGCGCGCAGTACGATTGGATTGACAAAATAACCGGCCAGTCCGGCAAAATCTGCCCGGTTGCGCCCGGTGGTTGGTGAGCCAATCAGAATGTCTTCCTGGCCGCTATAGCGGTAGAGCAGGGTTTGGAAAATTGCCAAGAGGGTTGTGAAGAGGGTGGCTCCGTGAGCCAGGCCCAAGGCGCGAACTTTTTCTGACAGAATCGCTCCCAAGGTGAAAGGGTAGGTAGCGCCACAGTAAGTTTGGAGCGGTGGACGAGAGTTCGCTACCGGCAGGTCCAGTACGGGCAGCTTCCCAGACAGCCTGTCTTGCCAAAACGTCCATAAACGTTGCCCTTCAGAGCCGGCAACCATGGCCCGCTGGAAAGCGACAAAACTGGCATAACTGGCCGGCAATGCTGGCAGGGAACACATTCGAGCCTTTTTGGCTGCTTCATAGGCGGCATTGAGCTCGTGAAACAAGACGGCCAAAGACCAAAAATCGGAAATGATATGATGCAACGAAACCAGCAAGATCGATTCTTCTGATGTCAACAGAAAGATCCGCACCCGAAATAGCGGCCCACTTTCCAGGTCGAAGGGGCGATAGGCCTCTTCGTTGATGCTTTTCTGAATCTCGTTTTCTGTCCAGTTACGAGCATTGAAGAGCTGAAAATCTACACGGGCCCGAGGCTGTACCCGTTGTTGTGGTTTACCGCTTTCCTCATGGAATGTTGTTCGCAAGACCACATGGCGATTAACGATCGCCTGAAAAGATTGTTCGAGTGCCGTCAAATCTAATAGGCCGCGAACACGAAAAGCGCTGGCAAGGTTATATGCTGCGCTTTCGGGAGCCAGGCGGTTGATAAACCAGAGCGCCTCCTGCCCGATGGAAAGTGGATAGGTTTCTGGCTGGCCGATCGAGAGAAAGCTGTCCGGGTTGGGACCGGTCTTTTGGGAAAGCGCCGTTAAGACTTTCGAGACCAGCTGTTCTACGTTGCATCCCTGAAGTAAATCGGCCATCGGCATGGAAATTCCCAAGCGGCTCTCCAGGATGTTGGCGAGCTGAACCGCCGAAAGCGAGTCTAGCCCTGTGTTCGTTAAAGGTGTGGTTAACGCAATGTGGGATGCCGGTATTTGCAGAATCTTGGCCAGCTCGGCTTGCAAACAGATTCCCAGCCGAGAGAAACGATTCTCGGGCGGAATTGAGGATAGGGTTTCAAGGCTAAATTCTTCCTCGGAAAGCTCCGGCTGGGCTTCTTTTTCATCCAGCGTATGGCTGGCTATCGGTTCGAGCTTGTTTTCGATAAATGCTTTGCGGCAAGCGTGCCTCTGCACCTTTCCGCTGGATGTTTTGGGCAAGCTACCAGGATTGATCAAAACTATCGAATGTACCTGAACCGTAAAAGCTTCCGCCACCGTCTGGCGAATCGATTGAAAAATCTCTTCAGGATCCGCTCTCCGGTAATGGCGCTCCAACTCCTGAACGATAACCAGGCGTTCCTGGCCGGAAACATCTACCGGAAAAGCCGCGCAGCCTCCTGGGCGCAAGCCCGGATGGCTCTGTTCCACGGCTAATTCGATATCTTGAGGGTAAAGATTACGTCCCCGAATGATGATCAGATCTTTGAGACGTCCCGTAACAAACAGCTCACCATCTTTTATGAACCCGAGATCTCCGGTGCGGAGAAAAGGGCCTTCTTTTGTACCTGATAAATAAGCCTGAAAGGTTTCGGCCGATTCTCGAGGCTTATCCCAATACCCTTTGGCTACACTTGGGCCGGCAACCCAAATTTCTCCTATCTGGTTCGTTTCGCAGCGCAGGCAGGTTTGAGGATTGACAATTGCTATTTGCTGGCCTGCAAAGCTGTTCCCGCAGCCAACCAGGGCCTGCGCATTAGCTTTATTAGTTCCGGCATCTGTGGCGTGGTTTTGCTCAAGAGCCAGCTTGTCAAATTCCTTTACTCGAGGAAGGGTAGACTTTTTGCCTCCCGATACAATCAGCGTAGCTTCAGCGAGACCATAACAGGGGTAAAAAGCCTCCCGGCGAAAACCGCACGGTCCGAACGCTTCGCTAAACCGCTCTAAGGTGCCTTCACGCACTGGTTCGGCGCCCGTGAAAGCCAAATCCCAATGGCTCAGATCGAGATTCGCTAGCTGTTCCGGGGATGTTTTCTCCACGCACAGATCGTATGCAAAATTGGGGCCGCCGCTGGTCGTGGCTTGGTAACGGGAGATGGCTCGTAGCCACCGGATTGGGGATTGCAAGAACGCGGTCGGTGACATCAACACAGTTGGAAAACCGACGTAGAGCGGTTGCAATATCCCCCCAATTAACCCCATGTCATGGTAAGGAGGCAGCCAAATGACCCCTTTGGATTCCGGTGTGTGCTCGAAGCCTGTGCAGATCATCCGAGAGTTGCTTAGCAAGTTCTCATGGGTTAGCATCACCCCCTTGGGGTTCGCAGTTGAGCCGGAAGTGTACTGAAGAAAAGCGAGGCTATGCGGCGATAGCTCGGGTTTTTGCCAGTTCTCTGGACCGGCATCCATGGGGGTATCTGTAGCAAGCCACTGGATCGCGGACAATTCGGGGGCGTAAGTAAAACGGCGTTTGACATCCTGCAGAATAGAGGTTGTCGTCAGGGCGATGGCGGCACGCGAGTCGGTTGCGATGATCTGTAAACGAGCATCGGGACGGTTTAGACGAGGCGGGTAAGACGGAACGACGGCTTTGCCAGCATATAAACAGCCGTAAAAGGCCGCAATGTATTCAAGGCCGGGTGGATATAACAAAAGCACCCGATCGCCGGAATGGCCGATGGCTTGTAATCGGACGGCGACTTTCCGCGCTGCTTGATCCAATTCGCCATAGGTGAGCGCGCTTTCCTCATTCTCACCATCCTCCAGGAAAATATACGCACACCGCTCGGGTTGTTTCAGGGCCCTCATTTGTACCAAGTCGACGATTGTGGAAAGCTGATCGGCAAACGCGGGGGGCATAACTTCCATGGGGTTAACTCCACTGGAGCATGATGAAATAAGGCTGGAATTGAATGGATCAGGAAAATAGAAGGATACTCACTTGCTCCAAAAAGAAAGCAATTTCAACTTGAACTTTTTCTGCGGGTACGAGGGTCACTTGCCCAACCGGTATGAATCCCTTGGATTCTGAATACGAGACCAGGCTTAGATTTCTGTCCCTTATGTCAATTTTGTGCTCTAATCGGAGAAGCTTGATTTCATTATAACCTACCTGCAAAAAGTTCTGAAAATGACATTACCCAGTCTTTGGGTTTTTCGTTGTGGCTTCGTTACCTTCAGCCTGAGATTGACTACCTGGCGCCGTACGCCAGGTTCTCTCTGCGTGCCGTACGTCGGTGTACTCGACGCCTTATGTGGTCACTACGCTTTTGCATTCTTACTTTTCGGAAGTCGTAGGCGGGATGCGTCTTCAGAGGTTCCCTGCGATCAGTTATAATTATTCTCGAGGTTTTCCTTAGAAAACCCTATTCAAATCAAAAACATCTCGTGAGTGCTTCTCTACAACCTGATGGGATTGGCTGTAGCAAGGTAAAATCGCCTCAGTAAGGAAATGATGATGGGAAATTGGATCGTTTGTCCGCGCCCGAAACCTTTCGCTCGCTTACGTTTGTTTTGTTTTCCACACGCCGGAGGCACAGCCTCCGTCTATAACAATTGGGCGGCCGGCTTGCCGGATACGGTAGAAGTGTGTGCCATTCAGCTTCCTGGGCATGAGAGCCGGCTTGCAGAGCCTCTGTACAGCGATCCGTTGGCCATCATTCCGGATATGGCCCAGGCGTTTTTGCCAAAGCTACAGAAACCATTTGTGTTTTGGGGACACAGTCTCGGTGGCCTGATTTGTTTTGAATTGATCCATTATTTACGCAAGCACGCTCTTCCCATGCCGCTCAAGCTGTTTATTTCGGCGTGTCGAGCCCCGCAGCTCGCACCAAGAGAGCCCGCCATTCACACTCTTCCCGATCGGGAATTTATCTATGAGATGCAACGCCTAGACGGGACTCCCAATGAGCTTTACGAAAGTGCGGAAATGATGCAGATCATGCTTCCTATCCTGAGAGCAGATCTAACGATGTATGAAACGTATCCCTATCAATCTCGGCCACCCCTTCATTGCCCGATCGCTGCACGTGGTGGGCTGCAAGATAGCGAAGTTAGCCGGGAAATGTTAGAAGCCTGGCGGGAGCAAACCACAGGAGGTGTAAAAGTTTCGATGTATCCGGGCAACCACTTCTACCTGTTACAAGATTCCCGGGCCGAGGTCTTGGGTGATCTTGCCCAGGAATTGAACGCACTCGTGGAGCAACGTTCTTATGAGACCATCTAGCGTTGGGTGCCAGGGTGGCCAGCAGCAAGACGAGTGGGAAAATTGATCGTTGTCTTTTCACGTACGGCGGTTACGCCGTCGGCCTCGCTCAGCGGTCCATCAAGTTCATGTGTCGGTTAAGCATATTGCTGGTTCGATGAGCCAAAGGATGGTCATACGCCAGGGCGAAGCGGTCTATCTTAGCGCAAAGTTTTCGCACAGTTTCCAGAACATAGCCGGCGGAAGTGCAAAGCCTTGCTGGCAATTGCGAATGCTATACTCCATAAAGCGAAGTAACCAACCGGTATGTGCCCAAACATGCCCAGAGCGCATGCAGGAAAATCGATGGGACGGTAAAAAAATTTCCCTGCAAATCTCACCACAAGCCAGTTTATGTGCAAAGTAAAACACCCCATTATCCTTCTGGCCCTTGTTTTTCTGTTGGCTGCTTGCACTTCTTCAAAAACACCAATCCCCCAAACCTTTACGCCGATCAGAATCTCAACCGTAGCACCGACATTCACAAAGACAGTAGCTGCATCGACACCAACCAGCGCCGCAAACCGGGTAACGCACGGCAGCTTTCCTGCCTATGCTGCCGTTACCGGCATCCCTGTCCGGGCCGAGACGCTCCGCCTGCTGGTTCACGATCCCGAGGCTGAACCGGGAAGCCCTGGGCTTCACCAACGCCCTGAATTCGACCGGGCCGCCACATCCTCCTGTGGTGTACTGGTCGCCCGATGCTGCGGCTTGCGCGTGACGGGTCGTTATTAAGTGCTCTACCCGGGCACATTGGTGTGACTACAAAACTGCTGTTTAGCTCCGATGGCACATCCTCATCTCTGGCGGTACAGATGGCATGATTAGAATACGGGGAGTTCGCTAATGCGTGTGCGAAGCACGCGCACAACTCTCAAATGCGGCCTCCTTTCCCGGGGAAGCCGGAAGAGCTAAGACTGTTTTACCGCTCGTGGCAGGCCCTACTGCTCACGTTTGTAATTGAAGTGATTACCGGTGTCAAGCGTGGTGAAACGCAAATTGCCGAGTTCCTCAAAAAAACTCCATCTCCGTTATCGCAAAGTGGGCACGATTCCGGCAAAAACTGACCCCGAAAAGCAAGCCGAGTACCTGAAAAACGAGATAGACCCACGTTTGGCTGAAGGTGTAGACGGGCAAATCAGATCAGAGCATCCCCTCAGTATCATAAATTACGTCTGAATCACAAGAGCCAGGGCGCATAACCCTGGCTCTTGTTTCGGGGGAGAAGAAGGAATATCCAAGCAGCTAATCTGTGCTTATGATACCGCCGGCCCGGTTTCCGTGCTTGACGGCAGCCCGTCAGTTGTACTACGTTTGCCCGATGATTGCCCTGCAACCAGGAGCAATCAGACACCAAGCATTATGGCAGCAGACGCAACTGTGTCTCCACTTTTTGAGCTGCCACCTGCCTGTGTGGCAGGGGCTGTCCGGTCTCGTCAACATGCAACACGATAACGCCAGTTTCGCTTAGCGCCGCGCCGATCAAGTGGGTGCGGTGACAGTTTTGCGGGCGCAGTTCAGCGCAGAGAATCGCCAGGCACTGTCTTTCGGCCAGTTCGAGCAGGTGCGCCAGCCCGGCCTGGAAGAAAGCTTGTTGGCGGATTTTGGCATAATCGACCTGGCCATCGGTGTAACAGGCGGGGCTGGCCGGCCTGCCACCCAGGCGATCTCCCAGGTATTCGTAACCGATCTTGGCGGTTTCGAGGTGTGTCTTCAGGGTGTTTTTACGATAAGCCGGGCGGTAGCGCGAGTAGGGCACAGAGCGCGTGTCGGCCAGGTGGGTGATTTCGTACTGATGCAGCAAGGCGATAAAGGCTTCGATGGGCCGATTGCCGTAGCCGATGGTGTAGATGGTGACGGGCACTTCCATGGCGTGAATTGTACACAATATTGCTTTAGAAAGGCTCAACACACCGTTCCAGTTTCATGGTGTCAAGATCGACGACTACGTACGTGAAGGCGACAGGATTGTCTCTATCATTTCACCTGCTTGGGCAGCGTGAAGAGCAGCGCCAACCAAAGTGGGATTCCGGTAGCCAGCATCAGGAGGCCCAAATCGACGCGCCCGGCGGTGAAGCCAAAAAAGGCATAACTCAGGCCAATGTAGGCCAGCGTACAGGGTGGGAGAAGATCGAACCAGCACGAACGTCGCAGTCGAGTGCCCCGCCAGAGGAGAATGGCGGTCGCGCCGGCAACGCATAAAACTGCCCAAATCACCATCACCACCAGGGGGAGAGCTGCGATGCCCTCGATCAAGATGAACGGCTGGGTCGTTACTCGCAAGAGCACAATCGCAACCGGAAGCACACCCAGCAATGTGTACAACTTTCGCCCCCAAGAGTGTTCGGCGTCTACCTGATGGATGTTCAACAAGCGCGGTCGTTGGCTTGTGCGATTCCATGCCAGGCCGTAAGCGATCAGGTAGGCGATTGGGATGAAGAACCATCCCACAAAGTTGAAGACCGGCACCCCGAAATAGCTGCCGCCAGAATGCCACTTCCAGGCGCCGATGTAAACGGCAACCGGGTCCATGCCCCAGTCCAGGCTGATGGCGATCAGCGTGGTGGCTAGAATACGCAGGGGTGTGGGCAGTTCCAGGCGTTCCGCGAGGATCAGGACGCTGTAGATGATGCCGACCCAGGCCAGGCTCACCGAGAGGGGCACCACACCCAGGTTGATCCAGGGCTCGCGCGGGTAAGTATAGCCGCCGCTGCTGACGCCCATGTACTCAATCAGCGTTCCGAATCCCAGCAGGGTCAGCAGCAGGAGAATTCGCTGCAAGCGATTGCGTGGCGCATCCAACCAGGCATGGCAGGCCGCAAGGCCGAACAAGATATAACCGACGAGGGTAGGTAATAGCGGCATAGGCTTGAAATCCCGAGTGCTCGTTATCGCATGAAAGTGGCCGATAAGGTTATTATAGATGCGTTTGGCGTCTCAATCCAAACAAAGGAGATGTTGTACAGCATCTCTTGCGATGCGAGAACAAGCGTGCTGCATTAAGCGCATGATTGTCTTGAAGCGCCTTGACCCGACCGAAAATGTGAACCGCTGGTACCTGGTCTCGATCCAGCCCACGCTTTTTCACCCCTGCGCCGTGATCGTTGCCTGGGGCCGCTGCGACAACGACTTCCAACGCTGGCGCGCCATTCCGGTCGAAGACCAGGCGCAGGCCGAACGGCTGGCCGAAAGGATCGTCAGCCGCAAAATCAGGCGGGGGTATCATGTTTCGAAAGGCGCATTCCGCAGTCTATCGTTTGAGTCCCCTCGTGAAGGCCTTTGAACCGAAGCGCTTTTGCAAATCGTCGATTACCCCCCGCAACCTTTCATCTTGCTGCCAATCGCAATCCCACAAGCCGAGTTGCTGTGGAGGTTCGTCGAAACCGCTGACGCCAATCCCGATCAGGCGCACGGCCCGGTAAGCCGAAGCCTGCCATTCCTTTTCAAAGAGTTTGACGGCCTGTGTGGCGATGGTTTCGGCATCGTCGAAGGCCGAACCGGACGTCACCTGGCGCGTCAGGGTAGTGAAATCGGCCCAGCGCAGTTTGACCTTCACCGTGCGGGCGGTCAGGTTTTGTCTTTGCAGGGTCCGGGCAACTTCCTGGGCCTGCTGCCGCAAAGTCTCGTGCAGTTTTCGGGCGTCGATCACATCGCGGGTGAAGGTCGTCTCCTGGCTGATGGATTTGGTTTCATGTTCGGTGACGACGGGACGCTTGTCATACCCTCGGGCGTGCAGGCTCAGGTCGTGACCGTTCTTGCCAAAACGCCGCAGCAGATCGGCCTCAGAGTAACGCGCCAGATCCCCAATCGTTTCGATGTGAAGCGCTGCCAATTTTTCCGCCGTTTTCGGGCCGACGCCCCACAGCATCTGCACCGGCAGCGGAGCCAGAAAGGCAGCTTCTTCCCCCGGCGGCACGATGGTGATGGCATTCGGAGGCCCGGCCGGCCTTTTTTCGGGTGGCGATGGTAAAGGGTTTGCCGCATTCATCTTGCCGACATCGGTGGCGATCTTGGCGACCAGCTTGTTGGAGGCCACGCCCAGCGAGCAGGGCAGGCCCAAATCGCGGCGGATGGTATCCTGTAGCCGGTGAGCCAGCACGTCTACGGGTTCGGGCAGGTCGCTGACGTCCAAAAAGGCTTCGTCAATCGAAACTTGCTCGACCTGCGAGGTCAGCGCACGCAGCCTTTCCATCACCTGGTGCGAAGTCCGGTGGTAGGCGTCGAAATGGGGCGGCACGATCAGCAAACCGGGGCACAGGCCGAGCGCCGTGCGCATCGGCATGGCCGAGCGTACGCCGCGCGCCCGCGCCGCATACGAACAGGATGCGACCACGCCGCGCTCATCCGGCCGCCCGCCCACGGCGAAGGTCTTGCCTTGCAGGCGCGGGTCGCGCTGCTCTTCAACCGCGCAGTAGAAGGCATCCAGATCGAGGTGGATAATGCGGTGCGGGGTATCCAATGGTTACTCCAAATTGGATGTCATCCCAATAGGGGGGCAGCCCAAAGCCTGGATCAAGCGCGCCCAATAGTTTACCTGGGCGGCGGTAGTGGCCAGGATGACGATCTCGCGTTCGCTGAAAGCCGCCTGTAAACGCTCGCCGAACTCCGGTGTGAAGGCCAGCGGCGTCTGCGAGGCCTGGCGGGCATATTCGACCGCCAGGCGTTCTTGCGAGGTGAAGGTGGGGATTTCGTCCAAGGTTTTGCGTCCCTGCAAAGCCGTCAGTTCCTCGTTTGTCAGCAGCTTTTCCCAACCAACTGAGTTCATGTCCATGCAAAAAGGACAATTGACGGTGAACGATACCGCCATGCGCACCAGCTTAAGCATGCGCTCGCTGATGCAGCCTTCATCAGGCCGCCCACCGTGCGCGATCAGGGCTTCGAGAACGCCTGAACTGATGGCTGCCTTCGGATACCAGGCCAGAAGGCGCGGCGGCAGGAGGTCTACGCCGGCAACCCGCCGCGCCAGCCACAGGCCGATGCGGATGTAGAAGGGGATGTGCGGGGGTGGGGGAATGAAGGCGGTCATGGGAACATCCTGACCGCCTGCCCCACGCCATCTTCGGCGCGGATTTTCTCGCCTAGGGCGGCGCTGCGGCTTTGTATCAGCGGGTCGGTGACTGCTTTTTGAATGGCTTCGGCCAGCCGCTCGGCAGTCAATTTCCTTTGTGGAATGGGCGCCGGTCCCGCGCCTAACGCCGCCACGCGGCGGCCCCAAAAGAATTGATCGCCCACAAAGGGGCAAATCACACCCGGCTTCCCGGCGCGCAGGGCAGCGGCGGTCGTCCCGGCCCCGCCGTGATGGACAATGGCTGTCATTTGGGGGAAAAGCCAGTCGTGCGGCACAGAATCCACGACAAAAATATCGTCTGCGTTTGTCCCCTTCGTCAAACCACCCCATCCGGTAGCGAGAACGCCGCGCTGGCCGGCCAGCTTCAAAGCCGTGGTGACCATCGCGGTCTTGTGGACGCCGCCCCCCATGAACATGCTGCCAAACCCCACGTAGACGGGCGGTGGCCCGTTTTGAATGAACTGCACCAGGGCCGGATCAGGTTGCCAGCCCACCGGGGCATCCAAAAACCAGTATCCTGTCACCACCACCGTGTCATCCCAGTCAGCCGGGCGCGGGATCACGGATGGGCTGTAGGCGTACAACGTCGTCACGGGACGGCCATTCAAATGGGTTTCTCTTTTGGCAGGTGGGAGGCCAAGCACGTTACGCCGCCAATCGTTGATCGGGCGACGATACAGAACCGGGCCAAGCATTGCGAAAAACTGATGGCTCAGTCGATTGAACGGGCCTAAATTGGAAAAAGGAAGGTAGTATCGGACGACCTCCTTTTCGCTGACTTCTGTTCGGAAAACAGCCGCGGGGTGGTCGATTGTTAAGCCCAGCATATAGGCTTCCTTGCCGGGATGGCGGTTGAAAGTGGCTGTTGGCTGGCGCAAACCGGGGGAATAGATAGGGTGCATAGAAAGCACAAAAAATCAAAACCGGCATGAAGGCGATCCACTTATCGCCGTTTCTCCTTTTTTAGCATATCCAGTAATCCGGGAAAAATGCCAGGCGTTTTTTGCAACTGGCGTATGATGTTCGGATCGACGTATTCCCGCATCGCTTTCGAACCGCGCTCTTTTTCCATACGATAGATATTCTGGGCGGCCACGACCAAAGCTTCCTGTTGCGCACTGGTGTACCACAGCGATTTTCTTGGATCGTTGTTCTCGAGCATTTCGGCGATCTCTTTCCAGCTATATCCCGCATGGTTGTGCTTGGGAAAGTGCAAGGTGTCGATGATATCGTATGCCGCTTCAGCTACCACCTCCTTCAGCCGGTACCAGAGGTTATGATGAGGCAATGTGCTGAGATAGCGCAAATACACAAATTCGATATCTTCCCCGGCCGCCGGCCCCTGATTCGACATGACCATTGCCAGTTCAAGGTCTGTGAATTTGGCCTGGTCGTGAAAGCCGCTGGCAGGCCAAACTATCTTTTCTTTCGATGCCTGCCCAGGTGAAGCCTGGCGAAACAATCCTGCCGATGAACTGCTCCCATTTTCATGTGCCGCTTTTTCGACAGCTGCACCATCGACTAACTGGATAGACTTCGGTTGGGAAAGCAAAAGGTCCTTTTTGTTCGCTGCGGGCTGCACTTTTTCAAAGCGAACCGGGTACTGCAGGCCGGCATTCATGGCTTGTTCGACCACGGCAAAGTGCGCCATATAAGCCTGCTTCTGCTCGCGGCTGAGTGGTTGTTTGCCTAATCGCCGCACAAAGTAGCTCTTGAATTCTTCCATGCTGACAATATAACCGCTGCTTCCCCGGCTTGCTGTCAGGATCGTTTGCGATGGATAATCTGCGTAATAGGCTCCGCTATCGTACTTCACAACGATTCTGTCGTTTGGTTGAAGTGGCATAGCTGGTGATGTCATCGTCCCTCCGTTAAATTTTTGTTGCTGTCATTACTGTGCTCTAATGCCGGCTTTGGCCTTCCAAGGAACATCCTTGGTTTTAACCTTGGCTTCTTCTACTCGGTTATTCGCTGATTGGGCGCAGCCCTTTCGATAGCGCTTCGACACTTTCGATGGGTCTTCCCGCATCGAACAGCAAATACTGCCGCTCGCCCGGTGAAGCCGCACGGCGGCCGCTCGCAAACCGCAACTGCCGGCCGGAAACTACCTGGTATCTGTTCCGAATGGCCATGTGCCCGGTCACCACCATGGCCGTTCCTGAGGTGAGTGACCATACGCTTGTGTGGTTTTCAGCAACGTAAAGGACATCGTTCACCCCGGTTCTTTTACTGATAAGCCACAGCGTTATTGGAACGTAGACCACGAAAATCCACCCGAATCGAATCCCAAGAAAGCAATCGAACGATCCGACGCATGAAAAGCCACGGTAACGGTGACTTGCTCCTCCTTCTCAAACTGGGCCCGATAGGTCACCACGTAGAATTCGTCCTTCATTATCCAATTCCTGTTCCCAGGATGCGAAACCGGCGGCAGGTATTTCCTCGTACACATCGGAATCAAAATCGTTCGAGAACATCCCATAATCCTTGGTGGCCAGTCCGGCAAACGGGGTGTCCGTTGTGCTTTCAGTGAATTCTACCGTAAAAAGTACATCTATATTGATGCGCTCCCAAGGCTGGCTTTTCTTAAAGTCCGCAAATCAGAGACAAAGCCCGACCAGGATGAGCACCGAAAACGCGGCGGGCCTGGGCATGGTTGCGAAAGCCTGTTTGTTGAGCCAGCTAAACTGCCACTGTTCTGCCCATGTTTGTTACGGCCCGACTGCTTATTGGTGGTTTTGGCGCTGCGAAAATCTATCGTTGGACAACCCAGGCCGGGCATGATTAGCTCAAGCGTAAATAACCGCTCAATGGCTCCCTTAGCCCTTAATTAGGGAAATCGGTTGGTTTACCGTTAGAAAACGAATTGAGTGTTCGAGAGTCCTTTCTCTTTTCGAAGATCCTTGTTGGCGTATTATCTCCTGGTCAAGGGTGCTTGAGCGCAAAAGAGAAACATCAACTGAAAGGTGCAGTCCATGAATATAACGAAGAGCGAGAGCGTAGATAGCCCCTTTATCTTTTCGGGGCATACATGGCTATTGGGGCGTGTTTCTCGAACTGGGAATCAGTTGACCGCGACTCGTGGATGTATTCACTTGGCCACTATATCAACGTCAACGAGTTGAGCAAAGTCCTGTGCGGCTCACTGCTTGTAGCGATTGCGGCTATGCTAAGTTGTTGTTGTGCCCATCAATCGCCATCCATAGCATCCATCTTACCCCTGATACCGGATCGCCTTAATCGGCAACTCCCCGCCCACACGCTGGCCAGCGGCACCCCCGCACAGATCGCCTGCGCCCCAACACATCGAGATAGTGCTCGAGCGTCGCCCCTGCCGGTACAGCACACCGATGTACGGCATTTCGTTCAGGTCCCAGGCCTGCCAGAGCCAGCCGTTGTATCTCAAATGAAATCCTTGAGAATTTGCTTGGTGGATGTTTGCGGACTTTCGGATAAGTACGGGAAATTGGGGCTACGAGGCGAGTTGCCAGCCCTGAGGGAGACAAGATGAAGTTAGCAAACACAGCCTGGCAAAAGACACCCGCTCACGCCAACCCAGCGCAATACGCTTCCAGAAGGGATAGAAAATTCTCTGCATCTTTCTGGGTGAAGATTTTCGTCCGAAGGCTGCGCGGCATATGCCGGAATTTCAGATATTGAATGGCATGTTTCCGAAATGCGATCAGCCCCTTGCGATTTCCGTAGAATGCCGTACTCCGTTCCAGGTGCTGGCGCACCGTCTGAAGCAGCATCTCGGCGCTGACCTGTGCCCGGTCAAGGCGGGCAAATATCCATGGGTTGCCGATTGCCGCTCGGCCGATCATCACCGCATCACAACCGGTATAACGCTTCATGCGCTCGATGTCTGCGACTTTTCTAACATCTCCATTCCCGATGACCGGGATTTTCACGGCACGTTTCACCTCAGCAATGGCATCCCAATCCGCTTCCCCGCTATAGAACTGCTCTTTCGTGCGCCCGTGGACGGCAATGGCTGCGCCGCCGTTCTCTTCGATGATCCGGGCGATCGACGCATAATTACGGCTATCTTCCCAGCCCAGGCGAATTTTCCCGGTCACCGGCACTTTCAAGGCCGCGCTCAGCTTGCTGAAAATGTGCGCCACCTTCAGCGGTGTGCGCATCAGGCCCACACCCGCGCCGAAGTTGGCAACAGCATCGGCCGGGCAACCCATATTGATATCGATGATGTCGGGAGATAGCTCTTGTACCCGCAAAGCAGCTTTCAGAATCTCATCTGGATCATCTCCGTAGAGCTGGAAGACAACGGGGCGCTCAGCTTCTGTGTAGGTTAAGCGGGGCAACATGCGCTCAAATGCACGGACAACGAACTCCGCCTTGACAAGTTCGGTATAGCTCAGCGCTGAACCGAGTTCGCTGCACAACGAGCGGAACGGCCAATCCGAGTAGTGGTGCATCGGAGCCTGGATAACGTTTCCAGAAACGGGCACATCACCTATTCTGAAAATCAGGGAAACACTCTCCTTGTCCGGGGCATTCACGGTTGTTCCTTTACCTTAATTTCGAGTTTTTCACTGGCTCATCTTTTGATGCAGCCATCATCGGTGAGGGATAACTTGCGAGCTTGTGATAAGGTAGCGCCCTTATCATTCGGTAAAGGCGCTCTTCCTGTGAGACAAATCCTATCATACTGGCTTCTTTTTGCGTTCATTTTGCTGCTTCCCCTGGCTTTTGGCACATTCGAAAGCCGCGTGTGCTGAAGCCGAAAACGGACAAAGATTGCTGTTCCGAGCAGGCGTGCCGAAGGGCGCGACCTCGGGCTTGCAGAAGTTCGAGGGGCCAGACCCGGCCTACTGGGTCAGTCACGGCTATGCGGTCATCGCTCGCACCAGTGGAACTACTTTTGGGAGACCGCCGTAAATGATGCCATATTCAGTAACCCCAACATAACCCAGAAGCAAATCTACCTGGAAGCACTGAGACAGACCAAGAGCTATATGCTGCAAGGCGGTGGCTGGGAGCAACTCGGGAGAGACGATCAATTGCAATTGCCTGATTGGTATCCCGATTGGTTCCCACCAGAATGGTTGATTGGACCAGGTATATGGAAAGTGGGTACTGGAGATTACACAGAGTTACCTAATGCGCTACGCGAAGGTGTGCCTATCCCACAACAAAATGCATTTTACTTTTTCCTGGTGAGGTAATTATGCGAGCCATATTCCAAATTGCTTTAGAAAGGCTCAACTGTGATGATGGTTTGCTTGCAAAGCAAACCCATACAAAACAGAAAACACACTGATTTTTTGGGATGGGGCTATAACGGGTTTTGTGGGATCGAATCACAAACTGGCAACCGTTAACGGTAAAGCTTCAGACTGCTCCAGATAACATCCGCAGGGACTTTTGGCTTTCGACAGACATAGATATTGGGTTGCTCTATCAGCGCCCCAGATTCACGCTGGATGGACGGTTGGAGTTCGTTCTCTTCAAAAAAGACAGCTAATTCGTTCGTCTTACTTGTGACCACGATCATGACGTCCCACGAATACCCTGGCCCCCAAAGGTAATATGTCAAAGAGCCGCTGACGGCGTGGGGAAGGCCATATTGGGGACCCAGGAGGTCTATTGCGCCGGCGCTCATATACATATCCGTATAAATTCCCGCGACTGCACGTTCCTGGGGAGGCAAGCCGTGATATACCTTGGCTACATCTCGTACCAGGGTATCCCACTCAAGCCTGCCGGCGAGCAATAACGGGTAATAGGAAGGTGTACCCTTAAACTCCTTGACCGTAAGCATCCTCACCAGGCTGAAAGTCTCCATCAGGGCAGGTAAAGACTCTGGTGGGACAATTGGCAGGGTAAATAGGGCGGCAAAAATGCTGGCAACTGACAGGTAAGCGACGACAACGATCTGTACCGCTTTCTTCCAGCGTATGCCGGCCAGTTTCTCTTCGACGAACACACAACCGGCTGCAAGGAGCGGGATAAAAAGTTCTGCCAGCAAGCGGATGGATGCGTGCAAAGCAAACAGCAGCGCCACGGTGACGAAAAATAACAAGCCCAGGAAAGCATAGTTCGTACCATCCAGCTGGCGAAAGATGCGGTACAGCCCGGCCATCCACAAAGGCAGGAGCAGTACCCCCATGTATGCAAGAATGTTGGTGAGATACTGTCCCACGGAAGCGTCGTACACCCGCCAGGCGGCATAATTTCTCCAGTACTCAAGTGACGGCCAATGGTTGGCGAACTGCCAGATGAGATAAGGCGAGACAATCAGCAGGCAAAGCACCGCGCCCAGCCAGGGCCAGGGCGTCAGCAAATCCCTGCGATACCCTGAGAGAAGCAGCGCAACCAAAAAGCCAGGCGCCAGGAAGGGGATCGTCATTTTGGTCATGCAGGCAATCCCGGCGAGTGTCCCTAACACAAGCCAGAGCTTCCGCTCTCCGGTACGCAAAAAGCGGACAAGCACGTACAAAAAGGCGGCCAAGACGAGTTGATCGATGCTGTCGTAGCAAAAGATAGAGTGGACACCCAGCCAGATCGGGACAGCGATAAACGTCAACCCGCTCAAGGCCACAGCAAACGTTTTGCCGCCAAATTCCCTGGTGATCAGGCAGGTAAAGATGAGGGTGACCGAACCGGCAAGTGCTGGAAAAACTTGCATGGCGAGCAGCGATTCACCCAACAACGCCCGGCTGAGTGCCATCAACGCTGGGACGAGTGGTGGCAGGTCTACATAACCAAACGCCAGGTGTTTGCTCAAGGCAATCGTATAGAGTTCGTCACCGAAGAAACCGTAACCCGGTGCGCGGAACAAATGGATCGAGAACTTGGCAATCGCCATCAGAAGAATGACCAAAACAACAGGCGGCAACCCAAAGATATGTTTTCGTTCTAGCATAAGATCATCCTAACCCGCATGAAAGCGGAACGACTCTGACACAGACTTGAAAATGGCCCGTGGCGCAAGTCTCCGGCTTGCGAGCGCTAACGGCGGCAGCCTTCCTTGTACATGGTGGGATGATGATAGAAAACTCAAAATGGCACCTTACGAATTGGTTGTATTGCTGATCTGAAAGCATACCACACTCAAGGTTGTTCGGCAATCGGCGCATTCTGAACTTCCCAAATTGCATAACCAGACAAGATATGGTGCAATTCACCCGAGTTAAGATCAAAAATGGACAAACCGACCAAACCAGGTTCAAGTCCCCGCACCGGAAAGGCAACTTCTTGCCCATCTGGGGAGCAATTCCCTTTCCATCCAACAGCATCTTCACCAAGAGGCATGATTACCTCAAGGTTTGAGCCGTCAGAATTTACTCTGTACAAAGTACTATCAGGAATATTCCATAGCCAGGTGCGGGTAGGGGAACTGTTCCGCTCAGCCATCTGCAAGAACGCCCCGGCGATCGTGGTGGCGCACTGCCACCCCTCCGGCGACCTGACGCCCAGCCCGGACGACGTGGCCGTGACAAGGGCCATCGTCCAGGCGGGCAAGCTGATGGACGTCGACCTGGTGGACCACCTGGTGGGCGCCCGGGCCGGGTATGTGTCTTTGCGGGAAAGGGGGCTTGGTTTCGGATGAGGAACGCTGGAACCCGAGAAAACACGAAACCTGCACCTCCCAATCGGGAGGTGCAGGCAATCGAAGCAGCAAAAACTCACAGGCCCCCTACCGGCCGGCTTTTGCAGGGCAGAATCAAATCTGGGTCAGCGGTAGTACACCCGTACGGCGACCCAATCGAGGGAGAAATCACGGGCGGTGGAGCTGGCCACGTTGATGACACGCACGCGGAAGTTGGTGTTGTCCAACTCGCTTGCACGCCACGTGCGGCCCCAGGTGTTGGCGGCGCCACCCAGCAGATAGCGACTCTCGCTCGTTCCCAGCGTGGTGGTGGATTGCGCCGCCGTCCATGTCGTTCCGCCATCCCAGGAAAGTTGGACGCAGATTTTTGGTGAGCCGCTTGTGCTGTCGGCGCGTGCGTCGAGCGCAACTTCAATTCCCGACACGCTGGCGCTGCCGGGCAGGTTGACGGTGAAGTTGTAGTAGCGGTGCTTGTCTTTATCGCTGCCGGTGCAGGAAGTTCCCGTGCTTGAACCGCTGTTCGTATCCGTGGCGAAGGCAGCATTGTCGCTGTAGGCATTGGCCGGGCTGCCCTGGTAACCGTTGCTGTCGCCTCCGCTCTCTGCCAGGTTGGCAGCCGGAGAAAACCAGGCTGTGACGGCATTGCTGCTGCCCTTGGTTGGTGAACTGGTGGTGGTTGTCTGCCAGGTGCCGCCATCGGGCAGGCGATACCACGATGCGTCATAGGCGCTGCTGCCGTAGGTGAAGCTGTCGAGGACGGTCACGCCGTCGGCGGCGATCCAGTTGACGGTGTCTCCGCTGTTGTTGAAAACGTTGGCCCGATCCAGCGTCCAGAAGCCGTAGGCGGCGATGGTCGTGCCGGCCGGGATGGTGTAGGGAGCGCCCCCGCCGCCGGTGATGTCGTCGATCACGCAACCGCCGATGTTCACCGCGGTTGCGCTGGGGTTGTAAAGCTCGATCCAGTCGCTGGTGTAAACGCTCTGGTTGGCGGGCAGAATCTCGTTCAGCTTGACCGTCGCGCAGCCGCCCGTTCCTCCCGTGGCCGTAGCTGTGGGCGTGGCGGTTCGGCTTGCCGTGGGGGTCGCGCTGGGGGTAAAGGTACGCGTAGGCGTCGCCGTAGCGCTGGCCGTAGCCGTGGGCGTGTTGGTTGCGACACTTCCGCCGTTTGAACTGCCCTTGGTTGGTGAACTGGTGGTGGTAGTCTGCCAGGTGCCGCCATCGGGCAGGCGATACCACGATGCGTCATAGGCGCTGCTGCCATAGGTGAAGCTGTCGAGGACGGTCACGCCGTCGGCGGCGATCCAGTTGACGGTGTCTCCGCTGTTGTTGAAAACGTTGGCCCGATCCAGCGTCCAGAAGCCGTAGGCGGCGATGGCCGTGCCGGCCGGGATGGTGTAGGGAGCGCCCCCGCCGCCGGTGATGTCGTCGATCACGCAACCGCCGATGTTCACCGCGGCTGCGCTGGGGTTGTAAAGCTCGATCCAGTCGCTGGTGTAAACGCTCTGGTTGGCGGGCAGAATCTCGTTCAGCTTGACCGTCGCGCAGCCGCCCGTTCCCCCCGTGGCCGTAGCTGTGGGTGTACGTGTTGCCGTGGCCGTCGGCGTAGCGCCGGTGTTCGTGGTCGTGGGGGTCAGGGTTGGGTCGCTTTCCTCCGCATCTACCGCCCAGGGTGTGTCGGCATGGGCCGGATCGTACCAGACCGGCGCCGACCAGGTCAGGTCCTTGCTGGCTGTACGGCCGTAGGTCGGGTCGCTGGCGAAGGTGTAGCTGTCCTGGAATTTGACCACGAACCAGTCGCCGGCGGCCGCAGGCAGCGTCACCGTCCAGGCGCCGCTGGCTGTGTTGGGCTGGTAGCTGGCAACGAAGCTCCCGGCGTTGGCGCCCACCGAGTTGCCTGTGGTACCAAACGTGTTTTTGTAGATCCAGATGTTCTGGATGGCGTCGTTGGCCGGTTCGGTGACGGCGATTGCGGCATTGTTATTGTAGATCGTCTCGGATGGATTGTTCCACCAGATGGTGAAGGTGACGTTGGCATCGCCGCCGATGGTCTGGCCCATGCTCCACCCGTTGGCGATGAAACCGATTTGCATGTTGGCGTCTTCCGTGGCGTAGGTCGTATGCTGGCGGATGGCCTGTAGGATATTGGCCGCGTTGAGGGAGGTCCCTTTCGGGCGCACAACGACGGTGTATTCACTCGACGACGCTCCCCAAGTGGCTTTGTGGTTGTCCTGATCGGCGGCAGGAGACAGTTTCCAGCCCAGATTCAGGTAGTACGCCCACAGGTTTTCATAGGGGGTGACGCCGTCCGTTTGCAGGTTGCTGCCGTTGTTGGCGAAGTTCTGATCGGTCGCGCCGGTATACCCGCTGGAGACGGCAAAGTTGCCGACATAAGGAGCGGCGTTGGGATCGTAACGGTTGCCAAAGTCGCCGGCAGACGGATGATTGAACTGGACGGCAATGTCTTCTCCGGCAGCGCCCAGCCCGGCGATATGTTCGTAGTAGTCGTCGGCATCGTTCCAGTCACCATTGGGATGATCGCTGCCGACCATGTCATTGGCGTTGAACAGGTTCCAATGGCCGCCGCTGGAGATAGAGCTGACCTCCTGTCCGGCGATGGCGATGAAGGTGGACGTGCTGGCGCTGGCAGCCGCGCTGCGAATGGTGTCGTAGGTGGTTTCAGAATAGAGCGATACGCCCGTGCGGTCGGCATGAACGTGAGGGGTGATCATGAAGTAGTCGACGTGGGGCAAATTCTTGGCGTAGGCAAAGCCCTGGGCAGCGGTGGAGCCGCCGGCGCCGTCATCGCCGTCCATGTTAACGTGAGCGTGTTGTGAGCCAAACCAGCGCTCATAGTCTTGCAGGCCGGCTGGCGCGCTGGCCGCAGCCCGGGCGGATGGCGGCGGGCCGCCCAGCACGATCGCCAACAGCAGGGCGACAACGATACAAATGGCCGGTGCGCGCAGGGAAAGACGACCGGAAGACGAGGGGTGTTTGTGGGTCATAGGGTGTTCCTTGGGATAGACGGAAGGTGGGGTGGGTACAACAAAGTATATCCCCGAAAGCGGAATCTACGCAAAACAGGCCCCACGAATCGCGCCCGAATCGAAAAGTGCACCGGATGCGCCCCGTACACATCCGGTGGCGCAAGGGTCTGACACTGATGTCCTTTCAAAGACAACGCACGCCGGCGCGTCACCCTTCAGGTTGCGCACCGGCGTGTGTCTGAATCCGAGCCATATAACGAAACTCTTGTCTTGTGAACCCACGAGAGCGGCCAAGAAAGGTGATAATATTGCCAATCAAGACGGAAAAGGCCGGATTTCACGAACAGGATTGTGGCATATTAGCTACGGCGATATTGATGCTGTTCCACTGGAAAAAAAGATTGATGGACTTCTCAGCAAACTTGCGGATGATCTGCAAACCTGGCGCGAGATAACAAACCAGTACAAGGCAGATATCTTTTGTGGTCTATTTCTCGATAACTTGAATGAAGGTTTTGAATTAAGTCCGGCTTTGATGAAAAGGATAAGCGATCGGAATCTCAAAATTGGTTTTGATATTTACGCATCTACCGACAGTTGGGAAAGTAAAAGCGATGGAAATGGCCCATAAAAAGTATGGCGAGTGAGAAAATGCGAATAGATGTCAAAGAATTGCAAGCAATAACGAATATTTTGTATGACCATCTTGAAAGTCTAGAGATAAGACATGTAGACATTTCGGATGACTATTACTGGAACATCAATGGCAAGAAAATTTATGATCCTTATCAAAGCCCTACGAATCTAGACATGGGCCAGCTAACAGATAATTGGCAAGAGTTACAGAAATTGCTAAAAGGAGAACGAGAGCCTATCGCCTATGAATTTGTGTGGCTGGCTGCTCTTTTGAGAGCAATTGGAGAAAAAGTAGCTCGCTAAACCGGCCCAACATCCCATGTAGCCCGGCTGCCTATCGGCGTAGCGCGCCGCGCCAAAAGCAGAAGCGGTTCTGGTTTTGGTGCTCTTCCTCAGTACTGGCTGCCAAAGAATCAGATTCAGCAATGGCTTTCTGATTGGAATAATGCCTTCACCGAAGCATCCAGATGTGGTGGCCTTGATAAAGACTAACCTTACCAAACTGCAAACCCTCCCCACCCCCCTGGACACACCACCCGCCGCGATCCTGCTATACTGCTTAAGGCTGAACAAACAAAAACAGCGATCCGATCTTATCGTCAAGTCGCTCGCCAGGGCGTTGGTACTTGGCGTGAAGGGTGAAAACAATATGAACGCTCAGAAAGAGTTTCGGGTACCCGTGTCTGTGAAAGCATCGCAGACGATAGGGGCATATCTAATGCTTGGTATGGGGATACTGGTGATGTTTTTTTCTCTTGTGCCTTACATAGCTTTCTCTACCAGCGATCCCTTTTACGGTTTTTTGCTGTTGCTTGGCGCTCTTTCCCTGATTTCGCCTCTCTTGACCTTGTGGATCCTGAAAGAAACCCGGATCGTCACTTCTCCCACTCAGATTAGTTTCTACTCACCCAGTTTCGAGTTGCATTCTCCCTGGGCAAATTTGGAGACCATAGGAAGCATGCCAGCGCACTTTGGTATTCGAAGGTTTGATAGTATTGTTCTTCAACAACCCGCTGAGCAAAAGTTTTCGGGTTTGTTGGGGATGTTCTGGAAGAAGCCGGTGAAAGCAATCCCACTCTCAATGTTTGGGGATTGGCGGGAAAGCGAATTGGGACAAGAGATCAAGAAGTATGCCCCACATTTATTCGTGTGATCAGGGTTGGCACGCGACAGCCAGCGATTTGTGTGATAAAAAACGCTATCTTCCATATAGGGCAAGACCACAAGAGTGCGATGCAGGCTGCCAAGCCATCCTTACCAAACTACCAAACCCTCCCCATCCCCCTGGACACACCACCCGCCGCTATTTTTGCTATACTGCCTTAAGTCAGAACGAATAAAAAAACATCGGACTTGTGGGAATGCAGAATCTGATAGACCTTGTGATCAGTATGGGATCTTATTTTATGGATTTCAACTCATCTACGCTTACGTGGGTTTTAGTTATCATAGGAAATGGCCTCGTTTTCCTGATCAAGTATGTAGTAAAGCGGAATGGGTATGAAACGCATTTCCTAATTAATCTGCTCGATCAACGGCACGTATGGGCCTATGGGATTTTGAAGCTTGCCTGTTCGTGTTTTCCCAAAGCCGAAGCGGTTGAAACTGCTTTGGAATTCGCTGAGTATCCTGAGAAATGGGGTTATGGCAAAGATGGGCGAGCTCACGATGCTCATCGAATTGTGGATGCCGTAAATCCCCGCGGCGACACCCCCATCATATTCCAGCTTGCGACCCAGGTGGGTAAAGTGGTTTACACGGCGCAACAATATCCCGCCCCGTTCGATCATGGCGCAGGCTGGGAAATTGCTGCGGTTCTCAAGCAAATCGTTCTATCACGAAACGACAGCGAATTCGAAAAACTCGCCTGGGCGACGCTGGCCAACAGGGATTTCATCAGCCTGGAGAAACTTGTGGCGTGTCATCCGGGTTGTCCAATTTGTATAAGCAAGGTGGTTCCGTGAGCACGAACCCATCTGATGATGATTTCCTGGCATATAGTTTGTCGGACCTGCTGACTTCGTTGGGCGAACTTGCTTTGGTTTCATCGTGGCTTCCTTCTGCAGTAGAAGCTTATGGAGTCAATGGCGAAGTGCTTGAAGCCTACTCTGACAAACAACAGTCTATCAAGGGGGACGAGTTACTTTACATTGTCATGAGTATTGATAATATCGCCGATGGCTACTTTAGCGCTTTTCGCAACAACGAGACTGAACCATGGTTGGTAGTCAGGGCGATTGATAACAGCATTTACAAGTACATGTCAACACAACCGTTGCCACGATACTTCAAGCCAAGCCGGATCAAACCTTCAGCAACCCCAGGTACATCGTCCCCTGTTCGATCAGTAAATGCCATGAAAAGATTTTTTCTTGCCATCAACGATAACGGTGCGGCTCTAAGTGAGTTGCTCAAGCAAATGCAGATGAAAGGTTCCAGTACGGAGAACTTTATCATTCTTCTCGCGGATGAAAAGAAAAATTACTATATTCAGGTCACACCCTGTCATGGTGATTCTTCCTGGCTCTATGCCGAAGCTGTTGGTAACGACAATCTTGATGCCAAATATGTTTTACAGCCGGGACAGATTGAGCAAATGCGAAAGCTAGGCTGGACAAAGCCCACTGAGACACCGAACTTCGGTCGAACTTGCCCTTCAACCAACGATGGAGAGCGTAGATTCATTGCCCGAACAATCAAGCAGACTTTCACCAAGGTTTATGGCATGCCACCAGGGCAAGAGATCTTGGTAGAAATGAGCACTCCTGATACATCCACGCTTCCTATAGAAAGTCAGCCCACACAAAATAGTTGGGATCCGGTTGTGTATGCGGAAGGAATGAAAAAGAGCACGTCGCCGGTTTCTGCCTTTTTTTTGATCGACTCGTTGGATGCTATTCCAAGGTGTATACAGTGGTTGGCTTTGTTGAAGCCATATCGTTTATCGAGCATGGAGCATTCACGATACTTTAAAGATGTGCGAGAAATCTACGAATCAGGCAGGGATGTAATCAATTTTGACCACGATTTTGAATTATTTTGGGAAAACAGAAAGTTGCAGGGGTTACTCCGGTGCCACTTTCTCGATAAGGGTAGATACGAAATCGAATTGTGGTTGCCAGGTGTGATCGCGAATGATGTAGCCGATCAATTTCGGGATGGCCATGAAGGCTTTTTTTGCGCTTTCATGCCGCCCTTATTCTATGACTGATATGACCTTCGACGCTTTTGTCAGAAACGCACAAACCATTTTTGACCATTTTCCCAATGAACAGATATGGCAACAGGGTGGTTTGAAGCCGAATCGGCAGTTACAACAGCCCGAGGCAGGGTATTGCGTTGTGATTCGATATGATGAAAAAACGGTCCATGCTATTGCGCATTTTGTGACAGAAATTCGCTCGGTTTTACCGCCTATTGTCGAATACAACGAGCAAAACTTTCACACAACAATTGGGACATATGAGAAACGGGACATGGAAGGATTTATCCCTGATTTAGCAACGCTTCAACGTTTGGAACGGTCAGTTGAAAAAGGAATACATGATCACTCACGAAATTTATGCATCAGATTCGGGCGATGGCTGTATAACAGCGAAACTATCATTGTTCCTGGCTATCCAGACCAGGATTTTTGGCGCCTTTTTCAAAATATTGGAAACGCCTGTCAAGAAGACGGGCATCCTTTGGAAATGGGACGCATCATACACATAACAACGGCACGTTTTATCAGTTGTACTTCTTTTCAAGACTCCGAGCAGTTCAGGGTTTTGATGAAATCCGCCCCTGCAATAGAACCGTCTAAACCAGGCGCCATTGACCTCGCTACTTGGCGATGTGATGGCCGAAGATTCGATCTCGTTACCCACAAACGTTACCGTCTGTGAATGGATGCCAACCATTTATGTGCCGACTAGAGATGCTGAATAACACCTGAGCAAAATTTTCCCGGCACAACATTCCTGCGCCCTCGGCCAGCCTTGTGACTCCTCCGCCGGGCTGGTCCAATATCACCAAGTCGGCTAAAGCGATACCTTACCCCTGATACCGGATCGCCTTAATCGACAACTCCCCCGCCCACACGCTGGCCAGCGGCACCCCTGCATACACCGCCTGCACACCCCGCCCGCGGGCGGTTTGCCCCAGCACATCGAGATAGTGCTC
>JBMOLU010000033.1:0-60565 GCA_049325275.1 Chloroflexota bacterium
CGGCCAGCGTGGTCTCGGCTGCATTGGCCGTCAAGTTGATGCTTGACAGCAACACAGCAAAGACAAGCAGGATGGCCGACAGCTTGAAAATGGGTGTATTCACTTTTGTCTTCATGTGTATTCTCCTGTGGTTGTGCGGTTAAGAAATGTGAGGGAGTTTCTCCCACACCTGACTGCGCCCTCAGGGCAACCATATTGGCTTATTTCGCAACTCCTTTCGACCAATGTTGGCGGCGAACAGAAGGGCAACGGCGGTCCGTTAACGTTACCGTTATCGATAACGCAAACGTCCAAAAAAAATTTATCGGGGTGCAAAACCGGATGCCGTCTGTAAGCGCTTACACGGTATCTACCTAAAAAGAGGCCTATCACATCTCCCAAAATACATACCTATCATTTTTGTAAGGTGTGGCCGTTGCCCCTACACCAGTTTCCCGCCATAGCAAGCCGTAGCCCTGCGAGTGACGTCACGGACGCCAGCAGTCCCAAACATCCACCCGCAACGGGCAGCATTCACTATTCGAGCTTCACCGGCGGACAGCATTCACTATTCGAGCTTCACCGGCGGACAGCAGTTGCCGGCGAAATTGTACGGCTCCGCAAGGATGCCTGTAAATCTGGAATTGCTGTACGGATGCAAGGCCTATACCAACCGGTAATCGTACGCTACAATACTCAGGAGGCCGCCGCGCGAAGCAATATTCTCCTTGACGATCGTCTTGTTCGGCGCGCGCAACCACTTACCGGTATGAAAGGCACTTGGCATCGGTTACGCACAGGCTTTTTTACAAAATCACGAATTCGGTTTCCCACGTCTTCAGGAGAAGCGCGATGAAAACACGAACCATCCCAACCACTTGCGTTTTCATCATCATTACCGCACTCTTTTTGAATTCGATGGCAACCAACGCTCGCGCACACGAGGGCGGCCTGGCGGCGCTTACCTCCCCCTCCGCCGTCAGGCAACCGGCCGGAGTCGCACACTTTACCATCGAAGACAGGCCGGCCGATGACAAGGCATTACGCCATCTCAAGTTCACCCATTTGTTGGCCAGGGATGGACTCTCTCAAAACGATGTGCGCTGCGTGGTGCAAGATCGCCAGGGTTTCATGTGGTTCGGCACGATGCAGGGAGGGGTGAATCGCTACGATGGTGTGGAGTTCAAGGTCTACCGCCACGACCCCGAGGACTCACGAAGTCTGAGCGCCAATTTTGTCAGTGCTTTACTCGTAGACCGGCAAGGAATCCTTTGGGTCGGCACCAAAGGGGGTGGGCTGGATCGGTATGACCGCAATACCGACAGCTTTGTCCACTACAGCAAAAATTCCGGCGATCCCGATAGCCTGCCGGACAATCACGTCGAGGTCATCTACGAGGACCGGGCCGGCGGAATGTGGGTGGGTACCAACGGAGGGTTGGCCCGCTTCGATCCAGATCGGGGCACATTTCACACGTACAAACATGATCCGGCAGATCCCAATTCGATCAGTGACGATTCTGTTACGAACATCCTTGAGGACCGGGAAACCGGTCTGCTGTGGCTCAGCACTCAAGCGAATGGTGTGAGCGTTCTAAACCGGGCCACGGGACGCTTTACACACTACCGCCACAATCCGGCTGATCCCACCAGCTTGAGCAGTGACCAGGTCACGCAAACCTTTCAAGACCGGGCGGGCCATCTGTGGATGGCAACCCGAGGCGGTCTCAATCGCTTCGACCGCGCTACACGGAGCTTTGTTCGTTATATCCACGATCCCAACAATCCCAGTAGCCTGGGCGATCTCTATGTGGCTGCCGTATACGAAGACCGCCTCGGTCGCTTCTGGGTAGCTACCATCAAAGGCCTGGACCTGCTGGACCGCGACACCGGCATGTTCACGCACTATCGCCCGGATCCGAATGATCCCAGTAGCCTGAGCTATGAGTTCACCTGGCGCATCTATGAAGATAATACGGGGGGCATCTGGGTGACTACCCTCGGTGGAGGGGTCAACCGGCTGTCCGCGGAGCCGGACAAGTTCGTTTCCTACCAATATGACTCCACCAATCCGTTCAGTCTTGCCGACTCCAATGTTGAGGCGTTGTATACAGACCCAAAAGGTACGCTGTGGGTTGGCACTTCGCTGGGAGGTATTCATTCCTTTGATGGGCGCTCTATGCGCCGCCACCCCGAAGATCCAAGCAAACCCGACGAAAAGAGCTTGTACTATCCGATAGCCATGACGATGGATGCGAACGGCGCACTCTGGATCGCTACCTATAGCACCGGTCTATGGCGCTTTGATGGAGAGCGCTTCACCAATTACCGGCACGATCCCAATGATCCGACCAGCCTTGCCGCGAACGATGTCAATTCGCTTTTGCCGGATGAGAACGGGGGGATTTGGGTGGGAATCCACTACAACACCGGCGGATTGGACTATTTCGATGGACGCCGATTCACCCACTATCCCGGTCAGCCAGGCGCGGCCGCTCCCGGCATTCTTCCGGTGACGTGTCCGTACTTGCAATTCCGCGACCGCGATGGCATGATCTGGATGAGCAGCGACGACCATGGGATCGTCCGATTCGATCCCAAGACCAAAACATCCGTCAACTACCTGGTCAACCCGGACAACCCGGCCGATCCGGCCAATGCCCTACTGTACTCGATCTATCCCGCTTCGGATGAGGTCTATTGGGTGGGGGGCGTCTCAGGGCTGTACCGCTTTGAACCGGCTCTAGGCAAGTTCACCCACCATTACACATCGAAAGATGGTCTGCCTTCCGATGTCGTGATGGCCGTCAACGGCGATGATCGGGGATTTCTGTGGCTCGGCACCCTGGCGGGCATCTCGCGCTTTGATCCCAAGAGCGGGCAGTTCCGCAACTATGACCAGTCCGATGGCATGGCCGGTGGCCAGTTCAACCGATTGACCACAGCCAAAGGGCAGGATGGGCGGTTGTTCTTCGGTAGCGAAGAGGGCCTGGTGGTGTTCCACCCCAACCAGATGCAGGACAATCCCCACGCCCCCCCAGTCGTGCTAACGGGTTTTACGCTGTTTGACAAGCCGGTGGCGATCGGAACGGCAGACTCACCACTCAAGCAAGCTATCAACGTTGCCGAACAGATCACGCTGCGCCACGAACAATCGGTCTTTAGCCTGCGCTTCGCGGCGTTGAATTACACGGCGCCACAGAAAAACCGTTATGCTTACAAGCTGGAAGGATTCGACAGTGACTGGCGTTACACGGATGCGGCCAACCGGCTGGCATCTTACACCAGCCTGAATCCCGGTGACTATACGTTCCGGGTCAAAGCATCCAACAATGACGGCGTTTGGAACGAGGAAGGGGCATCGCTCAAAATTACTATCACCCCGCCCTGGTGGGGAACCTGGTGGTTCAGAAGCCTGCTGGGGTTGTTCATCGCGGGCCTGGTTGCTGCCGGGTACAGCTATCGCGTCCGCAGCCTTCACCAGAGAACCCAGGAGCTTGAGCGTGAAGTGCTGGTACGCACCCACGCATTGAGCGAATCGAACCGCCAGTTGCACCTCGCCAAAGAGAAAGCCGAAGCGGCCAACCAGGCCAAAAGCGCCTTTCTGGCCAACATGAGCCACGAATTGCGCACCCCCCTCAACGCTATCCTGGGCTATGCCGATATTCTCGAGCGGCACAGCTGCCAGGCCGCTGGCCTGAAGATCATCCGTCAAAGCGGCGAACACCTGCTGACCCTGATCAACGATATCCTCGATTTGGCCAGGGTCGAAGCCGGCAAACTGGAACTTGTCCCTGCTTCCATCCACCTTTCCTCATTTTTGAACCAGCTGACGAGCATCGTCCGCATGAGGGCCGAAGCCAAAGGCATCTCGTTGACTTGCGAAGCCCTCTCCCCCCTACCAGCCTTTGTGCTGGCCGATGAAAAACGCCTGCGCCAGGTATTGCTCAACTTGTTGGGTAACGCCGTAAAGTTCACCGATCGGGGAAACGTTGTCTTGACGATCGAAGCAACCGGTGAAACCGAAAACACGGTTGGCAAGTCGCAAGTGACCTTGCGGTTTACCGTGCACGATACTGGTTTGGGTATCGCGCCCGATCAGATGCAACGGATCTTCCAACCGTTTGAGCAGGTGAGCGAACCAAACCGGCGAGCAGAAGGTGCCGGGTTGGGTCTGGCCATCAGCCAGCAAATCGTCCAATTAATGGGCAGCCATTTGCAGATCAAGAGCGAGCTGGGGCAGGGCAGCACATTCTGGTTCGATGTCAGTCTGCCGGTGGTCGAGCTGAATGAAGAACTGCAAAAAGCATCCATATCACAACCTGACGTAATCGGCTATGAAGGGCAACGGCGCAAGGTGTTGGTGGTGGACGACAAAGCCTACAATCGCCAGATGCTGAAGGATCTGCTGGTTCCGCTGGGCTTCGATGTCAACATGGCTGACGATGGGCAGGAAGCTGTAAACAAGGCGCTGGCCTTGCAGCCTGATGCCATCGTGATGGACTTGATCCTGCCGGTCAAAACCGGCTTCGATGCGGCCCAGGAGATACGGCAACGGCCAGAGCTAAAGGACGTGTTCATTGTCGCCGTTTCAGCCAGTGTGTTGGAAACGGATCAGGACAGGAGCCGGGAGGCCGGCTGCAATCTCTTCTTGCCCAAGCCCATTCACGCCAACGACCTGCTGGCCGCCCTGACCGCACCCCTCGGGTTGACCTGGGTTTACGCCGAGGTGCAGGCCGAGCACGAAGCGCCCCTGATTCCGCCACCGAACGCAGAACTGGCAGCGTTGCGCCAGCTAGTCGATGAAGGCCGGATATTCGATATTCAGGCGCAGGCCGTGCGTTTGGAAAAGCTGGGCGAAGCTTACATTCCCTTTGCCCGCCGCCTGCAAAAGCTGGCCGGGAGGTTTGAGATGAACGAGATCGAGACTTTTCTCAAACAGTTTGTGAGGCAATAAACATGGTCAATGTTCAAAGAAGCTTTTGACAAAGCCCTTGAGGCGCAAAGTCGTACGATTTTGATTGTTGACGACGAACCTGCCAATCTGGCAGTTGTGGCCGATTACCTGGCGCAATCCGGATTTCAAATCATAGTAGCCCAAACCGGTGAATCCGGGCTTGAACTGGCCCGCCGGACTCTGCCTGACCTGATTTTACTGGATGTGCAACTGCCGGTTACGCACACCAGCATGGCGGCAGAACTTGGGCAGAAGGGGAACCTGGTCACGGCGCGACATTCTATTTTTCGCTACCCCAAAACGAAAAGTAGACGTAAGACGAAGGAAGTTTCTGCTGCGGGGGTGGAGGGTCGCACGAGAATGGAGGTTGTGAAAGGCCAATCAGAGGAGTAAAATGAGCACGAAGAGGAAAACATCAGAATAAGCCCTGACCCAGCCTTGATTGCGCACTTGTGCGAAGGGCGTATGAGTCAGGCCCAAGGACAAATCGATGACCTATACTGCCGAATCCTATGCTTCCATGTATATGCCTGAAAAATCGCTCTATCAGCGCGATGATCGCATTTTTTACCAGCCGGGTTTCGCCTATGACACGGTGGAAAGCCTGACCGATGTCCGTTTTTCCGATGGCGCCTTGCAGGCAACGGCCCACCTGCGCTCGGGAGAGACAGCCACGCTGCTGCTCACCGCTCCTGCCGACGCGTGTTTGCGCTTGCGCCTGTGGCAGGGCGATGTAGCCCCTGCCGAATCCAGTTTCATGTTGGTGCCCCAGGCCGTTGCCGGTGCGTTTTCCTTTGCCGAAGATGAAACCGGCTTCGTGCTACGGCTGGATGGGTATCGCATCCAGATGGACAAGAACCCCTTCAGCTTCAAGATCTTCGATGCTGCCAACCACCTGGTGCTGGAACTGGAAAACGAAAAAGTGGCCGGCAACGAGATCACCGGGCCGCTGGGCTTTCGCAAGTCGCCGGCTAAAGGCTCGGAGGCGTTTGTGAGCTGGCGCATCCACAACGGTGAGCGGCATTTTGGCCTGGGCGAGAAGTGGAACAAGGTCGAAAAGACATCCACCCGCGCCACGGTTTGGGCCTGCGACACGGCCGGGACGAACACCACCGACATGAGCTACAAATCTATCCCGATGATCCAGTCCAGCGCCGGATGGGGCATGTTCTTGCACAGTGGTTTCCGTTCGTTTTGGGAGGTTGGCACGTTTTCGTACACCGCCGGTGCAGCGCTGATCGAAACTGGGGACCTGGATGCCTTCTTTTTCTTCGCTCCTACCTTCAAGGGCCTGATCGGCCAATATACCGCTCTCACCGGCAAGACCGCCATCCCACCGAAGTGGGCGCTGGGGTTATGGATGAGCCGCTGCGCCTATCACAGCCGCCAACAGGTGTGCGAGGTGCTTACCCGGCTGCGCTCCGAGGGCATCCCCGTGGATGTGGTGCATCTCGACCCGGCATGGATGAAGACGCATTATTACTACAAAATTGGCGTGGATGCCTGCGACTTCGACTGGAACTACGATGGCTGGGGCCAACCCGAGGAGGCCTTTGCCGAGATCGCCTCTCACGGCGTCAAAATTTGCCTGTGGCTCAACCCCTACCTGCCCGAAGGTCACCCGATCTATGATGCAGCCAAAGCCAACGGCTACCTGCTCAAAACGGCCGATGGCACCGTGGCACGCCTCGAATTTGGCGAGCCGGTTGGCGTGGTAGATTTCACCAACCCCGCCGCCAAAGAATGGTGGAAAGATCACCTGCGCAAGCTGGCACGCCTGGGCGGTTCGGTGTTCAAGCCCGATTATGGCGATCGCGTGGCCGAAGAAGCGCTCTTCGCCAACGGCAAAACCGGCAAAGAGATGCACAGCCCTTTCCTGCATCTTTACGCCGAGGCGGCGTTTGAAGTGGCCCAGGAAATCCATGGCGAGGGCATCGTCTGGCGGCGGGCAGGCTACATCGGTTCGCAGCGTTACCCTGGCACGTGGGCCGGCGATACGCAGATCACCTGGGAAGGGATGCAAGGGGCGCTGCGCGGTGGTCTTTCGGCGGGGTTTGGGGGTGAAGCTTTCTGGTCGCACGATATGGGCGGCTTTGTCGGCGAGAAACCATCGCCTGAACTCTACATCCGCTGGACGCAGTTAGGCTTGTTTTCGCCGCTGGCGCGCTATCATGGTACACAGCCACGCGAACCGTGGGAATATGGCGAGACGGCGCTGGCCGTGGCGCGGCATTACGTGAACCTGCGTTACAGTCTGGTTCCCTACTTCCTCGCCTGCGCCAGCGAAGCGCACGAGACCGGCCTGCCCTTGCAGCGCCACATGCACCTGGAATTTCAGGATGATCCCGCTACGATACACCTCGACGACCAATTCTTGCTTGGCCCCGATTTGCTGGTAGCCCCCGTGATGCATGCCGAGGCGCGCCGTCGTATGGTGTATTTCCCTGCTGGGACGTGGTATGCCCTCGAAGGTGATGAAGCCTTCACCGGCCCGCGCTTCTACGAAGTCGAAGCCCCGCTCGAACGCATCCCCGTTTTCGTGCGGACGGGAGCAGTCATCCCTCGTTACCGCCACACTCCGCAAAACCTGCAAGGCCCGGCGCCCACTCACCTCGCCATCGATATTTACCCCGGCGAAGCGAACAAATCGCTCACCATCGCCGAAAAAGAATACACGCTTTCCATCGCCCGCACCGGCCACCATCTTACCATTGCTCCCACCCCGGTCTGCCTCACCCTGCGCCCACTCGGCCGCGCCGCCTGCGATGTCGATTGCACCCCCGGCGCAACCTTCGACTCGTGACATTGCTATCAGGAGCGCATCAACAAACGGCCCACGAGTCGCAGGCCGGATTTTTGACGGAACAGAGCACTCCCCAAACGAGGAAGCAGGGCCAAAGCCGCCTGCCAACGACGGGCGCGAAGGAATTCCCCAATCATCAAGTTCAGTACATAAAGTTCCAACAGCGGCAGATGCACCTGATCCAGCATATCCAAGGCGATGCGCCAATGCAAGATAGCCTCTTCAGAACGCACCTGGACCTGTTGCACGCGCCCCAGCACAATGCGGCAAAAGACCATACCGTAGTGATGTTCCAAATCCTGGAAAACCGCCAGCGTGCGGCAGGCAAGTACCCAGGCTTCCGACGATCTGCCGCATGCGGCATACGCCATCGCCAGGCAAACAGCGCTCTCGGCAGCGCCATCAACCCCGGTCACATCCCTGGGTAAAACCAGGTTCTGCTCCAAAAGGCGGATGGCCTCTTGCGCTCGGTTCTGAAAGGCCACATACAGGCGCCCCAGGCTGCAACGCGCCACGCTGGCGATAGTCACGCAGCCAATGGCTTCAGCCCGTTCCAGGCAACGCAGATACCGGCTTTCCGCGGCAGAATGATCGCCTGCGCTCAAGGCCAGGTTGCCCAGTTGATTCAAAGCGCACACCTGAAGATAAGCATCATCTCGCCCGCCCAAGGCCAGGCTGCGGTTCAACAACACTGCGGCGCGAGCGTTCTTTCCCTGCCGCAAAGAACAAATGCCTGCCTGGAGCAAAACCCTGGCTTGCAGCGCACAGGGCAGTGCGCCGAATTCGTCGGTTTCCACGTAATCCTGGTAAGCGCGCTCGACATCTTCAAGCTGGCTGCAGTAGTTTTGAATGGTGGCTCGCTGCACGCGCAACTCCGCTTGGGCGCAAAGGCGCTGATAGTCGCCGGCCACAGCCTCCAAGACCGGCCACCAGGCCAGAATCTCTCGCCAGCAGCCGTCGTGATCCAAGTGATGGAAAGCAGCCCTGGCAAGATCGACAACCGCCTCGGCTGCGGGTTGAGAAGCAGCCAGGAACGGCCGCCAGCGCACGAAAGAGCCGAGCAACCCGCGTACGCTTTCCAGGGACACCCGATCTGTTTCACCACGTGAGAGCGCGGCCGAAGCCCATGCGGCATCCGAAGTATAACCCGCCACCATCCACTGCACGGCCGGCGGCTGTGGGCTGTCTACTTCCACCCCAACACCTCGGTGCAAAGGAAAGTGGAGGTCAGGCAATGGATGGAAAAACGGCGTTCATCCCCGGCAGTTTCTACCTTGATCAGGGAAAGATCGGCCAGAATTTGCAATGCCTGTCCCAAATCAGCATCCGACAGTCCCGTCGTTTGGTGCAGCCATTGCCAGGAGGCCGTATCACCGACCCGCTGGATGGCAAACAAAAGTCGCCTGGAGATCTCGGGTAGTGCATCCCAAGATTTCCAATAGATGTAGCGATAAATGGCCTCAACGCTGCCCAGGCGCAAGTCTTGTAACACTCGATCGGGTGGGGTGAGGCGCATCAGGCTGACCGCCAGGTAGATAGCCAGAGGATTGCCGCCCGTCAAATCGTAAATCCGGCGGGCCGGGACCGCCGTGAGGCCCTTCCTTTCAGCCACATACCCAATCAGGGCCAGGCTGTCGGCCGGCGAGAGTTCATCCAAGGAAAAGGAAACCATCCCGGCCAACGCCGGAACGTGGGCGCGGCTGGTGATCAAAAAGCGAGCCGGGATCTGCGCCAGCAGAGGCGCCAGGCTTTCGAAATCCTGCACGCTCTCCAGGTTATCGAGGACGATCAGGCAGTCGGCGCCCCTGACGATCTCGGCTGTTTTGCTCACCTTGCGCGCCAATGCCAGCAAGTGCCCATCCGGCAGGCCCAGCTTCTGAAGGACTTGCTCGAACAGATCGTCGAGGTCGAGGTGCGTCTTGCCTCCTGGCAGCAGACGAATGCCGCGCTCGATCAGGTACTCCTGCCGGGCGCTCACCCATACGATCCCCCGGGGTGCGTCGCCGCGTAACAGCCACTGGCGGATGACGTGTTCGGCCAGGGTGGTCTTGCCGATGCCGCCCAGGCCCTCGATGCTGACCGGGCGCTGGCCCGGGGCAGAGAGCTGCGCCAAAACTCGTGCCGTACTGGCCTCGACACCAAACAGGCGTTCATCGGGTGGCTTGCTGAAGCGCGCCTCAAGCGGAATGGCCCGGACAGGCGGCGGGGGCCGTTCCGCACCGGGGGCAAGAGGTTGTTTCCAATCTGCAAACAAGCGCTGGCTTTCACTTTGCGTGAGCGGCTCCCAATCCCATTCCTCGCACAACATCGCAAAAATGCGGAAAAACTGCTCCCGATCCGACCGCAAGCCCAAGTCTTCACACAAGTACCGGATGAAGGGGCTGCGACGTACAAGCCTGGGAATGCTCTGGCCCCTTTCCCAACGCCCGACCGTCTCCCGGCCGCGTTTTCCCGGTAGGCCGCAGCGCTGGGCCATTTCCTCCAGGGTGAAGCCTCGCGCCTCACGCAGGCAGGTCAACACGAACAAACGATGAGCGTCGGGCATAAGCGAACTCGATCCTGGATTTGCGGGGTTCCAGTGCCGGGTTTGCGGGTTGAGCCTGATCACAGGTGATGCAATAATGAGTGCAACCCCGGCATGACGAAAGCACACCTTAAACCCAGAGCAAAGCAATTTGCCGGGATTTTATCATATTCCCCTCTTCACTCATCAACACCCACTACCGCTTCGAAAGTGTCTTTTTCGTGGACGAGAGCCGTGGCTGGGCAGCCGGCAGGCGAAGCTACCTGCCTGAACTTTCCGAGCAGGTGATTCTGCATACCGCCGACGGCGGGCAGACCTGGGAAACACAGTACCAGCAGGCGCCGTCTTTGGATATGGTTTTCAGCGTTTTCCGCCTCGACAGCATTTATTTTACAGACGCCCAAAACGGATGGGCCGTGGAACATGCACCCCATCGATCCCGGCGTCGATTTGCATGACATTCAGATCTACTGGGCATCTCGTTCATCAGCCTGGAGAAAGGCTGGTTGGTCGGCGATCGTGGCACGATCTTGACTACAGCGCAGACACCCTACCGGCCCCTTAGCAACGTGCTCGACAAGGCACGACAACAATTGCCGGCCGTAAAACCCATGCTATAAAACGGCAACTTCCAGCCCGGGTACGCGGCCATCCACCCGGCGCACGGCATCCAGGCCGTCCTCCCAGGCCATGAGGTAGATCTGGCTGATGTAGGCGACGTGCCGGTAGCTTTTGGCGAAGACCGGGCGCAGGGGGTGGGCTTCACTTAGGCCGAGCACGAAGTAGCCAAAGCCATGCAGCAGGGTCTCGTTGCAGGTAGCGCACAAGAGAGCCGTAAAAAGTTGCGGGGAGTCGGCATCTATGGCGATGTGGCTGGCGTAGGCATAACGCAGTGGGGAGTTGACCGGCGGCAGGCGGGGAATATCGACAAAGCGGGCCAGCAGGTTGATCGGCGCACGCCAACGGGCCAAGCTGCCGCGGTAGCCGCGCACGACCGTCTGCTTGAAGGGAGTTTGATCCCACACGCCCAGGCAGCCACATACCCGGCTGCCGCGCACGGCCAGGAAAAAATCTTCCGGGCGCAAGTTGGGGGTCTGTGTGGGCGTGAACAGGCTCTCGGCAGACCAAAAGGGGGCAAATTGATGCCGGGCGCCGTTGCGTTGCAGACATGCGAGGATTTCGGGGATGTATTCGGGCGTGCCATACTGGAACGTGAAACCGCGCGGCAGGGCAACTTCCCGCCTGGCACGCCGTGGCGAAACGGCGTAGGTGACCATGCGGGTGTATTCACGTGCCTGGGGCATGCCGGGCAGCCCGGAAGTCAGCAGACGGCGAGCAGGCAGGTTATCGGCGATCACGCTCATCAGGTAAAACGGTGTACACCCATCGGCGTGCAATTCGCGGAACTTGGCAAACGAACGCGCCAGCTGCCGCGCCAGCGACAGCCCCCACGGCCGCCCCAAATCGGCCCGCAGATGACTCATATAGCCCACGTCCTGCACCTGGCCGTTGAGATACATCGGGCGGATGGCACGCGTGCCCATGCCACGCAATTGGCCGGTTTCGGCATCCTGGCTGAGGATCGTCTGTGAAAGC
The DNA here is from genome assembly GCA_049325275.1 of Chloroflexota bacterium. Taxonomy (GTDB): domain Bacteria; phylum Chloroflexota; class Anaerolineae; order Anaerolineales; family UBA4823; genus CAIQJJ01. Next base: position 11,859 of record JBMOLU010000033.1, read on the forward strand.
GTGCCATCCACCCCAGCAGCGATGAAATAGTCCGGTTCGCGCTCGTAGCTGAGTGAAATATTCCCCGGCATGGGGTTATCGCGCAAGAGCTTCCGCAGGGCGGCATCGTCGGCAGGGGTGGCAAGGCGTAGGATGGGGGGAGGCATTGGATGCTTTACAAGAAATGCTTACCGGCCCGCATCAAGAACAGGACGCCGTCTCGCGCACCTTGATTAATTCGCCCCGCCAGCCTTCGTCGCCGAGCGGGAACAGGTTGCGCTGGCCGACTTCTTTGTGAAAGAGGCTGTTAATGCCGAAGAAAACCGGCCACAAATGGGCTGGCGCGCGGTTGACGGCGTCGAAACTGCGCCGCAGTACACTGCCAAAAGTGAAAAAGCGCCGGCGTGCTTCCAAACAGCCTTGCTGCAAGCGCTCTGCCGACATGCGAGCCGGTCGAAATGGAATCATATTGAAGTGGTAAGCATCGTCCAGCCACCATTTTTCGAAGCGCAGACGGTTTTGCTGCGCCAGGCGTTGGTAAAGTGGCGTACCGGGGAAAGGCATCAGGTGATTGAAGGCCGCCAGGTAAAACTTCTGCTGCATGGCGAACTGGAAGGTGGTCTCGAAGCTGGCTTCGTCGTCCTCATCGTAACCGAAGATGAACGTGGCGTAAACGCGGATTTTGTATTTGCGCAAGTTCGACAGGCCTTTCTCGAAGGCGTCTTTCATCAAGTTGGCGCCCTTGTTCATCGTCTTGAGATTGGCCGGGTTGAGCGACTCGAAACCGATCAAGATGCCATAGCACCCACTGGCCGCCATCAACTGCACAAACTCTTCATCCGCGGCGGCGTCGAGGCTGCACTGGCTCACCCAACGGATTTTGAGCGGAGCGAGCGCCCGTAGCAGTTCTTTTGCCCGCGTCATCTGATCGGAAATGTTGTCATCTACGAAGAAATATAACGGGCGGCGCTGGCGTTTGATCTCCTCGACCACGTCGGCGGTGGCGTGGCAAGCGTAGGTGTGCTGATAGGCGCTCTGCACCGAGCAGAAGTCGCAGCGGAAGTGGCAGCCGCGCCCGGTTTCTACCAGGCCGAGGGGCAGGTAACGCTTGCCACCAAAAATCGAGCGGTCGGGATGCGCGTGCAAGCGGGAAGGCCGCCCCGGCGCACGGTAAAAGGTTTGCAGTGCGCCGCGTTCGGCGTCGGCCAGCACCGCCGGCCAGGTTTCTTCGGCCTCGCCGATCACCACGGCCTCGGCGTACTGTGCTACATCTTCGGGGCAAAGCGTGGCATGTACACCGCCCATGACCACCGGCACGCCGCGGCGGCGATACTCGCTGGCGATCTGATAAGCTCGCTTGGCGGTATATACCTCGACGTTGAGGGCTACCAGGTCGGTCGGTTCGTCGAAGGGGATCGGCTCGAGGCTGTCGTTATAGAAGACGCGCTGCACCTCGGCTGGGGTCAATGCCGAAAGCACCGCCGGAGCCAACGGCTCCATCTGCCACGAACGGATGTATGGCTGCCCAATCCGGCGGCCAATACAGGGGTGAATGATGGTGAGTTTCATGCTAAATAGAATGCTCGGGCGAGATTTGCCCACCGCTCCAGTCACAGTTATAGAAATCTTTGAGATGGTGCGCGTAGAAACGGTAACCGATGTTCGTCACCCACCAGACAGGGACCTGGATGCGCGAACCGAGAAAGCGCCGGGCCATGCTGGGCAGCGAGTAAGTATACTGCCAGGCTTGTTCGTGACCGGTGTAAAGCTGCGTCACCGTCATCCGTTTCGGCTGGAAAACCACGTGCTGGGCGTCGTAAAGCTCCCAGTTGTGCGTGAGAATGCGGCCTTCGCTTTCGAGACGTTTGTACAACGCCGTGCCCGGGAAGGGCGTGACGATGGCGTAGCGTGGCAAGTCAATACCGGCTGCGACGGCGAAACGGGCCGTATGCATGAAGACATCGGGGGTGTCGTGATCCAGCCCGAAGGTGAAGCAGGCCATCAACGTGATTTTGTGACGGTGCAACGCATCTACGATGGCGCGATATTCGGCGGGGGTGTTGAAGCCCTTTCTCATCACCTTCTGGTTCTCTTTGCTGATCGACTCAAAGCCCATCAGCAGGCCCGAACACCCACTGCGCGCCGCCAGTGCAAGCAGGGGTTTGTCGCGGTTGAGCAGGGTGGTCACCAGGCCGAACCAATCTACTTTGAGCGGGATCAGCGCCTCGAATAGCCGGGCGGCATAATCGGTGTCGTTGATCAGGTTCAGATCAATGAACAGGATGCGCCGGCTGTAATGCTGGCGAATGTCGGCGATTACATCTTCCACCGGCTTGTAGAAGGGCCTGCTGCTCCAGGCCGAAGGGGCCACACAGAAATCGCAAACGTGGATACACGAACGGTTAGCTTCAAAAACGTGCGTGGTGATGTAGCCGTGCCTGCCGACCAGTTCACGCCTGGGAAAGGGCCGTCCCGCCAGGCTGAGATCGGGCGACATGCTATACCGCAGCTTCATTTGCCCGGCGGCAAAATCGCGTAGCAGTTCGGGCCAGGTGTCTTCGGCGTAACCGACGACAACCGAGTCGGCGTGGCATTGGGCCTCGTCAGGGACAAGTGTGACGTGCGGTCCGCCCAGCACCACCGGGATGCCGCGCCGGCGGAAAATTTCTGCCAGCTGGTAGGCGCGTACTGCGGTCCCGGTGATCACTGTGATGCCGATCAAATCAGCCGGCACGCGCTCCGGGAAGATTTCCGTTATGCCTTCATCCAAAATCTCGACTTCGGCATGCAGTTCAGGCGGGATCAGCGCCGCCAACGTGGTCAGCGTGAGTGGAGCGTAACGCAGGCTTTTCTTGAAGATGCCGCCGCGATGGCGATACAACGGGCCTTTGGGTGAAATGAGGACGATTTTCACGTATACCTCCGAACCTGCATAAAGCGCCCTGGCCCTAACCACGCGTTTGATTGCACGCTTGTGTGTCGGGCTTTTGCTGCGCAGAATCGCACGGTTCTGCCAGAACGCATAGGGCAAACACGAAAGCTGTGAATGCTATAAGCAATCTTAGCACGAGCGCACGGTTATGGCTTATGACTTTTGTCAGCTTGGGCAATTGATGCTATAAATCTGCCATGAATGTTCGCAAAATTATCTTCATCGGCCTGGCCCTGTTTGCAGCCCAGTTTACCTGGGTAGTCTACAACACCTACGTCCCGCTTTTTCTACAAAACGGTTCCAACGCCTTCGATGCGCCGAACCGCGGCCAGCCCCGGCCCGGCTTTGGCCTGAGCGCCACCCAGGCCGGATTCATCCTCACACTCGACAACATCGCCGCCCTCCTGCTACAGCCGCTGCTCGGCGCCCGCTCCGACCATACGCGCACCCGCTGGGGGCGACGCATCCCTTACCTGCTCTTCGGAATGCCCGCCGCCGCCTTTGGCCTGGTGTTGATGCCATTGCTGCTGCCCGGCGCCGGTGGCCCAACGCCCGCCATCTTCACCGCCTTCCTATCCTGCCTGCTGCTGACCGCCGCGGCGATGGCCACCTGGCGCGCCCCCGCCTTCGCCCTGATGGCCGATTTAACCCCCTCGGCGCAACGCTCGCAGGCCAACGGCATCTTGAACCTGATGGCCGGCGTCGGCGGCATTTTGGCCTTTGGCGTGAGCAGCATGCTGTATGCACGCTACCGGCCCTTTCCATTTTGGGTTGCCGCGCTGATTTTGCTGGCCGCAGCGCTGTTGATTGTTTGGCGTGTGCGTGAGCCGGCTGAGCCGGCGGCCGACACCACGCACGAAGTCCCTGCGTTGGGGCGCTGGCTGTGGGAGTGGGGCAAATCGCTGCCCACCGAGCGCCGCCGTAGCCTGGCTTTGCTGGCCGCAGGTGTGTTCTGCTACATGATGGGCTTCCACCCCATCGAGGCGTTTTTCAGCTCCTACGCCGTCAGCGTACTGAAGCTCTCCGAGGCCCACAGTGGATTGGTGCTCAGCGCGGCCTATATCACGTTCGTTGCCTTTGCCATGCCGGGCGGGTTACTGGCCGGGCGCATCGGGCGCAAACACACCGTGCAGATTGGCCTGCTTTTGTTTGCCACCGCCCTGCTGAGCGCCTATTTTACGCCGGTAACGCCCGTCCTGGTCGTGCTGATGGGGCTTGGCGGGTTGGGTTGGGCGCTGGTGGACATCAACGCCTTTGCGATGGCGCTCGATACCGTAGGTGGAGATACATCGGGCCGGGCTGCCGGGGTATATTTCATTGCCACCACGTTGGCCGCCACCCTCGGCCCCACCTTCAACGGCTGGCTGATTGACCTTTCGGGGCGCAACTACGGCACCATCTTCCTGATCGGCCCGGCCTTCTTTGGGCTGGCCTTTTGGTGCATCAGCCAGGTGAAATACGGAGAAGCCATGTCATGAGAGTGACATTAATCGAACCGGCGATGATCAAGAAGCCCAAGGGCCTCTCTGAAAAACCGATCTTCTGCTTTCAGCCGCTGGCGCTCGGCGTGCTGGCGGGTCTTACTCCGCCCGATATCGAAGTGGAAGTGCTGGATGACCGTTTCGAGACTATCGACTACACCGCCCGGCGCGATCTGGTGGGTATCTCGGTCAAGACGTTCACCGCCCGGCGCGCCTACCAGATTGCCGCCGAGTTCCGCCGTCGCGGCGTGCCGGTGTTGCTCGGTGGGCACCACGTCAGCCTGGTTCCGGAGGAAGCGCAAGAACATGGCGACAGCGTCTTCATTGGCGAGGCCGAAAACTTGTGGCCGCAGGTTCTCGAAGACGCCCGCTGCGGCACCCTGCAAGCGGTTTACCGGAGTGGGCGCGAACCAATATACCCACCGGGCCGGCCCAATCATGCCATTCTGGAGAAGAAAAACTACCTCCCCGCTACCCCTATCGAGACGGCGCGCGGCTGCCCGTTCCAGTGCAGCTTTTGCTCTGTAACCACCTTCTTTGGTCGCAGCTTTCGACGCCGCAATCTTGGCAGCGTGATCGATGAAGTGCGCGCCTACCGTCACCGGCCGATCCTGTTCGTAGACGACAATATCGTCGGCGATGTGGAAAGCGCCAAAGAACTGCTGACCGCCCTCACACCGCTCAAGATCCGTTGGATGAGCCAGGCAAGCATCTCGATGACGCGCGACCCAGAACTGATGGCGCTGATGCAAAAAAGCGGCTGCGCCGGCGTGTTGGTCGGCATCGAATCGCTCTTTGGCGACGGCTTGAAGGAAATTCACAAAAGCTGGAATTTGGCCCGCCAGGATTATGCCCAAGCGCTGGAGATTTTACGCCAGCATGGCACCGCTGTCATCGGCTCATTCATCATCGGGTTGGATCACGACACGCCCGAATCGCTCGACGCCACACTTGAGTTTGCCATTCAGCACAAACTCTTTGCCGTGCTGTTCAATATGCTCATCCCCTTTCCCGGCACGGCGCTTTACAACCAACTACAACACAATGGCCGGCTGCGCTACACAAGCTGGTGGTTGGCTCCTGAATACACTTACGGCGAGGCGGTTTTCATCCCTACCCACTTTACGCCTGCCGAACTGGCAGAGAAACGCATGGCACTCTACCGCAAATTCTACGGCTCCGGCTCGATCGTCCGGCGCTTGCTCGACCCACAGGCCAACTTGCGCAACCCGTGGCAGGCTTTCGTCTACCTGACGATCAACCTGCCGGGCTACCCACAGGAACAGGCGCGAACCGGGCAGTCCCTGGGACTTCCGAACGTATTTACGGTACCCTGACGCGCTGCCCCCGTGAAACCGGCAAAAGCCTGGAAAACTCTATCGCGCCACCGCCCACCACTTCACCGTCCAGGCCGATGGCCCGCCGGCAAGCCAGCAAGCGCTGGCGCTCTCCGCTCTGCGCGACAACCTCACCGCGGCCCTGCAAACGCTCAAAAACACATCCGAAGAGCAGGCAGCACTGGCGCTGCTGAAAACCGTACGCCTGCGTGCGCAAGATGTCGAGCTGTTTGCCCAAAAGCTGGCCAAACTCGCCCGTGAGTCCCAGGCGCACGCGCCAAGGGCGGGGAGGCCTACAGCCTGAACGCCAGTATGTACCCCACCGAGGCGGGCCACAACACATCGGCCATTGCCGCCTGTACGATAGATGCGCAGAGACCAGCCGGCGGCGGCGGATGAACAGGCCGCCTTTTACAACGCCGATAGCCTCCTGGCGATGTTCGACCCGAAACGCCGTCCGCCGATGCCCCCATGCGCTTGCTGTTTCACCGTCGCTATGGCACCAAAGACGGGGTGACGGCTGGCATAGCGTTCGATTCGCCCTGGCTTTTCACAAACGTGCTGCAAAAGCACCAACAAACAACAACTCCCCCGCAGCGCGAGGGAGTTGTTGTTTGTTAGAGGACAGGCCGGCTTAGCTTTCAGGCTGCATACCGGTGTTCTCCGGCGTGGTAGATGGGCATTCACCACGGCGTCCGCCGCCCTTGCCGCCGCACCCCATGCCCGTATGATTCTGCATGGCGTCAGCCTGTTCCTGCGTGATGGCGCCGTCAGCCACCGCCTGTTCGAGCGCAGCCTGGCGGGCGGCTTCCTTTTTGGCCTTGTAGTCGGCCACGCTCAGGTCCTGCTCGATGGCCACATCTTTGAGGGTCTTGCCATCGGCTTCCAACGCATCCAGTTCGTCTACGGTCAGGCCAAAAGCATCGGCGAGAGCGGCCTGCATGTAGTCACGCAAGGGGCTGTCGGCTCCGCCGGCATGCGTTGGGCGGCCGGCCAACCGGCGCTCGGCCAAGGCGTCAGCCTGTTCCTGCGTGATGGCGCCGTCAGCCACCGCCTGTTCGAGCACCGCCTGGCGGGCGGCTTCCTTTTTGGCCTCGTAGTCGGCCACGCTCAAGCCTTGCTCGATGGCCAGGTCTTCAAGCGATTTGCCTTCGCCGTACCAGGCTTGTAGTTCGTCGCTCGTGAGACCGAAAGCTTCGGCCTCGGCAGCAAGCGTGTACGCACGCAGCGGGCCACCGCCGCGTGGTCCGTCGTAGCGGTCACCGCGCCCCCCGCCGCCGGGCAGGGCGGTGACTTGGGCCTCCGCCGTGGGTGTAGGCGTTTGAGCAGATGCATGGCTGACCAGGCTGAGGGCCATGACGGTCATGGCGACGAGCGCCAGGACAAGGGTACTGATCGCGAGAGATTTTTTCATAGAATATACGCTCCTTTTGTTTGTGGGTTGATTGTGACGTTGGTGCATTCACCAACTTGTTCCCAGTATAAAAAAGGCGGCTGAGCAAAGCCTGTGAATCTTTCGAAGAAGCTGTGAAGGTTCGATGAACGAAGGATTAAGACTGCGGCCCGCTGTGATATGATCGGGAAGTTCTCGGCGAAGCAAACAAAGCCATCGAGCGGACTGCCGCATTCTTGCGCCAGCACCCAGCAGGCATAAAAACACCGTTTTTTGGAACAACAATCCCGTGGGAGGGGATACGCGATGCATGTCAAAACCGTTTCGCTCAGCATTTTGTTGCTCAGCCTGCTCGTCCTACGAGGCAGCGGGCCAGTAGATGCGGCTTCTACAGCAATCGGTGTCTGGACGAGCCTTGGACCGGATGGTGGAATCGTCGGTGTACTGGCGATCGACCCTGCCACACCTACGAACATCTACGCAGGAACATACAGCGCCGGCATATTCAAGAGCACCAACGGCGGGGAGAACTGGAGCGCCGTAAACACGGGCCTGAACAACACATTTGTTCGCGCCCTGGCCATCGATCCGATGACGCCAACAACCCTCTACGTAGGTTTATTGAGCGGTGGCATATCCAAAAGTATGAACGGCGGGGAGAACTGGTACGCTGCCAGCACCGGCCTGGGCAGTATTTCGATCTGGAAGCTGATAGTTCACCCCACATCCCCCCTTACACTCTACGCCGGCACGTCGGACGGCGTGTTCAAAAGCACGAACGGCGGCGAAAGCTGGAACACGGCCAACACAGGCTTACCTGATGCCGCAGTGATCGCCTTCACCATTGACCCGCTCACGCCAACCACACTCTATGCAGGAACGGCCGGCGCCGGCGTATTCAAGAGCACCAACGGCGGCGGCAACTGGAGCGCAGCGAACACCGGCTTACCCGATTTTATCCACATTAACGCGATGGCGCTCGATCCAGCGACACCAACCACACTCTATGCGGGAACACCCGGCAACGGCATATTCAAGAGCACGAATGGCGGTGAAAACTGGAATGCGGTCGATTTGGGCTTGTCGTCCGTTGTCTCTGTTTATTCCCTGGTCGTCGATCCGCAATCACCAAACGTTATATACACAGGAACGTATCTGGACGGGGTGCTCAAAAGCACCGATAGCGGTGTCTCGTGGCATACCGCCAACGTAAACATAAAGGGCACCGCCGTTTATGCATTGACGATCGACCCGGCGGCTTCAGATATTCTCTACGCAGGGACAGATTGGGGCGTATTCAAGAGCACGAACAGCAGCGAAAACTGGAATACCGCCAACGTTGGCTTGAAAGCCATGAGCATTCAGGCGCTGGCCATCGACCCTGCTACGCCAGCGACGCTGTATACGGCTGCGAATCATGCGGGCAGCGTGTTCAAGAGTACGGATGGAGGAGAGAACTGGAACACAATCAACAACGGCCTGACCAGGACGCTCGTGATCGATCTGGCAATCGACCCGGTGAATGCAAGCACCGTTTACGCAGGCACGTCTGACCGCGGTGCATTCAAAAGCACAAACGGGGGCGAAGACTGGCTTGAAATCAACGACGGTCTGCCCCATCAAGGAATTTCTGCCTTGGCAATCGATCCGGTAACACCGGGCACTCTCTACGTTGCCGCACAAGGTGCGTTCAAGAGCACAAACGGCGGAGAGACCTGGGAGGCCATCAACAGTGGTTTAACAAACGTCAACACGATTCGCTCGATCGTAATCGACCCAACGGCGCCAACCGTCCTCTATGCAGGGACAGAGAGTGGTGTGTTCAAAAGCACAAACGGGGGCGGTTACTGGAACACCGCCAATAGCGGCCTCGGCACCACCGATATTTTCTGCCTGGCAATCGACCCGCACACGCCGGCGACCCTCTATGCCGGCACACGTGACGGCGTGTTCAAAAGCACCAACGGTGCGGAGGATTGGGTCGAAGTCAGCACAGGGCTGGTCGATACGATGGTTTACACGCTGGCCATTGATCATGCGGCACCGTCCACGCTCTACGCAGGGACAAATGCGGGCGGCGTGTTCAAAAGCACGAACGGCGGCGGAAGCTGGATCGCCGTCGACGGCAACCTGGACAGCGTTCCCGTGTACGTGCTGGCGCTCACCCCAACGACATCGGCCAGACTCTACGCAGGCACCGGCGCAGGCGTGTTTGGGATGCAGGTGAAGGCAACAGTCTTCCTCCCGTTAGTCAGCCGTGGCCCGTGAGCGCTGAGACGTTAGTGGCAACACGATGACGCAGCGAAGTCTCCTGGCTACACGCAGGAGACTTCATGGCTATAATGCCCGGCATGGATGGAGGGGCTGCAATGAAAACACATACGAATTTTTCTACCGGCGTCTTTTTGATTACGATTGGGCTGGCGTTGGCGGCCTGCTGGCCGGCCGCTGTGACAGTGCCAGCGGCCACTTCAACGGCCACACGCCTTTTTCCCACACGAACAAAGGCTGCACAAATTTTTTCTCCTACGATTGAAGCACCGAAAAGGCTTCAACAGACCGACACGCCTTCTCCTACGCCGGCGCCACTGGTCACAAGCCTGTTCCCCGTGTCACTTGAGTTGCCATATCTCAACCAGACTTCCACTCCTGTGGCCACACCCGAAAAACCGGATGAAGAATTCAAACGCAAGGCCTGGGGTGAAGAAGATGCTGTTGCCTTAATCAAAGCGCTGGATGAATATGCCAGCGCAAACGATCGCTGTTTCCCAGCAGGATGTATGCGAAACAATTTCGTTTCGCTACAAGAACCGATCGCCCTGGCTCTGCAGGAGACGCTGTGGCGCTTCCCCAAAACAGCCCACCAGGAGCAGTATCAATGGCGGCTTGCCCTGGCGCATGCCATCCAGGGAAGTCACGCTTCGGATGCGTGGATTCTGGCCAAGCTAGAAACACTGTTCAACCAAAGCGAACTGCCGTTAGAGGCATTAAAGGGTTACATCAAAGCCTACGGGTTTACGCTTCGCTCTCCCTACCCTGACTGGGATGATGAACGGCCGAACACATTTCCAAACCTGTTTGGCGATCAGACGGACGCGGTCATTTACCGCCTGACCACGCAAGGCAGTTATCTCGACGGGCTGTTTTTTACCGTCCACACGGACACGCAGGGGAGCCAAAAGCTTGTACCCATTTACAGCGATTGGAATTTCTTTACGGCCGGGTATTCGATCGCAGACTTCGCCGATCACAATCTGAACGGCATTCCTGAAGTCGTTCTCTATGCGGGCAGATACAGCGGAACTATGTGCTCGGCAGAAATATTCATCTTCGAATGGCAAGGGGATCGGTTCGTTCAAAGGATTGACGAAGAACACGGCATCGAAATTGGCTTAATGAACTGTGAGAATGGTTGGGGATACGGCCAACGGGATGAGAATGGCATCGCGCGCTTGTTCAGCCAGGGATTTTCTACCACCTACACCGATCATTTCAAGTGGGATGGAGCGCTTTATCGCTTCGACGAGCGGACGTACGAAGCCGGGACGATTTACGATCTAGCCCTCACCCTCGAAACGCTCACCGATGACGGAAACTTTCGTGAAGCAATCGACTTGCTGGAAAACACCTTGCCATCGGACCCGGAATACGCCCCCGATAGCTGGGATTACTTCCGCTTCCAGCTTGGTATGTTCTACGCCACCCAGTCCGAAATAGACCGTGCGAGGACGCAGTTTCAGTACATCGCCGACAGGTCTTCAAGCTCATCTTCTACTTCGGCGGTTCCCCAGGCAGCCCAGGCCTTTCTGGATCGTTATACGGACAATGCCAGCATTTACCATGCCTGTATGGCTTCTTTGGATGTCATGCAAAAGGCCTTGGACCCGTTCCGAGATGATGGTGGGCACGTCACCGAGGAGCAAATGCGCCAGGCGTGGCGATACGCCGACACCTGGCCGTTTTATCCACTATGCAATCCCGATCTGGTGTTGCCTTATCTTGCCCGGCAGCTTACGGCCGAACAAACGGCCGATGTCTCTGCGGCACTGCGCCAGGCCGGCGTGAGCGTAGAATATTCCACCCGGCTAGATATGGATGGCGATGGAGATCAAGACTGGCTTATCGTGATCACCAAGCCACCGGCAACCGGCCGCGCAGATGCAACGGTCTGGGCGCTGCTGCAAGAAGTGCCAGGATTGCTGGCGCTGCGCGTTAGCAGCGATCACGACCACATCGATCGTGCATCTGCCCGCAAGGTATTCGTTGTCGAAACTGCCACTCCACCCGATGGACATGGAAAGCCCATTATGATCGTCCAAAGCGGCAACAGCCTGTCCACGTTTCAGGTATTGGGCACCGCCGATTCCGCCCCCTACATCCAAGATGTGTCCGGTTATTGGTGGAAAGTGATGGCGTACTCCCTGGAAGACAGCGCTCATGGGACCAGGATCCGTATTACGTTTCCCGATCCTGCCGGGGGGAGCGCTGCAACGATTGAAAGCTACCTTTGGGATAACGAAGTTAACCGTTTCGATCGCGAAGAAGACGTGCTGAAAGCCATCGCTGAACGCGCCACAGAATCTCTCAGGCAAGAAGGCGAGGTAGCCGGGGCCATTCCGGCCTTACAGGCCATAGTCCGTTATGCGCCACCCGTCTGCGACGAAAGTTATCCTGAAGAATGCGATATGCAGTTAACGGAACGTGCGCGCTACCACTACCTCCTCGCCCTGGCCTACGAACGCGCCGGCGACGACCCGGCCGCCGTACAAGCTTACTGGCAGCTCTGGCATGATTTTCCCCACAGCCCTTATGCCTTGATGGCGCGGGCAAAGTTGGTACATCAGTAAAAGTCAGGGTGTTGGCTTGTAAGCAAGAACCACAATCCCGCAAGCGAAAGCACGTGCCTGCTTCAACGCCAGGCTTTGTGCGCCGTTGAGTTCGTTGAAAACTGCCAAACCGCTGCCGATCGCGACCGGATTGACGAACAGATGAAACTCGTCAATCAGCCGATGCTTGATGAGGGCTGATACAAACGCGGCGCCGCCGTAGACGATCAGGTCGCCGCCGTTTTGTCTCTTCAAGTGCAGCATCTCATCAACCAGATCGCCTTTTGCCAAAAGGGTGTTTTCCCATACGGATTGATCGAAGGTTTTGGTGAAAACGACTTTTTGCGTGGTGTTGAACTTGTCGGCGCCTTCTTCTTCGGGGTGGGAAGCCCAGTAGGGGATGAACCCCTGGGCCAGCTTTCGCCCAAGGACGATACAATCTACGGGATCGGTGAGTTCGTCCACGTAGCGCTTGAGTTCATCATCCCAATCGCGCCGCGCCCAATCCAATTCACCGTTTGGCCCGGCAACGTATCCATCAACCGTGATCTGTACTTGTAGTTTTAGTTTTCTCATCGCACCCGTCTCCTTACCATTCTGCCGCCGCCCGAACCGATTGCCGGAGCAGCTGCTTCAAAATTTCCGTATCGATGTCTTGCAGCGTCTTGATGTACAGGCAGCCGGCGCCGGTTTTATGTTTTCCCAGTTTTTCGAGCAAGCCTGCATAGGAAGCAACGCTCCCCGGCAGGTACAAGGTGATATTCTGCTTGCGTGGGGAAAAACCGACAATCATCCAATCCAGTTCACGGCCGCTTGCATACTTGAGATGCACATTGCCGAACCCAACGATGCTCGTCCCCCACATTACAGGCTCCTGCTGTGTGGCCTGCCGCATCATATCGGCGATCGCGATACAGTCTTTTCTTGTTTGCTCCTTGGAGATTCCGTCCAGGAAATCATCCACGCTCGCCCCGGTCGGTCTTGTCTTTAACTCGGCCATCATGCGCTCCTTGTCGTTCATATCAATCCCGCGTGAATAAATTGGATAAATTCTAGCATATTTGTGCCAATTTGGGCAGTTCTTTGGATAAGGGCATAGCGCAAAAACTGCGGTAGAGGTTGAACCCCGACGTAACCCTCGGGCAAGAAAACGCTCATTCGTAGCCGATGCCGGCATTTTCGATAATGGTGACAATAAAGAAGAACGTGGGGCTGGCCGAATAGCCAACCCCACGCTCATTCAAGAAACCTACTGCGTGTACGGGCCTGTCGACGCCCTTATGCGAGCAAAAGCATCAGCAACCGGCCGCCGAACACAGGGGGACGATGTTGCTGCTGTTGAATCGCGGCCCGTAAATATTTTGCGTGCCAACGAACAAGCCGGAGTTCACCGAGTTGGCGTAACCGGATATGGCGCCAATGGCGTAATTGATGGTCCACGGGCCACCGCTGATGCCAGGGCCATAGCTGCAACCGGTGCCGAGCGTGTCGGTGGTTTGCTGGAAGCTTTCCGATACGCAGGTGCGCAGGTAACTGCCAGCGCTCGGCAGGAGATTGAGGTTATAGTCGCGGAACGGGTAGCCCATGTCGTGGAAATGCCGGACGTAACCGTAGTTCCACTGGCGGCCCATGAAGCCAACGGCGGCGTTCAGAGTCTGGCCGGCGGAGTTGGTGCCCATTTCACACACACCGACGTCGTGCCGTGTCCAGCTGTTGATGGAGAAGCTCCCCGACAGGTTGACCCACGATGTGAGAATCCAACAGCGGGTCGCCGGGAACGTCCCGAAGGGCGTCGAGCCGTTTCGATAGGCCGGGGAAAAGACCCAATTGGAGTACCAGCGGTTGTTGGTGGTATCGTAGAGACAGTGTGCGGCGGTAAGCATCACATTGCCCGAGATGCTGGTGGCAGAGCAATACGACGTGCCCGAAGGGGTCTGGAAGCTAAGCCTGCCAACCCAGCGGTGCGGGTACAGCGTTTGCAGGCTGGACAATTGGTTGACGGTATACGCTGTGTAAACCTGGCTGGTTCCAGTGGGTGCATCTACCTGGAGCGTGTCTGCATCGAACGCCATCGCCCAGTCTTCTGCGTATGCCGTCCGTGCGACGGTCTCGGCGTCGGCCGCGGCGAAACCTGCCGGGGAGAAGGCAACGGGGTCATTTCCGGTTTTGGGCAGGGCAGATTCAGCCTCGATTTCGGCGGGGCCTTTTTGCACCATCAGCCCCATGGGTTCTGCCTCGGCAATGGCCTCACGGGTCCAAAACGACAGGGCAGCATCCTGTTCTTGCGGAGAGACGGTTTTGCTTTGAACCACGTCTTCCTGCGCCGAAGCATTGATTTGCGCGCCAGGGCCATAGATCAACAACGAAATCACCACAAGGATCAACACGGGCGTGAGTTTCGGTTTGTGGTACATGGGAATCCTCCAGAAAAGTAACTTGCGTTTTGCATTTACTGGGTTCTGTGCACGAGTGCATGGCCTTCATGCTGACCAACCCTTCATCCCCGGGATGAGAAAGTTGGCCACCCACCAAAATGCTCCTTGCTTGCACGATGTCGGCCTGCAAGCCGGACGTTCCTGTTTCGTAGGAAACACGCTGGCTTATACCATGATGTAGATTCACATCCTGCCATACCATTGCCCTGGACAAGCTCACGCCCTCTACACAGGGTTGTAGCGCTCAGCGAATCATTTGTGTGCACAGGCTGAAACGCTAACACAAAAGGAGGAGATACTGTGATTATTGTGGCAGAAACCACTTTCTTTTGCAGACGGGGTTGGTTTACTTAAGTTGGCAATTTGTTGGCAGCGTTGGATTTTGGTTGCTCTGGAGTTGGCCGCAACACAGGCCGGCAAGTGCCCCACATTAACCTTTCGCTCGGCCGTTCCCGTTCGGATGCGCTGAAAACATACCAATCTGTCAGACGCACACCTGGCGCTTCATGGTAGACTGTAAAAACAGCAGCTTTGCCGGTAAGGTAGCATTTAACGTAGAATAATCGGTGTTTCATGGAAACAATCTATTTCTGTACTTTTGATCGAGGTCCAGATTTCCAAGAAAAGCTTTTAAATCTGGTAAATGAGTTCGAGCGGGATACCAAAATAAAGGTTGAACTGGAAATCATTCAGGATTGGTCGAATGGATGGGCCAGGTTGCTGGACTTAGCGCTAAATCGTTCTCCTGCGGATGTTTCGGAAGTGGGCAGTTCGTGGGTAAGCGATTTGATGCGCATGGAAGCGTTGCGCCCCTTTAGTGCCTTTGAAGTCGATCGTGTTTTGAGTGGTGCGAAGCTTTACAGCTCGGTATGGGGAAACAGTTTCGCCTTCAACGGCGGCAAAACGAACTCTTCGGCCCCGTTTTCGATTCCGCTCGGAATAGACGCCCGGGCGATTTACTATCGTCACGATGTCTTCGAACGCTTCGGCATCAACGAAGCCAGTGCCTTTGAAAGCGCGCAAGCTTTCGAAAACACGCTGGAGCTTTTGCAGCAAGTCGGCCACCCTACCCCACTCGCGCTACCAACCGCACGCTCGCACAGGACCATTCACAATCTTGCCTCGTGGGTTTGGGGAGAAGGCGGCAACTTTGTGAATGAAGAAGGGACATAACCGCTTTTTGACCAGCCTCAAGCCTTGGCCGGATTGAAGGCCTATTTCCGCCTGGGGAAATACTTGGGCGCAAAAAGGAAAAATGTTGGGGAAGTGGAGGCGGACGATCTGTTCAGGGTAGGAGAAGCCGCCGTCACCGTCAGCGGGTACTGGATTAAGGCCGCGCCGGAGAACATCAGCGAAGTGGTCAACAGGAATATGCGTGTGGCGCTTTTGCCTGGCGTACCGTTTATCGGCGGTGGGCACTTTATCATCTGGAAGAACAGCGTAAAAGCGGAAGCAGCAATTCGTTTGCTCAAGCACCTGTATTCCGATGAAAGAAATGAAGTTCTACGCACAATCTATGGCCTGCCTGCGAACGAAGCCGGGTGGGCGCGCCCCCCCTTCAACCTGGAAGAAAATCAACCCTTCAAGGTTTCGATCCAAAAAGGGCGTACTTTCTCCAATGCACCCCTATGGGGGCTGGTGGAAAAACGCCTGACCGATCTCTTTCCCGTTATCTGGGAGAAAGTGCTCGAAACACCAGAGCTATCGGGAGAGATCGTCGAGAACGAAGTTAAAAACCTTGCCAGGCGTTTACGCATGACGTTGCAGAGTTCTTAAACGGCCTGGAGAAAACGGTGGCTTATCCGCCCAATATCAAACCCATAGCTACATGCACTGAATCACAGGCAGGGCAGCGCCTCGGCGCTGCCCTGCCCTCACAAGGAGATATTTTTAAGAGATTCTACTTTGCTTCGAAATGGCTCCAGGGGTAGAGCCCGGTATAGCTGATGTACCAGTAGCCGTCTAGCTTGGCCGGCAAGGTGTTCGTAAAAGCGTAGACATTACGATAGTTGGCACCGTTGATCGTCAAGCCTGCCAGGTTCCACGAGTTGATGAAAGTGCCCAAGTTGCTGGCCTTCCAGCAGAAGGTGCCCGCACCATCGGAGACGAAGGGCGCGGTGATGAGAACGGCGTTCGCCGGCCCGCAAGGGCCAAAGGTGGGGGTTGCGGAGGGGGTAGCCGTGAGCGTCCGTGTAGGGCTGGCTGTGGGTGTAGCCGTTAAACTGGTGGTGGCAGTCGGCGTAGGCGTGTGGGAAGCGGTAGGCGTTGGGCCGTCTGTGCTGGTGGAAGTGGGCGTATTCGTCGGGCCATCTGTGCTGGTGGCCGTAGGAGTGTGGGTAGGACCGGAAGAGTACACGCTGAACTCCCAAAGCGAATACCCGTAGCTGGTCGCCCGTTGCGTGCCATACATGCGTACATAACGCCCCGATTGGTTGACCGAAATCGTATCCGTGCCGCCGTTGCCATTGTACTCGGTAAAAACATCCGTCCAGGTCGTGGCGTTATCGGAAAGTTGGATCTTATACTGCCTGGCGTAGGCAGCTTCCCAGATCAATTCGACCGTGCCGATGCTGTAGGTGCTGCCCAAATCGACGTAAATCCACTGCGGATCCGAGTATTGGGATGCCCACCGGCTGCCAAGGCTGCCATCTACTGCATTGGGACCAAAATTGGTTGAGTTGGCTTCTGTCGAAGAAACCGTAACCGGCTTGTTGAATGAAACCAGGTTCGGAGGTACCTGGGTGGGCGTTGGGCTAGGCTCAACCGCCTCCAACCAGGCCGGGCGCACGGCAATATTCTTGATGCTGTGGGGGTCCGTGACCGCGACTTCCAGCCCCCAGCCATGCAGTGTGTTGTACGTGCCATCGGTGGTCATGTCCAGGAAGGTCTGGGGGGTATTTCCCGGACCCCATGACCAGGGGAAGTAACCGATCTCATTCAGGTGGGCCTGCTGGATAATCAGCTTATACGGGATCTTGCCGCCGCTGGAAGTATCCCACTGGTGGCCGAATTCCCCAATCATGAGCGGCAGGTTCATATTGACCGACTGGGCGATTTCATCGATGACGCGCTGATCCGTGAAGCCCCACATATAAGGCCACCACATGTGGACGCTAAACATCAGGTTGTGATCCGGGTCGTTCTGAATCAGGGTAGGCCCGGTGGCTTGTAAAATGTCGATGTCCTTGCCCCATCCGGCACCATCAATCACCAGGGGGACATGGATACCGGCGTTTCGCATCCTCGTTACGGCGGTTGTGTACCCCGCAAGAAAATCAGCCTGCGACACATTTTGGCCAACTTCGTTGCCAATATTGACGAGCAGGTATTCCTGATGTTTTTGGAGGACGGCGACGATATCGGATCTCGTCCAGTAATCGACCAACGACGGTAGTTTGCTCCAGTCGCCGGTCGCATCGTGCAGTTCAACCATCGGGATCATACGGTTGGCGCGGCAGTTGGTAATGGCGGTATCGAGTTGGCTGGCCGTGCCCGTGGTCAACCACTGGATTCTGACCGAATTGGCCCCGGTTTTGGCGATCTCTTGATAAGACGGCACACCATCGATGTCGGTCCAGTAGATCATGCGATTGATGCCGTACAGGATGATCTTATCGCCGTGTTTGTCGTACAGAAAGCGGCCCTGTACGTTGAGCCCGGGAGCGATGGCACGCGCATGATCGGGCGTAAACATAACGAGCTGGACAAAAATAGCCAGCAATAACGCTGTCAGGCCAAGCCTTAAAAGTATTTTTGCTTTCATTATCTTCTCCTTAAGTATGTGGTGGTATATCGGACCAGGTCACCGGAAGAGGCCGGCGTAAAAAACACCACCGTCCTTAACTTTTTCGGGCAACCGGTTTTGTTACTACCATTGTAGAAGAAGATGTCTTTCGCTCAGTATATTTATACTGCTACGTTTGCTATCAACATACTTTTATTTTGCTACATTTCCCGCCGAAGTTGGCGGACCGCTTTTGCGATCAGCGCCTAACCCACACACTCTGGTAGAAAAAGTACGGCGCACAAGTGTGCAAGTCAAGAATGGGTTTAGGACCGTGCCGCTTTGCGGCTTAGGAGATGACGCATGGACGTCCAGTTTGACGAAACCCGCTTGAAAGCGTTGCTGCGACTGCCACGGTTTCCGCCCCGCTTCTTGCAGCAAGAACCGTGGCAGTCGTGGATTCGTACACACGGTGATTTGCAAGGCATATATGCCTATTTGCGTACCTGCCCGCTCGCTTCCGCACAAAAAGAACTGTTAGAACTGCTGCTAACGCATCAATATTCTCATGTGCAAGACTATGCAGATGCCTTAGGCATTAGCGTGCCGACTTACTTTTCTCGCTTGCGGCAACTGGTTCCAGATTTGCTGACGCATCTCAACCACTGGGAAAGCGCATCGCTAGCTTCTCCTCGCCCTGCGCCCTGGCATGCCGGGCTACCAGCCCCCCTGACATCTTTTATCGGCGCTGGAAGTCTGATCAAAAAAGTTTGCGGCATGCTGCGTAACCCGGCCATCCGGCTGGTTACACTGACCGGGCCAGGAGGCGTTGGCAAAACCCGTCTGGGCTTGCAGGCGGCCACGCAAATCCAGGCCGAGTTTCCTGACGGCGTATGCTATGTTTCTCTCGAGCACCTCAAAAGCCCCGAAGAAGTCGCGCAGCGCCTTGCACAGGCTTTGGGAATTAAAGAAAACAACAATCAACCCATCCATGACCTCTTGCTGTACCGGCTGCGTGACACCGAAACGCTCCTGCTTTTCGACAATTTCGAACAGGTCAGTGCCGCTGCATCGCTCGTCACCACGCTTCTCATGTCTGCGTACAAAGTGAAAGCACTGGTGACCAGCCAATCGCCGCTGCGCGTATATGGAGAGCACGAATGCCGTGTCAGCCCCTTGGCGTTCCCCGATCCCACACACAAAATTCCCTGCACCCGGTTGATGCGTTTCGATGCTGTTCGCCTGTTCGTCGAACGCGCCCGTGCGGTTCAAACGGACTTCGAGTTGACGGACGGGAACGCCGCAGCAATTTCGGGCATTTGCGCTGAACTGGATGGCCTCCCACTCGCTATCGAATTGGCTGCAGCCCGGATGCAGATGTACTCCCCCGAACAAATCCTTTCCTTGCTGATCAAAGACCGCTTCGAAGTGCTCACAAACGGGCCACTGGACGTACCCGCCCGCCACCGCACGCTACGGGCTACCCTGGACTGGACCTATCAGCTGCTGGATGATGCAGAACGCTGCTTGTTTCGCCGTCTGGCCATCTTCGAGAACGGGTTTGCGCTCGAGGCAGCGGCCGCCATAGACGCGGCGACACAGAGCGTGAGCGGCAGCGGTACACAAAGCGTGATCGATCGCCTGTTGCAAAAAAGCCTGCTGCACACAGACACGACGAGAAAAGGGGCGCGCTTTTTCATGCTGCAAACGGTGCGAAAGTACGCTCTCGAATGCCTGAACAATGGTGGTGAATGGGAAGAAACTTCGCGCGCACACGCCGATTACTTTTCCTGCTGGGTCGAAACATCGCATGCCAGGTTGGACTATCTCCAAGAGGCGGCGTGGATCCACTGTTTGAACTTCGAGAACGACAACCTGCGCGTTGCGTTTCGATGGCTCATCGATCAGAACAATGTGGAGCAGGCGCTACGCCTTGCAGAAACCCTGTTGCGCTACTGGAAATTCCCCGTTCACCAGCAGGAAATTGCCTGGAGCGGGCTGTTGCTCGAGAAGAGCCATGGCCTTGCTTCACCCACGCGCATAGACGTCTTAATCCGCATGGGCTGGATATACTACGAGCGCATGACGCTGGAATATGCCGCCAAATTTTTCGATGAGGCGCTTACCCTGGCACGCCGCTCAAAAGACACGAACAGGGTCAGCGCAGCTTTGCACGGTACAGGAGAGATTGCCCAGGCACGCGGGGACCACAGCACTGCACTGGCCATGTACCAGGAAAGCCTCGCTTTGTCACAAGCGCTGGCAGATCCCGTGGGGATTGGATGGTCCATGTCTCATATCGCCAACATGGCCTCCATCAACCTGGAAATAGACTACGCCATCACCCTGCTCGAAGAATGCCTGGTAATATTCCAACACAGCGGAGACGCGCAGGGCATTCTGGTAACAAAGCTCAATTTGGGGCGGATGCTGCTGGAGCGCTCGGAATTTTCCAGGGCGACGGCCTTGTTCGACGAAGCCCTGGAACTGACGTTCAAGATGGAGAAGCAAAGCGAAAAAAGCCGTGCGCTGTTCAGTCTCGGGCTGACAGCCTTCAAACAAAAACGGATCGAAACAGCAAAGCAACTGTTCCGAAACGGCCTGGAGGCAGCTACAGAGCAAGGGATACTGCGAGGCTTGCTAGATTTTATCGAAGGGCTCATGAGTGTCTCTATCGAACAAGGAGAGAGACAGCGGGCAGCCGTACTGGCCGGCGCCCTACACCATCAGCGGCAAGTGATGAATTTGCCCATCCATCCAATCGACCAGCCGGGGCATGAATACCTGCTCGCCCGCTTGCGCCAAAACATCGAAGAAAGCAGCTTCATCAAAAGATTCCAAGAAGGCATGACCTATTCTTTGGAGCAACTCATACAGGTTGCCCTGCACAGCATATAACGGCCCGCAGGTGCTGCCTGAGTGCACGTAGCTGCCTACGCGCCAGAATCGAGCCGCTGAACCAAATGGTCGTAGAAGCCTTCCAAATCGCGCCAATTCAGGGCAGCCGATACTTCATCTCCATCTGGATCGATAACGGTCAGGCCGTTTTCGGTCACCCGCAGGCGAATTTTCTCCATTTCGAGCAGGTCTGTGCTGTAGGCCAGGTAGACGGCGACAGTATCGAACAAGACCGATGACTTTATCTCTTCAAAGTCCACGTCCATCCAGGTGACGAGTTTTGCCCATATTCGGTAGTTTTCAATAAGCGCTTTGAGTGCCGGACGGGGTGAGTTCAATATCTGCCGGTAACGTGCGCCGTCCAGCACCACGGTTCCGCAGGTGTCCAACGGCGTGATGATCTTTTCCAACCAGGGCGCTGCAAAGACCTTGCGCAGCGCGGGAACGTCGTACACGACGTTCGCCTCGGGCACGGCCCCCGCCTGGCCGCCGTAGCCAATGTGAACGCTGCCCTGCATACCCACAAAGCGGCATTTCGGCGCAATACCCGGTTCGAGTTCCAGGGCGCGCGCAATATTGGTCGTGATGCCGATGGAAACAAGGGTAACAGGCTGCGAGGCGTTGCGAATCACGTCGATCATCGCTTCGACACCATTTTTGTGAATCACACCCGGGTAGGCGGCCACATCGAAACCCGCCAACCAGGGATGTTGAAACCTTTGCGAGCCTTGGCCAGGCTCCGGGTTGGAATCGCCCAGGCCGATTCCAATCGGGACGTCCGTCCGCCCGGCAACCTGCAAGAACCTGGCAGCCAGGTGAGCGCGGTAAACGGTGTCGCCGTTGACGGTGGTAACCAGGAGTGGATCGAGTTCCGGGCAGTTGAGCAGCATGGCCAACGCCCAGGTGTCGTCGATGTCGGTGCCAATATCGGTGTCGAGAATCACGGGGATTTTATCCATCGATAGCATCCAGTACGAGTACCCAGTCCGGCCCGGCGATAGGGGATGTGAAGGAAGTGATTTCGTTGGAGCGCTCGCCCACCGCATGGTACGAACCGTTACGCGGATCGTACCACTGCGCCTTTACCGCCTTCTCGAACGAGCGCAAATCCACCGACAAGGTCTGTTCCGCTTGCGGGAAGTAAACCAGTGCGTAACGCCATCCGCTGTCGCGCGTGGCAATCGGATGCGCCGCCCGCAAGGGATGGAAGTGCTCTTTGTTATCCGGTTTTGGAATCGCTGGCAAGCCAGGCAGCATGTCAGGAGCCGGGACACGGCTCAAGTAAGGGCGTGAAAGCATCAGATTCTTGAGATGAATCATCTGGGCTGCGCCGGGCCGGTAAATGGCCTCTTGCCAGGCGGGCACGGGGAAATTGACCGGTTTGTGGCCGTCTGACCAGAACTGCCAGACGGCGTGGTGCCCATACGTGTGCCCGCAGGCCCCGGCAAAAACAGCGCGATAGGCTTGCTTGCGCACGTCATAGGCCGTGTAACGGCCCAAGTCGGGCTGCCAGCTGCGGAAGAAGGGATCGATCGGATGATCCTCATAACACGGCTCGCCATCCAGCACCGGTTTGGCAGGCTGACGCTCGTAGTCCGAGCGAATCATCTCCCAGTTGGGTGCGTCCAACAACACATGAGCAGACTGCCACATGTTCATATCTAGCCAGTCGGCATCGTGCAGCCAGGCTGACGAACTGGTTCCACCCCAGGGATGATAGCTAAACAGCGGGCGCCATCCCAGCCCTTCGATAATCCCTTGCGCCATCGCTCCCCAAAGGTCTTCATACCCCTTTGCCGGCCGGTCACCGCCCAAAATCCACAAAATATTGGTATCGTCTCGATAGCGCTGCCCCAGGAATTTGCCATAAACGCGGGCGTTATCGACATCGAAAATCGCCGGCCCGTTGCCCCACAACTCGCCATTGACCTTGTCGCCCCAGGTGGGTAACAGGCCGACATACAGACCCTTTTCAGCCGCCAGGCGGACAATTTCGTCTACGTAGCGGAAATAAAAGGCATTCGGCCGCGCCGGGTCGTCACCGGCCAGAGGAATGTGACCGTTGGCATTGGGTGTATGCAGGCCATCGAGTTCGGCCAGAATGACGGCTTCAATCACGTTGAAGCCCTGTTTGCGCCTGGTTTCGAGATAGTGCTCGGCATCGACGCGGTTCAAGCGATGGAAGAGTTCCCAGGCAGTATCGGCAAGCCAGAAAAACGGCTGCCCGCTCCTGGTAACAAGAAAACGCCCACTTGGATCGGGATGGATAGGCTCAAGAGACATTATCGTCCAGTCCTTTCAGGAATACACCTTCATACCAGAATAGAATACCGTCGTCAACGGGATGGATACCTGCACTTCCCCCGCCCAAAGCGGAAGGACAACCATCGTTTTATACCAAACCGTTAAAGCTCGTGCGAGATCGGTGCAATCGCCGGATAGACCTGGCAATAGTGTTCGAACTGCCGAGTGTAGGCTGCGTGACGTCGCTCATCAGGCTGGTAGGTCTCGATCAGTTGCAGATAACGCGCAGCCGCTTCGCGGGCAGAGGGAAACACGCCCGCGCCAACACCTGCCAACAGTGCGGCGCCAAACCCGGCAGCCTCGGTGACTGCGGGTGTCACGACGGGGATGCCGGTGATATCGGCCTTGAGTTGTAACCAGCATCTCGACTTCGCCCCACCGCCGATGGCGCGCAGCACATCGATCTCGACGCCACCTGACTTGAGTAAATCCAGGTTCAGGCGCAGCTCATAGGTCAAGCCTTCGAGGATAGCCTTCGCAACGTCCGCCCGCGAGGTCGCAAAGGTCATGCCAAGGATGGCCGCCTTGGAAGCAGTATCGCAGGTGGGCGTGCCGCTGCCGGCAAAGTGCGGCAGGACAAGTAAGCCACTCGGGCCAAGCGGGGCACCCGCCAGGATCAAATCATACGCGTCGGCGTTTGCCCGCACGGCCTGGTAAATCTGTGGTTCACAAAAGGTGTCGCGAAACCAGCGCAAGACCAGCCCACCACTGTGATTCAAACTCATGGCCAGAAACAGCCCCGGGACGACGTGCCGGTAGACGGAAATATTGCCTTCATACAGCGGTTCACTGACCACGGGTGTGGGTAGCGCCACTTCGACTACTTCGGCTGTGCCGGTCGAAACCGAAGCAAGGCCGGCAGCCGTCAGGCCAACACCCAACGCGCCGCAGGCCTGATCGTGGCCGCCGGTTACGACGATCGGCGGACGGTTCAGGCCCAAAATGGTCGTCAAATCGAGCGAGAGCATGCCAACGGGTGTACCCGAAGGCTGGACAGCGGCCAGACGGGCAACATCCAGCCCGAGGACAGCGAGAATCTCTTCGTCCCACTTGCCTCGCTCCAAATCGAACATTTGCGTACGCGAGGCCAGGCACTGGCTGACAATGGCCTGCCCGGTCATTTTGCGTATGAAAAAATCTTCAACCAACAAAAATTTGTCGGCGTTTCGCCAAATTTCGGGTTCGTTTTCCTTTACCCAGAGCAGCTTCGGCAAGGTGTTGATCGTGTGGATGGGCATACCGGTGCGCCGGAACAGGGCCTCACCGCCAAAACGCTCGCAAAGCCATTCGTTCTGCCGGCCGGTGCGGGTATCCATCCCGAGGATGGTTGCACGCAAGGGGTAACCGGCCTTGTCAACCGGGGTAACGGCTTCACCGTGCACGGAAAGCCCGATAGCAGCGATGGCGGTTGTACGGGTAACGGCAATCGTTTCATAGATGGCATCCTGCGCCAGACGCCAGACATTCTCGAGGTTTTGCTCCGCCCACTGCGGGCGAGGAAAATCGACCGGATACTCACGCGAAGCTTTCGCAAGCAGCACGCCATCCGTGTTGAAAAGCAGGGCCTTACAGCCAGTTGTGCCAATATCGAGGCCAAGAAGGTTCATGTGAATTAAGAACCGGTGTGATGGTAGACGTCCCAGCCGAAATAAGTCTCGAAGGCGTCGGCCAGGACGCCGGCGACGTGCGAGGCATTCATGGCGCAGTGGTGTTCGAAACCGTTCTTACAGATGTAACGCATCAGTTTTTGCAACCCCGGGGTATGGATGACCGCCCGCGCCCCGAAGGTATCGAGCGTGTCATCGGTAAACTGGCCTTCGCCCACATAGGTGCGGATCAGGCCCCGGTTGTCGTCAGTGCTGATGCGGGCATAGGTCATCGGACCGGCGGGAACGCGTCCGGCAACGGCGCCGTAGGTATTTTCGGCGCCGAGGGTGGTCGCCAGGATTTCGGCATTCTTGATCTCGAGATCCGGCAGGAAACTTCTGGCCCAGTTACCGCAATGAAACAATACACATTTATCGGGGTCGCCGCCGTAGTTATTGTTCCAATCGACCAGTGCACTCGGCGAACCGGAAGCCAGTTGCAAGGCATACATGGAAGCCACGCCGGTGATGTCCACTTCGCAAGCGGAGGGCATCAGTTGTTCGCTCATCATGCTCATCAGCGTGCAAACGTTGATGTGGTAGTTCTGCTGGAGGGAAGTCCAACACTGAAGGGCGCTGGCCGTCAGATCGTGGGCTTCCATCCAATCGTCGATGGCCAGGCCGAGGCGTGCCATCCGTACGAGGGCAGGAGACGGCACGCTACCGTGCCTGGCATAGGCCCGGATCGATTCGAGTTTGGCCTTGAGGCGTGCATCGCCATCGGCAAGGCGGTCGGCGTTTCCCAAGATTTCGG
Organism: Chloroflexota bacterium; assembly: GCA_049325275.1. Classification (GTDB taxonomy): domain Bacteria; phylum Chloroflexota; class Anaerolineae; order Anaerolineales; family UBA4823; genus CAIQJJ01. Next base: position 37,568 of record JBMOLU010000033.1, read on the forward strand.
AAAAGTCCACCGTTACCACACTGATCCCATACTGCTGGAGCATTTTCTCGCTGAAACGCATGGTGTTGAAGTTGCCCGGCCGGGCGCCGATGGCCCCGAAGCGGGCGTTTTTCAAGCCTTTGACCACCCGGCAGACCCCGGCAAACTTCGCCAAATCGGTGCGAAAGTTTTCGGTCAGCGGGTGCACGGTATGCAGATCGGTCAGGCTATAGGCATACCCGTACTGGCGCAAGTCATTGCAGACGGAGATCTTACCGCAAAACCCGTCACGGCGGCGCTCGACCGTCAACTGGTCCAAGTCGTCGGGATAAGCCTGGACGAGGATGGGGACATGCAGCCCAGAGAGCTTGACCGTATCGGCGACACCCTTTTCGTCGCCGAAGTTGGGCAGCACGACCAGAATGCCGTCAATGCGCCCGGCCTCTTTCTTGAACAGGTGGGCGCACGCTTTGGCATGCGCCCACGTCTCGACACCGCCCAGCTTGGTCTCGTGCTCGTCGAGAATGACCGGCTCGATAGCCATTTCCTTGAATACCTGCAAGACATCGGCGCGCGCCTCGGTGACCAGACGGTCAGGAAAGAAATCGCGGTTGCCGACAATCACGCCCAGGGTAAGGGTTGCCATTGTTTTTCTCCTGATTTCAGTCGTTTACCAGTGCATCGACTGCCGCGAGCAGTTCTGCCTGGCCGATTTTGCCTTCGAACCACGCCTCCTGCAACCGGTGCAGGTGATAGACGGTCGATGGCCCGATTTCAACATCCGCACAGGTAATGGGTGTATCGATGGGAACGGGGCGGACGACTTTTGCACCTTTCGCCAGGCCAATGGGCAGCAGACACTCGGCCCTGGCATTCTCGTAGGTATCGATCAAGCTGTAGTAGGCTGTCCCCCCGATGGCGTCCAGGGTATCACCTGGGGACAGGTTGCGCTTGGCAACGGCAAAAACCTGCGAAACCAGGCGATCGAGCGGCACCATATTCGAACGCTTGCGGATGGCCAGCATGGCACAGGTCAGCGGCACTTCGATGCTGCACAGGTGGAAGGGACGAAAGAGAGTATAGTAAGGGCCGTTGCCCATATCGCGCAAGATCATCGCCTCGCGCAAGCGCGGGTGGTCGGTACGCACAATGAGGAAGACCCCCGGTGCAACGCGCCCGATGCCGTAATCCACCACACCCATTTTGTGAAGGACGCCGCCATCCTGTTTCAGCGCAAAGGTCTGGTTCAAGTGATCGCGGTCGGTGGTTGGGCCGTGCATGCCGCGCACATCAGGCACCAGGCCCGTGGCATTGGAAACCGCCGCCATCTCGATCATCGTTTTCGAGCCGTCGATGAACTCGATCAGCATATTCGGGCTGAGACCGCGCCGGTTGGCTTCCCGGATGATTTGCGGATCGGTTGGGGTGCCGTGCCGGTCGAGGGGATTGTTCTTCCCCTTGCCGGCGGCGACGACCGTAAAGCCCAGCGAAACTGCCAGATCGTAAAGTTCCTTGCAAGCGGCAGGCTCGTCGCCGGCTGCCAGGGCGTAAAGCCCCCCCTTTTGCCGGGCGTACCAGTGCAAAATCGGCCCGACGGTAATGTCGGTCTCGACGTTCATCATTGCCAGGTCTTGGCCATTGCGCGCCGCACGCAGGGCCGCACGTGCGCCGATCTCGGGTACTCCGGTCGCCTCGAGCATCACGTCTACGTTTGCCATATCGGTGACGACCCGGTAGTCGCCGGCCGCGACCAGTTTCCCGGCCGCGACGGCTTCGTCGGCCTGGGCCGCACTTTGGGCAATCACCACCTCCCCCTCGATTTGGGCAATCTTGAAGGAAGTAACAGCCCGTTCGATGTCGATGTCGGCCACCGCGGCAACACGAATACCTTTCATCATCCGTGTCGTAGCGACCACATCGGTGCCCATTTGTCCGGCGCCCACCAGGCCAACCCGGACCGGGTTGCCAGATCGTGCACGTTGTTCGAGTTCGTCGTTCAGTCCAATCATTTTACCTGCCTGTCACGGAATGGTTATCATTACCTTGAGCGCCTCACCGCTGACGGCCACCTGGAAGGCCTCGCCAATATCGTCGAGCGGGAAGGTATGCGTCACGATATGCTTGGTGTTGATCACCCCGCGCTCGAGCGCCTGCAAGGCGAGGGCATGATAGGTTGGGTGGTAGGAAAATGCCCCGAAGACGCGAATTTCATCATAGTGGATGCGATTACCATCAAGGGTGGTCAGCGGGCTGCTTTTGGGTAAACCACCGAACAGCACGACTTTACCGCGCTTGCGGACCAGTTCCACCGCCTGGGTGTGGGTGGCTGCCACCGGATTCGCACAAATAGCCGTATCGGCCCCGCGGCCGCCGGTCGCCTGGCGCACTTCCCACACGATATCCTGCGTGGCCGGGTCTAAACTCAACGCAGGCTCGAAACGCTCTGCGATCCGGCGGCGGGTTTCACTCGGTTCCGACAGGATCACCTGCGCCCCGCGCGCCTGCGCCACAGCGATATGCAGGCATCCGATCGGTCCGGCGCCCATCACAACCACCGTGTCACCGAGCGCCGTATTGGCCTGCTCGTGAGCAGCCAGCACCGAACTGAGCGGCTCGGCCAAGGCGGCCTGCGAAAAGGAGAGCGCATCGGGAACGGGGTGAACGATCCCGCCAGAAAGCATTTCGGCGGTCAAGACCAGGGCTTCGGCAAATCCGCCGTCATAACCGGGCGTAATGCCGATCAGGCGCAAATGGTCGCAAAGGTTATCGAGGCCGTGTTCACAGTAGTAGCACTTCCCACAGTGAACGTCCGGTGCTACCGCCAAACGCTCGCCGACGAAGTAATCGGTGATCTGCGTCCCCACGGCTGTGACGATGCCGCTGATCTCATGGCCGGCAATTGAAAGTTCGCTCCCGCTGCTCGGCCCCTCGCGCCAACGGCGCAAATCCGATCCACATATCCCACAGGCTTTTACGGCCAGCAAAATCCCATCGTCGGGAGCCTGTGGGGCCGGGCTTTGGCGCACTTCGATTTGCATCGGGCCGGTGATGTAAGCTGCTTTCATGCGTTGATCGCTCCTTTCAGTTTCTGCCCGACTGCGCCGCCCGGGTGCGTTTCACCGAACTGCTCCAGCGAATACTCACGCAAATTCAGCAAGACGACACAAAGCGCATCGCAAAACGCCGAATTGAACAGCGAACTACCGGTCGCAATCATCCCGAAGGGGTCGATATCTTCGGGGGCCTTAATTTCCAACACCAGGTCGGCAATTTTCCCCAAGGTGGAGGCCGGCTTTTCCGTAATCGCCACCACTTTGACGCCGCGCCGCTTGGCCGCACCGGCCAAAAAGCAAACCTCACTGGTCTCACCGCCTTTCGAAAGGCCAATCCACACGTCTTCCGAGCGCAACGCCCCTGCTGCGCCATGCTGGCTGTCACCGGGATGCAAAAAGAACGCCGGCGTGCCGACGCATGAGAGCAAGTGTGCGAAGCGCAGCGCCACAGCATGGGAAGTTCCGGCGCCGGACACGATGACGTGCCCCCGGCAGCCCAACAACATTTCTACCAACTGCCCGATTTGCGCCAGGGATGGCCCGATCTGCTTTGCCAGGCTGGTTAACGCAAGGCTTTCATTATCAATCACCCGGGTTGCGATTTCTAAAATTCTCTGCTCATTCATATCGCCTCGACTTTGCGCCGGTAATTTAAGAGAATATTTTCAGTATTGAAATTATTCTCTTAAATATGGTAACATTAAGCGGCAGACCTGTCAAGGACATTCGAAACGAATCGATCCGGTGTCATGTGACGGAGCACGCGTTTTTTCGCCAGATGCAAATATCGTATAATGTAGGCAACCTTTCGAAACGAGAAAACCATGGCCCGCTCAAAAAATCAAATCGACTTCCGCTTGCTAACCAAAGTCAGCAAGCTCTACTACGAAAACAACCTCAACCAGGACGAAATCGTTGCGCGCCTGCATCTCTCGCGTTCTACGGTTTCGCGCCTCTTGGCGCAGGCCCGCGAAGTGGGCGTCGTCAAAATTATGGTCATTCCTCCTCGTGGTATCCACTCCGATCTGGAAGCAGCCATCGAGCAGCGCTACGGCATCGAAGAGGCGATTATCACCGACGTCCCCGATCTCGCCTCACCGCAGGCCATCGCGCGCGAACTGGGAGCTGCATCGGCGAACTATCTGTTTCGGGTGCTTTCACCCACGGATGTGGTGGGGGTTTCGTGGGGGTATACCATCCGGGGCATGGTCGCTGCGCTCGAACCGAAAGCTTATCCCGATGTGCGCATCGTTCAGATGACGGGTGGGATAGGCAAACCGGAATCCGAATCTTACGCCACGGAACTGTGCCAAAAGATGGCACGCGCTCTTTCGTGCAAACTTGTGCTGCTGCCTGCACCGGGCGTGGTACAGAACAAGCAAACCCGCCAGGTTTATCTGATGGACGAACACGTCCGTACCGCAGTGGAACTGCTCCCGCAGATCACGTTGGCTTTTGTGGGAATCGGATCGCTCAATTCTTACTCGATCTCCGTGCGCGATGAAACCATTCTGACGGCGAAGGATATTGGCGAGGTCACTGCCAGCGGCGCAGTGGGAGATATTGCCCTACGCTTCATCGATGCCAACGGCATGCCCGTCCGCTCAGAACTGGATGAACGCATTATTGGAATCAGCCTCGAACGCTTGTTGAAAATACCGCGCGTAGTGGGGGTAGCCGGCGGGAAAGACAAAATCGAAGTCATCAAGGCATCTATGGCCGGCAAACTGATCGACGTCTTGATCACCGATCAATACACGGCCGAATGCCTGGCAAAAGACTGTTCTTAAGCGCCTAAGCCGCACGTTTTGTGCAGCAACAGCACAGTCAAGTACGGCGTCAGGGCCGTTCCGCTTTACGCGGGCCAGTGAATGAGGCAAGCCTGGACAGGCGCAGCCACGCGGAATGGCAACAGCTGTCTTCCAGCTTCACGCTTTGCTCAACCAGACGCGCAGCATGGAAAGGAGCCGGTCGGGGTGGATCGGTTTGGAGAGGTAGTCGCTGGTCCCGGCTTCGATGCACTTCTCCCGGTCGCCCTTCATGGCCTTGGCGGTCAGGGCGATGACCGGCAAGTGGCGGAAGCGGGGCTGTTCACGGATACGGCCGATCAGTTCGTAGCCATCCATCCCCGGCATCATGATGTCTGTCAGCACTAGCGCAATCTCGCTATGCTTCTCGAGCAGTTCGAGCGCCTTGGCGCCGTTTGCGGCGATGTGCATCTTCATGCCTTTATCGGCGAGCAGCTTGGAAAGGGCGAAGGCATTGCGTGTGTCATCGTCGACGAGCAAGACCTGCTTTCCATTCAAGGCTGCTTCGGGGTTGTGCAGGCTACGGATGGTGCGCTGCTTGTCTTCCGGCAGCTCGGCAATCACGCGGTGCAAGAAGAGTGCGGTCTCGTCGAGCAGGCGTTCCGGCGATCTCACCCCCTTGACGATGACCGAATCGGCATATCTAAGCAACTCCTGGTTCTCTTCAGGCGTCAGTTCCCTGCCCGTATAGATGATCACCGGGCACTTGGGGATGCTTTCGTCGGCGTACAGCCGGCTGAGCAGTTCGAAGCCGGTCATATCGGGCAGGCGCAGGTCGAGGATCATGCAGTCGAAGGGCTGGCCAACAAGATGTTGAGCAGCGAGTTTATCGAGGGCAACCCGCCCCAGCGCGGCTTCGGCGATGGTGATGTCGTTGCCTTCGAGCAGCTTGCGCACAGACATGCGCAACCCGTCGTCGTCCTCGACCAGCAAGAGTGAGCGGATCTTGGCTGTGAGCACCTGTTCGATCTGCCCAAAAGCGTTTTCAAGGGCTTCCTGGGAGACCGGCTTGGTCAGGAAGCCGATGGCGCCGCGCTGGAAGGCGGTGACATCTTCGTTCTCGGCAGAGATGATGTGGATAGGGATGTGGCGGGTGTCGGGATTGCCCTTGATTTGGTCGAGCACTTCCCCTACGACGTCTCATCGGCAGGCGCCCGAAAGTTTTCCAGATCGTTTGCGTGAAAGCGGGCAATCGCTTGCTAAACTCTTGATTCATGATAACGTAAAATGAACCTGTTTTGAATCCAATAGTCTGCCGGAAGTTTCACCAAGCGATAAGTTTTAAACGCCATGATGATGCCGGGCGTGGGAAGATAGGCAAACAAGAAAGGCCATACAGCCAAGCAAGGGGTTGTGACGCTACAGTTGAGTCGCCACCTGTGCGTCGCCATCCTAACGATGTGAATCCCAAGCCGGTTTGGACGGCGCCAAGAGGGAATCTGCACCAACTACGGATGTTATTCAAAGTGGCGCTTCACTCAAGTCCAATAACCTTTGTAGTCCATTACATATTGGCTAAATGCAATCGGTTTACACCCTGTCAAATCTTCCACTTCATGCGTTACGTTTTCCGCCATTCCAAATCTTGTGGATGTGTATAACCCCAGTTGCACGAGAGCGAACAGAAACGGCGTTCCCCTGCGGATGGTCTCAATGAAAAAATAGAAGGGATTTGGGTTGCGATAAACGATTTTACGTCTTAAAACTTCACTCATCATCCTTGTGGCTTCCCAATAATCGAGAGCCTCATTTCCCGTTAAATCGTAATTTTTTCCAGTGTGTCCATCCTGGGTCAATACGACAGCCGCAACGGCGCCAATATCGCGGGCATCGATAAAACTGGTTTTGGCATTTCCCACAGGGACAAATATTTCATTGCGTTCCTTGATCTCCTTGCGGTGCGTTGTGTTCAAGTTCTGCATAAAGAAACTGCAACGTAGAAATGTGGTTTGCAGGTTGATTTTCTGCAGGTAGGTTTCCACTTTGTAATGGGGAACATATTTCGCGTTTTCAATGCCAATCAAAGAAAGAAAGACTACATGTGTTACGCCTGCTTCTTTAGCTGCATCCATAGATGGATTCATATCGCGCTGAATGTTCGTCAGGTGTGGCGGGCGCATGTAGAACATTTTCTTTACACCGCGAAAAGTCGCTGTGTAAGTTGTCGGGTCTGTAAAATCAAAGCGAACTGCTTCCACAGAGTCGCCAAATCTTTCTTTGAGTTTTTTTACGTCGATGTCCGCGGCGCGAACCGTGGCGCCTTTGGCTAAAAGATGCTTAACAACCTCCGCCCCAACATTGCCAAGCGCACCAATAACTAAAGTTGGAAATGCCATTTCCTTTTCTCCTGTACTTGACTCTATATAGACCGGTCGTTATAATAACATCGTCGCGCAATTTTGGAAAGAGAGCAAACGCCGACATGCACAAAGAAATGAGGTTGAAATGAGCAATACCCGCGAACATATTCTCCAAACGACTTGCGACTTGATGGAAAAACAGGGCTATTACGGTACAGGTTTGAATGAAATCATCAAAGAGAGCGGCGCCCCGAAAGGCTCGCTGTATCATTATTTCCCCGAAGGAAAAGAGCAAATCGCATCTGAAGCCGTTTTGCAGTCAGGCAAAACGACTGCCACGCGAATCCAGAATGGGCTAAGCGGCAGTGGATGTGTGGCGCAGGCAATCTATGATTTTGTTTTGAAGATTGCCGACCATGTAGAATCTTCAGGCTTTGCGGCAGGCAGCCCCTTGACAGCAGTAGCTATGGAGACTGCAACCAAGTCTGAGCGTATTAATCTGGCATGTCGAGAAGCATACTCGCTCTTGGAAACAGTCTTCAAAGAGAAATTACTTGAAGAAGGTTATGCCGAGGCAAAAGCGGATGAGCTGGGAACCTTTGTCACTGCCGCCATCGAAGGCGGGATTATTCTAAGCCGCACCTGTCACACGGGCGACCCTTTGCGCTCGGTTGCAAAGTATTTGAATGTGCTCTTGTCACAATAAATTCGAAAGGAGAAAGAGGTGAGTGACTAACCTTTGACGCCAGTTCATAGCAAAAACGGGCATGCTCGTTCGGAAGGTGTCTCCATCCCGCGTAAACGGGAAACACCAATTCCTCCTTTTCCACCGGTTGAAGACGTCCACTTGGGGGTAAGTTTTTGCAAGGCTTTGAACGTTTCCCGCCTACATCACCGTTCGGGTTCGAAAAGTTTGCGTTGCAGGGAAACAAGCATGCGGTGTGCGGGGACATTTTCCAGAAGCGATCGGCGCAGGTATTCATCGCCGAGCCGGGAGGCCCGTTCCTGTAGCAGGTTGTAGCCTTCATCGAAAAGCTTCCCGGCGCGCGCGTCGCCACCGGCATGCAGCACCTGGTAACAGATCAGGTAGACGCGCAAGGGATCATCCGGCCCGACCAGGCGGTGGGCGGCTACATGGCAGAGGATATCCTCGACATGTGCCAGCGCCCCGGAGAAATCTCCCTGTGCCAAAGCCATGCCGGCTAATCCCGCCTGGGGTTCGGTTGCTTTGTGGGCTTCGCCCAAAGTTCTGCGCAAATCCAGCGACTGGGCATAGGCCTGCACGGCTTCGTCCAGACAGCCCAGCGCGGCCAATGCATTCCCCAGATGCATCTGTGCGTTGGCCAGCTGGCCGCGGTCCCCTAATGCCTGCGCAAGCGCCAGGGCCTGTTGGCTATACGCTTGTGCGCTTGACTGCCGGTCCACCTGGTGAAAAAGCCTCCCCAGGCTGGCAAGCGTAATCCCTTCACCCCGACGATCACCAACCTCGCGCCGGATGGCCAGCGACTGCTCCAGGCAAGACTGCGCTTCCTCATAACATCCCAGGCTAATCCACAGGTTGCCCAGGTTCGATAGCACGCGCCCTTCCATCGCCCTGGCTCCGGTCTCACGGCTGAGCAGCAAGGCTTCGCGGTAACAGGTATCGGCCTGCATGTAGTTTCCCTGGTCGAGGGCCATAACACCCAGGTTGCTCATGCCATTCGCTATGCCGCGGCGATCGCCGAGCAGGCGCTTGATCGCCAGGGCCTGTTCGAGATGGCTTTGCGCGCCTGTGTGGTCCCCCCGGTGAAAGGCGATAGCAAACAAGTTGTTGAGCACAACGCTCTCTCCCCAAAGGTTGCCGAAAGCCCGGTAACACCGCAAGGCCTGCTCGTAGTATGCCCAGGCCTCGCTGTGTTGGCTCGATAAGAAAGCTGCGTTTCCAAGGCGGCATAAGCTGTCGGCTTCCAGGTAATAACGCCCGGAGGCACGAACCATGTCCAAGCTTTCGTGGCAGTAGCGGCGCGCTTCTTCATAGCTCCCCTGCGAGTAGGCCACCTGGCCCAGGATATTGAGGGCCCTGGCAGCGCCGGATGTCTGGTGAGCTTGCCGGCACAGCGCCAGGCTCTCCTGGCACAGCTCGGTTCCCCGTGAGAAAGCGCTCGCGTTCGCTGCAATGGCCGCCAGGGAATTGAGCGCCACCGCCACATCGCCTGGCGTGCCCAATTGCCTTAGCAGCGGCAGCGCACGCTGCAACAGGCTTTCAGCCTGGGGCCTGCTGCCGAGCCGGAAGGCAAACCAGCCCTGGCAGGCTAAGGCCCGGCCCAACACGAGGCCTTCACCCGGTACCTGCGCGGCACCGAACCCCTGGGCGATCTTGTCAAAGGCCACTTCACCTTCCTGAAATCGGCAGCGCAGATCGTAGAACAGGAACATGCTTTCCAGCGCCTGGCCCAGTACTTCCACCAACCGGGTCTGCACCGCCCAATCCCAGGCGACGCGAACGTTCCCGATTTCCAACCCGATCGCATCCAGGGCCTGGTGTGGCGCTTCGCCCTGGATGTCAGCCTGGCACTCTGCCAACCAGGCCAGGTAATGGGTGCAGTGTGCATGGCGTACATCCCGGTCTGCATCCGGCGCTGCGGCCAGTTTTTCGGCCGCATAACGGTTGAGGAGATGATGCAGCTCATAGCGCGGGCGGCCCCTGGAATCAAGCTCCTGGCGCAGTAAGGACTTATCCACCAGCGCCGTAAGCAAGGCCGGGGTTATGCCGGCAGCCCGTTCCGCCGCAAACCGGTCGAAACTGCCGCAAAAAATCGACAGGCGCTGAAAAGCCGTACGCTCCTCGGGCGGTAATATGGCCCACGAATGGTCGAAGACCGCCCGCAGGCTGCGGTGACGCTGCGGCACATCCTGAAGTGACGTCTTGAGAAAGTCCAAGTCACGCTCGATCTCGCAGGCAATATCCTCGCAAGAAAACATTCGCAGCCTGGCGGCTGCCAGCTCGATAGCGAGCGGCATCCCTTCCACGAGCTGGCAGATTCGCACGACGGCCGGGCCAGCGGCAGCAAGCGTGAAGCCGGGCTGAATGCGGTTTGCGTGCTGGGCGAACAACCTGACGGCATCCCAATCTGCGGGCACAGTCTCATCGCCATCGGCGGCGCTTCGCTCCGGATAGGACAATCCATCGATAGGGAGCAAAAACTCACCCTGAACGTTCAGACGTTCGCGCGAGGCAACCAGCACGCGCACGTGCGGGGCATGCGACAACAATGCGGCCACGTGCGCCGCTTCTCCGAGCAGGTGCTCGAAGCTATCCAAAACCAACAGCACTTCCTTTGCACGCAGAAAATCGTACAACTGCTGCCAGGGCGAACGGCTGCCCTCGAGCGGAAACTGCATCACCTGCGCCAGGAAGGCGGCCAGTTCAGAGGCGTTAACCGCCGAGAGGGGCACGAAATAAACGCCGTGGCGGAACATCCCCACTTCTGCCGCCGCAGCCTGCAACGCCAGGCGTGTCTTTCCAACCCCACCCGGCCCGACCAGGGTCAGCAAGCGGCTATCGATCCGGTTGATCAATTCGCCAATACGCGCCAGTTCAGCCTGGCGGCCAAGGAATGGCGTCAACGGAGCAGGCAGGTTGTGGCGGCTTATCACGGGGGTGTCCAACTTCCCCGCCTGGATGTGCGCGTGCAGCGCTGTGGTTTCGTTATCTGGCTCGATACCGAACTCTTGTAACAGCACCTGGCAACAACGACGGTACTGCGCCAGTGCAGCGCTGCGCTGGCCGCTGCGTGCCATCGAGCGCATCAACTGTCGGTGCGCCTCCTCACGCCAAGGCTCGAGTTCGAGCTGCCGCCAGGCATACTGGCAGGCTATTTCGTACTGGCCGCGGCGTTCGGAGTAAGCTCCCAACGTATAGAGCGTGTCGATGACCTGGCGATGAAGCTGCTCGCGCTGTATCACCAGCCACTCTTCGAATTCCCGGCTGTCGAGAAAAAAACCCTTCAACAAATCTGCCCGGTAAAGGGCTGCGGCCTGCTCCAGGCGGTGGATACAGACGCCGCAAACCTGCACATCGCGGTGGTCATGCTGCCGGCATACAGCCAGCAGGCGGGTAAATTCGGCAACGTCCAACTCGTAGTCTGCCTGTGCGTTGAGCTGGATCGTATCTCGAGTAGCAAGCAGGTAAGTGGTGGGCACAGCCGGGTCTGCGATGGCTTTACGTAAGCGATTTAGCGCCTGGCTCAGGGCGTGCAGCGCCCGATCAGACGCCTGATCCGGCCACAACAACGCTGCCAGGCTCTCACGCGGCACCGGAATGCCAGGGTGTAGTGCCAGGTAGGCCAGCAAGGCACGCGCCGTATCGGCCTCGAAGGTTGTCACAGCTTCCCCATTCCGCAGGACCTGGAACGGGCCGAGAAGGTGAATTTCCAAAGAAGATTTCATGCTGTGGGGTACTGCCGTGATAGTTCCGTGATACTGGCTCGATATACTGAAAGCAACGAATCAACGATCTGTGGGTGCGCTGTTTGCAGCGCAGATTATAGCCCGAAAGGCAAATGAAAGGAGGCCATCTGAACGACATGGACACGGGCCACGACGAATCGCACACAGAGTACCGTTCCTATCTGCTGCGCTTGTGGCGCACAGGCCGGCATGGCCTCTGGCACGCGATGCTGGAACCGGTAGGCGGCACCGAGCCGCACAACTTCACCGACCTGAACGGCCTGTTCGATTTTCTGCGCGCCCAGACAGCCAGCGCAAGTTCGCTGAATTTGGATAAACGCGCCCGTTGAAAACGGGTAATCCATTTTTTATCAAGGAGTACAAAACAATGTTTAAAAAGTCAAGAATGATTGTCATCGTCGCGCTTTTGCTGGCCGCCTTGCCGCTGGTAACGGCGCTAAGCCCGGCCAGCGCGCGCAAGTTGGCAGGCGCTGCCATGCCGGTTGGCCCGTTCGTCGAGCAGAGTCGCTCGACGAACCCGCTCCGGCCGCCGCTGCCGGCGGAGTTGAACCGCATCAAGACCGATCCATTCGATATCTACAGCAACAGCCAGATTACCTTTGTCGATATCGATAACGACGGCGACCAGGACGCCTTTGGCAGCGGCGGCTACGAAGACCTGCTGGCGCAGGGCCGGCCGCTTAGCTTTTACCGCAACGTGGGGACGGCGCAAAACCCGATGTTCGAAGAGCAAACCGGCAGCGACAATCCCTTCAACGGCACGATTCTGAGCGGCGCCAACCCGGTTTTTGTGGACATCGACGGCGATAACGATCAGGATCTCTTCGTCGCCGGAGAGCAGCACATTCCCTATCCCGGCGGTGCTATCGTCACCGGCGTCTTCTTCTACCGCAACGACGGCAGCACGTTGGTTTTGGTGGAAGCGGTCCCGGCAGCCGCCGGCGCCGTCTCGGTTGCCATGGCAAAGCTCGACGGCGACAATCTCATCGACATGGCGATCAGCAAGGGCGACCCAACACAGGATCTATTTTTCCTCAAGAATACGGGGACGCCTGCCGCGCCTGCGTTTGCTGTCCAAACCCCTTCACCATTTGCCGGAATCAACGGCGAACAGGCTTACGATCTGGCGCTCCTCGATTACGACGCTGATGGTGACGCAGATCTGATCGCCGGGCAGACCGACGGGTTGTTCTATTACTGGGAAAACACCGGAACCCCTGCGAACCTTCAATTTACCGCCCGTACCGGTGCGGCAAATCCATTCGATGGTCTCTCGGTAAAGCCTGAGGTGCAGGGTGAAGGCTACAACCTGTACAAAGGCGAAAGCACACCAGCCTTTGCCGATATCGATGGGGACGGCGACCTGGATCTTTTCAGCGGCGAGTTCTTTGGCATCTATAATTACTTCGAGAACGTCTCAGGCGTTTTTACCCAACGGCTGGGCCTGTCCAACCCCTTTGGCGGGATAGACGTGGGCTATACAGCCACCGATGGCAAAGAGTACGGCTGGAGCGGCCCGGCCTTCGTAGACATCGACGATGACGGCGATCAGGATGTGTTTATCAGCGCCTACAACGGCGACCCTAACACCGGGCGTTATGCCATCAGCTATTTCGAGAATACAGGCGCCGGTTTTGCAGATCGCAGCGGCACCACCAATCCGTTCAAAACGATCGACCCTGTCGCGAAAAGCCGCATCGCCTTTGCCGACTTCGACGGCGACGGGGACTACGACGCCGTAAGCGGCGGGGGCTTCAGCAAGTGGCCGGTATACTACCGCAACACGGGCACGGTTACCGCCCCTGAGTTCGAAGAAGTGACTCCGAATCCCTTCTACGGCCTCGGGCCGAACGACGCAGCCGAAGTATCGCCCACAGCGTTCGACATTGATGGCGACGGGGACACCGACGTTCTGGCAGGCAACTGGGATGGGCGTGTCTTCCTGTACCGGAACACAGGTAGCACAAGCACCCCCAGTTTCGAAGTGCAGATCACTACCGGTAGCCCCTTCGATGGCGTTGACGTAGGCGATTCGTCTGCGCCGGCCGCGGTGGATATGGATGCAGATGGCGACTTCGATGTGGTGATCGGGAACAAAAACGGCTACCTGGCCTACTACAAGAACGTTGGCGCAACCCCGCGGGAACCGAACTTCGAACTACAGGCCGGCGCCAACAACCCCCTCGAAAGCGCAGAAGTGTGGTTCGTGAGCCGGCCGGCCTTTGCCGATCTCGACGGCAACGGCACCCCCGACGCATTTGTCGGGCAGGAAATTGGCCGGATCAGCTACTACAAAAACACCGCCACCTGGCCGAATGTTGCGCCGGCGTTTGCCAGCACGCCGGTCGAAAACGCCTCAACCCACGGCATGTATACCTACATCGTACGGGCCGGCGATCTGAATAGCGATGCGCTTACCATTACCGCAACCGCCAAACCCGACTGGCTGACGCTGACGGCAAACCGCAGTGGGAAATCCACGCTGAGCGGTATGCCCGACGCTGCCGGCGAGTATACCGTGACCCTGGAAGTACGCGACGGCGACGGGCTGAGCGCAACACAAACGTTTACCATCACCGTCATCCAGGGGCAGAGCCACATCTACCTGCCGCTCGTTATCCGCTAAGGAGCTATCTGAAAAACAAGGTGCGACGCACTCTACCGGCTAAAACAGGCACCGTCTACCTTTCTTCATGGAAGTGCGTCACACCTGCCTGTGAAGAGCGGGCATCCTGCCCGCTCTTCACAGGCAGAACAACCGCCCCGGCCACAAAGCCGGATCCATCTGGCACGATGACTACACACGGGAAACACGAAACATCAGCCCTGCTCGATCAGCACCTGCCGAATCACGGCCGGGCTTTCCACGTAGAACTGCGTCAACTGCAAGTCACCGGTGACAGCGAACTTCAGGCGGTAGCCGGGTAACTCGTCGCCAAACAGCGGCAGGCCTTCGACAAGCTCGATTTGCCGGATGGCCGTTGCGCTACAAAACGCCTGAATGCGGCTGCCGCTCCCACCGTTGACGGTGGGCAGTATCGCTTCAGCGCCGTGGAGGATGACGGCGCAGGCCAGGCCGGCCCACCTTTCGGCCCCTGCGCCGCTCTCATCGTACGTATCGATCCACAGTTCCTGGCTGATCTCGCGCCGGCGGGTGCTCTGGACGGTCATGAATTCGACCTGGATCAGGTTGCCGCGCGCCGTTCGGGACGTGGGGAAAGAAATCGCCGGCTGGCCGGCATCCACACGGAAATCGGCAGCGGCAAGCGGCGCAGGCGGATCGCCCGGTGCGATCCGCCTGGCCTGCAGCGTGCCTGCCTTGGGCGGTGCATCGAGTGGATAAGGGCCGGCCTTGGGCTGCCCGAGGGTGATCTGCTGCGTGCAGGCAACTTCACGCACGAGGGGTATGCCTTCCCGCACGGTTTGTTGAACGATCATTTTGCCCGGGTAAATCGCCAGCGCCGGGACGGCGGCCTTGCCGGGCGCCGCCGCAAACGGCGCCGCTTGCACCCGGATGGCGCCCAGGATATCGCTCAAGCGGCTTGCCAGCACCTGCGCCAGAGGGGCGATCACGGGGCTATTCCTGCCCAGCGGCGGTACCGTCTTGCTGCGCCAGCAGCTCTTCGAGTACCTGGATGGCACCGCTGATCCGCAGCAGCGTAGTTTGCAATTCGGCCTTCTTCGCTTCCAGGTCGGCCAGCATCTTTTGGCCGGCTTCGAACTCGGCTTTCAGTTCATTAATTCGGTTTTCGAGTCTTCCACGCATATCCAGCCTTCCTAATTTGAAAGTTTTCGCTCCAGTGCCAAAGGGTGAAGAGCCAACAGCTATGGGATGACACACTCATTCGTGTTATAGTAGTTATGAACTACTCTTATTTTGCCATCCGCATCAACCCAACCTTGCCAATAATGTCCTCGCCATCCCGGATGATCTTGAATGGCACGTATCATGGTTCCTGCAGGCTTCCCCCATAACTTATTTCTGAAGTACTGCATAATTGGATGATTTTGCGATTTCCAGTCATCCCGGCGGCTACAGGCAATGATTTCTAGCCTTTCCATGAAAGTACCTACAACTTCTAACTTCGCGGCCGGGTTATCTGTTCCGATACCCACATTACCAGATGGTATCAGGGCAATATGATCATCGCCATCATTCTCTATACCAATAGCCAGAGTCATGGCCTCGCCGGAGCGTGCATAGTAGCGTATCCACCCCCGGTCTCCACTTCCACCGGCAGCGTCTTGTGGAAAAAGAATTCCGGCACTCTCGCCCTTACCGTGGGATGGCATAATGGCTCCTTCAACAACTTGTAACCTCGCCTGTGGTGTATCCGTTCCAACACCAAGGTTACCATCTCGTAAAACCATCTGGGCGATGCCATTCGCGCCCGCACTCAGTTCGTTATCGTCGTGCGCCCCGTTTTTGTACCAGGCAAAGTTCTTGCCGCTGCGGAAATACTGCGTGCTGTTCTGAATGCCGATGCCGTACACTGTACCCCACAGGTTGAGCATCTGGCGCGTCGCCTTTCCAAAGTTTACTGCACCATCGAGGCTTGCCGAGCCGCTCAAGGCCAGCGCACCGGTCACCTTCAGGTCGGCTGCGATGTTTACCGCCTTGCTGATGTCCACGCGATCCTTTTCGATCGAAAGCGTCTGCTGCGTGCCGGCGCCGCCGTCGGTGTAGAAGCGGATCGGCGCGTTCTGCGTGACGATGCGGATGTGGCTTCCTTCGACCTGCGAGAACAGGCCCAGGTCGCTGGTGTTCGTGATCGGGTCACCGCCGCGCTGAATGACGCCGTGTTCGACGTGTATCCTGCCGCGTACGTCCAGGGCCTGCTTCGGCGCCGCGGTGCCGATGCCCAGGCGGCCGTCCTGCAGCGCCATCTGGACGATCCCGTTCGCGCCCGCGCTCAGTTCGTCGTCGCTGTGCGCCCCGTTTTTGTACCAGGCAAAGTTCTTGCCGCTGCGGAAATACTGCGTGCTGTTCTGGACGCCGATGCCGTACGCTGTATCCCACAGGTTGAGCATCTGGCGCGTCGCCTTCCCAAAGCTTGCCGCGCCATCGAGGCTTAACGAACCGCTCAGGGCCGCCACGCCGGTCACCTTCAGGTCGGCTGCGATGTTTACCGCCTTGCTGATGTCCACGCGATCCTTTTCGATCGAAAGCGTCTGCTGCGTGCCGGCGCCGCCGTCGGTGTAGAAGCGGATCGGCGCGTTCTGCGTGACGATGCGGATGTGGCTTCCTTCGACCTGCGAGAACAGGCCCAGGTCGCTGGTGTTCGTGATCGGGTCACCGCCGCGCTGAATGACGCCGTGTTCGACGTGTATCCTGCCGCGTACGTCCAGGGCCTGCTTCGGCGCCGCGGTGCCGATGCCCAGGCGGCCGTCCTGCAGCGCCATCTGGACGATCCCGTTCGCGCCCGCGCTCAGTTCGTCGTCGCTGTGCGCCCCGTTTTTGTACCAGGCAAAGTTCTTGCCGCTGCGGAAATACTGCGTGCTGTTCTGGACGCCGATGCCGTACGCTGTATCCCACAGGTTGAGCATCTGGCGCGTCGCCTTCCCAAAGCTTGCCGCGCCGCCAAGCTGCAAATCGCCGCCAACCGCAGTAGGGCCGGTTACCTTCAACTCCCCGTGGACTTCGAGGTAATCCCACAACTTGACCACCCGCCGGCCGCCGTCATGGGCGCGCCCCAAAATCATCAGCGCGTCGTAGTCGCTGGCGTTTTCGATGGCAGCGCAGCCGTTTGCGTTCCCAAGCCCGCTGTGCTTGTGATCGGTTTGGGTGAAATACAGGTCCGAATTGCCCAGGTCGAAATGGCCCGTCACCTTGAGATCGCCGCCAATCGTATCGCCGGAACGGTTGACCTTTGCCGTTTCGAGGCGCACCAGTTCGTGCCCCATGTCGTTCCAATCGGCCGAACGGATCAGTTGCCCGCTGGATTTGTCGACGTGCGTGTAAGCCATGAAATGCCTCCTGTCGATTTTGCGCTACAGCTGCTAAAACAGAATTTCCCAAACCAGCGTCAGTTTGAACTGCTTGGATTTGGTAACGGTATCGAATGCGACCCGGTTGTACATGACATCGTCTTCGGTAAACAAGGCCGCTTCGCGCAGCGTATCGTTGCAGTCGTTCTCGCCCAGTTCGCCGATCAGGCGCAGCAGCACGCGCGGCCGCCCGGAGGCGTCCATCACCTCGCTGGTTTCGATGCGGCTGATCGGCGTCTCGCCGACCTTATCGCCTAGTGCGGTGGCTTTCGGGTCGAACTTGTTCTGCGAACGCCCGATGCCGATTTTCGACACCCGGCTGATGTTCACCGCGGCGCTTTCCTTGTTGAAGAGCCGCGCCACCAGGGTGCGGCCGGCCAGGGTAATGTCGTTGTGCGCCTGGATTTCTTCGACCAGACCCCCATCCAGCGCAATCTTTTGCAGCGTAAGCTTTCCGGCAAGGTGCAGGTCTTCTCTGGGTAGCATGGCAGGTTCCTCCTGAGGGTTATCGTGAAAACGTATTCAAACTGTCAAAACAGGTGGTATCGAAACGGCCGGCAAGCGAGAACGCATCGAGCACGTCCTGGTCTTCACGGGCCTGCTGCGTATTGCTGGCCATCAACGCATCCCGTACATCGGCATCTTCGCCAAGCAACGGCCCTTGCAGCACCAACGTCAGGTGTTCTTCCCGGTCGTGATCTTCACGGTAGACCTGCTTGTAAGCAACTTGTGCTAGCACACCTGCCGCCTTCACACGGTTGACGAGAGCCAGAATTTGATGGCGCGGGTGCTGCTCGGTTTCGGCAAACTTATCGGTGAAGCCGGGAATGTGCCACGGGATCACCACTGTGAAGACACCCGGCGTGTAACGGTAGGACATGACCTCCACGGCAACCAGCGGCGCATCATCGATCCATACCCCATCGTCGAAATTGGCCTGATCGTAACGTCCGGCTGGATGGACGGCGCCGTCACCCTGGGCAATCACGTCGGCTTCGAAGCGCCAGCAAGACACTCCCGGCCGCAGCACCGGGATGGCGCCGATAGGCAGATCGGGCGGTGCGACGCCATTGAGCAGGACGCCGCCGTCCTTGAAGATCAGCGTGTCACCCGGCTCGATTCTCGTGGCTATGCGAATGGTTTTCCGGGTGGCGACGTCGGTGAAGCGTACGTTCGCCAGCGCGCCGGCGACGCCGGGCAGCATCGTGGCCCAGATTTCGGGCGTTTCCTCGCCGGGATTGCTGTTGTCCACGGAAAATTCATCGAACAAGGCCAGTTTGCCGCTGAAAAAGTGGGTCCGCTGCGGGTTGAACTCTTCGACGGCGATCTGGGCTTTGGCCGCCCGCACTTGTGGATCGTCGCCGAGGATGCCCAGGTTGGCCGCCACGATGTCGATAATCCCCTGGCGGGTGGACGCCCCTCGCCGCAGCACACCGATCAACCCGCGCAGCCGCTCGCGGTAGGGCGCATAGCTCGGCTCGATTTCGTATGGGAAGGCCGATTCGAGCAGGGTGCGGTTGAGCCAGGCGCGCTGTTGGTCGAAACGCTTTTGCAAGCAAGGGTAGTCTTCGACGATTTCCGGGAAGCGTTCCTCACGGTAAAGCACCGCATCTTCCAGCAGCAGGTTCAACGCGCCGCCGCCATCCGATCCGTCGCCGCCGCCCACCAGCGCCGCGCACACTTCGTCGATAGATGGCACGCCGCGCGGGTGAAAGCCCCAGGGGTGGGATGCGTCGTACGGGAAAGCCGCTTCGAGCAGCAGGCGGTTAAGCCGCACCAGGTCGTCGCCCACGGGGCGTCCGGCCGGTTCGACGTTCACCAGCGTGGCGAGCAGCTGCTCACGCCGGGCAGGATCAGGCTCGGCGCGGTACTTCTCGTGCAGGTGGTCGTGATAGATGCTGTTGATTAATTGGAGCGCTACCAACCCCAGATTCATCGCCCGCAGCTCGTCTTCATTTTTGCGGAACAGGTTGGCGTCGCGCAGCAAACGTTCGTTCAGATCTTTGGCGAGCGCCTGCTGCAGGCGCTCTTCCAGGGTGGCGCGGCCATCATAGGCCGAGAGCAGTTCGCGCGTGGCGGGGGCAAGCTTCTGGCGTACGTAGCGCGCCATCCCACTGCGGCCAAGCAGCAGCGCCAGGGCAAAACCGGGCAAGATATGCCTGGACTCGAAAGCCATGCGGCTGGCGTCGTAACGCAGCAGGAGCTTCCAGGCCTTCAGAGGGATTTTCATCCGCAGGTAAGCGATCAGCGGCGACTCTTCTTCTACCAGCCGCTTCGCCAGGCGGCGCACATCGATGGAACGCATGGTAAAGCGCGGGTTAATCTTGACCAGAAGCGCCGTGCCGCCCAGCGCCTCGAGGTACAGCGCGAAGATTTTGTCCAGGTCGCCGCGCAGCGCCGGCGGGGCGGTATACCCCTGGGCGCCTTCGTTGTCGGCGGTTTCCACGTGATGGGCGTGCAACACGCGCACCAGGTCGATTTCGGCGCGCTCCAGGCGCCGCCCAAAAACATCCAGCACCGCAGCCAGCAGGCCGGGCGACTGGCCGGCGTGGGCGAAGTGCGGCAGCCTGGCCAGCATGCCCACGGTCTTTCCGGTAAGCGTTTTGCCGAATTTGGGTTCCATTACGCTTCGATCTCAAACTTTTCGGACAAAAAGACTTTCTCGAACGCATCGATACGGACGGCGCGGTCTTTCACCCGGCCGTCCAGGAGGGCGTCGCCGGCATCGAGCAGCGTGCAGTCTTCAGGGCGAAATTCGAGGCGCAGCACCTTCTCCACGGCGGCAACCGCTTCCTGCAATTTTTCCAGATCGATGTCTTCTTCAGGGGCCAGGGCGTCGAGAAAATCCTTGATCGTCTGGCGGGCTGCGCCGACGGTGTCGCTTTTCTCCGCGTCGCTGGCGGTCAGGGGCAAAACCAACTGCAAGCGCCCGTTCAGGAAGCGCTTGTGGCAATAGACGAAAACGATCTCCGCCTCGGGTTTTTCGATGAAACTCGCCTCCACGAGATAGTCGTCCTCCGGCGCCTGGCTCTGGAAGGGAAAGGACACCAACCGCAGGTCGGAGTTCTCTCCGGCAGCCGGGCGGATACGCTCGGCCAGTTCGCTCTTGGTAAAGCTCTTGCCCGCTTCGCAGCTTGCAAAAAATGCCTGGATAGCCGCCTCGATCGCCAGGCGCTGCTTTTGGGCCGCTTCGATAGTGACCTGCATCGCTTTCTCAGTCTCGGCAATCGTCTGCCTTTGCTGCGCCATTCTTCCACCGGCGGCTTCTATCGCTTTTTCGGCACCGGCGATGACCCGGCGCTGCTGCTCGATTTCGGCGCGGGCCGCCTCGATGGCGCTTTCGAGCGTATCGAGCGCCTGGCGTTGCCTGGCGATATTTTCGTCCAGAGAAACCTGCTGCACAACGTCAGCATCGGCCAGTCTTTTCCTGGCCGCCTGAAGGATCTGTATGTTGGCTTCGGCAGCCTGGCGCTGCTGCTCGCTGGCTTCGAACGATTTTTGCGTATCTGCAATCAATTTTTGCGCCGCCTCGATGATGCTATGCTGCTGCGCAATTTCCTTGAGCGCCGCGTCAACCTCGGCGGTGACCTGACGCAGCCGGTCCATCTCTTCGGCCAGCGCCGGCAGCCACACCTGCACGCGTACACGCAGAGGCTTTTGCCCGGCAGCCACACGGATACTCTCGGCGACCAGGCGTTCGAGAATTTGCGTGTCGATGCGTCGTTCGATAGGGCCGTACGCCGAGCGCGGAATCCGAATGGGAAACTGGTTGCCGGCGGTGAAGTTCATGCCGCCGATCTTGGTCTTTTGCCAGCCGATGGCAGACCCGGTGCGCACCAGTTCGCCGGCGCGCCCGCTGCGGGTGGCGCGCACTTCCACATCGACGGCCGGCTGCCCCTCGCCGAGAACCGTATCAGCAACGGTGAGAAACTCCTGGCCGAGTTCGGTGCATAAGGCTGTATTGGCCGGGACGGTCACGGCGCGTGCCGTCGCCTCACGCGTCAGGGTAATTTTGCCGGCCGCCCGGCTGGCATCGCTGTCGTCTTCACGATAAGTAGTCATCTGAAAGTTGGGAACGTCTTTGACACCGTTGACTTTCAGGATTTCACCGGCCAGCTGTGAAAACAACAGCGATTCGCCCATGCCCAAGCCTCCGACCAATCCTTCCACAGCCAGCGCGACGTCTTTCTCCGCTTGCCGGCGTTCCTCCTCAGCGGAGATGCGTTGATCCAGTTCGATTTCGATCACTGCCTCCAGGTGAATGGCAATCGCCGGTTTCAGGACCACATAGACACCGGCCGCCCGCACCTGGTCGATGCGCTGGCGCAAAGCAAGCGCGTTTTGGTTCGTCAGCCCGTCTACGTAAACTTCGATCATGCCCAAGCCGGGTACGCTGGAATCGATCTTGCCGTCCGCAGGGAAATTCTCCTTGACGCGCACTTCGCGCACGCCGGGCATCCCGATCAACGCGTTTTCAATCGATGCAATCGAGGCGCGCCCCGAGGCCAACAGGGCCTGCTTGGCGCGCTGGCGCAGATCTTCATCGTTTTCGCGATCGCGCCCCAGAAAGCGCACCGCTTTCGGATTGTGAACGGCCTTGATGCCGGGTACCGGGCGCGGCATGACGACGATCGTTTCGGGGTCTGCCACCATGCGTTTGCCGCGTTCTTCTGCCTGGATGCGCACATCGGCAAGCGTTTCACCGGGTGGCATGCGCCCTTCCTCGATGGTGATATAAGCCTTCTTGGGTGGCTCTTTACTCTCGTCCTCTTCCGTCATCACCAGCGTACCGATCGGAATAACCAGTTCCTCGTTCAAGCCCCTGTCACGCTCGAAGGTAACTGCGCCGGTGGCAAAATCAGGCTCGTTGCGCTTGATCCCCAGCACAGCCACCACCCGGTCGAGGTTGGCCCCTTCGGCCGTATCGATAAAGCCGGCCTGGTAGACCAGGTCGAGCTGCTCGTAGAGCGTGGACAGTTCGACGGCGAAGGTCTCGAACAGCGAACGGACGACGCTACCTTCTTCGAAATCACTCAACTGCGGAATGCGGCGGCGCGTGTCGGCCACCATGGCTTCATAAATATCGGTGAAGCTTTTCTTGTCAAAAGACACATCGGCCTCCGTAGGGCGTAAGCATTCACTTGCGCCAGCGTAGAACCCAAGCATTCACTTGCGCCAGCGTAGAACCCAAGCATTCACCTGCGCCGGCGTAGAACCCAAGCATTCACTTGCGCCAGCGTAGAACCCAAGCATTCATTTGCGCCAGCGTAGAACCCAAGCATTCACTTGCGCCAGCGTAGAACCCAAGCATTCACTTGCGCCGGCATGGAAGGGTTTACCGTTGCCTACAGCGGGATATCCATGGTCAAGAGAAGCGGCGCATCTTCGTCCACCGGCAAAACGGACAGCGTCAGCGCCAGC
>JBMOLU010000033.1:60665-74964 GCA_049325275.1 Chloroflexota bacterium
GCGTAGAACCCAAGCATTCACTTGCGCCGGCATGGAAGGGTTTACCGTTGCCTACAGCGGGATATCCATGGTCAAGAGAAGCGGCGCATCTTCGTCCACCGGCAAAACGGACAGCGTCAGCGCCAGCACGTCACGCTCGCCGGCGCGCAGCGAGGGCGGCTTGAAAGCGATCTCCCGGATTTCCGTAACACGCGCTTCCTCGGCCAGCGCTTCCCGGATGTATAACTCGGCCACGGCCTGCGTGCGAGGCGTGTTCGGTTCGCCAATCAGCAGGTAGAGCCGCGAGCCGTAGTCTGGGTGCCCCAGCCCGGCCAGTTCTCCGCGGCGGGTAAACAGGCGGCCGAGAATAGCCTGGTTCAGATTGGCGCGCCCGCTTACCAGGCACAAATCGCCGCGCGCGATGACGATATCCACACCGGCGCGGTCGGACGCCAGGGCGTTGAAGCCGCGCTGCGTAAGAAACAAATCGGTCGTCATGTTACAGCCCCTTTACACGCACCTGGCCGGCAAACGCTACCGGTTGAAGCGGGACCGGCGGGGCCGGTGGGGTGACGATCGCCAGGCCGGTTGCACTGCTTGCGCACAGCAAGGGCTGTCCCATCGATTTGACGCGCAAGGTCATCGTGGGCGGCAGGAAGGTCGCCGAAATGCAGGGCGTCGGGCCGGGGCCGCCGGGCGGCGGCACGGCCATCGCACACCCGGCCACCACAAAGGGCGGCGACGACATCGGCACGGGCGTGCCCATGATCTTGACGCGCACGTTGGGAGCGGCCGGTGAGGCCTTGCCGCCGTGCGCGCACATCACCACACAGCTCATCGTCAACAGATAACCGGGCATCAGGTCACCTCCAGGGCGCCTTTGTTGATATTGACCGTCGGGCCGCTCAGCGCCACCTCGGCGGCCGCATTTTTGAGCGTGGCGCCGGCCGTTCCCTCGGCAGTCAGGCTGGTGGCGGCTTTGATATTAACGCCGGCGCTCGCCTCCAGCTTGGTATCTGCCGTAGACTTCAGGCTCAGCGCCGCACCCGATTCCACCTGGATGTCCTGCTTCGATTTCATCATGATTTCGCCGGCGTCCACCGAAAACTTGCCGTTCCTGGCGACCAGCGCCAGGTCCTTGTCGGAGGCGATGGTGATCGTTTCGCCGGAAACATCGATTACCAGGTTGAACTTTTCATTCACGAGCGAAATTTTCTCGTCCTCGAGCGTAAAAACGTTCTTCTTGTCCTTGCTGGTAAGGACGATGCGGCCTTCTTCGTCCAGCTTGATGCTGCCGCCTTCTTTAATGTCGTGTTGCAGCAGAAATTCTTTGGCCTTGTTGGCCGGGGGCCGGTCGGCATCGTTGTACAACCGCCCCGTGATGACGGGCGCATGGATATCGCCGCCGATGAAGCTGACCAGCACCAGGTCGCCTACGTTTGGAATGGCCGCCAGGCCCAGGTAGGGGCTGGCCACGGGCACCTTGCGCAGTTCGAAATCGGAACCGTCGGCTTGCTTCTTGTTCTTGAGCGTGACCGAACACTGGTAATTGTCTTTGTCGCCTTCATCGGCGTGCGGGAAGACGGCCGTCACCACGCCCAGTTCGGTGGTGTGGATGCGCTGGGCCTCTTGCTCGGCCACCTTTTTCATCACGCCAATCAGACTGTCCAAATTCCTACGCTTTCTACACCTTGATCCAGCCAACTTCGGTTATGAAACCTGAACGCACGCACAACCGGTGGCGCACACCCGTGACCTTATACGTGCCGTTCTGCGAAGACTGCGGCAGCCCGGCCACCTTGACGGCGTCACCCAGCCTGATGGCCGGGTTGCCAAGCAGGCGCATCCAGCCTCGGGCGGTGCTTTGGTGCGCTGCCAGGATGTTCTTTGCCAGCGTCCGGGCCAGGTCCTGCGTGCGGGCCGCCGGGTCCGTCAGGCGCAACACGTTGCCGGATGACTTTCCGGCGCTGCCCTTTACCTCTTTCTTCCGCAGCCAGGCGCTGGCGTCTTCGCCCTGCCCCTGGCCCACCGGGCTTTCGCCGTAGACTTCCACGCCATCCAGTGCGGCCGGCACGGCACCATGGTAAAAATCGAGAATATGTGTGCCATATTCCAGGCTGTGTGTCTGCCCGGCGGCATATTTTTTAAAGTGGGCCTTGTCATCGATGTCCGCATAGAAATCGAAACCACAACGGCGGGCCAGCCCGGCCAGTACTTCCCAGGCGCTTTCACGGTCGCTGACGGTGAAGGTGGCAAATTTCTCGCCGTTTTCTACACTGGCCTTCTTGACTTTGCACCTGCCCAACAGATCGCCGGCCATAGTTCCGGCGCTTTGCTTTTCGAAGAGCAGGTTGAAACGAGAAGCCGTCAGAGCGCCAAAAGCACTGGCGGCATAGACCGTCACGTTTTGCAAACCCTGTTCCAAGGTGGTGACGCTGCCGGTAAACACCTTGGTGGCCGTTTTGTCGTAGCCCAACGCGATCCCGACCGGGTCGCCAGGCCTTAGGGTCAGCTCGGCCAATCCATCCAGCGTGACGCGGGCTGCGTTCACGGGGACATCCAGCGCAGCCCGGACATCCAGGGCCACCAGGCGGCTGCCCTTACCCGATTGGCAGGTGATATTGCCCAGGGTGAGCTTGTAAGCGACGTTCAGCATATCAGGCGGCCGAAAGTTTTTGGTCGAAGGCCTGTAACAGCCGGTTGTAGGCCAGGCTCAGGCGATCGAGACCCTGTGAAAGGTCCTCGTCCAGCCCGTCTACCTTGATTTCCAGCACGGCAAAGATGCCCGAAATGTCGAAGTTGGCCTTGAGAATGGCCTTGATCTCGGCGAACTCGTCGTCCAACGGGTCGGCGATCAGCTGCCTGGGCAAGGCCTTGACTTTCTCCACGGTTTTGGTGTAGATGCCGTCCAGCTTGTCCACAGTATCCTGCGGGTACAGGTGAGCCACGTTCTCCACGATGAAGGGGTGCAGCGATTGCAGGCTCATCGCCACATCTTCAGGGTAGGCCGCCTCGAGCACGATGCGATTCAGGCGGATCAGGGCGTTGGCTTTGTCTTCACCGCTTTCGTAGCGCACCCAGGCATCGCTCAGTTGGCGGCGCAGCGCCCCACAGCGGTAGGCAGCCGTGACATCGGCGGCTGCTTTCTGCGGCCTGGCCTGGATTTCGGCCAGGCGGCTGTCGAGGGCGGCCTTGAGGGTGTCCACGGTTTCGCGGGCGCACAGGTTGCGATCGCGCAGCGCTTCGTTCAGCGCCAGCAGAACGTTTTTGCGGTTGCCACCTTGCAGCGCACCGGACGTATCGGCCACCTCGCTGCGCAGCAGGGCCAGTTGATCGGCGGAGAGCTTGGTTTGCAGCAGGGCAGCCACGCGCAGGCCGCCATCATCGCTTCCGCTGACAATGCGCCGGGCAATCGCCAGCATCCCCGGCGGCGTTGACGTGTCGTCGCCCTGATCGCCGGCGAGATCGCTTTTGGCGAAGGAATTGAGCATCCAGTAGGGACTCAGGTCGGCGACGATCTTCTCGATGCGTTGGTAAACGCCGGCCAGCACGCCGCTCAGCGATTTTTGCAGCGTCTGGATGGTATTGATCACGCCGGTGATGACCTTTTTGACGCTCTCGCGGGCGGTTTCCAGCACGGCAGCCACCGAAGCGTCGATCCTGGCGGGCAGTTCGGACAGGGTGATCAAAATCTGCCGGATTTTCTTGAGCGCATCGCCGAAGGGTTGCAGATCGGCCTGCAACTGGCGGATCAGGGCGTTGACCGGCTCGCTCAACTGCTTGCGGAAAATCGCCACGGCAGCGTCTTGAAAGCTGGCCGAACTGAGCCGGCGCAGCGGCTCGATCTTGCTGCCGAGCAGTTCGTTGGCCGTTTCGACCGCCGCATTCATGGGTGCGGCTTCCCATTCGGCAACGGCAACAACAGCCGGCTGGAGTTGTAGCACGGGAGCCAGCCCTAACTGGCTTAGCAAGGCGGTGATTTCAGGGAAAACTTCGGGGGTTTGGAGCAGCGCCAGGCGGCGCGCTTCGAGCGCTTCCAGGTCGGCCAACTGGCGGCCAAACGCAGTGGCAAGTTCGCTGGCCCGTTTCTGGATGAAGCTACCATCCACGGCGATTTGCCGCTCGACACCCGTTACGAGCGCGCGCAGGCCTGCCTGGGCCTTGCTAAAATCGAGTGTGGCTGCCAGGGCCGCCAGTTGGTTTTCCACGGCGGAGATGGCCTTGCCGATCTCATCCAGGTAGCCGCCGCCCAAAATGTTTTGCAAAAGCTGCCAAAAATCGGCGTTGGCAATTTCGGCCAGACCGGTTTTTTCCATCAGCCGGGCCAGCGAGATGGTCTGTTTGATCGTATCGAGGATGCGATCCAGTTCCCGGTCGCGGATGCGCCCGAGCATCGAAACGGCCACTTCCACCGCATCCCCGATCATCCGGTCGAGCGGGGCCGGGTTGAGCATTTCCACCAACCCGGCCAGCCTGGCGTAGATTTTCTGCACCGCATCGATCAAGAGATTTGGATCGAGCTGGCGCACGATGCCGGTGACGAAGTCGTTGGCCTGCTTGAGCGGTTCGAGCAGCTTCGACGGGCGGAAATCATCCAGCAGGCGCATCAACCACTGGTACGGTTCCGAACTGACGATGAACTCGTCGACGACCGTGCCGGGATTGAAGGCATAGATCATTTTTTCGATCTCGACGGCCTTGTCTTTGAGCAGGGTAATCAGTTCGGCCAGCGGCTGCCGGATTTGTTCGAAGGCGGCGAGCAGTTCAGGCTTGATGATCTCATCCACCTTCACCTGCTCGATCACTTTTACGCCCACCTTGAGGGCCGCTTTCTGCGGTGTACCCAGTTGCGCCACGTTCAGCGCCTTGATGCTGTTCTCCAGGTCGCCGGTTTTGCCGATCACCAGGTCGAAGACCGGTTTGAGCGAGGCCTGTTCGATGGTGGCCTTGAACTTTTCGATGCCCTGGCGGGCCTGTTCGAGGGCGTCTTTCACCTCGGGGCGGTTGAGCACTTCGGTGATCTTTCCCAGCAGTTCACGGATTTTCTGTTCGGCGAGGGTAAAGGCTTCGGTCAGCTTCTGGTCGATCTGCTCGCCGACCTTCTGGACCATCTCGTCCAGCTTGCGCTTGAGTTCTTCGACTTTGCCGAAGAACATCTCCACGGCCTGGCCGATCTTGGCGCAGCCGAGCTTGGCCTTATCGACCAGCGGGGCCACGTCCAGTGTTTCGACGAAGTCACGTACCTGTCGTTCGATGTCCTCGATCGCGGTTTGCGCCTGCTTGAGGAAATCTTCCACTTGGGTGAGGTTGGTTTCGATCTGCGTGGCAACGGTCTGGGCAGCCGTATCGGCTTTGTCGGCGGCCTGGTTCATGTAGTCGCTGACTTTTCCGGCCATACTGCCGATCTGCTTCACCGGCCGGGCGATCGTCCCCAGGATTTTGTGCGCCTGGTCTCCGAAACGATCGAAGTACTTCTGCAAAAAGACCGCATCCGCCGCCGACAGATCGAGCACGTTTCCCAGCGCCAAACCGAGCCACTGCGTATCGTTCGCCGACAGCGCTTCGAGCGTCAGACGCGCCTGCTCGAAATCTTGCAGCGCAGGGACAAAGGTGTGGTAACCCTGGTCTAGAATGCCGGCAAGACGCCCGCTGTCTGCCGGTGTGAGCGTTTCGATTTCGTTGAGCAACGCCCGGTAACGGGCGACAAAGCCCTGTGGGGCATCCACTGCGCCCAACTGGCGCATCGAATGATCTACGGCCTGATACGGCAGGCGCAGCAGCGCGGCATTCATCTGCTGGCCGTAGATTTCCTCCAGCGCCTCGACCGTCAGCTTGAATAGCGTGTCGGTATCGGTGATGGTGGTGACGAACGACTCCCCCACGCGCATCAACATGAACAACAGGCGCAGCGGCGTGGCTGCGCCGGCGCGCGCCAGGCGATTGAGCGGCGCCACGGCCGCGGACAAATCGAGGCCAGGGATATTCGTATCGAACGACGGCGCGGCAATTGTGACCGGGCCGGGCCAGAGCTGGGTGGTAATCGTGCTGATCGGGGCGTTCAGGTCGAAGTTCGGCGCGGCCAGGTCGATGGGCAGCGAGCCACCGGCCAGATCGCCCAACACGGCCTGAATATCGAACGATTTCAGCTTTCCCAGGGGTTGGTTGAGGGCGCTCAACACGCCGTCCTTGCTTAACGAAGCCGGCACAGCGGGCAGCGACAAGCCTTTCAAAGCATCCTCGCCGCCCAGGCTGCTCAGCGAAGCGGTCAGATCGCTGATATTGAACGCACCGGCGTCGCCAAAACCGAGCGAAGCCGGGTCGAAGGCAATCATTTTCTTCAGGTCGCTAAGCTGGCTGGGGTTGGGAAGTTGATCCAAAATTCCTGCCATATCATGCTCCGAATAATTTCTTCAAGCCATCCATCGATTGGACCAGCGCCTCGGTAGCCTGGCGGGCGGGTTCCAGCGCGTCGTTGAGCGGCACAAAGGGGTTGCTGATCTCGGGCATCGAACCCAGCGCGAGCGCATCGGGCAGCGTCGCAATATCGAGCGCGACCTTGGCCTCGAGCCTGGCCTTGTTGGCCAGCGCCTGCTGCGCCGTCGCACCCTGTTTGGGCGGCTGCACGTACTCCGCGACCACCAGCGAATAGCTGAACTGCTGAGGCTCCTGCGCCGATTGGGCCACATCCAGGCGGGTCAGGACCACCTTGCCGGTGAAGTACTGGCCCATCAGATCGGCAATGAAATCGACGGGCTGGCGCTTGACGTACAGCCCGCGCAGTTTCTCGAGGTCTTCTTTAGCCTGCGGCCCGAAGAAAATCCCTTCGATTTCCAGCTGCACCGAATCGCGCCCCAGGTTTTGAATGGTGTTGCCGTCCTGCCCGGGCACACGGTGATGGACAAACGCGGCCTGCTCCAGCGTCGTCAGGCGATGAACTCGCGGAACCTTGATGCCACCGATTTCTACAGGCATGGCTATCTCACCGGGCCGTAAAAACGTTCGTATTCGCGCCAGGCTTCACGCTTGAGCGCCTCGAGCAGTTCCTGCACATCCCATTCGGAAAAGGCAGCGGCGGCCGGGCGCTCCGCTGGCCCGGTTACAGCCGGGCGCTCCGCTGGCCCGGTTACAGCCGGGCGCTCCGCTGGCCCGGTTACAGCCGGGCGCTCCGCTGGCCCGGTTACAGCCGGGCGCTCCGCTGGCCCGGTTACGGCCGGATGGCGCACGGCTTCCGGCCCTGGGATACCTTCTGCCGGTGGAAGCGGTGTGGACTCCGCACCGTCCCACACTACGCCGGCCGGCGCAGCAGGGAAGCTGGGCGCAGTGCGCCCGAACGAAACGATGCGCAGAACAGCCGGCAAGGCCATCCACCCGCTGCGATGGGCAGGCGCGCCGGGAACCGGGTGCGCGCAAGCGGCACTGGCCGTGCTGCCCGATGCGGCTGCGATTTCCTCGCCCAAGCGGCGCAGATCGTCCGCCGAAAAGCCTGTGGCGGGCAGATCGATGGCCGGCGTGACGGCCTCGGGCAACAGCGCCTGCGCCCGGGCGTTTGCCCGGCTGTCGGCAAACGGCTCGCCCGAAATGCCGTAGCCACCTGGCGAAGGCGTTACCGCCGGCGTCCCACCCGCCCGGCTGGCAGCAAGTTGCGGCGGCCGGGCACCACCTGCCTCGCCCGGCGCGGAGACGGCGGTGCCGGCAGCGGCTCGTTGCGGCAAGGTTTCGGGCTGCCGGGCCACCTCTTCGAGCACAGGCGAAACTTCCGGCAAAGGAATGGCAGGCGCACCGTCGGGGCAAGCGAAGGTTTCATCGGGCCTATTCGAGGGGGATACGGCTTCCTCATCCGGGTGTGCGTTTGCCTCACCGGCGACGTGCATACGCCCGCCCCTCCCTGCGGCAGCTTGTCCCCACAGGTCCGCACCAGACAGCATGCCCGTATCGTCTGCCTGGCCTATCGGCGGCGGATTCTCCGGGGAAATTGCGGCAATCATGCGTGTGGGGGCAGAGAAGGATCGGTCGCCGCCAGCAGATGCCTTAGCAAAGCCGGTTGCCGCCGAGGCAGCTCCGGCTACGGCAGCCGGGCTAACGTCATCCGTATAGGCGGCAGCGTCGAGCAGCTGTGCCAGATCGCGCAAGCCACCCACCATGCCCGTCGAAGCTGCCCGGGACCGGGAAAGCCGTCCGGTTGGATCGGGCGTGCCAGGCGGTTGTGGCGCCCGTTCCTGCGCCGCAGCGGTTCGTAACGGACGGGGAGCGGGGAGATCGTGCCAGGCAGTGGGCCAGGAATCTGCCGGGGAAGAAGCGCCCGACGTTACCGGCGCCAGAACCCTCAACAGGCCGGAGCCAGAAGCAGATTCGGACACGGATACCGGCGGGTTAGACGATACCGCTCCGGCGGGCGGCGGGAAAAACCCCGACGTCAGCCAGGCATCCAGCGCCAGCCAGTCCTGAATGCCAGCGATCACGTACCCCGCCTCGGCCTGGAATGCGGCCAGCGCTTCATCATCAGCTGCCGCGGGCAGGCGCAGGGCCAACAGCCAGGCCTGGTAGCCGGCCCGCAGGCCTTCACCCAAAGCGATCAGGTCGTCAGCGGGCATGGGAGAACCCATCTTCCGGTTGCATGAGCGTGGCCTCCTGTTCGAGCATTTGCAGGTAAATGCTTACCTGCGCCATCGTGAGGGCTTGCACTTGCTCAGGCGTCCAGCCAAAGGCACGCGCCAAGAGGTAACTGGCCTGGACGAGCGTCGATCGGCTCAGGTCTTCGTCAAGGGGCTTTTTTTTTCCGCCAGGCCGCTGATCTCGCGGATATGCGCGATCAGGAAGTTGACCAGGCCCAGTGGCAGCCCTTTCACCTGTTCCAGCGTAAGCGCCGGCTGCGCCAGCGATTCCTTGATCATCAACAGCGGGATCAGGCTGGCGTCGTTCCTTGCGGCCTTCATGATCAGTTGAAACGCGCCGATGGTCAACGGCCTGAGGCTGACGGTGGCCGGCCGGGCGGTCTCTTGCGCGCCGGGATGCAGCACATCCGGCGGAATGCTGATCTCATGGCTGATGCTGGCCCCGGCGAGCAGCTCTTCGGCGGTGACGTCAGCCACTGGTCTCCTCGCTGCCGATGCGCAGAGCCTTGAAGGTGACCGATTCCATTACGAAGTCATCTTCAGGCAGGGAGAAAGCCCAGCTGTCGAATTTGACGCCAAACAACACGATCTTGCTGCTGTGATCGGGCAGGGCCGGATTCTGGATATTGATGACCATATTGAACGTGGGCTGCGCCAGGGCATCCTTAGGGCCTTGGGCGCCCTCACCCAGCAGCAGGCGGATCAGGGCACCATTTATGTGAGCGCGCGCCGCCGTACCGGAGATATAGATATTGCCCGGGCGCAGTTCGCTGGCGAAACGCTTGCCGATCTCGTGATAGGGGCGCACGTCGTTGTCCACCTTGATGGCCACCTGCTGCAAGCGGCCCACGATGCTGGAAAGCTCATATTCGCCGATCAGGCCGTCGGCCAGCTGGCCTTCGACGGTGGCGTTGTCGTCCACGGCCAGGACAAGTGTGGCGTCGGAGCCACGGAAAACGTTGGTGTTCGGCATGGCTTTTCTCCTATCCCAGGGTCATCGTGACCATGATGTAGTCGATGCTAAAGGTTGGCTGGATGGACAGGGCGACGATGGCCTGCCCTGCAATTTCCTGGGCGCGGGTAGCGCTGACATCCAGTTGATAGCCTACCAGGGCTTCGCTTTCGACCATGCGGGTCAGGAAGCCATCGATGGTCGCTTTCATGGCGCCGCGTACGCGTACGTTGTTGAGTTTGCCGATGTAGGGATTGCAGGCAGCGCGCACACCGTAAATGGCATAATCGACGATGCGGCGCGTGGTGATCTGGGACCAGGCGGTGTTGGTGGAAGTGGTGATGCCCTTGACCACGCGATAGCCTTCGCGCTTTTCGATTGCCAGCACATGGGCTTTGACCAGCTTTTCGAGCTGGGCGTAGTTGTATTCGGCGGCCAGGCCGGTGACGTTGATAGTTTTGTTGGTCGGACTGCTCTGGACAGGCAGCGACGCAAGCAACCCGGCCACGGCGGCGGCCATGTAGGCTCCGCTGAGCGTCTCTTCGCTGACGACGCCGCTGGCGGGGTCGCGGCGCTTGAGGCTCAGGCCGGGGGCCGTGTATACCAGGCGGCCGTTATCGAGCGTGGCATCGGAGGCCTTGGCGGCCACGTCGTCTGCAGCAGGCGTCCCGTTGCAGCCGATCAGGCCGATGCGCTCACGCTTGATCCCCTCAGTGCGCGCCAGGTGTCCCTTGAGCCGGGCCACCATGTCGGCATTGCCGACATCCTGCCCGGCGAGGAGCACGATATTGACGATTTCGTTCTCGAGGGCGGCGAGGGCGGCCTCATAGTGAGCGGCCGTATCCCCTTCGGTCCGCACCGCATAGACTGTACTGCCGCCGTTGCCGTAGACCAGTTCGAGCGCCTTGAGCAGGGTGGGTTCGCCGGACGTTTTCTTGTACGAAACGCCTTGCCTGGGACCAAAGATCTCCCTGGCTTCCGTCAGGCTGCTGAGCGTACATACCTTGTTGGCCGTGCCCTCCAACGCGGTACCGACGATGCCGATATTGCCGCTGCTGACACCGCCAACACTGATCAATCCCTCATCTCGAACCGTGATATAGACGCCCGGCAAAATTACATCTGTCATCTTGGCCTCCTAAATGGTGGGAAAAAAGAACCGACCGATTTTTAACCTGCTGGCGTTCGAAAAAAACGCACAGGGGGCGCATATGTTTGTTAAGAAAACAGTAAATCGCGGTCCTTCCGCATTGGCGGATACCTTCCCTGCGCAAGGCAGGGAAACCGAACTTC
Source organism: Chloroflexota bacterium (assembly GCA_049325275.1). Lineage (GTDB taxonomy): Bacteria > Chloroflexota > Anaerolineae > Anaerolineales > UBA4823 > CAIQJJ01. The sequence goes on from JBMOLU010000033.1 coordinate 71,502, forward strand.
GTTTAATGCTCGCTACGCTTCCCCCAGCAACCCGGCCGGGCCATCCAGCCCTGAATGGCTTTGCACTGTTTTGAGTGCGCACCGATAAGATTGAACGCCTTTTTTATTATAGAGGCCTGCCGGAAAAACACAAATGGGAATCGGCGTGATCGGCGGCTCCTTACAAAATTGAAAAACCGGCTTTTCGGTTTCACGACAAATGAACTTTTTAGTAATTTATTAAAATTTTCAATACGAAACTTAAAAATTTTGCTCAACAAATTATGGTTTTTTAATGAAAGTTTTGTATTTTCTGATCGCTTCGGTATCTCATTACAGATAGACCGTCAAGCGCAAGGCCACTCCACCTGTACACCGACAAGGAGGAACTTGTATGTAGGCTTTTTTCAGAAGAACTCATTCATTCACAAAGTAAAACTGATCCATACCAAAAAGGAGAACAACATGAAACACCAATTTCATAAATGGTTCATCTGCCTGAGCGTTGTCCTGGCAGTCATTGCATCCTCGATCGGCAATGTGCGGCCGGCCAGTGGTGCGCCAAGCGACGTGGTAATCTACGACGATGCGCTGGCCGCCGGCTGGGAAAACTGGTCCTGGAATACCACAGCCGATTTCGCAAACAGCGCGCCGGTCTATGCGGGCAGCAGCTCGATCGCGGCCACTTACACGGGCGCCTGGGCGGGCTTTTACCTGAACAATGCTGCAGGAATCAGCACCGCAGGCTACACCACGCTGCGCTTCTGGATACACGGCGGTGGCAGCGGCGGGCAACGCCTGAACGTGACCCTGATGGACGGCAGCGGCAACACATTCGCCGTCACTGCGGCCGCCAATACCTGGACGCGCGTGGATGTTCCACTCAGCGAACTGGGCAACCCGGCTACCCTGACGAAGCTGGTATGGCAAGACACCAGCGGCGGCGCCCAACCGGCATTCTACATCGACCAGGTTGCGTTGATCTATTTTGTGCCGACGCTGACCCCCACCAGTACTTCTCCGGTGGCCGTGACCGGCCCGGCTCTCAACATCGATGCCGCCAGCAATCGCCGCGCTATCTCCCCAGACATTTATGGCATCAACTTTGCCGATGAAGCGCTAGCAGTCGACCTGCGTGTGCCTGTCAGCCGCTGGGGCGGCAACGCTACGACACGCTACAACTGGCAGAACAATTTCACCAACACCGGCGCAGACTGGTACTTCGAAAACATCCACCAGGGCAGCAACTCTTCAGATGCCTTCATTCAATCCAACCGGCGCGCCAACACCCAGAGCCTGCTCACCGTGCCGCTGGTCGGCTGGGTTGCCAAAGACAGCCCGACGGCCCACCCCTTTAACTGCGGCTTTAAGGTAAGCAAGTACGGTGCCCAGCAAGACGTGGACCCCTACGATCCCGACTGCGGCAACGGCAAACTGACCAACGGCAGCAATGTGACCGGCAACGACCCCGCCGACACCAGCATCGCAGCCGACCCGGCTTTCGTTTCGGACTGGGTCAGTCACATGGTGACCACCTATGGTTCGGCCGCACAGGGCGGCGTACGCTTCTACAACCTCGACAACGAACCGATGCTGTGGAACAGCACGCACCGCGATATCCACCCCACCAAAACATCTTACGACGAAATACGCGACCGCACCTATGCGTACGCCGCAGCGGTCAAGCAGGCCGATCCCAGCGCCCTGACGCTTGGCCCGGCAACGTGGGGCTGGTGCGCCTACTTCCACTCACAAGTGGACGGGTGCGGCACCGGGCAAGACTACGCCACGCACGGCAACACATACTTCACCGAGTGGTATCTGTCACAGATGCAGGCATACGAGCAGCAACACGGCGTTCGTATCCTCGACTATCTCGACCTGCACATCTATCCCCAGGTGGATGGCGTTTTCGGCAACAACCTGGGCGACGCCAATGTCCAGGCCGCCCGCCTGCGCTCTACCCGGCAGTTGTGGGATCGCACCTACGTTCACGAAGGCTGGATCGCGCGGCCCGTCTACCTGATCCCGCGTATGAAAGAATGGATCGACGCCCGTTATCCGGGTACGAAAATAGCCATCACCGAATACAACTGGGGCGCTTTCGGCTACATGAACGGCGCGCTGGCCGAAGCCGACCTGCTCGGCATCTTTGGCCGTGAAGGCGTCGACCTGGCCACCTTGTGGGGAACGCCCCGCTTCCGTGACCCGATTGCCTACGCCTTCCGCATGTACCGCAACTACGACGGCGCCGGCAGCAGCTTCGGCGAAACCAGCGTGCAAGCCGCCAGCGGCAACCACGAACAGGTCTCCGTCTACGCCGCGCTGCGCAGCTCGGACGGCGCACTGATGCTGATGGTCGTCAACAAGCTCCCCCAGCCGGCGCGCAGCCCGATCACGCTGAGCAACTTCAGCCCCGCAGGGCCGGTGCAGGTCTACCGCTACTCATCCTTGAACACCGGGGCGATCGAACGGCTGCCCGATGCAACCGTTACGCCGCCCACGTTCGACATGACATTTGGCGAAAATTCAATCACCCTGTTGGTCTTCCCGGCGAATCCGACTTCCGAGACCCCCACGGCGACCGCCTCCGCGACCAACACGCCCACAGTGACACCGACGGGACCGACCGCGACAGCCACCCAGACATCCACCGCCACCAATACCCCCACAAACCCGGTCGGTGGCTGCCAGGTCAGCTACGTTCCCAATAGCTGGAACAGCGGCTTCACCGCCAATATCAAGATCACCAACAACGGCGCCAGCCCAATCCAGGGCTGGACGCTGGCCTACAGCTACGCCAACGGCCAGCAGGTCACCAGCGCCTGGAACGCCACCGTGACCCAATCGGGCGCCAACGTCACCGCCAGCAACCCGACCTCGCACTGGAACGGCAACATCCCCGCCAATGGCGGCTCGGTCAGCTTCGGCGTCCAGGGCACGCACAGCGGCACCAACACCAACCCGACGACCTTCGTGCTCAACGGCGTCACCTGCAACGGCGGCGGCCCCACCAACACGGCGACCGCCACCGCCACGGGCGTGACCCCCAGCAATACCCCCACCGCCACGGCTACCGGTGTGACCCCTACCAACACCGCCACCGCAACCATCACGCGAGTGACCCCCACGCATACGGCCACCGCAACCGCCACAGGCGTCACCCCCACAAATACAGCCACCAATCCCCCCGGCCAGTGCGCCGTGGCCTACACGGCCAATAGTTGGGGCAGCGGCTTCACGGCCGAAATCAAGATCACCAACAACAGCGCCAGCGCCATCCAGGGCTGGACGCTGGCCTACAGCTACGCCAACGGCCAGCAGGTTACCAGCGCCTGGAACGCCACCGTGACCCAATCGGGCGCCAACGTCACCGCCAGCAACCCGACCTCGCACTGGAACGGCAACATCCCCGCTAACGGCGGCTCGGTCAGCTTCGGCGTCCAGGGCACGCACAGCGGCACCAACACCAACCCGGCGGCCT
>JBMOLU010000034.1:0-10894 GCA_049325275.1 Chloroflexota bacterium
GGGCGTCAAACAGCGCGCCATGCCAGTAGTTGCTCCATACCGAGATGCCGACTTGCGCCATGGTGAGCAGAAAGAGCAGCAGGGTCGCGCTGCGCACCTTGACCCGCCGCTCGCAGTGCCAATACGGCCCGGCCAGGCGCAGCACCTGTCGCAGAAAGCCCTTGCGCGGGCCGGGCGGGGCGCCGGGGGTGGCGGCCCTTGCTGGATCTGGCGTTGCCTCAGTCATAATGGCAATTATAACCAATTGAGAACATTGGTGGCGTAACTTTTTGGGTGCAGAAAGCGGAGTTCAGCGTACAGGAAGTAAGCAAAATTTTCAACCCGAACAGCTGCAGACCCCAAAGCTTTAAGCGGTGAACCGTCTCCGTGACAGAGGAGTCCTCTGACTCAGATGAAATTGCAGGGTATCTGAATTATTTTATCCGTGATCTGCTCCACCTTTTTCCCCCGGTTAATCAGAATGCCATAGGGCGCCCCGGTATCGGCCATGAACCCTTCCAATCCCCGTAAGGAGATTCGCTTTGCCAGGGAGCTGAGCTTGATTTCAAAGGGAATAATGCCGAAGGGGCCTTCCACCACCAGGTCAACCTCTGATTTATCAATGGTTCTATAATAGGAGAACTCAAGCTGGGTGGCCATGCTTGCCTGGAGTCCCCGGATTATTTCTTCAATGACAAAGCTTTCAAAGGAAAAACCGGCGACCGGATGAATCTGCAGCCTGTCAGGTCCGTCGATTTTAAGAAAGTAATGCAGCAAACCCTGGTCCCGGAAAAATCCTTTTTTCGCCTTCTGCACCTTTTTAAGCGGATTTTTTGTATAAGGAGGCAGGTTTCGCCACAGGAATGTCTGATGGATAATGTCCAGGTAATCCTTCACCGTGGATACACTTACTTCGAGGGCTCTGGCCATGTCGCTCATATTGAGCTGGTGTCCGGAAAACTGGGCCAGGAGGGTTAGAAATCTCCTGAAATTATAAATGTTCAGCCTGGGGAAGAGCATCCGGATGTCGCGGCCGACATAATCAATGATATAGTTTTCCATCCATTGCTGGTAAAAGTCGCCATTGACCGCACTCTCAATGAGCGGTTCGGGAAAGCCTCCCTTGAGCCAGACATTCATGCTCTGCTGCGCCTGCACGACTGGTTGCAGCTCAAGAAAATCCTTCGGGCGGACAGCATCGTCAATGAACATTTCATAGATGCCCGGCAGCGGTTTTTCATACAGTTCGTTTTGCTTGAAAGGCCATAACTCGACGGTGGCAATTCGTCCAGCCAGACTTTCGGTAATCCCCTTGACGATTTCCGGCGAGCTTGAACCTGTCAGTAGGAACCTGCCTTTCCGCTTTCTATCGGCATCAACAACCCCCCTGAGCACCTTGAACAGGTCCGGGTACTGCTGGGCCTCATCAATGATTACGTGATCCGTGTTCAGGGTAAAAAAGGCAACAGGATCGCTGCTGATAAGCTGGTAATCGTCCGGGCTTTCAAGGTCATAGTATTTCCAGTCATGCCGTAATCCGCGGACCAGGGTTGATTTCCCGCATTGGCGCGGCCCGATGATGGCCACTACCGCAAACATCGTAAGCAGACGGTTGATTTTCTCGGCAAGAACCCTTTTTTTATCCATGATATTTACAGTCTACTCGTAAAATTCATGGGTGTCAACTTCCCGTATCACGACCCGCCGACCTGGAATTTGTCTATCTCTTTGTCTGGTTTTTACTAAATGAGTGGTGTGTCCCCGGAATTCCGGAGCTAGTCTTGCCGAAAGCGGCATCCTCTGTCAGTAGAGGCGCTCGTTATGTGATCCAAGATGGAAATATCAAGAATAAAGATTTGACCCCATTCCCCCCCATATTATGCCGCATGCAGCAGGAACTCGACTTTCACGGCTTCGTATGGAAAGACGATGCGCCCGTCTTCAGTGCGATCAAGAATTCCAGCGTTCAGCAGTGCGGTAACATCACCGTGAACGGCCTTTACATCCCGCCCAACGCGCCGTGCGGCTTCACGGATTGATACAGGACCCGCTCCGCAGAGAGCCTTGAGGAGTTCCCAGCGTTTTGCTGTTAAAACCCGCCAGAGCAATTCCGGTGTCGCAAAGCTGATGCGTGCGGAGTCCTGGGGTTCACCTGTCGTCCAGGCACGGGTAAAGTCTGCCATCGAATCGGCAGGCTTTCGTACATCAAGAGTGACTGTTTTCATTGTTCCATTGAAAAAGGGGACAGATTTATATTTTATTCTTCTTGGGCCGTCCTGGACCGCGTAATTCAATTCGGCGACCCAATTTCCGTGAAATTTCCTTTTCAAACTTGCTGTTCGCCGTCAATTGTCCCCGTTGAGTCGCCTCACGGATCAATTTCCATTCCCCATCCGGAACGGTCCCACAAAGCCATTTTGCGTACTTCTCCGCCCTTTCATTTGCAGTATCAGCAAGGCCCAGATAGAAAAGATCGAGATCGAGCCATGACTGTTCTTTGATGCCGGTCTTTGCAGGACAACTTGACCAGGCATATTGAGAAGGGTCTGCAACCATACCCGCACGTATTGGATTCAACTCCACGTACCTGCAGCAGGCCAGCAGATATTCATTTGCATTGATCGGGCTTGACTTGTAACGGCCTTCCCAGAGCGAACCGCTCCGTTTCTCCATCTTGTTGACATAGCGGGTCTGTCGACCAGCTACCCGTTTCATGAGCAGACCCAAATTTTCAGCTTGATCTCCCGGATCGATAACGAGATGGACATGGTTGGTCATCAGACAGTAAGCGTAAACTTTACATCCCAACTCGATTTTCCATTCCCGGAGATTATCAAGATAATACTGGTAATCACCATCTCCAGAAAACACCACCTGTCGGTTGTGACCGCGCTGAATGATGTGGTGCGGACAGTTTGGCAGAACTATTCGGGCTCGACGTGGCATAAAAAAAACTTACCATCCGCCGAAAGGAATGTCAAAAATAAATCTGTCCCCTTTTCCTTCTAGGGCCTTTTAATGGGTGACCCCATTCACTCCCATTCCCTCCGGTTATTTCGGAGGGCAAGTATTGACGCACACGCTATATGCTTCCTTGCAAGCTCTCAATGTTTCAGTTTTGAAACCTATTTGGTTTCCTGATGAAACACATGATGAATAATTAGCAGTGCATTCTCGCACGCAAGCAGGGTCTGAGTTAGCCACATTGATATCTGATATGCTATATGCACACCCGGTTAATGAGGTGGCACCTATAAATATAATTACTAATTTTTTCATAATTTATTAACTTTTCATAATTTTTATTATGGTTATTATTCGTGGCAAACCTTTTGATCCAGAAACCCAAATTGGTTTTTATGGTTCTCCTCAAGAAATATACCAACAACTGCGTGAGCAGGAAGAAGGATATCCGCTTTCTCTGCGTTGGTCTTTGTTTGGACCTCAAATTGGACAAAACCATTCGGCAGAAACCCATACGATGAACAGGAGAAAAAGTGAGATTTTTGGTTATCCCCATGGAAGACAAACTTGTTTAACCAAAAGAAGTTATCTTCTACGAAATTGTGATGAATGAACACGATATGAATGTTGGCTCCATAATGGTAGCAATTCTCCTGTTGGTAACTGTTGAGTAACCCCGGCCCCTTTCGGAGCCGGTATGCTGCTACCGGAAGAACATGAGCAGAGAGATGATTAATTGGATAATCAGAGCAATCTGCTTGTAGCTCAACCGGAGCTTTAAAGTCATTTCTATCATATTTGTCTCCATGATAGAACGTTGACTGGCCTGTCAACATTAACGGTTGACTTGGAGTTTACGAAATGTCCGGCGACCATGTAAAAATGGAGGGAGGTTTTCTTGGGCTCCTACACGCTTAAGCGGCCACTTAAACGGGGGATTAACCGGCGCGATTTTATTAAAAAATGGGGCCAGGTTCCCAATTTTGTTACTCTCCGAATAGCGCATGGTTAGCCGAAAAGTACATTGCTTGTAATCACCCATTGTTCGACTGGTGGCGGATCATATTTTGGAACATTATGATCAGGATCAAAATTTGAAAGATTTTGAGAAAGAAACTGATTGACTCTATTATATGCTTCTGTTTGGTTTTGAGATGAGGCGCTTGCAAATCCTGTGCCGCTTCATCAGAAACCACTATAGATATTGTTTTAGACATTTTATTTGGTCGCTCTGGATCATCATTTAATTTCCATGATACTCCTACTCGAAGACTTCCAATTCCACCTACCACTTGAATATTCGCATCCGAAGGCATTGCTTGCCTTATTGCGTTAACTATCTCATCTTGAAAATTCACTTTAATCTCCTTGTGTGGTTAACATTGTTAATAAGTGGAAAGCTGTCCATCATATTGCCCTTTATAGATGGACACATTTTCCACTTATTGCGATATCAAAGGGCAAAAAATGGAAAGCAAACGCTGTGACGGGTGCCATCCCGCAGTAGGAGGGGGCCATGCCCCCGACAAGGGGTTTTCGAAATGCCGTTGTCGCGGGCATGGCCCGCTCCTACTGCGCGAGACATACTTTTGTTTCCACCTGCGCTGCCGGTGCTTATCAGGCTGCTGTCCTGACACATTCCTATAACGGGATGGTCTGCTTGTCAAGAGGGCAGAGTGTCGCATGTTGCAAGGCTTGGGCATCTCTCTGCCCATAACAACGGGGGGGCGTCATTCGTTGGAACCTGTTCAGGCCCGGGAGGAAGCGAGTATCAGGAAGTTTGCTGGATGCCGGATCAAGTCCGGCATGACGGATTACGGGCGTGAATTCAGGGTAACTCGTTGTAAATTCACTGATGCAACAGCTCAGAATGCAGCAAGGCAGGAAGAGGGCGGCCCGGCCATGGTGGTGCTGGGCACAACCATGACCGGGCCGGGGCCGGGATGTTGCCGGCAAGGGGTATGGGCGGGGAAAGGGGCGGGCCGTCAGCCCTGCACCCCTTCGATTCCTTCGAGTTTCCAGATTTCCGCGCCGAGGGGCCGGGCCCAGGTCCATTTTTCGGCGAATTTCACCGGGTCCGTATTGCTGCCTGAAACAATGGCGCCGCTGTGCTCATCCACCGTGTAGTCCAGCAGGTTGGCGGTAAAGAGCACGGTGACGAATTCCTCGCCCCCGTCCACCCCGGCGGCCACCACCTCGACCTTGCGCACCGCCATGCTTTCCAGCTTGTTGATGTGGCCCTTGGCCCGCATGTCGGCGAAATGGCTCTCGTATTCCCCGGCCAGGCGCTGGCCGAGCAGATGGCGGTAGGAGTCGATGTCGCGGCGCATCCAGCCGGCCTGCACCTGGAAAAACACGTCCTGGGCCACTTCCTTGAAATGGTCCGGATCAAAGCCCGGCTCGGAACGGCGGATCATGGCAATGCCGTCAGCCAGGGACATGTTGCCGCCATAAGAGGGCGGCGGCGGGGGATAGGCCATGCCGCCGCCTGCGCCGGGCATGCCGGTGCCGAATAATCCCCCCGGTCCGCTCTGCTGGTAGGCGGCATAGGCCGGGGCCTTGCGTCTGAAGAAGCGGCGGTAAATAAAGTAGCCGATGCCGCCAAAAAGCAGAATCTGGAACAGGCCGATGCCGCTGCCGGCGATGCCGCCGCCCATGCCGGCCCCGGCCAGGCTGCCGAACAGCAGGCTGCCGATGGCCCCGCCCACCAGGCCGCCGGCCAGTCCCCGCATGAAACCGCCGCTCGATGGGGTGCCGTAGGGTTTGGTCGGGCTCACCGGCGGTTTGGTATAGGTCGGCGAGCTGGAGTAGGTGCGGCCGCCGGTGCGGGAACGGGCGTCGGCGTCTTCCGCCAGCAGTCCGATATCAAACAGGGAAAAAAAGAAGAAAAAGATAATCAAAAACAGGGGTAAGCGTTTCAGGGTGTCTGCCATCATCATTCAATCCTTTGGTCTACAGGGTTTGTCTGGTCATTTGCGTGCAGCGGCGCCTGCTCGCAGGGATGAATCGCATTGCTGCGATTGCGTATATATACGCATCATTGATGTTTTGTCAATAACAGACACCCAATCGGCGGCAGGGGAGGGCAGGGGCTTACGGGGTCTTTTTGACGAAGGCCCGGCATGCTTCGCCGGTGCACTGGTTGATTTCCATGGTGATGTGGGAGATTTTGCTGAAATCGGCCAGCATCTGTTTGTAGTGCTCCGGGTTGCGGGGGTTGTGGGTGACGAGCGCGATGATGGCCGCATAATCGTTTGGTCCCACCCGCCAGACATGGATATCGGCGATGCGGTTGTCATCCGCGCTTTCCAGCCGTTGCCGGATCGCCTCCTGATAGTCTTCGGCAATGCTGCCGTCCAGCAGGATGGGGCTGGTCTCCTGGATCAGGGTATAGGACCAGCGGGTGATGACCAGGGCGCCCACTATGCCCATGATCGGGTCAAGCCACTGCCAGCCGAGAAATTTGCCGGCAATGAGCGCGATAATGGCCAGCACCGAGGTCAGCGCGTCGGCCAGCACGTGCAGGTAGGCGGCCTGCAGGTTGTGGTCATGATGCTGGTGTTCATGCCCGTGGTCGTGAGCATGGTGGTCCTGCAGCAGCAGGGCGCAGATGATGTTGATGAAAAGCCCCAGCACGGCCACGCCGATGGCCTCGTTGAAGGAAATGGGCTGGGGCTGCAGGATGCGGTGGACCGATTCGACCAGCATCAGCAGGGCGACCACCGCCAGGGCCACGGCGCTGGCAAAGCCGCCCAGCACGCTGACCTTGCCGGTGCCGAAGGTGAAGAGGGGGCTTGCGGCATGCTTGCGGGCATAGTGATAGGCAAAGATGGTGATCAGGAAGGCGGCCACATGGGTGCCCATGTGCCAGCCGTCGGCCAGCAGGGCCATGGAGCCGAAGGCCGTGCCTGCCGCGATCTCCACCACCATGGTGACGGCGGTGAGCACCAGCACCTGCAGGGTGCGTCTCTCGCCATGCTCATGGATGGCGGTGAAGTCATGGCTGTGCTGCAGGGTTTCCAGGGTATGTCTGTGCATGGGATGATGTGGGTGCTGTTTCGGTCAGTCCCGGCAGAAGACCCATTCCTCGGCCGTGGAGAGGCTGCCGCGGTACTGATAACCGTGCTGGGTGAATGACTGCAGGTCGTTTACGGCGGTGAGGCGGTTTTTGATGACAAAGTTCGTCATCAGGCCCCGGGCCCGTTTGGCATGGATGCCGATGACCTGATACCGGTTGTTTTTGTTTTCCTTAAATGCAATGGTTAGGATGCGGGCTTGCAGGGCGGCCGGCTTGACGGCCTGGAAATACTCCCGGGAGGCCAGGTTGACCAGCACCGGCTCGGTCTGGTCCGCCAGGTCGTTATTGAGCGTTTCGCTGATCATGTTGCCCCAGAAGGCATAGAGATCAGCGCCCCTGGGATTGGCCAGCCTGATTCCCATTTCCAGCCGGTAGGGCTGGATCAGGTCCAGGGGCTTCAACACTCCGTAGAGGCCGGAGAGGATGCGCAGGTGGGCCTGGGCAAAGGAGAAATCCTCGTCATCGTACTGGTCCGCCTCAATGCCGCCGTAGACGTCGCCCCGGAAGGCCAGCAGGGCCTGCCTGGCCTTGCCGAGTTCAAAAGGCAGGTGGAAATCCTGATAACGCTGCCGGTTCAGCTCGGCCAGGGCGGGGCTGATCTTCATCAGCCGCATGAGTTCCGCGGCGTTCAGCTCTCTCAGCCGCTCGATGAGCAGCCGGCTCTGGGCCAGCAGCACGGGCCGGGTAAAGCGGGGATAGTCGCGGACGTTGAAATCCTGGGTCTTGGCGGGAGAAATGATCAGCAGCATCTGCTTGTCCTTTTGTTGCAGCGCGCGGCCAGCAGGTGGAATGGCCAGGCCGGTTACTGGTCCATGCGCTCGATGGCGCTCACCACCCCTTGGGAAAACTCCACCCTGGCCACGTCATATTCCTCGTGCCGGTCCCGGTTGACCCAGACGTTGCGGTAGACGATGGTGCTGCGGCCCCGGTCATCATAAATGCGCACCGGCACGCTCATCCGGTCGGTCTGGGTGAGGATCCTGGTGCTGGAGTAGGTCCAGACCGTCGCCTCCCCCCGGTCCGTGGTGCGGATATAGACCCGGTCCGGCGGGCCCCAGGCCAGCCGGACCATGTCCTCGTTAAAGCCGATGTTGATCTGGCCCAGGCTGACCTGCTCGCGGATCTGCGGGCTGAAGGAGTTGAACAGTTCCGGGTTCTCGGCGATGCGCCGGTCCCGGTAATACTGGGCTGACATGCAGCCGGTCAGCGCGCAGCAGGCGATCAGCACCAGGAAAAACAGCTTGCGCAGCAGCATGGAAACCTCCTTCCCGATCATCTTGCGTAACGTAATTTCTCCAGGCTTTCCCCCCTTCCCGGTGAAAGGGAACCAGGGCGGGCAGGAAACCCGCCCCTACTCGCCGGGCTTTTCAGCGGCAAACAGGGCGGCCGCCGTGGCGGCGGAGGTGCGGAACCCGGTCAGGCCGCCGAAGCGCACGGCGCTAAAACCCGCCTCCTCCAGCAATCTCAGCTGATCCCGGACCGGGACAGCGCCGCCGATTCACTGGGACCAAGCCTGGGGGCTGCCAATGAGGTGGGCCGGCAGCTCCTTGTCCAGGATGACGTCGGCAAATTGCAGTTTCCCGCCGGGTTTGAGCACGCGGAATATTTCGGCAAAACAGCGCTGCTTGCAGGGGGAGAGGTTGATCACCCCGTTGGAGATGACCACGTCAAAAAAGCCGTCGGCAAAAGGAATCTCTTCGCCGTCAACCTGGCGGATTACAAAGTTGGTCATGCCCGCCAGCCGGAGATTGTCCGTGGCGCGGGCCGCCATCTCGGCGGTCAGATCGATGCCATAGACCTGCCCGGCCGGGCCGGCTGCAGCCGCTGCGACAAAGAGGTCAAAGCCCGCGCCGCAGCCGACATCCAGCACCCGGGAGCCGGGGGCGATGCGGCCCAGGGAAAAGGGATTGCCCACCCCGCAGAAGGATTGCCGCAGCTGGTCCGGGGCGCGGTCGATGACCGCCTGCTCATAACCCAGTTTTTCCGCTCCCTCCCGGCCAACGGGATAGAGAAATCTGCCGGCGGGTGAGCGGGCCACCTGCACGTATTTGGCCCGGATCGCCTCCCTGATTTTCTGCCTCTCAGCAGGGGACAGCTCCCCCGGCCCGGCCAGGGTTGGCGGCGCTTCCGCCGGCCCTGCCATGGGCAGCGGCAGGGAAACAGCGGGCGCAGGGTTCAGCTGGCAACTGCCAGCCCCGCCTGCCGGGGATCAGCCTTTGCCTGGAGTCAGATTTTTTATCCTGTCAGTCATGCCGCGATCCATTTTCAGGTAAGCCTCCGCTGCGCTCAGACGGACGGGCCCGCCTGGCGGATTGCCTCGCTGGTCTGGCCGGCAAACTGCTGGAAGTTTTTGGCAAACAGGCCGGCCAGTTTCGTGGCTTGTTCCTTATACGCCTCGGCATCCGGCCAGGTATTGGCGGGATTCAGCACCTCGGCCGGCACATCCGGGCAGCTGGTGGGGATCTGCAGGCCGAAATAGGGCTCCTTGACCGTGGGCACCCCGTCGAGCCTGCCATCGAGGGCGGCGTTGACCATGGCCCGGGTATGGGCAATGCTCATGCGCGAACCCACCCCGTGCGGCCCGCCGGTCCAGCCGGTGTTGATCAGCCAGACCTGGGCGCCGTGGCGGTCGAGTTTTTCGCCGAGCAGTTCCGCATAGCGCATGGGGTGCATGGGCATGAAGGGCGCCCCGTAACAGGCGCTGAATACCGGCGCCGGTTCGGTGACCCCGCGCTCGGTGCCGGCCACCCGGGCGGTATAGCCGGAGATGAAGTGGTACATGGCCTGTTCCTTGCTCAGTCTGGCAATGGGCGGCAGCACGCCGAAGGCATCGGCGGAAAGAAAGATGATGGTTTTGGGATGGTCGCCGATGCCCTGCCTGCTGGCATTGGGAATGGCGGAGATATGATAGGAACCCCTGGTGTTTTCCGTGAAGGAGTCATCATCCAGATCAACCCGGCGGGTGCAGGAATCCAGGCTGACATTCTCCAGAATGGTGCCGAAGCGTTTGGTGGTGGAATAGATCTCCGGCTCGGCCTGGGGCGAGAGGCGGATCAGCTTGGCATAGCAGCCGCCTTCGAAGTTGAAGATGCCGTTGTCGCTCCAGCCGTGCTCGTCGTCGCCGATCAGGGTGCGCGAGGCATCGGCGGAGAGCGTCGTTTTGCCGGTGCCGCTCAGCCCGAAAAACAGGGCGGTGTCGCCGGCCGGGCTGATATTGGCCGAACAGTGCATGGGCAGGATGCCTTTCTTGGGCAGCAGGAAGTTCATGACCGTGAAGATCGATTTCTTGATTTCCCCGGCATAGCTGGTACCGCCGATCAGAATCAGTTTCTTCTTGAAATTGAGCAGGATGAAGGTTTCGGATTTGGTGCCGTCCAGGGCCGGGGAGGAGTGGAAATGGGGGGCGTCGATGACCGTGAACTGCGGGACATGCTTTTTCAGATCCTCATCGCTGGGCTGGATGAACATGTTGCGGGCAAACAGGCTGTGCCAGGCGTACTGGGTGATGATGCGGATCGGCATGCGGTAGGCCGGGTCGGCCCCGACATAACAGTCCTGGACATAGAGATCCTGGGTCTGCAGGTGCAGCACCATGCGCTCATGGAGCTGATCAAAATAGGCCTTGGAAATAGGGGGATTATTGACTCCCCACCAGATATCCTTTCTGGTTGAGGACTCCTCGACGATGAATTTGTCCTTGGCCGAGCGGCCGGTATGATGGCCGGTGCGCACCACGATGGGACCCAGGTGGGAGAGGCGTCCTTCCCCGCGGGTCAGGATCTTCTCGTAGAGCCTGGAGGTGGGCAGGTTCCAGAAGATTTCGTTGAGATTGGTCAGCCCGTGGTTTTCCAGGCCGTAGTTGGTGAAATTTTG
>JBMOLU010000035.1:0-1388 GCA_049325275.1 Chloroflexota bacterium
GGAGGAAGGGTCGAAACGAGAAGGGGGTGGTGGTCTTCCGGAAGACCGCCACCCCCTTCTCGTTTTCCGTTCGATTCGGCCGTTACTGCCGGTTGTTGAGCTGCTGTGACTGGTGCAGGCGCCAGGACGGCCCGTTGATGGTGATGATGATCGAGTGGTGGATCAGCCGGTCCACCGTGGCGGTGGTGATGACCGGGTCGCCGAGGTAGTCGCCGAGCTGCTTGAAATCGATGTTGGTGGTGATGATCGTGGTGCCTTTGCAGTAGCGGCCGTCGATGACCTTGTGGAAGAGACAGGCATTGCTGGCCTCCCGCTGTTCGAGGCGGTCGAAGCCGACTTCATCGATGAGCAGGATTTCCGGCGCGAGGAAGATCTTGAGCTTTTTGTCCAGGGTGTTGTCCGCGAGACCGGTCAGCAGCTCCCGCAGCATGGTGGCGGCGGTGACATAGCGGCAGCGGAAGTTCTGCCGGCAGCCGGCGAGCAGAAGCGCCATGGCGATGTGGCTTTTGCCGGTGCCGGACTTGCCAGCAAGGACTATGCCCTGCCGGCGCCGGGCAAAATCCAGGGTGGCAAGGTCCAGGATTTGTCTTTTGTCGACCCCGGTCTGGAACTCGAAGTCGAAGTCGGCGAGGAGCTTTCTTTCGGGCAGCCTGGATTCGCGGATGCGCCGTTCGGCCCGACGTTCGGTCTGGGCAGCGACCTCCAGGGCAAGCAGGCGCTGGAAGAGTTCTGCCGGCGGAGTGGCATCGCGGGCGGCTTCGGCAAGCTCGTCGTCGAGGGCCGCGGCGATCCTGCCCAGTTTCAGTTCCTTGAGCAGCTTTTTAAGTTCGGCATGGTGTTGTCTGGTCATGACGGGTCCTCTTGCGTGGAAAGATCGAGCAGCACCGCGTAATCGGTCAAGGGGCGCTGTTCAATGCTCGGCATGGCGGCACGCAAGTCCAGCGCAGCCTCTTCGTTGCGGATGGACTCCAGGGTTCTCGGGGTGGCGCGGCTCGCGAGGATCCGCGCCACCGCCTGGCAGTCGTAGGCGTGATAGCGGCAGGCGTGGGCGATGGCCCGGCCGATGTCGTCACAGTGATAGCGTTCTTTCTGCCGCAGGATGTGGCGGGCATGAAAGCCGGCGTTTCTGGTGCGGTTGCCGGTCAGCCCCCGCAGAAACTCCTCGGCCTGCTCCCCGAGAGCGAGAAACTGGTCGCGCACCGGTTCCAAGCCGTAGCGCACGGTTTTCACGCCATGGATGGCGCCGCCGTCGAGGGTGACCATGGCGCCGGCCGGCAATCTTTCATGCCGGACGATGAGGGCGAGTTCGGGCGAGTAGATGATGATCTCGTGCTCGGTGGCCTTCATGGTCAGAATATCGCCGACATGCTCGTAAGGGACGGGATAGC
>JBMOLU010000036.1:0-1365 GCA_049325275.1 Chloroflexota bacterium
CTGATTCTGCCGGAATTTGTGGTTAGCGGCTGACACCGGACATGGAAGTGGAGATCATCAAATTGTGTAACCAATTATCATGGTAGACAAAGCCATTGAGCTTATGGGCAGGTGAAGAATATACCTGCCTGGTTCTGGCTCGCGGGCAATAGGGTCCGAAGTTGTGCAGCAAAGCCCAGGCTCGGATGGAACGTTCGGCAGAGGTCCAATGTCCGTGGAAAAAGCGTGAACTAAACAGCCAGCGATCCATCGAGTTCATGTGGCGATCCAACATGTTACTGGTGCGATGGGCGAGGGGATGGTCATAGGCCAGGATGAAGCGATCGACTTTTGAACAGAGCTTGCGCACAGCGTCCAAAACATAGCCGGTGGTGTTGGTTTCGGCCCAAGTCAGCAGTTCTGTAGCTTGTAAGCGGAAAGCAGGAGCGTCTACCGCATGATAGACCTCCCAGACTCTTTGGGAGAGTTGCCGGAAGGTGTCTTTCAGGTGTTTGCCGCGTTGGCGTATCTTGATGAAGGCATGTAGAAAGCACTCGAGGATGACGATCAGCGGAAACAAGTTGCGCCAGGCCTTCTGGGTTGCTTCCCAGCCGTCGGTATTGACGGTTTCAGGCTGATAGTCCGGGTCAAGTTGGAATGCTTCGTCTTTGAAGTGTTGGTAAGCTTCTTCCAAGTTGGGTGTATCTATGCCCAAGGCAACCGAAGCACCCAAGACACAATCCTCCCCGAGGGTAGTTGCCACCACGACTTCTTCCCCATTCAGCCAGGTGACTTTCTCATCGGCCAACAAGTGCCTGGGTAGTTTTTCCGGGTCTTTGACCACCGTCTGAACCAGGTCGTGACGACCCAACTGGTTCTCCAGCCGATACCAATATTGGTCATCTCGCCCAAAGACATAGGTCAAGGCCCAAAACGGAACAGCAAAACGGCGCAGGAACATGGCTTTTTCGACTTCATCGGTCCAGCCGACGAAATAGGGCATCACTGTACTGGGCGCAATCGTGAACACCTGTTTCTTGCCCGCTGCATCCCGAGCTTTCAGGCAAATTCGACGCAGGCGCACACCTTCTAACTTGCCGGAGCCGCGCTCGTCGTGCAAAGTATATCCTTCGCCAATCCCGGCAGGAAACAATTCTGGAGATGTCGCAATCATTTCATCCAGCCATGTTCGATAGGCTTGACTATCATTCACAAGCTCGGTGTATTTCTCGGTCTCGATCGGGAGCGTTATTCTTTTGTTCGGCCTTGCTACTTGCGCCTTGGTTTTGGTACACTCTCTATGAGGCATGGTGGCTATTCTCTCGGCAGAGTTTTAGCCTAATCATGCCTCATTTCTGCTTAAACCACAAATTCCGTTAGAATCAG
>JBMOLU010000037.1:0-1360 GCA_049325275.1 Chloroflexota bacterium
GAAGAAGCGGTTCTGAAAATATTTGATCAGATAGTGGCTGCGATTCAGGCATTGGAAGATCAGCGGAACAAGGACAGCCATAACAGCAGCAAACCACCCAGCAGCGACGGGTATAAGAAACCCTCCCCGCATAGCCTGCGCCATCGCAGTGGGAAGAAGGCGGGCGGTCAATTGGGACATGATGGCACCCGTTTGGAGCCGGTAGACAAGCCCCACCATACAATCGTACATCAGATAAAGCGTTGTCAGGCCTGTGGCCTGGATTTGGAAGGCTTGCCTGCGGAAAAGGTGGAGAAGCGACAGGTGTTTGACTTGCCGGAAGAGGTGCGGATGGAAGTGACCGAGCATCAGGCGGAAATCAAGACCTGCCCGTCGTGCGGGGAAAAGAATGCAGCTGAGTTTCCGTCGGAGGTGAGGCAGGCAACACAGTATGGAGTGCGAGTGCAGGCGCAAATGGCGTACTTCAATGTGTATCATTTCATTCCGATGGAACGCACGGCGGAACTGATTGAAGACTTGTACCAGCAGCCGGTTTCGGCGGGGACGGTGGCGGCGACCAGCACCAAAGTGGCGGAACGGGTGAAGCCGGTCAACGAACAAGTGCGATCGTATCTGATCCAAACCGAAGAAGCCGTCCACTTTGATGAAACCGGGGCGCGCGCAGCAAGCAAGTTGAATTGGTTGCATTCGGCCAGTACGACACGCGCCACACTTTACCAAATCCATGCCAGACGGGGGGAAGCGGCTATCGAAGCGATCGGCGTTCTGCCCAAGCGCACTGGCTGGAGCATCCATGATTTCTGGAAGCCGTACCTGCAATACACGCAGGCGCGGCATGGGGTTTGCAACTCGCATCTCCTGCGCGAACTGACCTTCGTGGTCGAGCAATATCGCCAACCCTGGGCAACGGAACTGCACGACTTGCTCTTGAACATCAAACACACGGTGGAGACAGCCAAAGCCCAGGGGCGAACCGCCTTGTTTAAACCGCAGGAGCAGGTGTTCCAGAGTGAATATGACCGTCTTGTCCGACAAGGCTTGGAGATCAATCCCACGCCTCCTCGCGTGGAAGGCCGACGCGGACGGGTTAAGCAAAGTCCACCCAAGAACCTGCTGGATCGTTTGCGAGACCATCCTGAGAAAGTACTGGCCTTCATGTATGACTTCAATGTGCCGTTTGACAATAACCTGGCCGAACGAGATATTCGCATGGCGAAGGTCAAGCAAAAAGTGTCAGGCGGATTTCGTTCCTCTGAAGGAGCAAATGTCTTTTGCCAGGTGCGCAGCTACATCTCGACGGCTAGAAAAAACAACCAGCCCATTTTGGAAGTTCTGCGTCAGGCGTTGTCGGGTTCACCTT
>JBMOLU010000038.1:0-1358 GCA_049325275.1 Chloroflexota bacterium
GGATGTATCGCCGTGCTGTGTGCGGCATACGCTCTCCGCCGCCTACATGAAACTTGGCATCCAGGAAAACAATCCCGACATCAACCCCCGAGTTGTTGCCGTTGCGAAGGCAAAAGAGATGGGGCTACTTTAAATGAAGCGATGCCACACCCCGCCGTTGCAGAAGCGGGGTGCGGCATCGTCGGAGTCGGGTGGTTTTCTACAGCACCGCTTTTTACGGCACCACACAGCGGAAGCCAACCGTGTCGTACCCCTCCGCCGGGTTCAGGCTCGAACGGGCGGCGGCGCGCATGGTGGAGGCATCGTTGTACCACGATCCGCCGCGCACGACGCGCTTCGTGCCGCTTTCCGGGCCGGCCGGGTTTTCGGCGGGCGATGTGGCATAGTAGTCAGCCTGGAACCAGTCGGCGACCCATTCGAGGTCGTTGCCGGCCATGTCGCCCACGCCGTAGGGGCTGGCACCTTGTGAGAAGCTGCCTACAGGAGACGTATCCGCGTAACCGTCGTTCAGGTCCGCGTTGGCGTGTTCGGCCGGGCAATTGGCATCGCAAGAATTGGCACGCGTGGCGTCGAGCGGGTCGTTCCCCCAGGGGTGCAGGCGGCTGTCTTCGCCGCGGGCGGCCTTTTCCCACTCCGCTTCGGTCGGCAGGCGGCCGCCGGCCCATTGGCAGTAGGCCGTGGCAGCATCGTGGGAGACATTGATCACCGGGTAGTTGGCGAAGGCAGCATCGGTGAAGTAGGAGGATTGTGTGCGCGAAGCCGTCTTGGCCGGCTGCGGGCAGGCGCCGGCGATGATGCAGGCCTGGTACATGGCATTGGTGACTTCGTTCTGGTAGATACGGAACTCGCCCAGGGTGATGCTGTGAGCCGGCGTTTCGGCGCCCCAGAAGTCGGTGCTGCCGGGATCGGCGCCCATCGTGAACGGGCCGGCGGGGATACGCACCAGCGCCGCGCCGTCAATCTGATTGACGGTGCCGGGAAGGGGCGTGGATGTCGGGAGCGGCGTGATGGTGGGCGTAGGGGTGGGGGCGTTGGGGTCTACCATCCAGCCAATGATGATATCGTGATCGCTGCCAAGGTTGAGGCGGGCTGCCTGATGCTTTTCCACGTCCAGTACCCAGTTGATGATATAAGGCACATCTGTTTGATTTCTATCGGCATTAACATTCAACGCCAGTTGCTTGCCATCTGGAGACCAATGCACAGCAAACGGTTCGTAGTCCTCACGCCCATGTTTTTGTCAAGTGAAAAGGGGCGCGATTGTTAGTCGAAAAGGGGCGCGATTTGGTGAATTGGCAGAAAACTTGATAATTGAAAAGGGGCGCGTTTGCTAAACGAAAAGGGGCGCGTTTTTGATG
>JBMOLU010000039.1:0-69298 GCA_049325275.1 Chloroflexota bacterium
GGTTCTCGCAGAACCTTGCGGTTCTCGCAGAACCTTGCGGTTCTCGCAGAACCTTGCGGTTCTCGCAGAACCTTGCGGTTCTCGCAGAACCTTGCGGTTCTCGCAGAACCTTGCGGTTCTCGCAGAACCTTGCGGTTCTCGCAGAAAAGCCCAGAATTACGAGCGGTTTTCGCGCCGTGCCGTTTGATGCGGGCTAGGGTATTCCCTACCTGGGCTTAGGGAGTCTCCCGTACCGGCGAGGGGTATTCCCGCATTGAAGGCCGCATCGTGCAAAGGTAAGATCAGCGCATGACCCAAAAGTCAGGCGTCGCGAAGACGCTTGATAAACCACGAATCCTTTAGGAGGAAAAAATGAAACTAAACCGTCTGCTTTTTGCGTCCTTCCTGGCCTTCAGCTTGATCCTGAGCGCCTGTGGAGATAACGACGTCACGCCAACCGTTACCGATGACCTGTTTACAGAAGTGCCGGGTACCACCAACACCCCGGACGATATGTTCACGGAAGAACCAAATGGTACGCCAACCGATACCCTTTGGCCGACCGATCAGCCGACTGCTGTAGATACCCTTTGGCCGACCGACCAGCCGACGCCCGAAGACACGCGTTGGCCTACCGAAACGGCCGAGATCACACCGACCGTCGACACCGGTACGCCCGGTGGGACCATCGAGCCTACCACCGATCCAATGACCGATACGGCCGGCCTGGTGAATCCCTGGCGCGTCTCGAACTTACTCGATTTCGACGTCTGGAACAACAACGGCGAACAGATCGGCGCCGTTGAAGATCTGGTGATCGATATGCACGCAAACGGCGAGGGCTATCGCGCCCACTACGCTATCATCGAAGTCGGCGGATTCCTGGGCATTGGCGGAAAACTGGTTGCCGTGCCTTACGAAATTCTCCGGCCTGGCACTGAGGAGAGCGGGATCATCGATGACCCCGAACGGGCTTTCTTCCTCGACGTCAGCCGCGAAACCGTCGAAACGGCTCCTGAATTCGACCGGGACGTCTTCCCAGAACTGGGCGAGCCGACCGATGCCGGCTACGACGCCGGCTGGGATACCTACTGGTATGCGCAAACCGGCATAGAGCCGCAGGAAACGATGGCGCCGCAAGTCACCCAAACCGCTGACGGTACGACACCCGACCCGATGCTCGGCACGAGAATCGAAGGCGCGGTGCTGGCGACCCAACTGCTCGATCTGGACGTTCAAACCGACTACGATACGGAGTTTGGCGACGTGCAAGACGTGATCGTCAATCCCGATAGCGGCGAAGTGCTGTACCTGATCGTCGAGATCAGCGATATGGGCGACCTGGATGGCCAGTGGATGCTCGTCCCGCTGCACGTTTTTGTCGTCGATGCAGACGCCGGGCGCCTGGTGGTGATCGGCACGGAAGAAGACCTGATCGGCGCACCGACATACGAAGCCAACCAGCTTCCTGATACGGCCAACCCCGATTGGGATACGGACGTCCGCAACTACTGGTGGAATGACAACGGTACCGAGTAGGCCGCGACACGTCATCATCCCCTATCGAAAATAGAAACCAACGCCCCGCAGGCGAGGGATGCCTGCGGGGCTTGCGATACCGAACGTCTGCTAACGTAAGCCTAACCTTTCCAACTTTACCCGCCTGCTTTTCAACGCGGTGCAACGCTTGGCCGGGTTTGTCTATGTTACCCTATGAATGGGCGGATGTCCTTCGCCCACGGGCCTGCAACCGTGCAGCCTCATCCCGCTAGATGAAGTGGGCTGACAACAGAAACCACGCTTACCCGTGAAAGGAGAACGTATATGAATACCGACATTTTTGAAGGCAAATGGAAACAGTTCAAAGGCTCCATCAAAGAACATTGGGGCGAACTGACCGACGACGAGGTCGATCGCATCGAAGGGAAAAGCGAACGGCTCGTGGGTCTGCTGCAAGAACGCTACGGCTACGAAAAAGCGGAAGCCGAACGCCAGGTGAACGAGTTCATGGCCGAAAACCGTCAGAAGGCATAACGGCCTTCGTCGCAACCCTTGGAGCGCTCAGTTTGAACGCACCAAAGAACGATAGTTTTACGGAGGAAAATGATGCTTAGATGGGCTTTACTCTTGCTCGTGATAGCCATTGTGGCTGCCGCGTTTGGCTTCGGCGGTGTCGCAAGCGCCGCCGCCAGCCTGGCCCAAATCGTCTTTTGGGTCTTTATTGTCCTGTTTGTGTTGGCCTTAATCTTCGGCCGCAGCCGCAGCTTCTAACGCGGCGGCGCTAAACACAAACGTCGTTGAAAGGAGATAGAAATGTTAACCTGGATCATTTTGATCGTTTTGGTTCTGCTCCTGCTCGGCGCAGCGCCGACGTGGCCTTACAGTCGGCGTTGGGGTTGGGGCCCCACCGGGTTGATCAGTTTCTTATTGGTAATTTTATTGGTTGCCTGGTTGCTGGGGGCTATCTAACTTCCGGCAAAGGCTCAGGACCTTGTTGGCGCTCGAGGCTTGAAGCGCCATATCGTTCCGGTCACTCCCCGCCCACGGGTGGGGAGTGACCCCCCGATTTATGGAGATGTGGATATGCCAGGACAGTTTGAAGGCAAGGTAGCCCTGATCACCGGGGCAGGCTCCGGCATCGGAGAAGCGACCGCCTGCCGGTTCGCTGCAGAAGGCGCACGCGTGGGCG
Organism: Chloroflexota bacterium; assembly: GCA_049325275.1. Taxonomy (GTDB): domain Bacteria; phylum Chloroflexota; class Anaerolineae; order Anaerolineales; family UBA4823; genus CAIQJJ01. The sequence continues at coordinate 2,669 of JBMOLU010000039.1, forward strand.
CATTGGGCCGCACGCCGGACGAGTTGGCGCAGCTTGTCGAGCGCATAGAAAGAGATGGAGGAGAAGCAATCCCTTTGGTTGCAGACATTTCCCACCCAGATGCAGTCGAGCGCTCGATCGGGCAGCTTGTCGATCGCTGGGGTCGCCTCGATATTGTCTTTGCCAACGCCGGTATCAACGGCAAGTGGGCGTCCGTCGAGGCGCTTTCGGTCGACGACTGGCGTAAAACCATCGACATCAACCTGAACGGTACTTTTTACACCCTCAAGTACGCCGTCCCTCACCTAAAAAGGCAGGGTGGTTCGATCGTCGTAACCTCTTCCGTCAACGGGACGCGCATGTTCAGCAATTCGGGCGCTTCGGCCTATGCCACCTCGAAGGCCGGCCAGTTGGCCTTGGCCCAAATGCTGGCACTCGAACTCGCCGAACACAATATCCGCGTCAATGTCGTTTGCCCCGGTGCCATCACCACGGCAATCGACGACAACACCGTACGCGAAAACGCAGGGGTTGGCTGGCCGGCAGACTATCCGCATGGTAAAGTGCCGCTGTGCAACGGCCGGCCCGGCAACCCCGAAGACGTGGCCGAGTTGGTGTTGTTTCTGGCCTCCGAAAAGGCTGCACTGATTACCGGCACGCCGGTATGGATCGACGGCGCAGAATCGTTGCTTCAGGGATAGGCCCGGGTATTTCACCATGCGCCAGTTAATCTTGCACGTTCCCGCCGGAAAAGGCCGGCAGGTCGTTCGACAGGCCGGTGAGCACGGCGTGCTCGATGCCCTCTGGTGGCCGACACATACGCAAGATGGTGAGAAGGACGCCGTTTCGATGGCGCTCGAGAACCGTTCGATTGGCCCGCTGCTCGAGGATGTGGAGGCGGTGGGTGAGTTGACGGCCGTGCTGTACCCGCAGGAAATCATCGTGTTCGATCCGCCGGCCTCGCAGGCCCCGAAAGAACTCCGCCAGTTGGAAGAACGCAGCCCGCTGGAAGTTTTTCTGTTGAGCATTCAAAGCACGGGCACCTGGTTCAGCTTCCTGTCTTATGCCGTTGCAGGAGCCGTTCTGGCGTGGATTGCTTTTTATACCAACACGGTCTACCTCTTGATTGCGGCCATGCTGATCGCCCCGTTTGCCGGCCCGGCGATGAACGTGGCCCTGACGACGGCGACCGGCGATCGCGAACTTTTTGGCCAGGCTTTGCTGCGTTACTTCGTTGCCGTTGGTGCAACCATGGGCGTTGCCGGCTTGTTGAGTTTTGCTTTCCGGCAGTACGTGGTCACCGATCTGATGACCGGCGTGGGGCAGGCCTCGGCGGCGGCGGTGCTCCTGCCGCTGGTGGCCGGCGCGGCGGGCGCGATCAATCTCATCCAGTCAGAGCGCTCGAGCCTGGTCTCGGGGACGGCGGTCGGTATGCTGGTGACGGCTTCGTTGGCCCCGCCGGCCGCCTTGATCGGTATGGCCGGTGTGATGGGCGAATGGTCGTTGGTTGGCAATGCTATTTTCCAACTCGTGCTGCAACTCGTTGGCATCAACCTGGCCGGCTCGATTGTCTTTCATTGGCAGGGCCTGGTGCCTTCGCTAAGGCGTTACGACCGTGGCAAAGAACGTTTTTTTTACGTTTCGCTGGTCCTGACGATTGTGGCGCTGGCTGCCCTCCTGTTCTGGCAGTTCAGCGATCCGCTGCGCCTGGAGCGCAGCAGCGAAAACACCCGCGCTGCCAGGGTCGTACGAAGTGTGATCGATGGAAGTGGCCTGGCGCGCGCCGTCAATGTCAACACCAGTTTTCAGAGCACCCAGGCTTACGGCCAGAACAGCCTGCTGGTCACCGTGTACGTGGAGCGTAGCGAGGTGCCGCTGACCAATACCCAAATTGGCGAACGCTTACAGCGGAAGATCCAGGCTGCTTTGCAAGACACGACGCCGCAGATCGTCCCCTTGGTTGACGTGATCGTGCTCGATCCGCCAGCAGGTACGCCGGCCTCCCGGGCCGTTGAACGGTAGGAGCGTTTCACCTGATGGGCGCCCCCCAGACTGTTAACATGAAAGGCAATCCCGTACGCGATCACAGCCTCTACCAGCTCAGTGACGCGTTGAAGGATTTCCTTGCCATTCCGCTGCTGATCCTGCTGGCTTTTGTGGGCCTGAGTTTCGTTTTGCACGCCCTGGACAAAAGCACGCCTGCCTGGCTGCTTCCGCTCAAGCGGTCTATCGGGCAGTACATCTTTAAAAGCAGCGACGCGACCGGGACCTTCTTGGAAGTGGTTGCTGGCGGGCTGTTTACACAGGCCTCCATCATCATCAGTATGTTGCTGTTGACCTTGCAGCAGACGGCGACCAGCATGGGCAATATGATCTACGATCAGTTTCTCCACCGTTATCGCAACCAGTTCTATACCGGTTACATCGTTGGTTCGTTGATGATGGTCATTCTCTTGAAAACGACGATCGACCAGGATTTCAATCCTGTGCTGAGCGCCGGCGTGGCCCTGCTGGTTACCTTTTTTGCGCTGGTGTTGTTGGTGTGGTTCCTGTATTCCATTATCGAACAAATGCGTCCTGAGATGGTGATCGACACCATCCGCGAGCGCACCATCAGAGCCAGGCGGCAACAACGCAAGTTTCTGGCGCGGACACGTGCCAGTTCTCGCATCGACCATCCGGTTCAGGCCGTTTTGACGCTCGAACGTACCGGCTTCCTGACGCAGATCGATTGGAAGAAGCTCGAAAAATGCCTTGTAGGCTGCGGTGCGGAGGTCGAAGTCATCTTCCGGGCCAATGTCGGCGACTATATCGCTTCCCGGACGCCTGTATTGGAAGTCAAAGCTCTAGAGCCTCATGAGGCCAGGCAGTTGGCCGGGCGTTTGGGTGCTGCCTTGACCGTGGAGAAAGTACGCACCGTTCGCCAGGATGCCGATTACGGCCTCAAGCAGTTGGAAATGATTGCGTGGACCGATTCGTCAACTGCCCGGCACAATCCTGAAGTCGGTTTGTTGGCCGTCAACGCGTTGCGCGATCTGCTGTCTCGTTGGGCCAGGGAAATGCCAGAAGGAAAAAAGGAAGACGGGTTGTTGCCGGTCGTCTATGCCGAAGATTCGGCCGCCGAAGTCTTGAACGTGTACGAGTCGTTGTTTGTGGTAGCTGCCGAAAGCCAGCAGCACCAGATCGCTGCCGCGCTCGCTTCCAGTCTGGCGGCTGGTTATCCGCACCTGTCACCCACCCTGCAAAGCCATGCCGATCGGGTGGTCTGCTGCGCCATTGCAACCTTGCGGAAACAGACGTTTACGCACGAACTGGCCGTTGCCCTGGCAGATTTGGTCGCAGCCTTGCAAGATGCCGAGCGTGCCGGCACGGCCGCTGCGTTACGCAGCGCACGCGAGGAACTGGCCGCTTCGCTGGGCCATCTGAAACATTGATCCGGGCGCCGGCGCTATAGGAGCGCGCGCCGCATGTCGAACAAGAAATAATTCGCCCGTTTTCGACAAAAAGGGCAAGTGCCCGTTGGAGACGGAAGAGCCTCAAACAAAGAAAGGATTTCAAAATGACACACGAACGTGATGAAAACGGTAGTTTTGGCTCGTTTGTATTGGGCCTCTCGCTGGGCGCCGGCGTTGGCGCCGTTATCGCACTCTTGAAGGCTCCCCGCGCCGGGGATGAGATGCGCCAACAGATGCAGTATGTCCTCGGCGAAATGCGTAAAGAGGCCATGAGCGTGGCAGGCGTTGTCAATACCCATTTGCAAGAAGCAAAAGGCGAGCTTACACAACACCTGGCAGATATTAAGACGGAAAGCCAGTCCGCCTTGCAAGAGAGCAAACGCCTGCTAACAGAAACCATGCAGGAAGGTGAGAACCAGGCACAGCCAAGCCCGCCGGAAAGCGTTGCATAGCCCGTGCCGGGGAAGTAAGTGGATTGGGGGGCGCGTGCCACAGGCCTGGTTGCACCGCCCCTCACAAAACGGCTGTCTTTCTGCCCGCCTGCCCGGCGATTCTGTGTAGAAAAAACACAGAATCGAGCACGGGTTCGGAAAGAGAGCCGGAAAGCTCAAGAAAGGAAAGGCCATGCCTTATCAAAACAACGCCGACTTGCCCGAAAGCGTCCGGAACGTGCTGCCTGAGCACGCCCAGGATATCTATCGCGAGGCCTTCAACAGCGCTTGGGACCAGTACGCCGACCCCGAAAAACGCCGCGGCGACGATTCGCGCGAAGCGACGGCCCACCAGGTGGCTTGGGCGGCGGTCAAGAACAAGTACGAGAAAGGCAATGATGGGGACTGGGTCCCTAAAGAAGGCTGAGGAGCGCCAGTGAACACACCCCATAACGTCTCTCACTCGATCTCGCAGCGCCCCTGGCTGTGGGCGGTTACCGCCGGAACGATGGCCCTGGTTGCAGCCGTCGTCATGCTGGCGCTTGCGTGGCTGCTGCGGCGGCCATTGGCGCTGCTCTTTCTCGGCTTGACTCTTGCCGCTGCTTTCTCCCCGCTGGTGGCCTGGCTCCGCCGGCGCTGGTTCTCGCACCGGGTCGCCACGATCGTCGTTTATGTGGCTTTTGTGCTTCTCCTGGTTGGGGTGGGTGCTATCCTGGTGCCCATGGCAATCGAGCAAATCGAGCGCTTTACCGAACGCGTCCCGGCTTACCTGCAAAGGTTGGACGAGTGGCTCCGCCAGCGCGGCGGCGTGATGGATGGTTTTTCTTACGAGCAGGTGCTGCCGCAGTTGTTTGCCGCCTCCTCGCAGATCGCCTCATGGCCCTTGCAGTTTTCGTCTACCTTGGTCGATGCGCTGCTGGTGATCTTCATCTCGCTTTATGCCCTGCTGCTGGCGCCGCAACTACAAGAGGACCTGCTTTCGCTCCTGCCGGCGGCGCGCCAGGACAAAGCAAAGCGTATCCTTGAAGATATGACGCATGCCATGGGGGGGTATATCCGTGCGGCCAGTATCTCCGGCGCAATCTTGGGCCTGGGTATCTACATTTTGCTCGTGTTGTTGGGCATTAACTTCGCGTTGGGCTTCGCCTTGCTGGCGGGTGTGGCCGAATTTATCCCGTTCGTGGGGCCTTTTGTGTCCGGCGCTTTCATCGTGACTGTTGTCTTTCTCGAATCACCCACCAAGGCGCTGATCGCCCTGGTGGCCATGCTAATTTTTCAACAGGTTCAAAGCAACCTGATTTCGCCCAATATCATTCACCCCTACACCTGTATTTCGCCCGTGGTCACCCTGTTCATCGTCGTTGCCGGTGGGACCACGGGCGGTGTGCTGGGGGCGCTTATAGCCGTGCCACTCTACGCAGCCTTCCGCGTCGTGCTAATGAAGATCATCTTCCCGGCCATCCGGCGTTACACGGGCGCCGAGCCGGTCGAAGATTCGGAAGAAGGTTGCTGAAGCAGCGCATGCGGCTACGCGCCTGCGGACAGGCGCATCGTCCACGAAACCAACGCCTCCAGTAGCTGGCGTACGAAGTCGCGCGAGGTTTCGTCGGTCAGGCGCCCGGCAGCGTCGAACTTCTCCTGGGCGCGGGCAACCAGGACCTCCGGCTGGTTGACCGGCAGCATGTTCGTGTAGACGCACATCAGCCGCAGGTGGGTTTGGGCGCGTATCGTGCCGAAGTTGCCGATCGATGCGCCCATGATGGCCAGCGGCTTTTGATCGAGGGGCGAATCGTCGGGCGGCCTTGAGGCCCAGTCGATGGCGTTTTTGAGCACGCCCGGCACGGAGAAGTTGTACTCGGGCGTCGCGATGATCAGCGCGTCTGCCTGACGGATAGCTTCCTTCAGGCGTTTGACCGGCGGCGGCTCGCCCTGGGCGCGTAGGTCTTCATTGTAGAGGGGAATTTCTCCCAGGCCTTCGTAAATGTTGATTTCCAGCGTGTCAGGGCAAAGTTCCTGGGCAGCGCGCAGCAGGGCGCGGTTGTACGACCCTTCGCGTAAGCTGCCGGCAATGGCCAGGGCATGAATCTTCGTTTGTATTGCAGCCATTTCTGTCTCTCCTTCAATCCTCGAGTGTGAAACCGATCTGGACGTTCACCTGCCATTCGAAAACGGCATCTTCTCCCAACACGCCACGAATTTCTTCTATTTTGAACCAGCGCATGTGGCGGATGGTTTCCGACGCCTTGAGAACGGCATGGTTTACGGCCTCTTCTACCGAGTTCGGCGACGTGCCAGTCAGTTGGATTCGTTTGTAAATACTGTGCTTGGTTGTCATGGGGCTGTCCTTTGTGGCTTGGCTATTCCGCCGGCCGCGGCGCCAGTTGGACGGGAATTTGTAACCTTTCCCCGTCCCGCAGCACGGATAGCTCGACGGTCGTTCCGGGTTCTTGTTCGGCGATGTACAGTTGCAAGGCGGTGTAGCTTTCGATGGGCATGCCGTCGGCTTCGACGATCACGTCGCCGCCGCTGGGCACCTGGATGCCGTTCACGCTTTCGATTTCATCTCCCCCCTGCAAACCGGCTTCATCGGCAGGCCCGCCCGGCACGACTTCGAGCAGGTAGGCCCCCTGTGCTGCCGCCAACCCGTTCGCCTCCTGAATGAGAATGTTGACGCTCGTGCCGCGGACGCCGAGCCAGGCCCACTCGTAGCTGCCCTCTTCGATCAACACGGGGACCACGCGCTTTACGATATTGGCCGGGATGCTGAACCCCACCCCGGCGTTGGTCCCGCTTTGGGTGGCGATTTGGGCGTTGACGCCGATCACCTCCCCATCCAGGTTCAAGAGCGGCCCACCGGAGTTACCGGGGTTGATGGCCGCGTCGGTCTGGATCGCCAGGGGAATCGAAAACGGCGTTGCACCCGAAGGGATCGTGCGGCCGATGGCGCTGACGATGCCGATCGACATGCTGCTGTTCAAGCCGAAGGGATTGCCGATGGCAATTACCCAGTCCCCGGGCATGACGGTTTCGACGTCGCCAATCGGTAGTGGTGCGGCGCTTTCCGGCAGCATTTCTGCCCGTACGACGGCCAGATCGCTGTCGGGGTCTACGCCGACGACCTCGGCCCTGGCTTGTGCGCCATCGTGAAAGAAGACCATCACCAGGTCGGCGCCTGCCACGACGTGGTTGTTGGTCACGATATGGCCTGCCGTATCGAAAATGAAGCCCGATCCGGCCCCTGAGCCTCCTCGAAGGCTGTCGACGTAGATGCTGACGACGCCGGGGCTGACCTGGGTATAAAGCTGGTTCAAATAGCCGTCCGGGTCTTCTGCACCATCCGGGAACGTAAACGGTTCGCTGCGCGGCGTGCTTTCCGCGGGGGGGGCGGCTGCCGTCGCCGTGGCGTCATGGCCCGGTAAAGCTTCCGGCGTGGCCGTCATGCGGGCCGAGGCAGGCTTGAGATTGTTCAAAAACCATTGGCTCATCGCCGGAAAAAGGACGATGAACCCGGTAAGTAAGATGATGCTGACGACGACACCGCAACCGCAACCGCCTAAAAAATTTCTTAAGTTGGTGTTCATAGTTCCTCTCCTGACCTGTATCGAGCGGCACGATCCTCAGCCCACGCCGCTCGATGCTGTTTGAAAAGCAAAGAGCGTAAGAGTCTAAGAGACTGTCTGAAAAGTATCGCCGACATGCGCGACGCACTTCCGTAAGCGGGGATGAGGCCTGTTTCTGGCCGGCAAAGTGCATCACAGCTTGCTTTTCAGACAGCTCTAAGAGCCTAGCCTTTCGAGCCAGCCTTGACCGGGATCTGCCTGGTCTTGGCGCTTTCTGATTTCGGCAGCGTCAGTTTGAGGATGCCTTCATCGAAGGATGCTTCCACGTTTTCTGCGTCGACGTTTTCAGGTAGCCGGATGGCGCGCTGAAACTTGCCGTAACGCAGTTCTTGGAAATACATGTTTTCACATTCCTGCTCGTCTTCTTCGCATTTGAACTCCCCTTTGATGTTCAGGATATTGTTATCGCTGATTTGAATGTCGATGTCTTCAGCTTTCAGCCCCGGCATGGGCGTTCGAACGACGTATTTGCCGTCTTTTTCGTACATGTCGAGCGGCAGGGAAAGCGAAATATCTGCCGATGTGGGGCCATCGCCCAGCAGCCGGTTGAAATTTTCTTCCAACATCTGATCCATGGCGTCGCGCAGCGAAACCATCTCGCGATAGGGACTCCAACGTACAATTGTCGCCATTTTTAAGTTTCCTTTCTTGTGGTTAACATGAGTTCAGCATTCACCCGGCAAGCCAATCTTGGGATACGTGGTGAAGCTGACATGGTTCTGGTAAAGGTATCTTCTCAATCCGCATACGAAAAGCGGTAAATGGCCGCCACGTCGGCCTCCGGCATCCGCTCGGGTGGCAGGGGGTAAACCTTGCCACCGTTCAGAAGCGTCTGTATCGCTGCCAGGTCGAGCAGATCGACATCGCCGGCCTGGAATTCGGGGTGGACATCGATCGCCGTCCGCACCTGCGCGTAGGTACCCCAAACCTGCTTTTGGCGCGCCACGAAGAGAATCTCTACCTGGCCGTGGTGGGCGGCTGGGACGATCGCCTCCAGCCGGTTGGCAGCCAGTGCATTTCCGGCACCTTGCAAGGCGCGGTAACGTTCGAGCGCCTGCGGCAGCGCCTGCTGAAAAAACGGTTCCACGAGTTTCCAGGCATGCCGGTGAAGTTCCGCCGGGCGCAGGTCGTCAGGATTCCCCGTCAGCGGCTCTTCGACCAGATAGCGATACTCGTTTGCTTCCTGGTAAATCGGAAAGAGGTAATCCACACCGGCGAAAACCAGCGGGGCGCGTTCGCCATCACGGTTGAGCAGGTCCATAAGGCCGCGATCGAGTTTCTGGAAGTAGCGCAGTAGCCGGTTCTTGGCGGCATCGTCGATCCCGCCGTGGCCGTGAAACATGGCCTGCCGCTCTCCGGTCTTACCCGGGCCGGCGGTGCCGGTGTGGAACTGGAGCTGCGGCTCCGGGTCGTCGAAACGCAGGGCTTCTTTCAGGCTGGTGGGGGTGTCCGCCAACTCGACTTCCTCGATATGAAAACGATCCCCAACCAGCAAGCGCGCCTGGTTCTGGCTGAGCGCCAGAAGATAGAACTTGCCGTCCCCGTTCAGTAACTGCAGCACCGGTTTAAGGTAAAACTTGGGCCCCACGTGCAAGAACTCGTCGAACTGTAGCGGCAGGCGATACGTTTCGAAAAAACCAGGTGTCACGAAAACGGCCAGCCCGTCGCTTTGATGCTGCCAGAAGTTGCTGTCGGCAAGCAAGCCTTCGGCAGGCGACAGCAGCGCTTCGATGTCGGGGCGTCGCATGTCCAGCGCTTCCAGCCGCCCGCTTGCTTCGGCAAGCATGTTTTTCAGGCGGATGGGGTCTTGCTGTTGCGCCTCGCCAACCGGATGGGTCGGGATATAGATAGAAACGCAGGTTTTCCCTTCATTTTGTAACAAGGTTTGCAGCTTTTCTAAGTTGATGATCTCCACGAGCGACGAATCCTTTCGTTATCTTTTTTGGCTCTCCGGGCTTCGCCGGGAAAAAAATTACGCTAAACCCGGAAGACCCTCTTTTTTTCTCTTTTGCAGCTTCACTTGGTGCCTGGGCTTTTCAAGTGGCGAAAATCCCCGTGCAACCTGGCTGGTCACCTTAACATAATAAAAAAACGCCCAAAGAACCATGTATCCGGGCATAAGGCCAGGGCATATCTTTCGATATATCGAGGTTTGCCCCACGACAATTCAAACGGTGCCGCCAACGCAGCCCAACTTTTTGCAACACAATCCAAACCTGCCATAACCGATTCCGCCTCGAAGAGGCAAAAGCGTTGTGTAAGAATGAAGACGCCTGCATTCAGCGAAGTCGCAGTGGACATGAGCGCGTAGCAAAGGAGCTAGAGATGAGTGTCTACGAATTGAGTGCCAAAGAGATTTACGACAGTTATGCGCGCAACAATCCTCCCGCGGTCCTGCTCGCACAAGGACGCGACGGATTGGCCGCACGTTTACAGGTTGAAGAAGGGTTGACCGACAAGGAAGCTTACTACGCCGCGGACCAAATGTTGACCTTTGCCCAAAACCGAAAGGAGCTTTTTATGGAATTCAAAGAAGGTGCAGATATCTATACGATGGATGGCGACAAAGTCGGTGAAGTCAGCCGCGTCGTCATTGAACCGGACACAAAAGAGATCACACACGTGATCGTTCAGAAGGGCTTCCTCTTTACGGAGGATAAAGTGGTGCCCATCGACGCCATCCAACGCGCCAGCGAAGACCGTGTGGTCTTACGCCAGGACGTCGAGGATCTCGATCAATTCCAGGATTTCGAAGAAACGTATTACATGTATGCCGATGCCGAACGCGAGCCTTTCCCGGCGATGAGGCGCCCGGTGCCGGCCTTGTATTGGTACCCCCCGGTGGGGGTGTGGGGCATGCCCGGTGGGCCGGCCTATTACGGTTCGCGTGTTTACAGCTCCGTAAAGGAAGAAAACATCCCTGAGGGCACGGTGGCCCTGGAAGAAGGCGCACGCGTGATCAGCAGCGATGGCGAACACGTCGGTGATATCGAACGCGTTTACACCGAGCCCTCTGCCGACCGGGCCACGCACGTCCTGATCTCCAAAGGGCTGATCATGAAAGAGAGGAAGATCATCCCTACCCAGTGGATGACCAACATCATGGAAGGAGAAATCCACCTTTCCGTTGATTCCGAACTGGTGGGGAACTTGCCTGAGTACGTTAACCAGGCCTGATCTCACCAATTCAACGAGAGGAAGAACCCCAGCGCACTTGTGTGGCGTTCCCGCGCAAGTGCGCTGCCGGGCAGGAAGGAGGACACGCACGTGTTGAGAAGTATCAAGGAACTGCAAGGCTACACCATCGATGCTTCGGATGGGGAAATCGGCAAGCTGCACGAGTTTTTCTTCGACGATAACCGTTGGGAAATTCGTTATATGGTCGTCGATACGGGGAATTGGTTGAAGGGACGCCGGGTGCTGGTCGCTCCGCAGGCGTTCGGGCCGGTCGATCGGGGTGCACAGCGCCTGCCGGTGACTTTGAGTCGGGCGCAGGTCGAACAAAGCCCACCCGTCGAAGCCGATAAACCCCTTTCACGCCGCCTGGAAGATGCACTGCTGGCATATTATGAATGGCACCAGCCCCACAAAACGGGCGCGCGCGAGCGAGTCGACACCGATTTGCGTAGCACGCGCGAAGTCATCGGTTACCACATTCAGGCCCGCAACGGCGAAATCGGCCACCTCGACGACATGATTGTGGAGGAGAAGGGGTGGCTGATCCGTTACCTCATCATCGACACGCGCAACTGGCTGCCGGGCAAGAAGGTGCTCCTGCCGCCGGCATGGGCCGAAGCCATCCGCTGGGCCGAAAGAAAAGTGCTGATCGATCTCAAGCGCGAGACCATCGAACACTCGCCCGAGTTCGACCCCGACCAACCGCTCGATCGCGACTACGAGGTGCGTTTTTATGACTACTACGATCGCCCGAAGTATTGGTAGGGGGCTGGCGTGGGCCGTCGTCGTCTTTCTGCTTGCTGCATGTGGGCTGGTAGATGAGACGCCGGATACCCTGTTGTTGATCACCGAAACGCCTGCGCCCTATCCGCCACCGACCTCGACGCCGCTGTCTGAAACGCAGCCTACCGTCTCCATTTCGCCGCTGAGCGGCCCACCGGGGACCAGCCTGCGTGTATCGGCGTATAATTTTCCCCCCGATACGGCGGTGGATATCGGCGTGGGGCGGGTAGACTCGGAGTACGACGTCGTTGCCGCGGCCCGCACCGGCGCCAACGGCAACCTGGAGACCGGAATCGTGCTGCCGGCGTTTGTTACGCCGCAGGATCGCTGGGTCGTGGTGGTGGCTGCGGTGGCGGCGCGCGTCAAGGCTGTTTCCGCCGAATTCACGGTTACCGAAGAAACACCCCCGGCGGCGACAATGGCGGGGCCGGTTTCACGCGCCGAGATTTACCTGATCGCCGTCGGCGATAACGGCCAGGCGGGCAAGAAGATCGGCTGCGATGACAGTGTCGTTCCGGTCGAGGTGGTTTTCGAGCCGCCTACCGATACCCCGCTCCCGGCGGCCCTCGAAGAACTGCTGGCGCTGGACGGCCAGTACTACGGCCAGTCCGGCTTATATAACGTCTTCTACCAGTCCGATCTGGCCGTGGAGAGCGCCCAGATCAAAAACGGTGAAGCCATCATCCGCCTGGCGGGTACGCTGCGCCTTGGGGGGGTATGCGACGATCCGCGCCTGCGCGCCCAGTTGGAAGAAACGGCGCTTCAATTCCCCGGCGTTCAAGATGTTGCCATCTTTATCAACGGCGAGCCATTGGAATAGCCCGTTTCTCCGTCCGGCGGCTGCCTTGATGCGTAAGTGCCCGCCGCGGCGGAAGCGGCGCTGCATCCTGGTGCAGCCGGCAACGATAGATGTTGCAGGAGGAAAGCTGATATGACAACCCATTCATACATTGTCGTCGATGGCGCCAACGTTGCCTACGCCGAGGTTTCTCACGACGGGAAACCCAAGGTCTCCAACCTGGTGGCCGTCCGGCGCACCCTGGAAGCCCGGGGCTATCGACCGATCTTCATTATCGATGCCAGCCTGCGCCACGATATCGACGATCCAAAGCAATTGGAGGCCCTGATCGACGCGCAGGTGATCCGCCAGGCGCCCGCCGGCACCGATGCCGATTACTTTGTTTTGGAAACTGCCGATGAAATGGAAGCGTGCGTTGTTTCGAACGACGAGTTCACCCGGCACCGGGGGCGTTATCCCTGGATCGACGAACGGCGCATCCCCTTGATGCTGATCAAGGGACGCGTCGAGTTGTATGAACGCGACTTCGAGAAAAGCCACGAGCAGGGCCATTGAAGCTGCTGTCCCCGGCATTGGCCGCTGTCCCCGGCATTGGCCGCTGTCCCCGGCATTGGCCGCTGTCCCCGGCATTGGCCGGAACGCCGTAGCTCCCCAAGATGCTTATGAAAAAAAGCGCACGTTCGACCCTGATTGCCGCGATCTTTGCCTCCGGCATCATCTTTCTCGACAGCAGCATTGTCAAGATTGCCTTGCCGGCCATCGACGCCCGGCTCGATGCCGGTTTGGCCGGCTTGCAATGGATCGTCAATGCATACGTGCTGGCCCTCGCCTCTTTGTTGCTCCTCGGCGGGGCCTTGGGCGATCGTTACGGGCGGCGGCGCATGATGATTGTGGGCCTGATCGGTTTCGGCGCCGCTTCGATCGCCTGCGGGCTGGCGCCTTCCACGGCGTGGCTGATCGCCGCACGCGCCGGACAGGGCGCGGCCGGGGCGTTGGTTCGTCCCGGGTCGCTTGCCTTGCTGCGGGCCAATTTTGGCGAGGGTGAAGCGCGCGGTACAGCCATCGGCCGCTGGGCGGGATGGGCCGGCGTTGCCACATTGATCGGCCCCGTGCTGGGCGGCTGGCTGGTGGGAGGGTTCTCCTGGCGCTGGATCTTTTTCGTCAACCTGCCGCCGGTGGCGCTGACGATCTGGATGCTGGCAAAGTACGTGCCCGAAAGCCAGGCGCCCCCCGAAAAAGCGCGTGCCGTCGACTGGCCCGGCACTCTGTTGGCGACCTGTGGCCTGGCCGGCCTCACCTACGGGCTGATCGAAGGGCCCCTGAGCGGTTGGGGGGGCGCCGGTGTGCTCACCGGCCTGATCGGCGGCGTGCTGGCATTGGCTGCTTTCATCTTCATCGAAAGCCGGGCCACAGCGCCCATGTTGCCGCTGCATCTCTTCCGCTCGCGTAATTTTTCGATCGCCAACGTGAGCATCCTGGGCGTTTACTTTGCCGTTTACGGCACGACGTTTTTTCTCGTCATTTACCTGCAAAACGTGATGGGCTATTCGGCCTTGCAAGCCGGATTGGTACTGGTGCCGATTGCCCTGCTGATGATCGTCTTTTCGCCTGTCTTCGGCAGGTTGGCTGCCCGTACCGGCCCGCGCCTCTGGATTAGCCTCGGCCCGCTTGCCATGGCGCTTGGCCTGATCCTGTTTGCCCGCCTCCAGCCACACTCAAATTTCTACACACACTTGCTGCCGGCTGTTCTGGTTTTCGGCCTGGGAAAGGCCAGCACGATTGCGCCGCTCAACGATACAGTGCTCTCGACCGTCCCTGATCGCTACGCCGGTGTGGCGTCGGCGGTTGCCAACGCCGTATCCAGGGCCGGTGTCTTGCTGGCCGTGGCCCTGTTGGGGGGGATTGTCGCAACCACGTACCGCCGTAGCCTCGCCCAACGGACCGCGGGCATGGCCTTGTCTGCCGGCCAGGTGCGGGCGCTCGAAGCGTCGGCGTCCGATCTGACCGGCACCTTGGACGTGAGTGCATTCCCACCCAGGGTGGGGCGGGCCATCAACCAGGCGTATACGCAGGCGCTGCACCGGGCGATGACGGCCAGCGCGGCTGTGGCAGCCGCCGGCGGCCTGGCGGCGGCCCTTTGGATACGGAATCCGGCAAGATGCGTCGAACAGCAAGCCAGGACGGCCCAACGGGAGGCGCCTCCTGCACTTCCGGCGGGAAGGCGTACAAACAGACTGCCGCGCAGCAGATGTCCGAAAGAAGAAACGGAATATTCGTAGTGCAGAGGAAAGGTAGTATGGAAAAAAGGAAACTTGGAAACACCGATTTAACCGTCAGCCGGTTGGGGATGGGGCTTTCCGAATTGGGCAGCCTGGCGCTCGAAGACGTACATACGGCCGGGCGAATCCTTAATGAAGCGCTTGACAACGGAATTGATTTTTTCGATACGGCGGCCTGTTATGGCAACAGCGAAGAACTGGTCGGCCGCACGCTTGCCGGGCGCCGCAACGAGTTCGTCCTTTCGACCAAGGCCGGGCACGCCGGCGGCGATCTGGCCGGCCCGTCGTGGACGGCAGAGACCGTGCGCGCCAGCATCGACCGCAGCCTGAAACGCCTGCGCACCGACCGGCTGGACATCGTTCACCTGCACTCGTGCGGCGTCGAAATTTTGGCGCGTGGGGACGTGATCGGTGCGCTGCAAGACGCCAGGCAGGCCGGCAAAATCCGCTATATCGGCTACAGCGGCGACAACGAGCCGGCGCGTTGGGCCGTCGACAGCGGTTTGTTCGATACGCTCCAGACCAGTTACAACCTGGTCGATCAACGCGCCGGTGAACGCCTGTTCCCGCGGGCGCAAGAATTGGGCTTGGGCATCATCGCCAAGCGCCCGATCGCCAATGCTGCCTGGGGCGCACCGGCGAGTCCCAGCGGGTACGCCGCCGAATACCATCGCCGGGCACAGGTCATGGCCGGCGGCGACGCCTTGCCCGGCGCTCCCGATGACGATATTCTGTTGGCACTGGGCTTTACACTCGATCACGAAGCCGTCGACACGGCCATCGTCGGCACGACCAACCCGGATCATTTGAAAGCCAACATCAGCATGGTCGAAGAAAAGCTGCCCCTGCCCCGCGAAACCGTCATGGCGCTCTACTCGCGTTTCGATCGGCTGGACGCAAATTGGGCCCAGCAGGGATAGGGCACGGTGAGCGCAGAGACAGCGCCGCACAACCGTTCACAGGAGGCAAAGTGAAGCAAACCGTTCGCGATATCGGCCTGGCCGGCAAGCGCATTTTGATGCGTGTCGACTTCAACGTTCCGCTGGCAGACGGGCGGGTGGCCGACGATTTCCGCATCCGCGCCAGCCTGCCGACCATCCACTACATTCTCGAGCAGGGCGCCGCCCTGGTGCTTTGCTCGCACCTCGGCCGCCCAAAGGGCGATGTGGTGGAAGCGCTGCGCCTCGACCCCGTTGCCCGCAGGCTCTCCGAACTGCTCGAAAGGGAGGTGCAGAAAGCCGAAGACTGTGTCGGCAAAGCGGCCAACGACCTGGCCCAGGCGCTTCAACCGGGCGGCGTGCTGCTGCTGGAAAACACCCGCTTCCATGCCGGAGAAAAGCGCAACGACCTCCTGTTCGCGCAGCGCCTGGCTGATATGGGCCAGCTCTTCATCAACGATGCTTTCGCCGCCGCACACCGCGCCCACGCTTCGACGGTCGGGGTGACGCACTACCTGCCGGCGGCGGCCGGGCTGCTGATGGCGAAAGAAGTGGACATCCTCGGCCGGGTGCGCACGGACCCCGCCGAACCGTTGGTGATGGTATTCGGCGGCGCCAAGATCGGCGACAAACTCGCAGTGCTCGAACGCTTCTTCGAGCGCCTGGATGCCGTTTTGCTGTGCGGTGGCATGGCCAATACCTTCCTGAAGGCCAGCGGTGCAGATGTGGGGGCGTCCTTGATCGATGAAGACAGCCTGGAGGCTGCCGGGCGCCTGCTGGCGCGCGCTGCCGGCCGGTTCGTGCTGCCCCAGGACGTTGTGGTTGCGGAGGCGAAGGATGCCCAAGCAGAACGCCGCACCGTTTCCTTGTCCGAGTCCGAGGTTCCCGACGGTTGGATGATCCTGGACATCGGCCCGCAGACGCTGGAAAGTTTCTCGCAGCGCCTCAGCGGTGCAAAAACCGTGCTGTGGAACGGCCCACCCGGCGTCTTCGAACTGCCGCCCTTTGCCGCCGGCACGCAGGCCCTGGCCCGTATGATTGCCGGCCTGGACGCAGAAACGATCAGCGGCGGCGGCGAGACGGCGGCCGCCATTCGGCAGGCCGGCCTGGCTTCACAAATGACGCACGTTTCGACCGGCGGCGGCGCATTCCTGGCCTTCATGGCCGGGCAGGCCCTGCCCGCCCTCGCCGCCCTGAAGGATGATGGGTGAAAGGAGAAAAAGATGCCCAAGGAAACGATCGAAATCCCCTACCAGGTGACATTCCTGTCGATTTTGGACGAGCAAGGCCAGGTGGACGAAGAGCTGGCGCCGGATATCCCCGACGAACTGCTCCTTAAAATGTACCGCGTGATGCTGCTCGCCCGCCGTTTCGACGAACGTATGCTCAACCTGCAACGCCAGGGCCGGATCGGTACCTTTGCACCGGTAAAAGGCCAGGAAGCCTCTCAAATCGGTTCGGCGGCGGCTTTACAGCAGGCCGACTGGCTGGTGCCTTCTTACCGGGACCAGGCAGCCAGCATCTATCACGGCCAGAGTCTGGAAAGTTATCTTCTCGTCTACGGTGGTTACTATCAAGGCAACCGCCTGACGGAGGAAGTTCGCAACCTCCCCGTGGCCGTGCCGGTCGGTACGCAAACGTTGCATGCAGCCGGCCTGGCCTATGCCGCCCGCTCGCGTGGCGACGATCAGGTCGTGATGGTCTATTTTGGCGATGGTGCAACCTCCCAGGGTGATTTTCATGAAGCGATGAACTTTGCCGGGGTTTTCCAAATCCCGCTCGTTTTCATTTGCCAGAACAACCAGTATGCCATTTCCATTCCGCGGGAGCGTCAGACACATGCTAAGACGCTGGCCCAGAAGGCGCTCGCTTACGGCCTGCCAGGCGTCCAGGTGGATGGTAACGACGTGCTTGCCGTTTACGTCGCTGCACAGGAAGCCGTTGCGCGTGCCCGTGCCGGTGATGGCGCCACGTTGATCGAGTGCCTGACGTACCGCCTTTCCCTGCACACGACCGCCGACGATCCCACGCGCTACCGTTCTGAAGAAGAAGTGCGGGCATGGGAAAAGCGTGACCCGCTACCGCGCTTTCGGTCCTATCTGAAAGGGAAGGGCCTGCTGTCGGATGAAAAAATCGAGGCGGTAGAAAAAGATGTGCGCAAAGAGATCGATACAACCGTTGAGCAAGCTGAGGCGCGCATGAACGAACTGCAAAACGAGGCCCTGTCGATGTTCGACCATATCTATGCCGAACTGCCACCTTACCTGGCCGAACAACGCCGCTCGCTCGAGGAAGCGTTGGCCGCCGAGAAAAACGCGGAGGTGTAATGTGCCGAAAATGACCATGGTAGAAGCGCTCAACCTGGCCCTGCGCCAGGAAATGGAAAAAGACGACCGCGTGATGGTCTTGGGGGAAGACGTGGCCGTCGATGGTGGCGTTTTTCGGGTCACCGAAGGGCTGCTGGACCGGTTTGGCGAGCAGCGCGTGATCGATACGCCGTTGGCAGAGTCGGCCATCGTCGGCGTTTCCATCGGCATGGCCGTCTACGGCTTGAGGCCGGTTTGTGAAGTCCAGTTTTCCGGTTTTTCGTACTTCGCCATGCACCAGATCGAATCGCATGCCGCTCGTATGCGCTGGCGCTCGCGCGGCGCTTATCACGTGCCGCTGGTGCTGCGTACCCCTTATGGCGCCGGAATCCATGCGCTCGAACACCATTCCGAAAGCCGCGAAGCCTACTACGCACACACCCCGGGCCTGAAAATGGTCATTCCCTCCGGGCCGCGCAACGCGCGCGCCTTGCTGCTTAGCGCGATGCGCGACCCCGACCCGGTGATCTTTTTCGAAGCCAAGGCGCTTTACCGCGCCTTTCGTGAGGAAGTGCCGGAAGCGGAAGAAACCCTTCCGCTGGGGAAGGCGCAAGTCGTGCAGGAAGGCGACGACATCACCCTCGTCACGTATGGCGCCATGTTGCAGCCCGTGTTACAAGCGGCCAGGACCCTGCAAGAGGAAGACGGTGTGCGGGCTGAGGTGATCGACCTGCTGACGCTTTCTCCTTTGGATGACGAAACCTTCGCCGGTTCGGCGCGCAAAACCGGGCGCGTGGTCGTCGTTCATGAAGCCCCGCGCAGCTTTGGCGCTGCCGCCGAGATTACCGCCCGCCTGGTGGAAAAGTCGTTCTGGTATCTCGAGGCGCCGGTGAAACGCGTCACCGGTTTCGACGTGATCGTGCCCATGTTCGCCTACGAAGATGCCTATCTGCCGGACGCCGGCCGGATCGTCCGGGCGGCTCGCGAAAGCCTGAACGTTTGAAAAAAGGAGAGACCCACATGACGAAAACGTTTGAACTACCCGATCTGGGAGAGGGCCTGCACGAGGCCGAAATCCAGGAAGTATTGGTCTCCGTTGACGAGCCGGTCTCCGAAGGCGATGCCATCTTGGCGGTCGAAACCGACAAGGCGAGCGTAGAAATCCCTTCTCCCTTCACCGGCACGGTCGCCGAAGTCAAAGTCCGGGCAGGGGATGTGGTGCGCGTTGGCGAGCCGGTGATGGTTTTTCGTGTGAAGGGTGAGACCGGCGGCGGGCAAAGTGAAAAGCCTGCACAACCGGAAGCCAAGGAAGCCCAGGCCGGCCGGGCACGTACCGAGAAAGCCGAGCCGGTTGCGCCGGAAGAGCCTCCGAAAGCAGAGCCGGAAGCGCAGCCTGCAGAAAGCGCCGGCCACGAACGGCCGGTGCCGGCCTCGCCGGCCACGCGCCGCCTGGCGCGCGAGCTTGGCGTCGACCTGGTGCAGGTGCCTGCTGGCGGCGAGCACGGGCGGGTCACTTCGCAGGACGTGCGCGCCTTTGCCGAAGCGGGCGGCCCGCAGAAAAAAGAAGCCCAGCCCACCCGCCCAGGGCAGCCGCAAGCGGATTCCGGGCATGACGGCAGCCTGCTGCAAGGCCTTGCCGGCAGGCCTCCCCGGTTGCCCGATTTTAGTCGCTGGGGAAACGTCGAACGCGTCGAACTGCGCTCGGTGCGGCGCGCTATCGCCCGCAAGATGGTGCAGTCCTGGTCACAAATTCCCCACGTCAGCCATCGCGATCTGGCCGACATCACCGCACTCGAGCAACTGCGCCGGGAAGAAAAGCAGAATATGCAGGTTGACAGCCTGACCCTGACGGCGTTTGTCATGAAGGCCGTCGTGGCTGCCCTCGAACAGCATCCCCGATTCAACGCCAGCCTGGACGTGGAGACGGAAGAGCTGATTCTGAAACGCTACTATCATCTTGGCGTGGCCGTCGACACCGAGCGCGGCCTGATTGTGCCCGTCATTCGCAACGTGGACGAAAAAAGCATCGTGGCGTTATCGCAAGAACTTCAGGCGCTTGCCAAAAGGACGCGCGCCGGTGAGGTCGTCCCGGAAGACTTGCAGGGCGGGACGTTTACCATCACCAACGTGGGCATTCTTGGCGGGGTGGATTTCACCCCCATCATCAATTTCCCACAGGTGGCGATCCTCGGCATGGCGCAGGCCAGCTGGCAGCTGGTCGTGCGCCGGCATGACGACGGCTCGATGGAAGCCGAACCGCGCTACCGCCTGCCGCTGGTGGTGGCTTTCGATCACCGCGTGGTGGATGGCGCCGATGCGGCGCGCTTTTTGAAGGCGATCATCGATGTTCTCGAAGATCCGCATAAACTGCTCTTGAGGATATAAAGGAGGAAGCCGTTATGGTGATGGGAGAGGAAACCCTGAAAACCCAGGTGGCCGTTATTGGAGGCGGTCCGGGGGGCTACGCCGCCGCTTTTCGCGCCGCCGATTTGGGGCTGGATGTGACCCTCGTTAACGCGGAAGAACGCCTCGGCGGCACCTGCCTGTTACGTGGCTGCATCCCGTCCAAGTTTTACCTGGAAATCGGCCGGTTGGTTGCCGACGCCCGCCAGGCCGGTGAACTGGGCGTCCGCTTTGGCGAGCCGGAAATCGATCTCGCAACCCTGCGTGAACACAAGAACCGGATCGTCGATCGTCTCGCTGCCGGCCTGGAGCAACTCTGCAAGCAGCGCAACATCGAGTTGATCCGGGCGCGGGCCACTTTCGAAAGCTCCCGGCGTATCCGTCTACAGGATGCCGACCTCTCTGCGGTCGAGTTCGAACACACCATCCTGGCTGCCGGTTCGCGCCCGCGTGGCCTGGATGGGATCGAGTACACCGCAGGCGGGCGCATCATGGATTCGAGTCACGCCCTCGAACTGCCGGATATCCCCGGCCGGCTGTTGCTGGTCGGGGGCGGGTTTATCAGCCTTGGGTTGGCCTCCCTTTACATTTCCCTGGGAAGCCAAGTGACCCTCATCGAAGCCACCGGTGGCCTGCTGCCGGGGACCGATCGCGATCTGGTTGAAACGATGCAGCAGCAGGCACGCGGACGATTTGAAGCGTTGCATTGCAACACGCATCTGGTGGCCGCTGAAGAGCGCCCGGAGGGAGTGGCCGTTCGCTTCGAAGGCGAGATCGAGCAGCCGGAGCAAACTTTCGATCGCGTGCTGATCGCCGTGGGCCGCGTGCCAAATACCGATGGGCTTGGCCTGGAAAACACGGCGGTGAATCTCGACGCAAGTGGATACGTACAGGTGGACGAACAGCGCCGCACCGGCGACGATGCTATCTTTGCCATCGGCGACGTGACCGGCGAGCCGATGCTGGCACACAAAGCCATGTACGAAGGCAAAGTCGCCGCCGAAGCAATTGCCGGTAAACCGGCTGCCTACGACGTGCGCGCCGTGCCTGCGGTAGTCTACAACGACCCCGAAGTCGCCTGGTGCGGGTTGACCGAAACGCAGGCTGCCGATCAAAATGTGCCGGTTGCCGTCGAGCGCTTCCCGTGGCGCGCTTCCGGGCGCGCCTTGGCCAAGGGTGCGGCGGAGGGGATGACGAAGTTGATCTTCGACCCCGACAGCGGCCGCTTGTTAGGGATGGGCATCGTCGGCCCCGGCGCCGAAACCTTGATTGCGGAGGGTGTCCTGGCGATCGAGATGGGCGCCGTTGCCAAAGACCTGGCGCTCACCATGCATCCTCATCCCACGCTCTCGGAAACGGAAGCCGAAGCAGCCGAGGCCTTCTTGGGCTTGGCTACGCACCTCTTCCGGCCCGAATAGGGAAGCGGAGCCAACCGAATCCAAACACAGTGCAACCTTTGCCGGCGCTCTCCGTGCCAATTTTTATCTAGAATGGAAGGACACAACGCTTCTTCCTGGTCGGAAGCCGGTTTCAACCGGCGCTGTTGGGCAGCCAGGAGTTCGTGCCCCGGTGGGCACCGTTTCGATCAACCTGTGGCGGTATCAAACCTTCTTATTCCGCCGTATGACAAAGGAGAAAAATCGTTATGAAATGCGAAGTATGTGGTAACGAATACGACAAGGCTTTTCAGGTTACCGTGGGTGGCGAAACCCACGTTTTTGATGCTTTCGAGTGCGCCATCCATGCGCTGGCGCCGACCTGCGATCACTGCGGCTGCCGCATCATCGGCCACGGGATGGAAACGGCCAATCACTTCTACTGTTGCGCGCACTGCGCCGCTCAGGAGGGGGTGGAAGAGCTCCAGGATCGTGTCTGAGAACGGCTTCTCCGGCGCCGGCTGCGCAGGCGATCTTTTGAACTTCGAACGTCCCAGCATCCGGCCGTTTTTTGCGCCCAACAACGTTGCCCTGGTTGGCGCATCCGACGAACCTGGCAGCGTGGGAAACACGCTTTTGCGCAATCTCGTCCAGAACGACTTCGCCGGGGCGGTCTTTCCGGTCAATCCCAAATACGAACGCGTCATGGGCATCCAGGCTTATCCTGACGTGACGCACCTGCCCGCACCGACCGACCTGGCCGTGATTGCAACCCCGGCGCCCACCGTGCCGGGGATTATCGCCCAGTGCGCCCAGGCGGGCGTCAAAGCGGCCATCATCGTATCGGCCGGCTTCAAGGAAGCCGGCGAGCGGGGGCGTGAACGGGAGCGAGAAATCCTGGCGCAGGCGCGCCAGGCCGGCTTGCGCATCGTCGGGCCAAACTGCCTGGGGATCATGGATACCCGCTCGGGCCTGAACGCAACCTTCGCAGCCGGGATGGCGCGCCCGGGCAAAGTGGCCTTCTTGAGCCAGAGCGGCGCCCTGGCGACGGCCATCCTGGATTGGAGTTTGGGCGAAAAGATCGGATTCAGCGCCTTTGTTTCGGTAGGCTCCATGCTGGATGCCGATTGGGCGGAGATGATCGCCTACCTGGGAGATGATCCCGAGACGGAGAGCATCGTCATGTACATGGAAACGGTGGGCGATGCTGCCGCTTTTTTGACGGCGGCCCGCCAGGTGGCAGCAATCAAGCCGATTTTGGTGCTCAAACCCGGCCGTACCGAAGGCGCCGCCCGCGCTGCGGCCTCGCACACCGGTTCGCTGACCGGCAGCGACGACGTTTTGGATGCCGCCTTTTGCCGCGCAGGCGTTCTGCGTGTAGACAGCATTTCGGATCTGTTCGATATGACCGAAGTGCTCGCCAGGCAGCCCCGTCCCACCGGGCCGCAGTTGACCATCGTCACCAACGCCGGCGGGCCGGGTGTGCTGGCGACGGATGCGCTGCTTTTGGGAGGCGCTCAATTACGCCAGCTGCCGGAAGATGTGCTCTCTGCGTTGGATGCGTTTTTGCCTGCTGCCTGGAGCCATGCGAACCCGGTCGATATCCTGGGCGATGCTACGCCGGAACGTTACAACCGGGCCGTCGAAGTTGCTGTTCAAGACGCACGCAGCGACGGTTTGCTGGTCATCCTGACGCCTCAGTCGATGACCGATGCCGTGCAGACGGCAGAACGCTTGCGCGCTTATGCCGGCTGCTGTCGAAAGCCCATTCTTGCCAGTTGGATGGGCGGCGGGCTTGTCGAGGGTGGCGCGGCGCAGCTAAACGAGGCCGGCATTCCGACGTTCGCTTATCCCGATGCAGCCGCCCGCGCCTTTGGCTTGATGTGGCGCTATGAAAACAACTTGCGTGCGTTGTGCGAGGTGCCCGGCTTTGCGCCGGACGGAGGAGAAGGAACCCCCGATCGCACCCGTGCGCAGACGATCATCCAGGCGGCCCAATCTGGCGGGCGCACGCTTTTGACAGAGTTCGAGACCAAGCAGTTGTTAGCGGCTTACGGCATCCCGACGGTCCCTACCCGCGTCGCCGCTTCCGAAAACGAGGCGGTCAAGCTTGCCGGCGAGTTGGGTTATCCCGCCGTGCTCAAGGTACATGCAGAAACCATCACGCACAAGACGGATATCGGTGGTGTGCGCTTGAACCTGAACGATGAGGAGGCCGTGCGCCGCGCCTATCGGGCGATTGCTGCCGCCGTACGGGAGCAGGGCAAGGCTGAAGGTTTCGAAGGCGTCTCGGTACAGCCCATGCTCGATCTGGACGATGGCTATGAACTGATTCTCGGCAGCAGTCTCGACCGCCAGTTTGGCCCGGTGCTGCTCTTTGGCAGCGGCGGGCAGTTGGTCGAAGTCTACCGCGATCGTGCCCTGGCGCTTCCACCCCTTAACCGGGCGTTGGCGCAGCAGTTGATCGCCCGGACGCGCATTCACCGGGCGTTACAGGGTGTACGCGGCCGCCCGCCGGTCGACGTGCGGCTTTTGGAAGACATTATCGTTCGCTTCAGCCGGCTGGTGTTCGAGCAGACGGCGATCCAAGAGTTGGATATCAACCCCCTCTTTGCTGCACCCGGACAGGTGATTGCCCTGGATGGCCGTGCCGTGCTCCGTGCAGCAGATTCCGGGCCGCTGCCGCTGCCGGCCTTGCAGCCCTACCCCTTGCAGTATATGCAAACCTTCGAGATGGAAGATGGCGTACCGGTTTCGATACGGCCGGTGCGTCCCGACGATACCCTGCCGCTGCTGCGCTTTTACAAGGAACTGCCGGAAGCGACCGCGCGCCTCTTTCTGGCCCCCTCGGCATCGCAGCGCAACGTACAGGATCGCTTTACACGCCTGTGCTTTCCCGACTATCGCCATGCGATCGCCTTTGTCGCCGAAAAGCAGGAGGGTGACGGTCACCGCATTCTCGCCGTTGCCCGGCTTGATGGCAGCCTTTACGCGGGTGAAGCGCATTTCTCCGCCCTGGTGGCCGATCGTTTTCGTAACTTGGGCCTGGGCAGCGAACTGCTGCGCAGGGCGCTGCAATTCGGCCGCGCGGCTGCGATGAAACGGGTCGTCATCCACTTCTCCCACCAAAACGAGGCCATGGAGCATATTTGCGACAAATTTGGTTTTCGCTTGCTGCGCGAGCAAACCGGTGACCGGGTGCGGGCGGAGGTGGCGTTGTAACGGCTTGATTCGAAATGGAGATAAAAATGGATTACCATACGTTTCTCGGAAAAGTCCAAAACCAGGCCCGCCTGCCGACCACGCAAGCTGCGGTCACCGCCACGCGGGCCACGCTGGAAACGCTGGCGAAACGCCTCCACGATGGTGGCACGGAAAACCTGGCTGCGCAACTGCCGGAGGAGCTTGGCCTGTACCTGAAACAGGCTGAACCATCCGTGGCCTTTGGCCTGGGCGAATTTTTCAACCAGGTCGGCCAGCGTGAAGGGGTGGACCTGCCGGACGCGGTGCACCACAGCCGCGTAGTGGTTGCCGTGCTGGCGGAGGCCGTTACGGCCGGCGAGATGCAGAAAATACGTGCCCAGCTACCCGACGAATACGATCCGTTGTTCGAATCGGGAAGCGAGGGCTCACTGTAGCATGAACGTCTGGTTTTTTAGCGTGATCGGGTACCTGATGTACTGATCGCTTTCTTGATATCGAACGGCTTCCGTCCTGTGGCGGCAGGCCGGGAAGGAATGGTGTCCGTGAGTTTGATTGCCGGGCTGTACACAACACGGGAACAGGCTTCTGCCGCTTACCGGGCCTTGCAAGAAACAGGCTTTCGCGAGGAAGACCTGGCGATGCTCGTGCGCAAGCCGATCACGCCGCCGGAGTTCAAGCGCAGCGCCTCGTTGGGCAACGTTGCCCGCAGCGCCCTCGTCGGTGCACTGCTGTTGGGCCTGCCCGCAGCGCTGCTCGCATTTTTGGTGGGAAGCGGCGCCATTCCCGTGCGGCAGTTTTTTCCCGCTTTCGACCCCGGCCAGTGGCGGTTGACCCTCAGCCTGGTGGCGATCGTTTCGGGCATGTGCGCCGTCACCGGCGCCATCTTGGGCGCTGCGGCGGTGTTGCTCTTCTCCTCGGAGAAAGCGGCAATCACCACGCAAGGCGTCAAACGCGGCGGCCTGCTGCTTGTCGTCAATGCCGGTGAAGATGCCCACAAAGAGGACATTGCCCACGTTGTAATGGAAAGCCAGGGGGCCGTCGATGTGGAAAACCTGACCGAGACGTGGGATGCACGCGTCTGGTCTCAGTACGAAGGAGTGGAAATTCCCCCAACCGGGCAGGCTGCCGGTACACGCGCTGTGGAGAAGTGATGCCTTTCAACCGGATACATCGCCTGATCGAGTTTGGGCATCTGATGCTGGCGCTGGTTTTTCTCCTCTGTGCGGTCGCACTCCTCGTGCTTGCCGTCGTACGGCTGTGGGTTGGCGTCAACCCGTTTTCCGGTATCCCGCTGGAGAGCCGCGTCAACGAAATTTTGGAAAGCATCGCTATCCTGACCATCACGATTGCTGTTTTGGAGCTGAGCCAGACGATTATCGAAGAAGAAGTGCAGCGTGGGACCCCAATGAGCGCACCTACTCGTGTGCGGCGCTTCCTGTCCCGTTTTATGATGGTGCTGGTTGTTGCCATGTCCATTGAAACCCTGGTCGCTGTGTTCAAGTTCGTGCGCGATGCTCCGGCGCAGTTACCGGCGGCTGCCTCCGTCGGCCTCGTGGCGGCCCTTCTTTTGATGGCCTGGGGAGTTTTCGTCCATCTTAACCGGGTGGTCGAAGACATCGAACCGGATGCGCTGGCGCGCGTGCAGCGTGAAGACGAGCACGTCGTCGGGAAAGAAAAGCTGTCCTGAACGCTGTGGGTGGAATAGTTGGTGGGTGGAACACCAAAGCGTAACTTAAACCAACGAACTTCAAATTTAGCGACAACCTTCTCCGTCTCTTACTTCTTTTGGGCCTCACTATAATGCTCCGTAGCGCTTCACGCCCGAAGGAAGCGAGGGGCACGCCTTCTCAAAGCACCTTAACTCCGGTGTCGAGAAGCGATGCGAGAACGTTGCCGCGGAGAGCGTCCTGGCGGCAGTAAGGGCCTGACCTATCCGTTCTGTGTAAAAAGCACAGCATCAAGAACGGGGTTCGGGCGGTTCCGCTTCATGCGGGTTAGGAAAACGATGGCTCGAAGCAAAAAAAACGATGTTTTGCAGCGTGCACCTTTGCAGCATGTGGCTCTCCTGCGTGCCTTACCCGGGGTGGGAGACTTCTTGTGTTGCGTACCTGCCCTGCGCGCGTTGCGGGCGGCCCTGCCGGAAGCGCAAATTTCGCTCATCGGGCTGCCTTCGGCGGCTGCACTTCAGCAGCGCTTTCACCGTTACGTCGACAAGCTGCTTCTTTTTCCTGGCTTCTCTGGTATCCCGGAGGTGTCGATCGATCGCGCCCGTTATCCCGCACAACTTGCTGAACTTCAACAGCAGAACTTCGATCTTTTAATTCAGATGCACGGCAACGGCACGTTCATCAACGAGTTCGTCGAACTGGTCGGTGCAAAGGTGTTGGCCGGCTTTTACCTGCCCGGCCGATCTTACTGTCCGGATGGAACGCATTTTCTGCCTTATCCGGCAGCCGAACCGGAAGTCTGGCGACACTTGCTTTTACTCGAATACCTCGGTATTCCCTTGCAGGGCGACCACCTGGAATTTCCGCTCGGCCCGGCCGATAGCGATGCGTTGCACGATGCGCTCGGCGGGCGGCCGCTTGCGCCCTACGAGTACGCCTGCGTGCATCCCGGCGCCGGTGACCCGGGACGACGCTGGTCGCCCGAGTTGTTCGCACACGTGGCCGATGAGCTGGCCGCACAGGGCTTGCAGGTTGTCATCACCGGTACGCAGGCTGAGACCGCCGTTACCGCGGCGGTGGTGTCAGCCATGCGCCACAGCCCCCTCGACCTTACCGGGCGCACGACTCTCGGGGCGCTGGCCGCTTTGGTCGGCAAGGCGCGCCTGGTGATTTGCAACGATACCGGCATTTCGCACGTGGCGGCGGCCTTAGGTACGCCGAGCGTTGTGATTTTCCCGGGGCCGGCTTCTCCTGGCGCCGATCCATCCGGCTGGCCGCCGCTGGACCGGGTGCGCCATCGCTTCATCCAGCCGCAGGCGAACACGCCGGATATGGCGGCTGCGGTTGGCATCGATCCGCGGTCGGTTTTGGAGCAGGCCTCGCAACTGCTCGCCTGGGACTGGAGATCGTATGCTTGATACGCAAAAAATCAAGCGCCTGCTGGCCGTTTGCCTGGACGACGAAGCTGCCTTGCCGGGGCTTGTACCTGCTTTGGAGAAGCTGAGAAAAGATTTGCCAGACGCTGCCTTGAGTTTGCTAACCATGCCGCAGTACTGCGAAAAGGCTCGTTCGCTCGGCTTTTTGGCCCATCTTCTGGCCTATCCCAGCCGCACGATCGAATATCTCGATGTGAAGGCGGTGTGCAGCCTGATCGAGCACATCCGGCAGGGCCATTTTGACACCGCCATAATTTTTACCCGCCTGGGCCACAGCCCTTATCTGCCGGCTTATGCCTGTTACCTGGCCGGTGTTCCAATTCGCGCCGGCCAGTCGCTGGAGTTTGGTGGGGGCGTTTTGTCGCACTGTTTTACGCCTGCCCCTGCCGACAGCGAACCGCAGGAAGCGTTCCTGTACCTGCTCCACGCGGCAGGCCTCTAGCCGTTTTTTGGGACAAACCCGCGTGAAGGCTTCCACGGCCTTCAACCGAAAGTGAGAAAACCATGCAGCCTCTTCACATCCTGACCTGGCACGTGCACGGCAGTTACCTGTATTACCTGTCCCAGGTGCCGCATATCTTTTACCTTCCCGTCAAACCTGACCACTCGGAGGGTTACGGTGGGCGTTTGCCGGGTTATCCGTGGCCTGACAACGTGCGCGATGTGCCGGCCGAGGAAGTGAAAAACCTGAAACTGGACTGCATCCTTTATCAATCGGCGCGCAACTATCAGGAGGATCGCCAGGCGATCCTCAGCAGCGACCAACGCCGTTTACCTGCCGTTTACCTCGAGCACGATCCGCCCAGGCAGCACCCCACCGATACCCGCCACATTGTGGATGATGCTGCGATGCTGCTGGTGCACGTCACCTACTTCAATGCACTGATGTGGGATAACGGCAGCACCCCTACCCGCGTCGTCGAACACGGGGTGATCGTTCCTGAAGATACGGTGTACTGTGGCGACTTGAACCGCGGGATCAGCGTGGTGAACGGCCTGTATCGCCGTGGCCGGCGCCTGGGCGCCGATGTCTTCGACCGCGCGCGTACGTACATCCCCCTCGACCTGGTCGGCATGGAATCGGAGAAAGTTGGCGGTTTGGGGGCCGTGCCCCACGGCGAATTGCTCCCGTTGGCGGCACGTTATCGCTTCTTCTTCAATCCAATCCGTTATACCAGCCTGGGCCTGGCCGTGTGTGAAGCGATGATGATCGGCATGCCGATCATCGGCCTGGCAACGACCGAAATGGCGACCATCATTGAAAACGAGGTATCCGGTTACGTTCATACCGATCCCGACCAATTGCTTGCTTACATGCAGGAACTGCTGGCCGACCCGGTGCTGGCTCACCAATTGAGCATCGGCGCCCGTCGTCAGGCCTTGGAGCGTTTCCACATCCGGCGTTTCGTCGACGACTGGTTGGAGACCTTCCGCATGGTCACCGGTTAGGATTTTCTGCCTGGCGGAATGCAGTCTGCCCGTCAGCAGAGAAACGAGGAGCTTCATTGAGCAAAAAAATAGCGTTTATTAGCGAACATGCTTCACCCCTGGCTGTTTTGGGCGGGGTGGATAGCGGCGGGCAGAATGTATACGTTGGGCAGGTCGCCAGGCACCTGGCTGCACTGGGTTATCACGTGGACGTTTTTACCCGGCGTGACGACCCCACCCTGCCAGAGATCGTCCCCTGGGCTGATGGCGCCCGGGTGGTTCACATCCCCGCCGGGCCGGCTGCCTTTGTGCGCAAGGAAAACATGTTGCCTTACATGGACGAGTTTGCGCTCGGGATGCTGCGCTTTACCCACCGCGAAGGCATCTGCTACGACCTGGCGCATGCTAATTTCTGGATGTCTGGCAAAGTCGCCATGATTCTCAAAGCGCAGATCGGCCTGCCCTTTGTGGTGACCTTTCATGCCTTGGGGCGCGAACGCCGCCGGCATCAAAAAGAAGCCGATCAATTTCCCGACGAGCGTTTCCTTATCGAAGAACAAGTCATGGAAGCCGCCGATTTGATTGTGGCCGAGTGCCCGCAGAACCGCAAGGATTTAATCGAACTCTACGGCGCCGAGCCTGCTCGCATTGTCGTCGTTCCGGCCGGATATGACCCGCAGGAATTTGCACCGCTGGACAAGCTGGCCGCACGCCGAAAGCTCGGCCTGTCGCCCGACGAGCGCATCATCTTGCAGTTGGGCCGCATGGTGCCTCGCAAGGGCGTCGATGACGTCATCCGCGCCTTTGGCCGTCTCGTCGAGCGGAACAATGGCGGTCCCCCGTTGCGCCTGCTGGTCGTTGGCGGCGAGTCGGAGCAACCCGATCCGGCACAGACGCCGGAAATCGGCCGCCTGCAAGCGATTGCCCGGCAAGCCGGCGTTTTCGACCGGGTTACCTTTACGGGCCGCCGGCCGCGTGACGTGCTCGGCGAGTATTACAGCGCCGCCGACGTTTTCGTCAGCATGCCCTGGTACGAAACGTTCGGCATGACGCCCGTCGAAGCGATGGGCTGCGCTCGCCCGGTGGTCGGTTCGAATGTGGGCGGCATCAAGTACACGGTCGTCGACGGTGAAACCGGCTATCTGGTGCCTCCACGCGATCCCGATACGCTGGCCAGCCGCCTCGAGCAGTTGCTGGCCTCGCCGGTGTTGATGGAACGCCTCGGCCAGAATGGCCTGGAACGCGCCCGGTCACGCTTCTCCTGGGAAACGGTGGCCCGTTCGCTGGATGAATGCTACGAGGGTTTGTTTCCGCAGGGTGCCCCTGAAACGGTCCGTTTGCCCGACGACCTGGACGCACTCGATACGGCTTTTCGTGCTGCAAATCGCGCCCTTGCCGATACCTGGGCCTGCTTGCAGGCATCCATCGTTACCACGGCCCGGCGGATCGGAGAAACGTTGGCAGCCGGAGGCAAGGTGCTGATCTGCGGGAACGGCGGCAGCGCTGCCCAGGCACAGCACCTGGCCGCCGAGTTGATGGGGCGCTTCCGCCTTGCAAGGCGGCAGGCCCTGCCCGCCATTGCCCTGACGGCTGACACCGCCTTGCTGACTGCCTGGGCCAACGATGTCGACTATACCCAGGTCTTTGCGCGGCAAGTAGAAGCCCTCGCGCAGCCCGGCGACCTGCTGCTTGGCCTGAGCACCAGCGGGCGTTCGCCGAACGTGATCAATGCTTTTTGGGCTGCGCAGGCGCGCGGGGTGGCCTGCATTGCGCTGGTCGGGGCCGACGGTGGCGATCTGATTCACCTGGCCGATCAGGCCTTGCGCGTTCCAAGCCTGGACACTGCCCGCATCCAGGAACTGCACCTGTTGATCGTTCACATCTGGTGCGAACTCATCGAAGCACAACTACAGGCGACCGCGGTGATGAAACCGGCCGCCGTACAGCCGGCCGTACGCAGCGGCTACGCCAGTTACCCGGAAACCTTGCCGATCCCTGTGCGAAGCCAGTTCATTCCCACCGGCCGGCCCAAGAAGGAGACATAGAAAATGAATGCTTTGGAAAATCAAGTCGTCGTTGTGACCGGGGCAGCGCGTGGCCTGGGGGCGGCCATTGCGCGTAACCTGGCTGCTGCCGGCGCCACGATCGTGTTAGCCGACATTCGCCGCCAGATGGCTGAAGATGTTGCGGCTGAAATCAACGATCTCGGTGGAAAGGCGGCGGCCACAGACCTGGATGTCACCGACGAGCAGCAAATCCAGGAACTATTGGTAGCCATCGTTTCTCACTACGGCGCCCTCAACGTGATCGTCAACAACGCCGCCATCGATGTGACCCTCCCGATCGACGAACTGCAAATCGACGACTGGCAGCGCGTGCTGAGCGTCAACTTAAGCGGGCCTTTTCTGCTCTCGAAGCTTGCTTTTCCCGTTTTCAAGCGCCAGGGCAGCGGGCAGATCGTCAATATTGCCTCGACGGCCGCCAAACGCGCCTGGGCCAATGCTTCAGTCTATCACGCCAGCAAGTGGGGCCTGCTTGGCTTGAGTCACGCCCTGCACGTCGAAGGCCGTCCGCACGGCATCAAGGTGACCGCCATCGTTTCTGGCGGTATGCGCACGCCCTTTTTGCTCGATCGCTTCCCCGACCTCGACCCGGGCGTGCTGCAAGACCCCGCCAACGTTGCCGAGACGATTCGTTTTGTCCTCTCGCTGCCGGCCGAGACGGTCATTCCCGAAATCCTTGTTTTGCCGATGCGGGAAACCTCGTGGCCGTAACGCCTTGCGCTCACGAGACCTGTTGAATGAATATGTTGACAAGAGAACCGGTAAAAGCAGTCTTTTTCGATAAGGATGGTACCCTGGTGGAAGATGTCCCTTACAACGTCGACCCGGCGCGCCTGTCTTTGGCGCCCGGTATCGGTGCAGCGCTGCGCTGCTTGCAGGATGCGGGGTACCGGTTGGTTGTGGTCAGCAATCAGTCGGGCATTGCACGCGGTTACTTTTCCGAAGAAGCGTTGGCCCGCCTGGAATATGTGTTACGCCAGCGCCTTGAAATTCTGGGCGTTTCCCTGCAAGGCTTTTACTACTGCCCGCACCATCCGCAGGGGACTGTCCCGGCTTACACACGCCGCTGTTCCTGCCGCAAGCCAGAGCCTGGCCTCTTGCTGCGCAGTGCCCGCGAGCACAATATCGATTTGCGCAGGTCCTGGTTGGTCGGCGACATTTTGGATGACGTGCAAGCCGGGCGGCGCGCCGGATGCCGGACCATTTTGCTGGATAACGGCAACGAAACGGAGTGGTTTTTGAGCCGCGAACGCCTGCCTCACCATTTGGCTGCCAATATCGCCATGGTTCAGGCCATTATTTCCGCGGTCGATGCAGGGACCTGCTATGAATAAGAATTTATACCGCCTCATTGATCGCTTTGCCGGTTTACGCATCACCGTGATCGGAGAAGCCATGTTGGATGTTTACGCCTACGGTGATGTATCGCGGCTCTGCCGCGAAGCACCCGTGCCGATCGTCAGCATCCGCGAAGAAAACTTCGCCCCCGGCGGCGCGGCCAACACCGCCGCCAACCTGGCGGCCTTGGGCGTCGAAGTCCGTTTCCTGTCCGTTGTCGGGCACGATACCGAGGCCGGCATTTTGCGTGAAGCGCTGAATCGGGCCGGGGTTTCGACGGAATTCATCCTGGTTTCCCCTGGCCGCCGTACGTTGATCAAACGCCGTATTATCGGCGCACAGCAGTTGCTCGCCCGCCTGGACGAAGGCAGCACGGAAGCCATCAACGGCCGTTTCGAGCGCTTACTGATCGAACGGCTTGGCGATCTGTACCGGCAGTCTGACGTGATCATCGCTTCGGACTATGGGTACGGGGTCTTGACCACGGCCGTGATCGAACAGCTTGCCCGCTGCCAGGCCGGCGCACCGCGCATTCTGGTGGTGGATTCGAAAAACCTGGCTCACTATCGTGATGTGGGCGTGACGGTGGTCAAACCCAATTACGCCGAAGCGCTCCGTTTGCTGGGCAGTGACCTGCAACAGTGGGATGGTCTGGATCGTCTCGAACTCGTCCGCAAGGAAGGGCCGCATTTGCTCGAAATCACCGGCGCGCAGATTGTCGCCGTAACGCTCGACCGCGAAGGAGCCATGGTATTCGAAGCGGATTCGGCGCCTTATCGCACGTACGCCGAACCGAGGCCCGATTCGCACGCCGCAGGTGCAGGCGATACTTTCATTGCAACGTTCGCGCTTGCCCTGGCAGCCGGCGGTTTGACGCAAGATGCCGCCGAACTGGCTTCGGCGGCTGCCGAACTGGTGGTGCAAAAGAACGGCACCACGACGTATTCTCTCGACGATCTGCGCGCTTTTCTTGCCGGCATCGACAAACACATCGACAGTCTGCACGCGCTTGCGCACCATGTCGAGGCCTACCGCCGGCAGGGAAAGCGCATCGTCTTTACCAACGGCTGTTTCGATATCCTGCACCGCGGCCACGTTAGCTATCTTAACCGCGCCAAGGAACTGGGCGATGTGCTGATCGTGGGCGTCAACAGCGACGCCAGCGTGGCGCGCCTCAAGGGGCCGGAAAGGCCGATTAACAGCCTGGAAGACCGCCGCCAGGTGTTGGCAGCGCTCAGTTGTATCGACCATACGGTAGCTTTCGAAGAAGACACGCCCTGCAAACTCATCGAAGCTGTCTGCCCCGATGTGTTCGTCAAAGGCGGCGATTACACCCGTGAAACCCTGCCCGAGGCCTCCCTGGTCGAGGCGCTGGGTGGCAAGGTCGAAATCCTTGCCTATGTGGACGAGCATTCGACCTCCCGTATCATCGATCGCATTCGCACCAATCACGCGGCAGAAGCCTTGGGCGAACTGCAAACCGTATGACAGCCGGCGCTTCGGGGCAAAAATCTTTTTGCCTGCCTTTCCGGCTTGTGGTGAGAACTACCCTGCCGCACCTGTTGATGAGGAAACTGTTACCATGAAGCAAAATGCATGGATGGCCGCAAAAAAAATACTCTGCATTCGCCTGGACACCCTGGGCGACGTGTTGATGACCACACCGGCTATCCGGGCGATCAAAAATACGCTGCCGCAGAGCCACGTCGCACTGTTGACGGCTTCGCAGGGGGCCGAAGTGGCCCATCTCGTGCCCGAAGTGGACGAGACGCTGGCGTACGACACTCCCTGGATGAAGGCCACCCCCCCGCGCGAAAACAGCCGGCCGGAACTCGACCTGGTCGCGCAGCTGCGTGAGATGGGTTTCGACGCCGCCGTGATCTTTAACGTCTACAGCCAGAGCGCCTTGCCGGCAGCTTTTCTCTGCTATCTGGCGGATATCCCCCTGCGCCTGGCGCACTGCCGCGAGAATCCTTACCAACTGCTGACCGATTGGGTTCCCGAACGCGATCCCGACCCGAATACGGTCGTGCGTCACGAGGTGCGCCGGCAGCTCGACCTGGTCGCCAGTGTGGGATACACGACGCAAGATGAAACGCTCTCGCTGCCCGTGAACGGCACGGCACGCTACCGGGTGAAAAAGATCCTTGCGGCGGCAGGTGTGCGTGATGGCGACCCGTGGCTCGTGCTGCATGCCGGGGCCACCGCAGCCTCGCGGCGTTATCCGGCCGAGCACTATGCTGCCGCTGCGCGCACCCTGGCCATGGAGCACGGCTTTCACATCGTTCTGACGGGGACAGAACCCGAACGCGAAACCGTTGAGTTCGTCCGTATGAACATGAATGCCCCTTCGACTTCGCTGGTCGGGCGGCTGGACTTGAGCGAACTGACAGCGCTGATCTCGCTGGCACCCATTCTGATCAGCAATAACACCGGCCCGATGCACATCGCTGCTGCGGTGGGTACACCGGTCGTCGCGCTCTATGCCCTGACCAACCCCCAGCATACTCCCTGGCAGGTGCCCAGCCTGGTGCTGTTTCACGATGTGCCCTGCCGCTACTGTTACCGATCGACTTGCGCCGAAGGCCATCACAACTGCCTGCGCCTTGTCCCTCCTGGAGACGTGGTGGATGCCGCCCTGTCCCTCAGGACGTACAAGATGTTGCCCGAAAAGCAAGGTGCGATGCACTTTGCCGGCTAGAAACAGGCAGATTCTTCCCTTTATGGAAGTGCGCCGCACCTGTCGACGGCGCTTTTCAGACAGGTTCTAAGCTGGCGCACTACAAGGAGAAATCAAGCTATGTACACACTTGGTATCAATGCTGCCTTTCACGATCCCGCAGCTTGCCTGGTTCACGATGGACGCGTTCTTGCGGCTGCTGAGGAAGAGCGCTTTACGCGCATCAAGCACGGCAAGCGCCCGATTCCCTTTTCGACGTACGAACTCCCTTACCACGCCATCGACTACTGCCTGGCCGAAGCGGGTATCCGCCTGGCCGACGTGGATCACGTGGCTTATTCCTTCGATCCGTACCCCTTGTTGGGCCGTTACCGTGGGGACGAAGAAATCCGCCTGCCCCTTGAGCCGAGCGCTCACCCCACGCCCGAAGAGTGGACATCGCCCTGGGACCCCTTGTTTTTGTCTTCCATCGTGAACGCACCTCGCCTTTTGGAGTCGGGGGCACCTTTTCACATCTACGACCGTTTCCGGGATGTGCGCAAGGCCGGCAACGGTAACGGCTACCGCTACCGGTGGCATTTCGTCTCCCATCATATGGCCCACGCCGCCAGCGCCTTTTTCGCTGCGCCTTTCGAACACGCCGCCGTGATGACCCTCGACGGCCGCGGCGAACGCGCCACTACTACCCTCGGCGTCGGCCGCGGTATGGCGATCCAGTGCCTGGCGCAGACCGATATGCCGCACTCGCTGGGGATGCTTTACGAGAACGTCACCGCTTACCTGGGCTTTATGCACTCTTCGGACGAGTTCAAGGTGATGGCGCTTGCCTCGTATGGCGGGCCGGCCTACCTCAACGAGTTCCGCAGCATGGTCCGCCTCACCGGTGACGGACGCTATACGATCGCCGGCTCGAGTGTACCGGAACTCGAAAAGCGCTTTGGCCCTCGCCGCCAGCGCGGCGAGGCGCTCGAACAGCACCATTACGACATTGCCTATGCGGCGCAGGCTGTCCTCGAGGAAACCGTGCTCGAACTGGCGCGTCTGCTTCACGCCAGCACCGGCGAAAAGGACCTGTGCCTCGCCGGCGGCGTGGCCCTCAACTGCGTGATGAACGCCCGTCTGCGCGATGAAGGGCCTTTCGAGCGCATTTGGGTACAACCGGCCTCCGGCGATGCCGGCACGGCGCTGGGTGCCGCCCTGTGGGTGGATGCCCAGGAAAGCGGCCGCAAGCAACGTGCCTGGCAGATGGATCACGTTTTCCTCGGGCCGGGTTACGACAACACAGAAATCGAGCATTTTCTCAAATGGAGCAAAACCCCCTACGAACGCCCCGCCGATATCATCGGAACGGCTGCCGACTTGCTGGCCCAAGACAAGATCGTCGGCTGGTTCAGCGGGCGCCTCGAATTCGGCCCGCGCGCGCTGGGTTCGCGTTCGATGTTGTCTTCACCGATCCCACACTGGATGAAGGACCGCATCAACGACGTCAAGGGCCGCGAAAACTTCCGCCCGGTTGCCCCTGTGGTGCTCGAGGAGCAGGCGCAGAACTGGTTCCAGGGGGCGAGCACTTCTCCTTTTATGCTCTTTACCTTCGATGTGCAGCCCGAACACGTCGACCATATCCCGGCAGCCCGCCACGTGGATGGCACGGCTCGCGTGCAGACGATCAACCGGGCACAGCATCCCGCCTACTATGAAGTCGTGCGCGCCTTTGGGGCTCGCACCGGCGTGCCGATCTTGATCAACACTTCCTTCAACACGCGCGGCCAGCCGATCGTTTGTACGCCGCAAGACGCCGTCGAAAGCTTTTGGACTTCAGCCATGGACGCGCTCGTACTCGGTTCTTTCTTGATCGAAAAACCGGAAGCAGACGGAGGAAACCGATGAATTTGCCGGTATCGGTTGTGGTGCCTACTTGTAACCGGCCCGAGATGCTGGATCGTTGCCTGGCGGCCCTGGTTGTGCAGCGTTTCGATCCGTCGGCCTATGAGATTCTCGTCGTTCACGATGGCGCCCTGCCGGGGAAGGGCCTGGCCGTTCAGCGCATCATTACCCGGCACGCTTCGCGCCCAAACCGGCCGGTGATCCGTTATCTTCCCTTGAGAGCGCGTACCGGCCCGGCAGCTGCCCGCAATGTAGGTTGGCGGGCGGCGCGCGGGCGTGTGATTGCCTTTACCGACGACGACTGCATTCCCTCGCCGGGCTGGCTGCAAGCCGGGCTGGCAGCCTTTACCGACGGCATTGCCGGCGTTTCGGGGCAGGTGGTCATGCCCTTGCCCGATCCCTTGACCGACTACGCCCAAAATGCTGCCGGACTGACGCGTTCTCGCTTTGTGACCGCCAACTGTTTCTACCGGCGTGACGTGCTGGCGATGGTCGGTGGCTTCGACGAGCGTTTCCACGAAGCCTGGCGTGAAGACAGCGATCTGTACTTTACGATCTTGAAACACCGCGATAGCCATGGGCGGCCTTTGCGCCTGGTGGACGCACCCCACGCGGTTGTCGTTCATCCCGTCCGGCCTGCTCGTTGGGGCATCAGCTTACAGCAACAGCGAAAAAGTTACTACAACGCCTTGTTGTACAAGAAACACCCGGCGTTGTACCGCTACTGGTTGGGGCCGGTAACGCCCTGGCGCTATTACGCCATTGCTGCCGCAGCCCTGGCAGCCTTGCTGGCGCTTGCAGGCAGGCGGCGTCTGTTGGCGGCCCTGGCGGGAGGCACCTGGGCCGTGTTGACGGCCCGCTTCTGCCGTTCACGCCTGCATGGTACCCGTAAAACGCCCGGCCACGTTGCCGAGATGGCCCTTACCTCGTTTCTTATCCCTTTCCTGTCCATCTTTTGGCGGCTGCGCGGGGCGATCCGTTTTGGAGTGTTTTTCCTATGAACCGTATTTCTATTGTTATGCCAACATATAACCGCTGCGCGGTGGTCTTGCGCAGTTTGCACTATCTGCATTCCCTGGAGGCCGATTACCCCATCATCGTGGTCAACAACGCCTCAACCGACGAAACCTCGGCGGCGATCCGCAGGTACTATCCGCGCGTCGAACTGGTGGAACTCGACCAGAACATCGGAGCGGTGGCGCGCAACAACGGCGCCGCGCGCGTCCAGACGCCCTACGTGGCCTTTACCGATGACGATGCCTGGTGGGCGCGCGGCGCCTTGAGCCGTGCGGCAGACTATTTCGATCTGCATCCCGGCCTGGGGCTTGTCCAGGCGCGTATCCTGGTAAACCACGAGGAACGGCTCGATCCCACCTGCGCCGTGATGGCCCACACGCCCTTGCCTCGCCCCGAAGGAATCCCCGGGTACCCGATTTTGGGTTTCGTGGCCGCCACGATCGCCGTCCGTTTGTCGGCCTTTCAAGAAGCCGGCGGTTTCGATGCCTACATGGGCACTGGCGGCGAAGAAGCCCTGTTAGCCATCGACCTGGCGCGCAACGGCTGGCATCTGGCTTACCTGCCCGACGTCGTTTCGCACCATTACCCGTCCGACGTTCGTGACCGCGCCTACCGTGAAACCGAAGGCGCCCGCAACGCCATCTGGACGGCCT
Organism: Chloroflexota bacterium; assembly: GCA_049325275.1. GTDB lineage: Bacteria > Chloroflexota > Anaerolineae > Anaerolineales > UBA4823 > CAIQJJ01. Next base: position 41,585 of record JBMOLU010000039.1, read on the forward strand.
GGCTGCGCCGCTCGTGGCGCCATGCGCTCAAAGTCACCGGCGAGGTCACGCAGCGCAGCCTGCGGGACCCCAACATGTTCAGAGCGTTGATCGAGGCCCTCGGCGGCTTGCCAAGAGTGCTGAGCAGGCGCCGGCAGGTTTCAGCAGACCTGGAAGCACAGTTGTCTCGCCTTGAAACCATGCATAGTTCGTGACGATGGTTCTTCCGCCGTTGACTGCTGGTTGGCGCAATATCCGGCGCTTGCTCGTCATGCGCCTCGATAACATCGGTGACGTTATCTTGCTGGGGCCGGCGCTACAGGCGATTCGGGAGAACTTGCCCGATGCGCACGTGACCCTCATGGCCAGTACAGCCGGCAGCCAGGCAGCCATGCTGCTGCCGGGAAGCGTCGATGATGTGCTCCCCTGGCGCGTGCTCTGGCAAGACCTGGGCCGGCTGCCTTTCGATCCGGATGCGGAATGGCGCCTGATCGATCGGTTGCGGGCCGGACTTTTCGACGCCGCCCTCATCTTTACCAGCTTTCACCAAACGCCGTTTCCGGCGGGGCTTGCCTGTGCTTTGGCCGAGATTCCGCTGCGCGTCGGCGAATCGAAAGAACGTGGTACGGGCGAGTTGACCTTTGCCGTGCCTGCGGCGCCGGACAATTTGCACCAGGCCGAACGCAATCTGCGCCTCCTGGAATATCTCGGCTTTCGCATCCGCCAGCGCCAGTTGTCCATTCGCCTGCCTTTCAGCGCACGCAAAAGTGCCAACGATTTGTTGACGGTAAAAGGGGTGCCCCCTGATAGGCCCTACATTTTGCTGGCGCCCTGGGCGAGCTGCCAGGCGCGCACCTACTTTCCCGACCGCTTTGGTACTGCTGCGCGGCAGTTGGCCCATCGCCTCGGTTGGGCGGTGGTTGTCGTGGGCCGCGAGAGCGATCGTCCGCACTGCCAGGAAGTGCTGGCGCCCTTGGGCAAGTGCGGGGTCGATTTGATCGGAAAAACCACCGTCCCTGAGATGGCCGCACTCGTTACCCGGGCAAGCCTGGCGCTGGCGAACAACACATCCATCTTGCACATTGCCGATGCTGCCCAGACCCCCATGGTGATCACCTATTCAGGCACAGAACTGCATAGCCAGTGGGCCCCGCGCCAGTCGCCGGCGCGTATCTTGAATAAAGCGACGTTTTGCAGCCCGTGCTATGCCTTTCAGTGTCCTTATGGACGGGAATGCCTCGACATCACCCCCGACGAAATCGTCCAGGCTGCCCTGGCGTGCCTTGAGGAGGCGAAAATGGCGAGGGTGATGGTTTAGCGCCATGCCCTTTACAGGCGTGTGTGTGATAAAGGACTGCGATGAACGAAAAAAACAAACATTTACCTTTCTTGTCGACGGTTGTCGCCATTGCCCTGGCTGCCATCCTCATCGGAGGCATCCTGATGGTTCCCTATCGCAGCTTGCAAGCTCCTCACGGCGCTTCCCAGGCACGTATGCACTGGAATACCAAAAACAGTACCCGTTTTGCCGGCGCCAACCTGGAAGATGTGGCTGCACGCGTGAGCCTGGCCGTCTACCCGGCCACCCAGGCAGGAAACAGGCCGCATGTCGTCATTCTCTTCACCCCAGAAGACTGGCTGGCGGGGTTACAGGCTGCATCGCTGCTCAGGCCGCTCGATGCTGTCCTTCTGCCGGCTACATCGCAGGTTGCCGAGACGATCGAGATGCTTGCGCCGCAGGGGGCCGATGCGTTGGATGGCGTGCAAGTGCTGCTCATCGGTGATGCGCAGGTTGGTGAAACCGGTCTTACAGCTTTACGCATCGATGCTGGCGATATTCGTGACTTGCGCAGCCGTGTCGGCCCTCCTTTGCGCCACGCCGTTCTCGTTCACCCCCAGGATGCTGGTTCGGCTTTGCTGGCTGCTCCCTGGGCCGCTTACAGCAGCGATCTGGTTCTCGTCGATCCGGCCGATGCTCCCGACGGCATACCGGTTTACGTTCTGGGCGACGTGCCAAACACAGAGAATGTGGCCGGAGTCGCCGACCATATCACCGGCCGCAGCCCGGCCGACCTCGCCGTACGCTTTGCCGCTTACGCGGCCCCACAGGACCCTGGTTTTGGCTGGGGGTTCAACGCCAGCACCACCACCGGTTATCGCGCCTACACGCTGGCGCTGGCCGAACAGCCTGCCACCGCGCTGCTCAGCGCCAACCTGGCGCGGCGCGGTAAGCCCGGTCCGTTGCTTTGGACGGAGCGAGATGCGTTGCCGCAGGTGGTCAACAACTACATCTGGAGCCAGCGGGCTGCTTTTTGGGTTACCCCCAGCGAAGGGCCTTTTCACCATTTCTGGATTCTAGGGGACAGGGCACAGATTTCTTTCGTGGTACAGGGGCAGGCCGACTACGCCGTCGAAATTGGCCCTTACCTGGGTAAAGGTGTTGGCATGAGCGGGATCGATTTTTTGGCTACGGCCTGGGTTGCATTCGGTTTGGCGTCTGCCGCCTGGATTATCTTTCACCAGGCGAGGTTTCTGGCGCAGCAAAACTGGGTCATGCGCCTGGCCTGGCCGCTGCTTGCGATGATGATCGGGCCTTTCGGTATCCCTTTCTACTACCTGGCCTACAACCGGCCGGTCATCCGGCACAACGAGATGCAGGTATGGGATCGGCCTTTGTGGTTGCAAGGGCTGGTGGCCACCGTCTCTGCGGTGGGTTTTGGCGCTGCCATCATGATCGCTACCGGCTTTATCGTCACCCAGTTGGGTGCGCCGTTGCTTCCTTCCCGCCTTCCGGTGCTATTCTTGCTCGGAACCCCCATGATTTTGATCATGATCATCAACTATGTGGTGGCCGTGCTCGTTTCGTGGTTGCTCTTCCAAACGCCGATGCTGGCTTCTTTTCTTGGGCTATCCTACGTGGAAACGCTGCCCAGGTCGCTGTCCATGGTGCTGGTTTCGATGAGCGCCGCTGCCCTGGCGATGAATCCCGGTATGTGGTGGTTGATGATGTCTAAAGTGCCCATGATGCCTACCGAAGAGTCGATCCTCTGGTTTGGGGTCATGTTTTTTACCGCCTTTTTGGCGTTGTTGATGGCCTGGCCCTTCAACTATCTGCTGGTACGCCGGCAGCGCAAGAGCGGGCTAATGTAGGAGCATCCTGATGAGAATAACCCTTTTTGCTTTGTCCGGCCTGTTGTTTGGTGTTGTGCTGACGATGGGCGCTCTGTCTTTCTACGAAACCGTTTACATCCCTGCCGGCGAACCGGGCGAGATGCCCTTCCTGGCGCAAAACCAGCGGCTCGTCACGGTCAATACGACGCGGGTAGGTTCGGACGACCCGGTCGAAACGGCCGTTTCTGTTTCGCAAATCATCTATCCCGCTACCGAAACGGAGAACACACCCGGAGCAGTGATCCTGGTCAACCGTCATTCGTTGGCCGAGGTGCTTGTGGCTGCCAGCCGGGTACAGCACTTCCCGGTCAACGCGCCTTTGTTGTACGTGAACGAGGACGGCATGCCTGCCCTGACGCGCCAGGAGCTACTTCGTTTGGGGCCGGAAGGCGTGCCGATGGATGGAAACGTGCAGGTTTACCTGGTTGGCACGCTTGGTGAAAACATACGCCGTGAAGTGGAGGCTATGGGGTTCAAAACGCGTACGCTCCATGCCGCAAGTCCCATCGAGCTGGCCGTGGTGGCCGACGACTGGACGGCAACACAGCACGGCGATCACCGAAACGAAGTGGCCGTTGTTAACCTCGATCACCTCGAGGCCGGTATCCCCAGCGCTTTTTGGAACGCACATCGGGGTGATGGCCTGGCCTTTGTGACCGACGAAGGCGTTCCCCCGGCCACCGCCGAAATGCTGCAACGCCGCGCCAACGGCCCGTGGCTGTACTTGTTTGGCGACGAAAGCATCATTTCAGCCGAAACGGCACGCACGCTGGCCGCCTACGGCCAGGTGACACGCTTGGTTGGCAGCACACCCGCCGAAGTCAGCGCTTTTTTTGCCGCTTTTTACGACGAGGGCAAAGACTGGGGCGGTTGGTTCTGGCTGGCGGCGCGCCGTTTCGGGTGGGGCATTCGCGAGGCCGGGCACAATGCTATTTTTGTCAACCTGGATGGCCCGGGCGGCTGGCAGAATGCCCTTCCGGCGACCACGCTCAGCCATATGGGCAAACATGCGCCGGTTTTGATCCTTGAGAATGGGCGCATTCCCGATTCCGTCGCCGCTTTCCTGCGGGCGATTCGGCCTTATGAAACGGCGCCCCGGCAGCAGTTGCTTAACCACGGCTGGGTTATTGGCGGCGAAGAAACTATCCGTTGGGAAGTGCAGGTCCAACTCGATCGCTTGCTGGAAGCTTATCCGTTGCCCGGTTTTGCAGATCAAACAGGAAGCGAGCAACCGTGAACAAGACAGAATCTCCTCACGAGCAAGGCGCTATGCAAGCGCTTGGGCACAGATTGGCCCGGCACTATACGGCTCCTTTTCCAGAAGCCGACGAACCTTCTGAATGCCCCTTCCCGCGTACGATCGTACGCAGCACGTGGGCCGGTGTTGGCCTCGGCGCGCTATTTGGGCTGCTCATCCATTTTTTACTGTACGGTTCCGTGCTGGCCATTCCGGGTGCAGAAGCCCTCTACGCCATGGCGCCCTATACCTTTGCCGCCTTTTGGATGGCGACCGGCAGCGCGTTTGGTTTGGCCGTTGGCGGCATTGGCGCGATACTGCTTTTTCGCACCAGGCCCGGCCAGCAGGGTGCCGGAGAGACCTCACGTTAAGGCTTCCGAAGCCTTCTCCGACAGGCTGCTAGTTTGATCGTGCGCAAGCGAACTTGTATCGAGGCTTATACCCTACAGGTACATCTCGATACAGGTTCAAAAGGCCGTTTTTTAGTAGCATTGGGTATCTCAGAGGCTGTCTAAGCAAGGTGCAAGGCACTTTGCCGACGAGAAACAGGCGTTATCTACCCTTATGAAAGTGCGTCGTACCTGTCGGCGGCATTTTTCAGACAGTCTCTCAGGAGAAAACATGACTTACCCCACACAAGCGATGGTACAAACTGAAACGATGCACTTCACCACGCACCCGTTGCGCGGCCGGCAAATCCTTCAAGAGAAAGCGCACGATCATTTGACGCCCGAACAACGCCAACAGGTGAAAGATGAAGGCGCAGTGATCCAACCGGAAGCGGTCGAAATCCCGCGTGCCATACGCATCGATCTGCACTGCCATAGCGTGGCTTCACACGACAGCGTCACCGCGCTGGATGCGATTCCCGAGCGCTGCGCGGAACGTAATATTCAAGTCCTGGCGCTCACCGATCACGACGCCATCTGGGGTGCGCAGGCGCTGCAGCAGATCGTCCCCCATTCCAAGAACCCGAGCCTGACGGTGATCGTCGGTGAGGAAATCAGCACCAGTGCCGGCGAGTTGATCGGCCTGTTCTTGAAAGAAAAGGTGGCGCCCGGCCGCAGCCCGCGAGAAACGATTCAGGCTATCAAAAGCCAGGGTGGGCTGGTGTTGTTGCCGCATGGTTTCGATCCGTTGCGCGTGGCCCTGGATGCAGAGATACGCGAGGAAATTTCTCAGTCGATCGATATCGTCGAGACGTTCAATGCCCGCGTCGCCCGGCGTCATTGGAATCGCCTGGCGGATGAATGGTCGGAAAAGCACGGCATGTTGAAAAGTGCCGGTTCGGACGCACACTTGCTTTCGGAAATCGGCTCTGCGTGGGTCGAAGTGCCCGCACGCCCCGTGCAAACGCCCGAAGATTTACGTCTTGCCCTGCAAGATGGCGTTCCCATGGGCACCTGGCGGCATCCGCTGTTTTCTTATTTCTACAGCTACCTGGAACGCTTCTATCTCAAGTTGAAGACCGTTTTTTCCTGAGCCGACGTTTCGCCGTACCCCCTTGGAGGAAAAATGTATACCACAATGACCGTCGAGCAAATTCTTGAGCACAAAGGAAGCAATGTCTGGTCGCTCGGTCCCTCAGCTTCCGTTTTCGACGCACTGCGTTTTATGGCCGAAAAGAACGTCGGCGCCGTGTTGGTTCTGAAAGATGAAAAGCCTGTTGGGATCTTCTCCGAGCGCGACTGTTTGCGCCGGGTGATCTTGGAAGGCAGGGACGAACACAGGACGAAACTTTCCGATGTCATGACGCCCAAGGTGATCGGTGTCAGGCTCGATGACAAGATAGAAATTTGCCTGGCCCTGATGATGGAGAATGCAATCCGTCACCTGCCCGTGCTTGATGGAGAGGGCCGTGTCGTCGGTTTTGTGTCCATCGGCGATGTCGCCAAAGAGTTGGCTGCAGAACAGAAGTTCCTTATCGATCAGTTGGTAAGCTACATCAGCGGTGAGCGCAAGAAACCCTCGCTTCCTGAGGCTTCTAACGTGTCGTTCCCATAACGCCCCGCCGGGCGCCTTTCCTGTATCAAGGAGGTTGCCTTGTCTGAGAAAGTAATTGTCCGCCAAAACAAGAATTTCGAAATCGGCTTTTGGGTCGCCGACCCTGAACAGACCAAGTCTGAACACTATTCGCTCGTACGCGGTTTCCATGAGGTGACCCCGTATGCGATGCTGCTCATCAGCCTGGCTGCTTGCACGGCACAGGTTGTTTTGGTATATGCGCGCAATCACGGCATCGGCCTGGAAGAGGTCGAGTTCCGCCTGGCGTACGACCGTGTCTACCGTGAAGACTGCGAAAACTGCGAACAAATCGAGCGTTATGAGGAACAGATCTACGAGCAGATTGAGTTTTTCGGCGATTTGCAAGCTGCCGAAAAAGACAAGCTCTTTCACATCGCCCACCAGTGCCCGATTGAAAAGATGCTCAAACAAGGGATACGTGTGCATTCCGAAAGAATATAAAGGAGCGATTCGATGGAAAAACTAGCTGCAATGCGTTGTGTTGCCTGCCGCGGTGATGAGCCGGCGTTGACGGAAGCGCAAATTGCCGAACTGCTTCCACAGGTTGCCCAGTGGGATGTTGTGGAAAAAAACGGGATCAAGCGCCTGGAACGCGCCTTTGAATTCCGCAACTTTTCACAGGCCATGGCGTTCACCAACCAGATCAGCGATCTGGCAGAGTCCGAAGATCACCATCCGATGATTGTGACCGAATGGGGCGAGGTCAAGGTGAATTGGTGGACGCACAAAATCGGCGGCTTGCACCGCAACGACTTTATCATGGCCGCCAAAACGGACGACCTGTATGCCAACTTGCCCAAGGACTAGTGGTTTGCCTGGCCGAACATCGTCAGGAGCGTGACCATCAATGTGATCGCGCTTGAAACAAGGACGGGCAGCCAGTGTTGGCGCATTTGCTTGCGTACCAGCCACAGCGGGAAGTAAATCAGCGGCGTATAAACGGCGACTGCCAATGGAATTCCCGCCAGCAGCGCCGGAAAGGTCGTGACCAGCGGGTTGCGGGTGAAGAGCACTTCGACGACGAAGATGGTTGCCAGGGTGGCGAGGAACAGACGCCTTCCCCCCCAGCGCATTTTGAAGATCAAAAAGCTGAAGACAAGCGGCGATCCAAGGTAGAAGAACAGCAGCGCCGCGCCGTACTTCTCAAAGTAGGCCACCCGGAATCCGCCCGCGGTTCCAAAATCGACGAACACCCACAGCAGGAAACTGAGCAGAAAGTATTGACGGGCTTTTGCAGATTCGGATGGTTCGTTCAAAAAACGCTCCTCTTTCAATCCGTGGTGTGAACGCATTTGCTTTGCGCTTAATAGTAAAATTCAAGCGCTTCCCAGATTTCCTGTAAGCTCACGAGTGGCCGCTTGCAAACATACACCGGCAGGCCTTTTTCGTAGGCAATGCTTCCTGGCTGTCCCGTAACCGTACCCGCCAGGGTTACTTCTTCACAAATCTTTCCGAGGGGGATGGTCCCCTGGGCCGTTTCTTGCACGGAAAAACGCTTTCCAAAAGCGATGATGGCATCGTGGCGTTGCTGTCCTGGCCCCCACACCTGATAGGTCAGGTGGTTGCTTACGGCTTTTGGTAAGCCATAGGCCTCGCCGAAGAAGTCGATCGCTGCGGCTTCCCCGTAGTAACTCGTATAAATGGCGCAATGCCCGAGCGTACATTCTGGCAGGCTGTGATAGATTGCGGCCACCTGTTCGGTCATCTCCGGCCAACCGATCCGCAGCGCAACGTGATCGGGCTGTGTCTGATCCGCCTGCGTAGGCGCCGCACCGGGTAAAGTTTCGGGGATGAAAAAGAGGCCGCTTGCACACAGGGCAACCACGTATCCCCATGCGAGTGCCTGTGCGAGTGCCTGCCGCCTGGCAGTGGCGAACGTACTTTCCAACTGTACTGCCCCGGCCGCAAGCAAGGGGACGCAGGCCGAGACCAGCATCCGGTATTCTGTGCGCATGACCATCGTGTAGAGCACCAAAAGGATGATGTACATCCATCCCAAGAAGCGATACCTTCTCCCGGTAGGGTGGCAGCAAAGGAAAAACAAGCCTGAAAGCCAGATGGGGAGCGTCAGCGGATGCAGCGCAAGCACAAGCCCGGTAAAAAACTGAAAAATGCCGGGATGCGGCCGGAATTGGGCGTAATGTTGCCAGTAGGTCAGCAAAGGCCAGCCATGGTTGTACTGCCAGAGCGCAAAAGGCAGGCAAACCAACGTGGCAACACCCGCAGCAGCCCACGGCCAGCGGGTCACCAGGCTTTTCCGTTGCGGTGTCGGGAGCCATGCAAGCCCTAGGGCAGCGCAGGTCATCAGCATGGTCAGCTTGGTCATCATACCCACCCCCGCAACAATGCCGAAAACGATCCATCGTTGCGGAGTCGCTGCTTTGGCGACGCGCAGGCTGACGTAGATCAGGATGACGGTGGCAAGTTGATCGAATGCGTCATAGGCAAACCACGAATTGAGCACCAGCCAGATCGGCGCAAAGATCACGGCAACGGCCGTCAGGTACTGTGCAAACCGGCCCCCGCCCATTTCGCGGGCCAGCAAACCGGCAAAAAAGACCATGACAGCCCCAGCAAGCGCCGGAAAAAGGTGCATGGCGAAAAGCGACGTGCCCAAGGCATGATTGGAAACGGCCATCAACAGCGGTACCACGGGTGGGACATCTACGTAGCCAAAATCCAGGTGCCTGACCAGCGCCAGGTAGTAGAGCTCGTCGACAAAATAACCATATCCGGCGCTGTTGGCGAGTTGGATGGCCAGTTTTAGCACGGCCAGGAAAACCAATCCTGTGTTTTCTGTGAAAAAGCGGTTTTTCATGGCGTACCCGCCTTCATGGCGTACCCGCCATCACCCACTCAAGCCACACCTGTTCGAATGCTGCCAGATCGATCCCCACGATCGTCTCGAAGGCGGTTTCGAAATCTGAACCGTGCGCCAGCGATTCGAGCAGGGAAGAAATCTTGTCTGTGCCGTACCTTTCGGCAAGACATGCGCTGGCAGAAGCTGCTGCAGCATAATCGTATTCGCCTACCGGCGCCTGGCCGGTGAAGGCTGCGTTCAAGTCATTCAATGTCGGTAGCTTGCCCTGTTCGATGTCCTGGCGCAGTACGCTGGCGGCGTTGTTTTGCCCGGCCAGATACGCTGCCAGGCCTTCGTTCAGCCAGCCAGGTACTTGCAGAAAACCGGGATAGCCCACTTTCTGGACGAGCAGCAGGTGGGTCAGTTCGTGCGGCACCAGCTCGAAGATCGTGGCATAACTGCGTCGGTTGAACCAGGGCGAGAAGCGCCTGGGTGTCAACACGATCAGCGCGTCGGGCGTGGCCGTGCCGACCACCCACCCGGGGCGCGGCTGCCCGACCTGCTGTTCCAATTCGACGTGGGTAGCGACGATGGTGATGGCAATTCTTCCGGTGGGGCGGAAGCCCAGCACGGCCGCCAGGGACTCGAACCGGCTTTCGGCTGCCTGTTGCACGTCGGCAACGACGGCCTGGTCGCTTGCGTGATAGCGAATCCAGAAGTGGGGGCTGGTAAAAACCAGCCAGGGCGTTTCTTCGAGCGTGAGGGTTTCGATTTTATCCAGCTGCAGGCTTGCGCCGGCCGTTTCGGGGTATACGCTGAGCGTCAGGCGTGCTACCTGATCCCAGTCCAGGCGGCCGTTCTCGTCGATGGCTTGCAGGGATGTCACGAAGTTGGCAAAGGTTACCGGTACGTTTTCTCCGGCCGCCAGGTCCGCCCAAGTGTTGTAGCGCCCGCCGCCCGTTTCTTCCACTTCCATCCGCAGCGAGGTTGCCACCCCGCTGGAAGCCGAGATGCGCAGGCCATTGGCTTGCCCAAGCGCTCCCGCCTGGAACTGCCAGGCGACCGAATAAGGCCGCACGGTCGATGCGGTGTCGATGAGTTTCAGTACACCGTCTGTCGTTTGTATTTGGACGGTCGGGTCGGCTGCTTGCCAGCCGCTGGTCGGCTGGCCGAAATCGATCAGCAGGGTGGATGCCAGGACGTTTGGCGCAAAAGAAGCGGCGTGGCCCGTGTATGGCCGGCTGGCCCACGCATATCCGGCCGCGCCCAAGGCCGCCAGAACGGCCAGCAAGGCTACCGATCCCAGCACGCGCTTAGGGCAGCCGCGCCACTGCCACCGGCGTGCAGCTTTCACGAGGGCCATTCCGCCGCGCAAGGCCAGGAAGACGATCCCCGGTGCAAGCGCAAAGGGCACCAGCTTACCCAGGTCGCTGCCTTGTCGTGCCGCCGTATACAGGCCCAGCGCTTGCAGGATAAAACGTGTGGCCAGCAGTGTCAGCACCACGCTCAAACCTGAGAACGTACAGAAGATCAGGGAATATCCCGCCTGTACAAGCGAAGAAGCTTGCGGCATACGCAGGCGTAAAGCGCCCCACAGGCCCGGAAAGGCTATCGCCAGCAGGGTCAGCAAACCGGAGACACCGCTCAGGTCCCCTCGGGTGATGAACATCAAGCCGGCCAGCAGCAGGCACGCCGGCAGGCAGGCTTCGAAGACGGTGCGTAAAAGGGGGGCGCGAAAAAGCATCCTTCATTCTCCTCGTTTTCTGTATGATAGAGGCTGTCTGTCGTGGTAGGGTCTCGAAATTGTCTCAAAATTGTCGTAAATACAACTTCTCAAGTTTGGAAAACAATCGGTGTAGCCTGCTTTGGTTTTCCACCAGGGCGCCAAGATGCAAGGCTGCTGCGATTCGGCAAGGTTACATATTGATTTTACGCGTGCGGTTGCTATAATCAAAGTACACGAAGCCTGACGGTCAGGTCGTGTGTTTTGATGGGGTCGAACAGTATCGCTTTCTCCTGTATTGGTTGCAGAAAATCGGGGCCGGTTTATTGTTTTGTCAACTTCTTAGAAAGAAGGCGATGTGGTTTGCTTTGAGCAAAGGAACAAAGTGCCATGCAAATCCGGTGTATCTATTTTGGATTGAGCAGCTTGCATCTATTATCCTCCACTCGGTCAGCACGTACATGCCGGGTTGGTCTGTCCCTCCTGGCTATCTGTCTTTTTCTGATAGCCTGTGAAGCCAATTCGGCTGCCCAGAAACAAATCCTGGCAGGCCATACGAGCGGTGTCTATGCCCTTGCATGGTCGCTCGATGGTGCGCGGTTTGCTTCGGGGTCGGGGGACGGAACTGTTAAGGTATGGGATGGGGTAACGAAGCAGGCTGTTTATTCATTGGATGTTCGTGGGGGAGGAGGCAACGCACTATCTTAGGCGCCTCAGGAAGGCTTGTTGGCCTTGGGTGCCTTGGATGGTACGGTTACGGTATGGGACACGCAAACCGGACAGGACGTAAGGTTGTTACCGGCTTTCCCTGGGCGCTCATCGGCAATGAGTGCAGGCGTTCTCAGTCTTGACTGGTCACCGGATAGTGCCCAACTCGTTTCTGTTTCGGGAATGGCGCTGGGAACGCAAGCAATCCAATGGGACGCAGAAACCGGCAGTGCGTTACGTCTGCTGGTAGAGAACGCGTCCTGCGCGGCGTGGTCTCCAGTAGGGGAGTTGCTTGCTGTTGGGTTGGATGATGGCAGCCTGGTTTTGTTGAACGCCCAATCAGGTGTAATGCAGGCCACACTGGATGGCCATACGGAAGCGGTCAGCAGCTTGCGCTGGTCTCAGGATGGCGGTGCGCTTGCCTCCGGTTCGGCGGGTGGCACAGTCGTCCTTTGGGACCCCCAGGCGGTTGAAGCTTTGCACACCTGGAGGGGCCATCAGAGCCGCGTTTTGGCGCTTGCTTTTCACCCCACGCGCCGTGCCCTGCTCTCAGGTGCAGAGGATGGCACGCTGATCACTTGGGACGTCGACAGCGGTAAATTGTTGCAAACTCTCGAAGGTTACACCGGGTGGGCTCGTAGCATGGCGTTTCGTCCGGATGGAGAAACACTTGCGTCTGGGTCAGAGGATGGCACGGTCACTTTGTGGGATTTGCCTTGAACTGCTCATGCGATTTGGCAGCTAACGGGATACTTTGGCGATACTGTACGACCTCAATCCATTTTCCAAGAATGATGTGAAACATGTATGGAGGATCCAAGAAGAAAATGCCAGGGAACTGCCGGCGGTCCGGCAGTTCCCTGGTTTCTTGATAGGTGTATGGTGAAGCCGGTCTTCTTGGCTTACTTGATCACGATCGGCAGGTAAACCGTGGCGCTGGCGCCCGGCCGGTTGCCGACCCAGATGGTGGCGACGTAGGTGTCGGATTCGTTGCCGGCTGCGTCTCGGTATTTCACGTAGACGGTTGCCAGGCCGGAGGCCTGGGCCAACGTCCAGGGTTTGCCGGTGGCGTAGGCCTCCCAGGATGCCCCGGCGAAGGCCGGGTCGTTGCTGATCAACATCTCCGTGACGCCGCTGGCGCTGTCGGCCGGCGGCAGGAAGTCCGGCGCGGGCGAGTCGACTTCGGGGTCGACCGCGTCGGTTGCCCACAGCTTGAGCGCTACGTTGGGCGAAGGGGTCACCTCGTCGCCGTCGTTGATCATCACGCTGCCGTGCGGGCCGAACGGGTCGGTCTTGGGGGTGGCGCAGGTGGGTGCAGAGAAGGCCGAGCGATCGCCGTCGTTGTCGATTGCCGCCACCATGTAGCAGTATTCTACGCCGTTGGTCAGCATCGTGTCGGTAAAGACGCCGCCCGTCAGCGTGGGGGTGAGCAGCTGGGTTTGGTAACTGTACAACGCATCCAGGTCGTCGCTCTCGTCGCGGAAGATGCCCACGAAGGTATAGTTGGGTTCGAACGTGAACCTGACGAACGCCTCGCCGTCGCCCGGGTAGGCGTATGCTTCGGGAATGGCGATGGCGGGCGTCTCGGCCGGTTCGAACGGGTCGGCGTCGCTGCTGTCCGATTCGCCGTCGTCATCGGTGTCGGGGTCGAAGGGATCGGTGCCGTCTTGCCATTCTTCGTAGTTCGTCGAACCGTCGTTGTCCGGGTCCTGGCCGGCGTCATCGACGGTCGGGTCGGTGCCCCAGTAGTCTTCCCAGGAGTCCGGCAGGCCGTCGCCGTCCGAGTCGATATCGGGGATTTCGTCGCCGTTCCCGTCGACGCGGGCCATGTGGAACGAGAGAATCTGCTGGCGGGAGAAGCTGGCATCGATCGATGGGCTGTAGCCATTGGCACTGACCGTGACGTTGTACGAACCCTGCTGCCCGGTCTGGTAGAACCGGCCGCCGTAGAGGCCGTCGTCTGCGGCGCCGTCGTTGTGGTTGCCGTCGTCTCGCAGCGGCACGTAGACGAAGCCGCCCAGCGGCCGCTCGACTGCTGCTACGACGGTTGCGTCGACGATCGGTGCGTTATCGGTCAGGCTGGCGACGATGTCGATGGGATGCCCGGGCACGCGTTCTTCGATCGGTGTCGTCAGGTTTGCGTTCATGGTGACGTCGGTTTCGAGCGATGCCTGTACCAGGTAAGGCGGGATGGCGCTCGGCGCCTGGGGTGCGTTGGGCTGATCGGCTTGCCCGAGGATGAATTCGTTCACGACCAGCGTCCACGTACCGCCGGTGGGGTTGGTGATGCGCCAGACGATGTGGCGCGTATCGTACTCGAAGACGGCGATCGCGTTGTCGGACGGATCCAGCAGTTGGGTCGAGCCCATCAGCCCGCTCCAACTGAGCGAAAGCACCAGTTCGGCAGCGCCCGGTTCGACAATGATGGGCAGCCTTTCCTGCCGGACGTCGCCGCTCTTCGGGCCAACGTGGACGTAAAACTGCTGCCGGCCCAGTACCTCGGTGGCGATCGTGCGGTAGCGATAGTCCATGCTCAGGCCCATGTCGGCGATGTCTTGTACGCTGTTGGCGGTCACGATCGCCGCCGGCGCCGAGACGTACTGATAAGTGCCGCCCGTGCGCGACGCAGCGGCCTGCATACGCGGCCGGTCGGCATCCGGGCCGACGGCCAGCGTGTGAATCACCGGTTTCTTGCCGCTGGCGTCGACGATATCCTGCACGGCCTGGTCGAAGGTGCGCGTGCCGGGATCGGTTTCTTCGCCATCGCTGAGCAGTACCATGGCCCAGTCGTGTGTGGGGTCGCCGCGGGCGACGAGTTCGTTATAGGCGGCGATGATCGAATCGCCGATGCGCGTGCCGCCGGTGGCGGTGAGGCCGTTGATGATGTCGAAGATCGTCTTGCGCGAGCCGCCGCCGGGTGCATCGGTCCAGTTCGTCAACTGCATGTTGGTGACTACGCTGCTGTTGAAGGTCACGGCGCCGATCTTGTCGCCGGTGCGCCAGCTGTCGACGAAGAGCTTGGCGGCGTTGGCGGCACTGGCCATTTTGTTGTTGCTGCCCATGCTGCCGGAGCGGTCGATCACCAGCATATTGTCGGCGTTGTTGCGGGGGGTATAGTCGACGGCGTCGCCTTCCGTATCGGTGAGCACGCCAGTATAACCTACGGTCAAGTCGTACGTGTTCGGGCTGCCGTCGGGGTCGGGATTTGCCTGGCCGGGGGCGCGCAGGATGAACCACTGCTGGCCCATGATGGCTGCCGAGGTCAGGACGTTCGCCGCAGGCACGTCCACCGTACCCACGCGGAAGGTAAAGCTGCCCAGGTTGATGCCGGCCATCGGTACGCCGCTGCCATCGACCACCTCCACCTGTACCAGGAACTTGTCCGGCGCCGTGGTGTTGCCCACGCGGGCCTTCGTACCCGTTGTCGGGCTTAGGATGCGCAGCGAAGGCTGCGTGCCGTTGATGGCGATGCGGTAATTGCCCTGGTTTTCCAGGCCGGCCACGATGACGGCAACCTGATCGTAGTTGTCGTTGAGCAGGGGCAGAACCAGGTGGCGCGACTCGCTGTTGTATTCGTAGACGATGTCGCTACCGCGAACCCCCAGCACGGTGTAATACACCGGATGCGTGGAATCCTGCGTTACCTTGATGTCGATGAAGGGCACGTCGGACGCCGGGGTGAACTGGTAGTATTTCGCCCCCCAGTTCATCACGGTCTCGTCGGTATCCAGGTAAGAACTCCCCAGGCTGAGCGCCTGGTTTACCGTCAGGGCGACGTTGTTGTAGTTGCCGCCGGTTTCGGCCATGTCGGCATAGCGATACTTGTCTTGCCCGTTGTAGTTTTTGGCGTAACTGGCCACGGCGAAATCCTTCCAGATGTCGCGAAAGCGTTCGCTGCGGCCGAGCGAGGCCAGCACACTGTTGATGACGCCGATGCCACTTTGGCCGGGGTTATCGGCCGATTCTTCCCAGAAACGGCGGATGAAGTCCAGGCCGATTTCGGTTTGATCGGTGGCATACTGCGTGCCGTACTTTTCGGTCAGGTACGTCCAGAAGAGGGCGGCCTGGTAACTGGTGTCACCGATCGGCCGGTTGGGATTGCCCAGGTAGCCGTTCACTTCGGGCACGTAACCGGCGTAGCCGGTGGCGATATCGTCGAAGCAGAGCGCCGTAGGACGGTCGCCGCCGATGCAGATTTTGTCCTGAATCGAGCGCGCCTGCCCTTCGATGATCCAGCGGTCGTTGGGATCGTTCAGGCCGTAATATTTGAACTGGAGAAAGTGGAAGGTTTCGTGCAGGGCGACCAGGTAGGCGATCGGGTCGCCGGCGCGGGTGGTCAGGTTGAACGGCATCTCCATCAGGAAGGGGGAAAGGCCGAGGGACGAACCGCCGGCGCAGCCGCCGCCATCGCACCATACCACGTTGACGGGAATTTTGTCCAGGCCACCATTGGGATCGTCGGCGCGCCGGGCAAAGCCCAGGCGGGCGTAGGCATCGGCCGAGCCTTGCAGGGCGTCGTATTGCAGGTCGACGTAGCTGTTGCCGCTGTCGCTGCCGCTGACGTCGGCCAGGCAGACGTTCTGGCCGCTGATCAGCGGGCAGTCATCGCTGCCGCCGCGCAGGCCGTAGAAAATGCGGAAGCCCTGCGGGTCGTAGATGCGGCGGTTGTTGCACACGTCGCTGTAGGGTGAAAAGTCCGTTCCTTCGAAGGAGCGCACGCGGTAGCGATGGCCCTGGTTGCTGACGTCCAGGCCGGTATCGTGATAGCCTCCGTAATTGCCGTTGCCATCCGGGTTGACGGTTGCAATTTCGGCCCAAGGGCCTCCGTTGTCGGAACGTTCGATTTTGTAGCCGGTTTCGTCGATGGCGTTGTCGTTCCATGAAACGATCACGGTTGTCCGTTCCCAGCCCTGGCAGGCAATATCCTCCGGCTTGGGGAGGGTGGCCTGGCTGGTGCCTGCGGCGTCGCCGGTTGCCAGGAGAAGCACGGCCAGCAGTGCGGCCAGGGTGGCATAAATGACAGATTTTCTGTGCATATTTTTATCCTTTTGTGAGAGAGTGTTTATTATTGATTATTTCTACCTTTATTATCATATATTGATCCGCCCCCCATGTCAATAGAAATTGAATTTCTAAGCTTTGTTGTGCAAGAAAAAAATCTTGCGGGTGCTTTTTGCCCCTCTTCTCTTGCAGGCCTGCCTGTCCGCAGGCCCGCAGGGATGGCACGCTCAGGCAGGAACGGAAGCGTACGAGCGATCCTTACCGGGTTGTTCCTGCCAATATCCCGATGAGAATACCCGCAATGATCAGCCAGGTGGAATTGACTTTGAAACGTAACAGGAGTAGCAGGGAAACGAAGGCAATCGCCACGGTTAGCGGGTCAACCAGCGATGCCCGTCCAATCAAGACAGTGACCGCTGCCATCAACCCCAAAGAGGCTGCATTGACTCCGTCTAGCAGCGCTCCCAGCCAGGGCGAAGCGCGCAGGCGGGGGATGAATGGGTTTGAGATGGCTACGAAGGCAAACGATGGCAGGAAGATTCCGAACGAGGCCAGGATTGCGCCGGGTATGCCTGCAAGCTGGTAGCCGATGAAGGTCGCCGTGGTGAACAACGGGCCGGGTGTAACCTGCCCGATGGCGATGGCATCCAGGAGCTGTGCATCGGTCAGCCAGCCATAGCGCACGACCAGATCGGCGCGCAGAAATGCCAGCAGCACGTAGCCGCTGCCGTACAGCACGGAGCCGATCTTGAGAAAGGTCCAGAAGAGCAGTGGAAGGTTGAAAGGCGTGGCTGCCGCCATCAGGGCTTTGTTTGCAGCGAGTAGCGTGCCCAGGCTGCCGGGTAGCAGCAGGAAGGTGCCGGTGAGGCGCTGGCGCAGCCGCCGGGCATGGGTAACGGCCATTACGGCCAGTCCACCGGCAAAGAGCAGGGCAATCTCGTTGACGCCCAGGAAATACAGCCCAAACGCAGCCGCTGCGGCCAGCCCCGTGGGAACACTGCGTAAGGCCTTGCTTCCCAGATGCCACAGCGCCTGGAGGATGATGGCGATGACCACCGGCTTGACGCCGTACAACAGCCATCCGGCTTGCGGCAGCGCGCCGAATCTTGCATAGGCCCAGGCCAGCACGAGCACGATCAGGGCTGCCGGGATGATGAAACCCAGGCCGCCGGCGATCAGGCCGGGCCAGCCGGCACGTACGAAGCCCAGGTGGATGGCCATTTCGGTCGAGTTTGGCCCGGGGATCAGGTTGGTAGCCCCCAACAAGTCGAGAAATTCCTGATCGGTCAGCCATTTGCGGCGTTTGACCACCTCGTCGTGCATGATGGCCACGTGGGCGGCCGGGCCACCGAAAGCGGTAAGGCCGAGTTTGAAAAATAGTTTTGTAACTTCCAGTAAGCGGGCAGAATGTGAATCTTTCATCAGCCTTTCTAAGAACCTCCGGTCCCTTTGGCGTATGTTTTAGACGAGACTTGCGCGACGGGCGACTTGTTGAAGAAAACGTTCTCGTTCGCTCTGGATACCCCAAGTCATGGCAAGCCGCGGTCTTGGCCAGGATGCCCGGATCGCGCCAGGCGGGAATGGACATCCTGCGCAAGCTTTTTAGCCTCGCCCGGCTTTCATGATGGGGCGGCCCTGGCCTCGAATATGCGGTGCTGCACCCTGAACGGGTGCGATCGATGGCCCGTTGCGACCGCATGGGTTGGGTGATACGGTCGATACGGAACCGATCGCCGTTCCCGGGCACGTTCCGGTTTCTTAACCGCCAGTATATCAAGGAATACGATAAGGCGATGCGGGGTTGATGGAGAGATTTACATGGGCGGTCGCAACCAATCGACACACCAGACCTGCCGTTCTGGAGAAGAAGCGGCAAAACCGCTGTATAATTGTCCTGTAAGCCGAAAAAGGTTGGGAGTATCGCAACAAGGCAGCATGGACGGTGCCAACCCATCGCTATCCTCTAAACACGGAAGTTCCCCGCCGACTCGAAATCTGCTGGTCGGGTCCCGAATTCAATCCATACGATCTGACCGCAACGCTGGACGGCAAGCTGCTGGATGCCGTAGCGAGCGCCAGGAATTCAGCGCAGTTTCGGCTTTTTTGCTGCCGTGCTTGGGCTGAAAGGGCACCGCTTTTGGTACCTGACATACGTTTTCATCAATTCAGTGGAGGAAATCATGACCAATCATCCTACCTACGCCTGCGAAAACTTCGGCGTTGCCGTACACTGCCTGGCGACCGGCCCGGGCGAGATCAAAACGAGGCTGCTTTCCGCCTTTCTATCCATCTCGTGCCTGACATCCCGCGACATTCCCGAAGAGATGCAACCCCAGTTCAATCGTCTGCGCAGCTTGCTCACGGATGTAGGCCCGCAAAACGATATCGGCAAGGTGAGCGGAAGGCTGCGTTATATGCGTAAAGACAAGGCCACCCAGATCGCCGAGTTGTTCCTCAGCATCCATATGCAGTTGACGCAGATGTGCCTTGCAGACTCATACGGTTTGACGCAGCAGGCATAAGACGGGCAAGTGCCAGAACTCGGCTTTGCTGTGATGTCAGGCAGCAACTTTGATTTCATGGAGAATCGCAATGTTCTTACTCATTATCTTTTTGGCAAGCGGCGCTTACGGTGCCTACCAAAGCGAAGTTGGGCTTCGCAGGAGGAAGTCGCGTCACAACTACGCCGATAGCCTCTTTGAATGGGCCGATCACCTCTCCGGCGGCTTTCGCAATGAAGGCCTGATATGGCTAGCGACCTTGACTCACTTTATTGCCCTGACTGTTATCGCTCTCACAACTTTGGCGGTTACGCTACGCCAGACCACAGCGCCTGGCTTGTTCTTCTCTTCTGATTTCACGGGGGGGGACCTTCGCGCAGGAGTCGCCTCCATAAGTGCCTGCCTTGTTGCGTACTTATGGGGCACCGCTTTGTCTGCCAATCCGCTCTACAAACCCTTTCACCAACCGGCGCATTTGGCTCTTTCCGCAGAAGGAATTCTCTATGCGGGTCGCCTTTTCCCGTGGAATGTTTTTACCCACTTTACCGTAAGCGCACCCGGTGGGGTTGTTCGCCTTTGGTCGGCTTCTGCTCCGCGACTGGTTCTCTTCCCACTACGACCGATCACCGCAGCAGATCACCGCGCACTTACGGAAATCCTCGCGCGCTACCTTCCTACTGCTGTCCCCAGCCCCCAGCAGTATTCCTGGCCCGTCTGGTTCCTTCCAACGATGGTGTTTGGAACCGCCACCGCTGCTGTCACCGCCTCTTGGCTGTTACTCCTCCATGGCGGCAGCGTGGGCATTCTTGTCACGACCATTCTCGTCTTTCTATTTGCCAACTTTGGAGGCCAAATGATCATCCACGTTGGGTTTGGGGGGATGGGCCGTGCGGCGAAGCTTCAGGATGACACCGCTGCCTGACCCGCGATCCAATTGCTGCCCCGCTCTTACGAAACTACAATCCTCCCCCACTTTCCTGGGTACCTACCCGCCGCGCGCCTTGCGATTCCGCTTGTTACCTTCAATCACCGTTTTGACGTTCCAGCCGTTTTGTGCGCTGCTTGTACAAAAGCTGCGTGAGAAACAGGTGTAAGCCAACTGGCCCTTACAAATCTGGAATGCTCGGTGCGGGATTTGAAAGATTGGTGAAATGTCTGAATGCTATAATCTTTTTATGGGCTATTCAAGCGCTTTTTTGAAAAACGCGGGCAGCGTACGGCACGATAAAAATTGAGAAAATTTCATGAACAAACAGACTTCTCACTCCAAGGCGGCGCTGAGCGCACGCAATACGCTTGGTGTGCTGCTTGGCACTCCTGCCGATCGATGGAACTGGACGGTCTGGCGCGGCCTCGTCGCAGGCACGCAGGCACAGGGCGCCAACCTGATCGCCTTTATCGGTAGTTGGCTAAACGGCCCCGAAATCCTTAGAAATGAATCAAACATCGTCTACCGGCTTGCCAGCAACCTGATTTTGGACGGCTTGATCACCCATCACGACGGCATGGGCAGTTATGTATCCATGCCAGAATTCACCGATTTTCTGAAGCAATTCGAGCCTTTGCCCATGTTCAGCATCGAAAAAGGGCCAGAGGGGATGCCGTCGGTCAACTGGGACAGCTATGAAGGCATGCGCAAGGTGATGGTTCACCTGATCGAAGTGCACGGCTGCCGCAAGATCGCCTTCCTGGGCGGTTTGCCCAATAACCAGGCGCACCAGGCGCGTTACCAGGCATACCTGGATACCCTGGGAGAATACAGTATTCCGCTGGACGAGCGCCTGGTGTTGAAAGAAAGAGCTTGGGGACGGCACGTCCCAACGACATTATTCGAAGACCGCCAATTAAAGGCAAAGACAGATATTGACGCCATTACGGGTGTCAATGACATCCAGTTGACAACCATCCTGCCTGACCTGATGAAGAAGTACGGCATTCGCGTGCCAGAAGATATCGCCATGGTGGGTTTCGACGATACCTTGCAAGGGCAGTTTTGCACGCACCCGCTGACCACCCTGCGCCCCCCCAGCATCGAATTGAGCGCCAAGGCAGCAGAGATTCTGTTGCGCATGATCGCCGGGGAAGAAGTACCCAGGGAAACCCTGCTCCCCAGCGAATTGGTCGTACGCCAGTCTTGTGGCTGCCTTTCCAATGCGGTCATCCAGGCAGGCAAACGCCCTGCCCCTACGAGCAGCCCCAAACGGCTTGTCCCCTTCGAGCAAATCCGTCGGCGATGGGATAAGGGACTTCGCCAGGTTGCGGTGCAAGAAATGGCACAAAACGCAGCCGGCGCATTCAATGCGGCAGCCGGTGCGGACACGGTCGCTGAGATGGATGCGCTGAGCCAGGCCTTTTGGGACGATCTGGCTGCGCCTGCTGACGGCCAAGGCGAGGGCGGGAGTCAGTTCGTCGCTCTATTCAATAACTATCTAACTCGGACGGTGATCCATAAGGGCGATGCACAAAACTGGCAAAACGTCATCTCGAGCTTGCAAAACCACAGCCTGCCCTTGCTCGCCCGGCACACAGAACGCCAGATGATCGCTCAAAGGCTGTGGCAAGCCGCGCGCGTCCTGATCGGCGAAACTGCGCAGCGCTTTGCAAACGTACAAAAGTGGGAGGCTGGTTGGTACAATGATAACTTGCGCCAGATTGGCGAAACGCTGGTCACCACCTTCGAAATGGAAAAGCTGAAGGAGGTGTTGGCCAACCAGTTGCCCAACCTGGGCGTTGTCCAGTGCTATCTTTCGCTGTACGAAAACTCACAAGAACCGACCGGAATGGCCCGCTTGATTCTGGCGTACAACCAAAACGGGCGCATCGAACTGCCCGTGGAAGGGCAATCCTTCCCTGCCCGCCAGTTGGTTCCCGCTGGGCTGCTGCCTGAAGACCGCCCCTGGAATCTGGTGGTGTTGCCACTCTATTTCGAACGCGAACACTTCGGCTTTGTCGCTGTAGAAACCAACCACGATGACGGCAATATTTTTGATACTTTGCGCAACCAGATCAGTAGTGCCCTGCAAGGGGCCATGCTGGTCAAGCGGGTCAAAGAACGCTCTGACGAACTGGCGCGCCAGCAGTATATTTTGGATACGTTCATGGATAACGTGCCCGATCGTATCTACTTCAAAGATAAAGAAAGCCGCTTCACCCGCGTCAACAAAGCCCTGGTACAAAAACTTGGGCTGGAATCTCCCGAGCAGCTGCTCGGCAAAACGGACTTCGACTTTTTTCCCGCCGAGCAGGCCCAGAAGAAATACCAGGAAGAACAGTCCATCGTCCAGTCCGGCCAACCGATCATGGGCTTTCAGGAACCGGATGGCGTGGATCAGTGGGCCGTTACCACGAAAATGCCGCTGCGCGATGAGCTTGGCAACATCGTGGGTACCTTTGGGATTTCGCGTGACGTCACCGAGCTGGTCAAAGCCAGACAAACTGCCGAGATTGCCCAGTCAGAATCGGAAAAAGCACGCCAAAAGGCGGAAATTGCCCTCAGCGAAGTGGACTACGCCCGCCGGAAAGCAGAGGCCGAGCAGGCCAATGCCCAGGCAGCCAACGAACGCCTGGCAGCGCAGATATGGCTGACGAACGGCCAGGCGCTGCTCAACGAGCGCATGCGCGGTGAGCAAGATATCAACGTACTTGGCCGCAATGTCATTCAACAACTGTGTGAATACATGGGGGCCGACAGTGGCGCCCTTTACGTGAAAAACGACGATCTCTTGAACCTGGCGGGAAGTTATGCCACGCCCGGCAGCATTGCAACCACCGTCAAGGTAGGAGAAGGCTTGTTGGGCGAAGCCGCTCTTTCACAAAAGATGATCCAGCGCACCCGCCTCTCCGGCAAACAACCCCTGATCAATTTAGGCTTGATCCAGGCCCCGCTACAAGCCATCGTCCTCTTGCCCTTTCTGTACGAGGGCGAGGTGATCGGGGTGATCGAGCTGGGATCCTTTGGCGAGTTCTCCGCTCAGCAGATTGAATTTTTGGACAAAGCCCTTGAAAGCGTGGCCGTGGCTTTTACCACAGCCCAGGCACGCAAGCGGGTGAACGAACTCTACGCCCAAACCCGCCAGCAGGCCACCGATCTGCAGGCGCAGGAAGAAGAACTGCGCGCCACCAACGAAGAACTCGAAGCGCAAACAGAAAGCTTGCGTGCATCCGAAGCCAAACTGCGCCACAACCAGGCGGCACTGGAGGCTGCCAACGCCGAACTCGAAGAGAAGGCCCACGCCTTGCAGGAACAGCAGGTCAAGGTGGATCAGCAAAATCGAGAGCTAGAGCGCAAGGCCGAAGAGTTGGCCATCGCCAGTAAGTACAAGTCCGAATTCCTGGCAAACATGAGCCACGAATTGCGTACACCGCTGAACTCGATGCTGATCCTGGCCGGGATGCTTGCCAAAAATGAGACCGGCAACCTGACCAGTGACCAAGTTGAATCGGCCGAAATCATCCATTCCGGCGGCACGGACTTGCTTCACTTGATCAACGAAATCCTCGACCTGGCCAAGGTTGAGGCAGGTAAGATGGAATTTCACTTCGCCCCCATGGAATGGGACGTGCTGCTTGGCCGCATGCACGCCCAGTTCGATCCGCTAGCGCAGCGCAAGGGATTACAGTTCATCACGACCGTCGCCGAAGACGTGCCCGACAGCATCGTCACCGATAGCCAGCGCCTGGCGCAGATCGTCAAGAACCTGCTCTCGAATGCCTTCAAGTTCACCGAACAGGGCCATGTGACCCTGCGTATCGCTCGCCCGGTTGTTGGTGTGGACCTTTCGGCCAGCAACCTGACGCCGCAAACGGCTGTGGCCGTTTGTGTTATCGATACCGGCATCGGCATGACCTCCGAACAACAGAAAGTGGTCTTCGAAGCCTTCCAGCAGGCCGATGGCTCCACATCCCGCCAGTATGGTGGTACCGGCCTTGGCCTCGCCATCACGCGTGAAATGACCCAACACCTGGGTGGGCAGGTGATTCTGGCGAGTGAACCTGGCAAGGGCAGTACCTTCACCGTTTACCTGCCGATCGAACACCAGGGATCAGGCACTCAAGACGAACAACTCCCCACCCAATCAGCCAACAAGCAGTACATGGAAACATACCCGCCAGAAAGCGCCCGGCCATCATCCAGCCCTGACCAACACAAAGCGCAACAAGCGATCGGCCATCAAGAAGCATTCATCCCGGATGACCGCGCAGCTATCCAGCCTGAAGACAAAATCCTGCTGATCATCGAAGACGACCCCAAGTTTGCCAAAATCGTTCTCGACTATGCCCATCAGAAAGGTTTTAAGGCCGTGGCCACCAGCAACGGCGAAAACGCCATCGCCTTCTGCCAGGCGCAGCATCCTGCTGCCATTATCCTCGATCTCAATCTGCCCGGCATGAGCGGCTGGGACGTACTGGATGCACTTAAAGATGACCCTGATCTGCGCCATATCCCTGTCCATATTATATCGGCAGACAACGAAGACCTTTCTGCTTATCAGCGTGGTGCGATGGGTTTCCTGACCAAGCCCGTCGACCAGCAAGACCTCGAAGAGGCTTTCAGCCGGATCGAGGGCTTCATTGCCGGCAAGATTAAGTCGCTCCTTCTTGTTGAAGACGACGATGCCTTACGCCTTTCTGTCAGAAAGCTGCTTGAAGGCTCCGACATCACCATTTGCGAAGCCGCCTCCGGCCAGGCTGCGCTCGAGTTGCTCAAAACACGCCACTTCGACTGCATGATTCTCGATCTCTCCCTCCCTGACATCTTCGGTCTCGAATTGCTCAATCGTATCCACAGTGATGAATCTATCCCCAAGTGCCCCGTGATTATTTACACGGGCAAAGAACTCACCGCAGAGGAGAACGAGGAACTACATAAATACACGGATAGTGTCATCGTAAAAGGCGCCAAGTCGCCGGATCGCCTGCTCGATGAAACGGCACTTTTCCTGCACCGCGTCGTGGCTGACATGCCTGAAGAGAAGCAAAAGACAATCCGCAAGTTACACAATTCTGAAGCAGCCTTGGATGGCAAACGCGTCATGATCGTGGATGATGATGCCCGTAATGCTTTTGCCCTTTCAAAGCTTCTGTCAGAGAAAGGCATCACCATGCATATCGCGCCCAATGCGACGCGGGCCATCGAGAATCTCGAAAGGCTGCCCGAGATCAACCTGATTCTCACCGACATCATGATGCCCGGGATGGATGGCTATGAATTCATCAAAACTTTGCGCCAACAACCGCGCTTCAAAAAGATACCCATCATCGCCCTCACGGCAAGGGCAATGAAGGGCGATCGTGAAAAGTGTATCGATGCCGGGGCAAACGACTATCTTTCGAAGCCTATCGATCCTGAACGATTATTCTCTCTGCTCAGGGTGTGGTTGAGTAAACAGTAATGAATTGGATTGACATCAAGAGCTAGGACCGTGCCGCGTTATGCAGTTCAGGAGATATGCTATGACAGACGAGTTGATCTTTAGAACAAGGCAAGATTTCAGGGACTGGCTTTCTTCGAATAGTTCAGGCCAAGGCGTATGGCTAATCTTCGGGAAAGACGAATCCTTGGTCACCCTTACCGCGTCCGAAGCCCTTGAAGAAGCGCTTTGTTTTGGCTGGATTGATGGATTGTTGAAGAAGATAGATGAATCAACCTATAAAAAGTACTTCTCCCCGCGAAGAAAGGGGAGCCCGTGGTCGGAGAAGAACAAGAAGCTGGTAGACAAACTGATTGGCGAGAAATTGATGACCCATCGCGGGCTTGAAGCCATTGAACAAGCAAAAAGAGATGGCCAATGGGATATCGTTCGAGATCGAGCAATTCCGGCCGAAAGATATGATGAATTCGAAAAGCTCATTCGGAGCAGCAAACTTGCCCTCGAAAATTTCAGAAAGATGCCGAAGTCAGCCAGGCAACAGTTTGTCGGCCTTTATTTTGAAGCAAAGAAAGAGGAGACGCGGGTAAGAAGGCTGGCCAAGCTAATCGGTTTGCTAGAACAGAATAAGAAGCCCATGTAAACGTTCTCCAACCTCCGTGCGGAGAAACTCATCAAACTGCGCATCTTTTGGCCTCCAGGGCGCATAGCGAGTTATCCACCACGATCATGCCGGTATTAGGAGCGAAGCACGTTTACAACCTCCATACGGGAGTTCTTCACACCCAACCCGGAAGGCCCTATTTATTCACCGCGCATGGCCAAAGTAGGAGCAATGACTATACAGCGGCACGTAGTAGCGAGGCTCGATGAACGCAGTGACCCCGGCGCCACCTTCTCCGGTAAAGATGACGCATTCGATCGTATTGTTGCGCAGGGCAATGCTATGCGTACTGCTGTCCACCGAATTCAAAATCGCCTTGATGCCAACCTGATCCCATTGTTCGATCGGCATTTCGGCAATCTGAACATAACTAGTGCCGTAACTCAGATCGTTCTGAGCGGTGAAGGTGATTTCGAAGCGCTGCCCTTGTATGGGCATCTACTGGGGAGTTCTTTTGGAAGAGCATTTGGCTATTTTGGATATAGAGACTCTTATCGGGAAAACAAAAACGGCCAGCCAACCGGCCGGCAGCATTCTCTGGTGGGAGAAGGGCGATTTGGAAAATCGCCATTTAACTTTCGTAGTACTGTGTATCCTTATTCTTGGAACGTTTGCCTGTCAGCCCCGCGCATCCTATGACCCGCGAGATAGCGAGATACCCGGAACGTATGCTGCGAATACCCCGGAGCTGTCAACAGAAAACGGCCCTTTTAGGCTGATGTGTAATAGGTGTGATGATGTCCTCACTAATTGAGCAGGTTCGTGTACATATTCAAAGCCCCAAACGGATTACTGAGTTGAATCAGTATTGGCCAGGGCAACGAAATCTGTTTCCTCCCACCACATTATTGGTGGTAGAGGCTGCAGAGAAGGAACTCGGTTTCACACTGCCTCCACTGCTTACTCAGCTTTACACACAAGTCGCCAATGGCGGCTTTGGCCCAGGTTATGGAATCTATGGGTTGGAAGGCGGCTATGCCAATCCCATCCCCCTTCCCCCAGATGATGTTGACAAAACAAAGGGTGGTATCCTGACGGACTGGTACTTTTGTTATAGGGGCACAGACGAACAAATACCAGAACTGGATTTTGATCTGCTGTCAGGTGGCAGGTCCACGCTTTTCATCGATCCGGAACCCAGGCCAGACAACTGGGGATGGTTTGATAAGCTGTTGCCAATTTCGGATCATGGTTGTTGGCAGGCTTCTTGTATTGACTGCTCGAAACCTGATTTTCCCGTTTTTTACTTTGATGGTCAGGAGTGCCAATTAAGACCGAAATATCAGACATTCGATGAATGGATTGCGGATTGGCTCAATTCAGGTTCTTGAAAAGAGCGAAGCACGAGTGCTTGCCAATACGATGCTTTGAGAAGGAAAATTCACATCCGATTGTGCATCTTGCTGGCGGCTGTTTTTGATAAACTAAAACGGGCGCGATCAGTGGAACTTTGATAATTGAAAAGGGGCGCGGTCATAAAAGTTTCCGTTACCATTCAGGCAACAAACTGAAGGTAATGGAGGAGGAGATGATTATT
>JBMOLU010000040.1:0-197532 GCA_049325275.1 Chloroflexota bacterium
CCTCATCGGCTTTGTGCAAGAGTTGGACGATTTGTTCCGGTTTTCTTTGTTTCATGAAAGCGTTGCTCCTTGTGTTTCAGGTGCTCGACTCTCATTTTACTTGGGTATATTTTTCGAGGCAGGTCAGCACATGACTCACCTTAAAGGGTCAAAGGTCATGTGCTACAAACCCCTATATATAGGCCATAAGCGCAAGAATCAGGTATAATCATCCCCCGCGGGGTAGTGTCGGAACTGGCAGACGAGCATGACTTAGGATCATGTGCCGCAAGGCGTGAGGGTTCAAGTCCCTCCTACCCCATGCTGCTCTTGTTTTCAACCCCTTCCGTAACGCAGAGAACCGGGAGGGGAAACTTTTGCTTAGAAGGAAGTTAGCCTTGAAAGTCGAAACACAAATCCGAGAAGATCACCAGGCGCAGATCGTTGCCGAGTTCGAGCCAGAAGCCCTCGCTGCCGCCAAACGCCGCTCTGCCCAGCAGTTGTCCAAGCGAGTCAAAGTCCCCGGTTTCCGTCCCGGGAAAGCCCCGTATGCAATCATCGAACGTACCGTGGGCGAGGAAGCCATCCTGGAAAGTGCCATCGAACTCCTCGTCCAGGAGAACTACCCCAAAATTCTCGACGAAGCCAAGGTCGAGCCGTATGATGTCGGCACGCTGGAAGAAGTCGTCAGCAACGATCCGCCCATCTTTCGCTTTGTCATTCCGCTGCGTCCTGAAGTGACCCTGGGCGAGTATCGCAGCGTGCGCCGGGCTTACGAACAGCCCGTGGTTGGCGACGACGATGTGGCGCGCGTGCTGCGCAATCTTCAGGAACGTCAGGCCATCGTCGAACCGGTGGACCGGCCTGTGCAGGCCGGCGACCAGGTAACGGCGTCTTTGGGCGGCCGTCGCAAGCAGGTGGAAGAAGGCCAGGATGCCGAACTCTTCCCGGAACGATCGCAGACGATCGATATTGCACAAGAAGGCGACGACGTCAGCAATGAGTGGCCTTTCCCCGGGTTTTCGCAAAACCTGATGGGAATGTCCGCCGGTGATGAGAAAAGTATCGCTTACACGTACCCGGATGATTACGACTACGAGGCGTTGCGCACGGTTGAAGCCGAATTCCACGTCAAAATTGAAGACGTCAAGGCCCGCACCTTGCCGGAGCTTGACGATGAATTCGCCCAGGGCTTTGGTGAGTTTTCTACCATCGACGATCTCAAGGCCCGCATTCGTGAAAACCTGGAGCAGCAGAGCAAGCAAGAATACGATCAGTCCTACACCGATGTGCTGATTGGTGAACTGCTCGAACAGGCTACGATTCAGTATCCGCCTCAAATGCTGGAAAAAGAAATCGACGACATGATCGAGCGCACTGCCGCCAATATGGAAAACCGCGGCATGAACCTGGAAACCTACCTCAAGACCCGCAGCATGGACGCCGCTGCTTTCCGCGCCGAAGTTCGCCCCTCAGCAGAAGAGCGCCTGAAGCGCAGCCTGCTCTTGATGCAGCTCAGTCGCGAAGAAAACGTCCAGATTAATCCCAGCGACGTGCAGATGCAGGCCTACCAGGCGATGAGCCAGATCACGCAGAACCTTTCGCCGAAGGATGCGCGTAAGGCCACTTCGCAGGAATTTGTTTCCGGGTTGGTGAGCAGCATCAGCGCCGATCTGTACATGCAGGCTACGCTCGACCGCCTGCGTGAAATCGCCACCGGCGAGCTTGAGGCCAGGGAGCGCGCTGCTGCCGAAGCCGCTGCCGCCGAACCGCGGCCCGTTGAAGGCCAGGCAGATGCAGGTGATGCAGAAGGCCCGGCCGAAGCTGCTGCAGAAACAGAAGAAGAATAGTTTGCACTTCCCGGAGGCAGCCCCTCCGGGAAGTTGTTCTATCCAAAACTCTTACACATCTCTAAGAGACAGAACCTCGCTTCTTCGGTAAGATTGGTCAACGGATTTTGTTTTCACTTTACGAAGGAAGGAACACGATGGCCTACGATAATTTCTCCAGCCTGCCTGGGCTGCCTCATTTACAAACGGTATACGAAGAGACCCCCCGTGGCGACCGACCGTTTCACCTGTTCGACTATTTGCTCAACAACCGCATGATCTACCTGGGGTATCCCATCGTCGAATCGACGGCCAGTACCGTCGTGGCGCAGTTGCTCTATCTCAAACAAAAAGACAGTGAAGCGCCGATTTCGATGTACATCAACTCTCCCGGTGGGCAGGTTTACTATGGCATGGCCATTTACGATACCATGCAGATGATTTCGAACCCCATCCATACGGTGGCTGTCGGCATGACAGCCTCGTTTGGCACGGTGCTGCTGGCTGCCGGAAGCAAGGGGCATCGCTATTCCTTGCCGAACGCGACCATTCACATGCACCAGCCGTTGGGCGGCGCCCAGGGGCAGGCGACTGATATCCAGATTCAGGCGCGTGAAATCCTGCGCCTGAAGGAGCGCCTGAATAAAATCATGGCTTTCCACACCGGCCAAACGCTCGAAGCCGTCGAACGCGACACCGAGCGCGACTTCTACATGGACGCGGAAGCGGCCGTCAAGTATGGCCTGGTCGATCACGTCCTGGAAATGCCCGAGGGTAAGAAGATAGACTATTAAGGCCCTTCCGCCTTGGCGGGAAATGTCCCAGATTTGGGGTGCGATAGGATATGAAGCACCCAGTCACACCCCAAATCTGGGGAGCCATCATGAAAAATCACATCAAAGCCTTGATTCTCGACATGGATGGCGTCCTGTGGCGCGGTCCCCAACCCATCGGCGATCTGGCGGCCGTCTTTGGCGAAATTGCGCGCAAGGGTCTGAAAGTGCTCATGGCGACCAACAACGCCACCCGTACGCCCGAAAGCTATGTGGCCCGCTTCGAGGAGTACGGCGTTCGTATCGAACCCTGGCAGGTGATCAATTCTGCCGAGGTTGCCGCCCGCTATTTGAAAACCCTGCACCCCAACGGCGGGCCGGTGTTCGTCGTTGGCGAAGAAGGTTTACAGCAGGCGCTTAAGGCGCAGGGCTTTTGGCCGGCCGAGCAGGATGTGCTCGCCGTCGTGGCAGGCATGGACCGTCATCTCTCCTATACCAGGCTGAGCCGCGCCACGCTGCTGCTTCGCGGCGGAGCGGCCTTCATCGGCACGAACGGGGACCGTTCTTTCCCGACCCCCGAAGGCCTGGTGCCGGGCGCCGGATCGATCCTGGCTTTGCTGGAAACGGCCAGCGATCGGGTACCTGTGGTGCTCGGCAAACCGCACACGGCCATCTATGAGGCCGCCCTCGAACGCCTGGGAACGGCCGCCGGTGAGACGATGGTGGTCGGTGATCGGATCGAAACCGATATCGCCGGTGCCCAGCAGATGGGCTGCCCGGTTGCCCTGGTGCTCTCCGGGGTCACCACGCCCGAGCAGGCGCAGGCCTGGCGTCCGGAACCTGATCTGATTGCCGCTGACCTGGCGGATGTCGTCGGCCGGCTTCCCTGAAAACCATGCGTATCCGTATTACCTTTTCCAAAACCGAGGCCATGCGATACACCGGCCACCTCGATTTGCACCGCGCCTGGGAGCGTACCTTCCGCCGTGCCGCACTGCCGATTGCTTACAGCCAGGGGTTTCACCCACAGCCCAGGTTCAGCCTGGCTGCCGCGCTGCCGCTGGGTTTTACCAGCGAGTGCGAAGTGGCCGACGCCTGGCTTGCGGAAGAACTCCCCCTCGAAGAAATCCTTGCCGGTTTGAAACGGGCGGCCCCGCCCGGCATCGACGTTCATGCCGTGCAGCCGGTGGACGAGCGCGCACCTGCCTTGCAGACCCAGGTGAACGCTTCCGAGTACCGGGTGACCGTTCTCGATCCCGTCCAGGACCTGCCGGGACGGGTATCGTCTCTGCTGGCGGCAGACCGCCTGCTGCGTGAACGGCGCGGAAAGTCCTACGATCTTCGGCCCCTGGTGGAAGATATTCAGGTGGCCGGAGGAAACACCTTGTTGCTCCGGCTGGCGGCGCGTGAGGGGGCGACCGGACGCCCGGAAGAGGTGCTGGCCGTCCTGAGTATTCCTGCCGAGGCTGCCCGCATCCATCGCAAACGTCTCTTGTTTGCTCCAGGCTGACGGCCGGTTTTCTCTTTGTAAACAAAAACAGGCTCTCCCGGCTTCGCCGTGAAAGCCCTTCGCACAAAACCTGGAAGGCCCCAAAAACACAATGCGGTGCCAGTTGACGACGTGCCCGTGGGGAACGGAGGGCGTTTCAAACACACGAATGATGTAGAATAGAAGCATATCGACGCGATAAGGAGGCTCTCTTATGGAAGACATGCTTGCGCTGGCGGTCTGTTTCGTTCTCGGTTTTGGGGCTTCGCTGGTTTTTGCTGCGCTGGTCTATTGGGTGGATCGCTATGAGAAGGAGCCTTTCCTGCTGCTCGGTGGTGTTTTTCTCTGGGGTGCGGTTGTGGCTGCCGGGGCGGCGTTTGTCGTCAACACCACACTGGGCCTTGGCGTCTACATGTTTACCGGTTCGGAGGGCCTGACCAACCTGACCACCGGTTCGTTCATTGCCCCCGTGATCGAAGAATGCTTGAAGGGTTTTGCGGTGCTCGTCGTTTTCTTTCTCTTTCGGCACGAATTCGATTCCGTGATGGACGGTATCGTCTACGCCGCAGTGACTGCACTGGGTTTTGCGGCCACAGAGAACGTGTACTACCTGTATGTGTTGGGTTACCAGGATGGTGGTTGGGGCGGTTTGGGGTGGCTTTTCTTCTTGCGCATCCTGGTGTTCGGCTGGCAGCATCCATTCTACACGGCATTTACGGGCATTGCGCTGGCCGTCAGCCGCATGACCCGCAATCTCGCCGTAAAGCTGTTCGTGCCGTTTGTTGGCCTGGGCATCGCCATTTTTACACATTCGCTGCACAATACCATTGCGGGGATTGTGCCGGGGCTGTGCGGCCTGGCAGCCCTGGTAACGGTGGACTGGACGGGTTGGCTGGCCATGATCGTGCTGGTGCTGATCGCTTTGTTTCGCGAGCAAAGCCGGCTGGCGCACTATTTAAAGGAGGAGATCGGCCTGGGCGTTATTACCCCGGCTCAATACCGCGTGGCCTGTTCGGCCTGGGCACAGACGGGCGCCGTATCGCTGTCCGCGTTTGGCGGTAATTACCGGGCAGCGCGGCGTTTTTACCGGCTTACAGCCGAACTGGCCCACAAGAAACGCCAGCGCGAGGTCATGGGTGAAGAAGGCGGCAACACCGTAATCATCGAGCGCCTGCGGGCCGAACTGGCCGCGCTTTCTCCGAAAGTGATCGCTTAGTTTGTGGTAAAATTGCTCCGCTTTTCGCCCCAATAGCTCAGTGGACAGAGTGTTGGCCTCCGGAGCCAGAGACGGCAGTTCGAGCCTGCCTTGGGGCGCTAATTTGTGAACAGAGACACGATAACCCTCGAGAAAACATAGGTTACACCCGGGAGTTGGCAAAAGAGCTGGCGAACTGAGGTATGTAACCTATGTTTCTTTCTAAGGCCGTCGAAGGGTTTCTTTTGGACATGCATGCGGGGCAGTATGCGGCAGCTACCATCAAGCTCTATGATTTCACACTGCACAGCCTGATCAAATATCTCGAAGATCCACCCATCGAGAAAGTTAAGCTCGAGGAGCTTAATCGCTTCATGGCAAATCTTCGAACCAGACAGCCCGCATTGTCTGGCCCCTACTTGGATAACCATTGGAAATCAGTGCGCGCTTTCTTCCGATGGTGTAACGAGGCACTGGGGTTTGCACGCCCCGACACCAATCTGGCCAGGCCAAAATATAAGTTTGCCGAAATCGTTCCCTACAGCGAGGCAGCGATCAAACGCATGATCCAGGCCTGCGACTACAGCCGGAAATTCAAGCGCTACAACACAAAAGAGTACCGCCTGCACCGCACGAGACACTTAAAGAGATAAGACGATTATTCTCGTGCTGCTTGATATACGTTTGCAATCCAATATCTTTGCATATGTAACTTTGCGATGGCCCCACTTGAAAGCACAAACGTCCGAGTGAGGGGGGCACCCGGACGTTTGTGCTTTTATTTTACCTCAAATACAGCACAATGCAAGTGGTGATTATCGATTGTCTCTGCGATGACCTTCTCCTTCGCCGTCTTGCGCCCCTTCCTCTTTCAGGAACTCAGTTGTGAGTAGTCACCAATCTGGGTTGGGTGGACAAATTCTGGCAGAGCGAGTATGCTTGGGGTCCTGGTTGGCAAAAAGTGGAAAACGCATGATGGCGTTGATCAAAAACGTCTCTCCTAGTTTGTACAGGTCTCATGCAACGGGTTCGTCGCATAACTTGGGAAGGTATTTGATGGACGATGGCTTGATCTTCATTCTACTGGGTGCTTTTTGTTTGGCAGGAGCCGTTTTTAATTGGGACTGGTTTATGGGTAGTGGTAAGGCACGTTTCTTTTCTAGGCTGTTCGGAAGCCGTTCAGGGGGCAGGATGTTTTACGGACTATTGGGCATAGGCTTGGTGATCTTTGGCTTACTCGCAGCGTTTGATGTTATCGTCTTGAGATAGCGAAACGCCCAAGACAGGAAACGAGTTGAGATGGATTCCGCACATAAAAACAACTGGGAGATTGCCGAAGTTATTTTCGGGATTCCGTTTCTTGGCAGCATTGCCTTACACTTCATCATCCCATTTTCTTTTCCACCGGGCATCCTGCAGCAGGTCCTCTTTCTTGCCGGAATCGTTGCGATTGCCACGGGGATTGGCCTTATCGTTTTGGCCCGTCGCGAGTTAGCTCGCTATGGCCAACCTACCGATCCGGGGCGCCCGACCGGTCAGGTGGTGCAAACGGGCGTCTTCGCGTTGTCGAGAAACCCGCTCTATCTGGCGGCTGTCATCATTTTCTTCGGCATCGCCCTGGCGCTGAATATCTCCTGGGCACTCGTGACGCTTCTGGTTTCGATTGTCCTCTGTCATTTCATCCTGATTGTTCCTGAGGAGCGATACCTGGCGGCGAAATTTGGCAAAACGTACGAGGCGTACGCTGCTTCTGTTCACAGGTGGCTTGGCCGTAAGTGAGTTAAAATGAGCCGTATGAATCAGGATGAAGATCCCAAGTGCGTTGGTGGATTGGAAAGCGACTTGAGGAACGGTTTTTCAGGTAAAATCTAATCACTTTTGAAAGGATATATACAAGATGCCACAGCCTGTAAGCTTTTATTCGGAAGGTTATCGAATTGCGGCACACCTGTATTTGCCGGAAACGCTCTCCGGGAAAGTCCCTGCGGTGGTCATGGCGCATGGCTTTTCCGGCGTAAAAGAGCTGCTTTTGCCACCTTATGCCGAGCGTCTGGCGTCCGCTGGTTTTGCTGCGCTGACTTTCGACTACCGCGGCTTTGGTGAGAGCGAAGGCGAGCGCGGCCGCCTGATCCCGATGGAACAAATGGCCGACATCCGCAACGCCGTCACATATCTGCAAACGCTACCGCAAGTCAATGCCGATGCAATCGGCCTGTGGGGTACTTCCTTTGGCGGCGCCAACGCCATCCGGGTAGCGGCTGTGGACGGCCGCACGAAGGCGCTCGTGGCGCAGCTGACCTTTGGCAGCGGAGCCAGGATGGTGGTTGGAAAAATGTCCGCTGCCGAGCGTGAGCAGCTCGAGGGGGCGCTCAAAAAAGCGCGCGAGCGAGAAGTGACCAAAAATCGCCCGCTAAAGCTATCCCCCGAGCAGTTGATTACAGATGACGACTCCAGAGCCTTTTTCGCTCAAGTGGCTCAAGATCACCCGCACCTGGCAGAGACCAAGATCCCGTTCACTTTGCTCCAGCACATCATCGAGCACAATCCCGAAGAAGAAATCGGTAACGTTGCCTGCCCGACTCTGATCCTGGCGGCTGAAAACGACATCGTTACGCCTCCGGCGGAAGCCCAGGCGCTGTACGAATGCGCGCGGGGGGTAAAACGCGTGGTACTTTTGCCGAATTGCCGGCATTACGATGCCTACGCCGGGGAGCCTTTCGAAAAGGGAATTGCCGAAACTATCGCCTGGTATTCGAGCTATCTTGCTTGAGGCGCTTTTGGACTTTATGCTCCACGGGCCTTATACGATTCGCCGGATTGGAGAGATTCTCGATCAAGGGGAACCGGCTTTATGATGCTGGCATGGGTGAGCATTTTGAGAAGGATGTAGCCGATACCGCATCGGATTCTCGCATGTTTTTCCATTCCTGCATTAATTCCAGGCTGGCGCCAATGCCACCGCACACGATGATGACGATGCGCCTGGCTCCTTCGAGAAAGGGATGCCCCTGGTAGGCGATCGACAGCGATGCGCCGCAGGCAGGCTCGACCAGGCTGCGATGATCACCCGCAAACCGTATGCAGGCGTCGATGGCCTGTGCATCGCTGACGACGATGGAGTGAACTGCGTATTGGCTGGCCCAGTCGAAGGCCTGCCGGGCAACTTTCTTTGCTCCCAGGCTTTTTGCCACGCCGGTAACTTGCCTCAGCGTTACCAACTGGTTGGCTTTCAATGATGCGGCCAGCGATGCGGTTCCTTCGGTCTCGACGGCAACGATCGGAATGTCAGTTAAGTGGTGTTGGATCAGCCCTTGCATCACGCCACAAAACAGTCCTCCACCGCCAACGGAGAGGATGATTGCGTCCGGTTTGCCGATTTCTTCGACGATTTCATCGACGAGAGTCGCATGCCCTTCCCAAATGAGGGGGTGATCAAAGGGAGAGATGTACAGCGCGTTGGCTTTTTGAGCAAAGTTCAATGCGGCTTCATGGGTTTCATCCCACACTTCCCCCACGATCCGCACGTCAGCCCCTTGGGTCTTGATATAGCATTGCAGCATCGCAGAGGTCGTTTTAGGGACAAAGACCGTCGTTGGGATATTCAACTTTCTGCCCGCGTAGGCGGCTGCATAGCCGGCATTCCCACCCGAAGACGAGACGAAATGTTTTACGCCTTGCTCGTAGCCTTGTTGGCATAGAAAGCCAATCCCGCGTAGCTTGAACGAACCGGCCGGTTGCAGGTTTTCCATCTTGAGGAAAACCTGTTTTGCCAAAGCCTGGCTAAGAGGATATGATTCAATCAGTGGCGTATGGATATGTAAAGGTGGAGATGTTTTCATAAAGATTCTCAGTGATATCAACGCAAACATGAAGGTTCATGTGTCGCCTGGTTGACGCATTCGCCAAGTTAAAACCGCCTGTCTTGTTCGAGCCAAGATATAAGGTGAACTGTTACCCAGCTACCGCAGGTTGTCAACCACCCTTTCCCCAAATATCCGTGCGCCCCAGGCAGGATTCGAACCCACAACCATCTGATCCGAAGTCAGGTGCTCTGTCCATTGAGCTACTGGGGCGTGAAACAATCAAAATGTACTAGAAGAACTAAAGTGTGCCAGAAGAACGAAGATATGTTGGAAACGATTAAGGTGCGCTAGAAGAACTAAAGTGTGTTGGAAACGACGAAATGTGTTGGAAACGACTAAAATGTTATTTCGCGGCGCAATTGTACCATGAGTAGCAGGCTATGCCAGTAGCCTGCTACTCATGCAAATCAGTTCAACCAGAATTTGGAAGCGAATTCAGAATTCGGAAGCAAATTCGTCATAAGATTCGTGCAACTCGTCAACATCCAGGCCGCTATAGTGATCGTGTGTGACCTTTATGTCCGAATGGCCCAGCAGCTGCGAGAGCTTGCTGATGTCGCCCCCATTTTTCAGGTAGTGACGGGCGAAGGCATGCCGCCAGTTGTGGGGATTCCAGCCCGTTTTGACGCCCGCCTTGCAGGCCGCCTTCTTGAATACCCGGTAGATGCCTTGTGCACCCAGGCCGAATACTGTCAATCCCCGCCCGAAAAGTGCGGGAGAACCATTAACAGACAACTACTCCATGGTACGATGGGTGACAATTGAATGTGGCTGTCGGGGATGGTTCAGGCGTGTCGATTGGCTCCTGGCGCATGACAATTGGTTGGTAGATCGCGTGGCCGGGGCCTGGCTCGATACTTCGTTTGCTCGTAAAAATAGGCTTGCTATCAGCTGTGCACCCATCCAGGTGAGATGCTACACCCAAACAGGTGAAACATCAACTCCTGGTTCCCAAGTGGATGGGAAAGAGCGCTGCCCTGCGGCGCGCGACTGGTCATCAATCGTCGCACACCCAGGGCAAGATCGTCGTCAGCATGTTGCAATGCAAGCGTGCGGCAAACGGCGTCATGGCGGCCGGACGCTTACCCCACACACCATCATGCCTTGGGCTTGAGCATCCCGTGCATGGTGAGCCAGCTCACGAAGGCGTTGAACCAGCCGGTGCTGGTCGTTTCCTTGGGGTACATGCCGAAGCCGTGGCCGCCCTGCTCATAGAGGTGAAATTCGACCGGCTTCTTGGCCGCGCGCCAGCTCTCGATCAACCCGAATCCGCTATTGGCGAAGAAGGGATCGTCGGCGGCGAGCGCGACGAACAGCGGCGGAGCGTCGGCCGGAACGGTCACCGAAGCCAGCGGACCGTAGACGTTGCCGATGAACGCTGGCTTGGCATTCTCACCGACGAGCGCAGTCGCCATGGTAAGCATTGCACCAGCTGAGAAGCCCACCATGCCGATACGGTCCGGATCGATCTTCCACTTGGCGGCACAATTCCGGATCAGGACGAAGGCGGCGCACGAGTCCTCGAGCTGCGGCGCAATGTAAACCTTCATCTGCTCTGGATCGGGGCGCGGAGGCCGGCGCCCAGGGTCCGAGAGCATCTCGGCCATCGAGCGTTCGAATTCGGCCATGTCCGCCGGCGTCTGGTTCAATCGATACTTAAGAACGAATGCCGCGACGCCGCGCTTGACCAGCGCGCGGGCGACATCCCAGCCTTCGTTCTCCATCGATAACGTGCGGAAACCACCGCCTGGTGCAACAACGACCGCGGCGCCGCTGGCGCTGGCTGGATCGGGCAGGAACGGCGTGATCGTCGCAACCGTAACGTTACGAGCGAACTGGCTGCCATATTGCGAGTGCCATGCCTCTTGTGCCGTCGCGTCGGGGAGCGGTGCGGTGCCGATCTCGATCGCATTCGGCTGATCGGGGATGGCGATCGACGTCATCGTGGGATCCAAATGCGCAGGAACCGGTGCCGAGAATGCATAATCATTTTCTTTCATGAAATTTACTCCTTATATCAACTTTACTTTCCGCTAACTGAAACAACCGGATAACATATCCGGCACTCCGAACCTTATGAATTTGGGCCGTTTCTCGGCATCAAGTGCCGGAAACGTGGGTAGAAACGCTCACTTGCGTCCCGCGGGCCAGGATTCCCTTGGGCAAATGGGCTGTCATCGAGTTCTTTTTCCAAAGCTACCCCGAAAGTCTCGTTTTCCGGGTCAGGTGTTTCTGTATTCAAGACCAGGTTGCGCCATATCTCGGCTCGAATTTCACGACCATTCTCGAACCGGGAGTAAGTCTCATCCGGTGCCGTCGCAGCCAGGGTTTTGTCCTTGTGTTTGCGCGGCAGGGGGCGCACCAAGTCGCCATATTTTGATTTGCGCCACCAGGTGATGCGCTGGAAACATTGCCCCGGTTTGGTAAGAGCGCGCCACTCACGAGCATCCACGTGAAATGTGAAAGTGCAAAGTTTGTTCCGATGGGAAGGTTTCCGAGCAATATACTCAAAACGGCTATGGCGTGACCGGTCACGGTAACAGGTTCCTGGTCTGGCGTTTTTGTTTCGCAAGCCAAGATTACCATGACTTGGGCCTATTATCACCCGTTTTTTTTAGACCAGTTAGCGGAAACTAAAGTTTATCTTTTATATAGTGAGATATGGCTAATTGTCCCTGATTTGATAGTGCTGCTGTCAGAATATTCTCCACCGCTTCAGTATCTAACAAGACCGATTTTTCTGTACAGGTTTCCATTCATCTCTCTTGTTTTGAGTTTCTCCACTTCAAGCCGCGCTTCTTGAATACTACGGAAAGCCCCGAAAAACATCTTTTCCTTACGTCCTTCACGGATCCTGTATATTTGGTAGATAATATCGCCTCGCAATTGCACATCGTTTTCCAGCCGCCTGTCGGAGAAGACTTCGGAAGTCTCCGTGACCGTTTAAAAGCCGTGATTTTCGAGCAATGTCGCCTTATTTTGTGCTCAAACTGCCCGGGTAGAGACTTCCGAAGTCTTAACGTGAGGTCTCTCCGACACCCTGCTAGCCAGGCTAGATGCTCAATGCCTCAGGATGTAGCCTGCCCATTATTCGAATGGACAGATGTGCTCCGGCTTATAAAAAATGCTTTGAGCGCCGTGCCCGGGGCCTCCCAAATAGCTCAATATCTCGGTATTGGCTGTTGCAATGCTAATGGCACGAGAGCAACTGCGCTCAATATTTTGGGATATTTTATACTCATTCCAAAAAGCAACCCCAATTTCTACATACGTATAACCAGGAGTATCAATGGCAAACGCATCAATGAATGTTTCATACGTTTTTTGTGCTTCAAGCGAATTTCCCATGATCACATGTAAAAGCATCATGCGATAATATGCATAGGCAGCTAAATGCGGATACTCGTTTGGATCTGGGGTTGGGAATGGTAATGGTATGGATGTAGGATCTGCATAGTGTGCTGTCAG
Organism: Chloroflexota bacterium; assembly: GCA_049325275.1. Taxonomy (GTDB): domain Bacteria; phylum Chloroflexota; class Anaerolineae; order Anaerolineales; family UBA4823; genus CAIQJJ01. The sequence goes on from JBMOLU010000040.1 coordinate 12,597, forward strand.
CAATCCATACTCGTAAACCCTTCGTTCTGGAGACCAAAAATCTAACTCGTCGTTGAAAATCACCTGTTGGTAGAAATTTAGTTCCTGTTCATAATCACCGGCTAACGCAGCTCGATCGCCATCCTGAACAGCCTGAAAGCGATATTGGGGAGTAGAAAAGAGTGTCTTATAGAGCGAAAACACATGCCTGTTCCACATACAGATGCGCGTTTCTCCGCGCCACAGAATACCTTCTCCCCACCAAGGAATACCACCATTTAGTATCACCTCGAGTGTGCCATTCTGATCCACGTCTTCCACGGTAACATTAAAAGGTGTAGGCATGTTGCTGCAACTTGTATCAAAGTCTGCATCTTTAGAGAACAAGCTCAAAAATTCTGCCCCATTCCATCCATAGACATTTGTCCAACTGCACTTATCCCCCAAACACCCAATGCTGTATACCACAACTTCAGAGACACCATCCAAATTCATATCAGCGATGGTATGGATTACAGTTGGGTGATCGTAAGGGTCAAAGGAAAGTAATATTTCATATTTCCCCCTGTGACAGCCAAAAATGTAAAAGAAGTGATCGCTGCTTGTGATCATTTCTGGCACAGTATCCCCGGTGAGATCGCCTTTATAGCTACGCTTTCCGTTCCACCATTGTGGCAAGCTTTCAAAGTAATCCACTAAAACCTGAGTTGAGCCACCAGCGTTCAAATATTCCAAAACTGCAGGCGCTATATCGGCATAAAGTTTGTCTGATGAAAACGCTGTTTCGTCGAGGCTGATTTTAGAATTTTCGACAGGACATTGTGCTGGACTTGAAGGCGTGCGCGTTATCATACGAGAAACATCAAAAGTATTTGTTGACAAGCGTGGGTATGATGATAGGGTTGTTGTTGGCGTTCTGGTAACAAAAGGCGTATGCGTAGGTGAGATGCTGGGAGGCAGTGATTGCCCTTGAATGGTCACTGTCGACAAATGTCTGGCAGCAGATGACGAAATTTGAGTGACAGTCATCAACAGCTTGGTTTATTGTATTACTTCATCACAGAACACTGAACTCGTACCAATTTGCAACATTAAGCGTACGGGGAATTCACGAATGGCACAACCGGCGAGAGGAAAGGGTCATCAAATTCTTGGGTGAGCAGGTTGGCATAGTACGCCAGAATGTCGTTTGTGTTTTGTTGAACCGTGAGTAGGATCGTGCCACTCTTGTGATTCTCTTCTTCAACCGTACCCAGCAATTTGCCGTTTACGATATGGTCGTAATTGTACTTCAGGACAAGCACAAATTGTGCTTCAGACACATGACGGGGGTATGTTCTTGTCATAGAATGATTGTGAGAGTACTTGCCGAGGAGCATAATCCGATGAAACTGTGTGTTGGCCCGGAACTGATCTTTTCACAATTCATCATCACCGTTGTCGTGATGTTGGTGCTCGAAAGCCTGGGCTGGATTTCGTTTCCACAGGTTTTTCCGGCCTCGCAACGCACGCCGCATACTTGGGAATGGATAACTGGAGCCGCCGCTGCCAGCCTGATGCTTTGGAGCCTAGCGCTCCTGAGCATATTGCACCGCCTGCACCGGGCGGTTGAAACCAGCCAGGAGTGGCTGCGCGGCAACCTGGCCTTGCGCCTGGCTGATGGCGCCGGCGATGAACTGGGTCAGCTGGCCCGCCAGATGGATCTGTTGGTGCAGCAGTTAGCCCAAGATGAGCAGGACCTGGCCGAATTGCGCCAGCGGGAAGCCTGCTTGAGCGATCAGGTGCGCGCACTCTCGATGGAAGAAGAACGTAATCGCCTGGCGCGTGAGCTGCATGGTGGCGTCAAGCAGCATCTCTTTAGCCTGGTGATGACCACCAGCGCCATTCAGGAGCGTGGTCTGGCAGCTGCACTCCATGATTACACTTTGCTCTTTAGGGCACGCAAACACCTGCTGATCTACCTCGATGTTCAGGGCAACGACGCTCTCCTGCCGCTTTCGATTGCTGAGACTTTGTATCTGGTGGCCCAGGAAGCCCTGCACAACGTCGTCCATCATGTGCGCGCCACTCGCGTGGATGTCAAATTGCAGTGCCTGCCCGAGGAGACCAGTCTGTTCGTTCACGATAATGGTTGTGGCTTCGATGTCGACCAGCCCCACCACGGGCTTGGCGTCTCGAATATGCATGAGCGTCTACTGTCGGTTGGCGGGCGTTTGAGCATCGATAGCTTTCCAGGGCGTGGTACAACGATCATTGCCCGGGTAGGCTTGTCGCATCCACTACCGGCAGAACGTGCGTATACTCGCCTGGATCGGAATCGTCCCAGGCCTGTCATTGAAAACTGGGTCTGGTTGGGGCAGCGCATCGTCATTCCGGTAGGGCAAACCTGGCCGTGGTCTCCGGCTGACGAAGTTTATTTGCGCCAGCCTTTGCTGGAAACCGAGCAGCCGATCAGGCTGGATGTGCAGGCCGGTTTCTGGGGCCTCGGGAAGGGACTGCACTGGCAGTCTGATGGCCTTTCTCTGTGGATATGGTCTACCTTCTGGGGTTATGCTTGGCGATTTAAAGGCGGTAACTGGGTTTTTCGTGGGCTGAAGAGTCTGAAAGGCTCGCAGGTGCTTTTTCGCAATGCCCAGGCGCCGGCTGCCGTACAGTACCAGGGGCGGCAGATGGATATATGGAATGAGTTTATCTATGCCGGGCGAGGTTATCGCCTGTACCCACAAGATTCTGCCAACGAATATGTCCTTACAGATGAAAGTGGCGAGCCGCTGGTTGAACTTGTTGCCAATGGGAAAAAGGATATTCAGGTTGTCGTTGCCCGCTCGTTGCCCCTCTTGCTGGTTTTGATGACTGTTTTATGCTTTGTAAGCAAAAAGAAAATCATTTGAGCATGCAAAAATAGGAGAATCGTTATGAGAATAATCACTGGTTTTGTTTACACGTTGAAACCTTATGAACGCGGTATCCAGGAAACTTTTGGCCGCTATGGTGGTTTCGTTCAACCCGGTTTGGGTTTTCAATTCCCCATCATTCAAGTGACACGTGTTCGTGATATCCGCGAGCATACGATGGATATCCATCCTCAACCGGTGATCACCAAAGATAATGTCGAGATCACCGTGGATGGCATCATGTGGGTGCGGCCCGCTGCCGACGAGGAATCGATCAAACGCACTTTCTATAACATTGACGATTGGAAACGCGCAGTTGTACAGTTGGCGATGACGAACTTGCGCCAGGAATTCGGCGATCTGACGCTGGATGAAAGCCTGGTGGCGCGCGAGAAAATTGCTACCAATTTGAAATCAGTGCTCAGTTCTTTTGCCACCGAATGGGGTCTGATGGTTAGTAAGGTCGAAATTCGCCTGATTGACCCGCCCGAAGACATCAAAAAGGCGATGCACAAGCAGAAGACCGCCGAGCAGGAACGCCGTTCGATGCGCCTGTTGGCAACAGGCGAGTTTGAGGCATCTGAGCAGCAAAAGCTGGCTGCCATCCAACGGGCCGAGGGTGAGCGCGAAGCGGCCATTAAGGTAGCCGAGGGCCGGGCTGAGGCCATCCGCCTGGTGAACGAAGCCGCCGAGAAATACTTCCAGGGCAATGCCCAGCTGCTTAAGCAAATCGAGATGGTTGAAACCTCGCTGAAAGACAATGCCAAGATCGTCTTGACCGACAAAGGTATCAACCCTACCCTGCTGCTGGGCGATATGCCCGTGACGGTGGCCGAGAAGAAGTAAGTTTGCAAAGTCATCATTTCCCTGGTGGCACGGTTTCCTTGAAGTTGAAATTGCGTCATCCAGGGACCAATCTATATTTGACATGGTGAGGAAATTCTGTGAAAAAGTCTATCTTCCTTATGTTGGTTATCAGTCTCATGCTGGCAGCATGTACTTCATCGAACAGCCAGCCTACGCCGAAAATGCCCGCCACTCAGGTTCCAAAGGCAGTTTCAACAACCCTGTTACCCACTCCTAATTCATTATCAGGCCGCCTTGACTATTACATACAGACGGAGAAGCCCAATTTTAGCGGGACAATTCTGGTGGTACGGAAGGATGAAATCCTCATCAACAAGGGATATGGGTTGGCGAACCAGGAATGGGGTATCCCTAATACCCCGCAAACCAAGTTTGCCATTGGCTCACTAACCAAATCCTTTACAGGTATGGCGATTTTGCTTCTGCAAGAACAAGGCCAGTTGAGCGTGGATGACTCGATCTGCCAATACCTGTCCGATTGTCCGGATGCCTGGCAGCCTATCACCCTGTATCACTTGCTCAACCATACGTCTGGCATTTATAACATGGAGTTATCTGCCCAGGAATTGCGCGAAACGAACATTTGCCGGGAATATAAGCCCGAAGAGGTGATTGCCTCCTTCAAAAAGTTTTTGATGTTTGAACCTGGCAAGAGATTCTACTATAGCAATTCAGGATATTTCTTGTTGGGCTATGTGATTGAAAAAGTAACTGGCCTGAGTTATGAAGAGTTTATTCAGGAAAACATATTAATACCGTTAGATATGTCCGAATCGGGATATGATCGTTCCAGTGCTATCGTAAAGCAGCGGGCTTCAGGTTATTCATTGTCGAAATCTTTTCAGGTAGCCAATGCAGATTGCGAGGATGTTTCTCTAAAGTATGCTGCTGGCGGGTTATATTCGACAGTTGGAGATTTGCACAAGTGGGTTAAAGCGCTTAATTCGGGGCAATTGGTTCCTAAGAAGACCCTGGACAAGGTTTTTAAGTCTGCTGTCCCTGCACCAAATGGTGCGTATGCCAACGGCTGGTTTATCTCGCAACACCTGGACCATCTGGTAATATTGCACACGGGCGGGGTATATGGTTTTGCGGCCTATCTCGCACACTACCCAGAGCAAAACGTGACCGTTATCGTTTTATCGAACTATGAAAGAGAAGACCCATCTTCTATAGGTATGAAGTTAGCCAGGCTTGTGTTTGATGGTAAGTAGTGGAACCGGTTCAACAATTTGAAACTGCGTTTTTGAAAAGTGACAACCAACGAACCGATTACCGTATTCCTTGTAGATGATCATGACGTGGTGCGCAAAGGGCTGTGCTTTTACCTGAGCACCCACGCCGAGATCAACATCGTGGGCGAGGCGGGTGACTTCAGCCACAGCGGTGGCTGAAGTCACCCGCTTGGTGCCCGATGTGGTGCTGATGGATTTGCTGCTGTGAAAGCCGGGGCGCTTTCCACCTGTTGAAAGATTCAGACGCCGAGACGATCTTGGCCACCATCTTTGCCGCCAACCGGGGGAGGCCGTCCTTCATCCACGGGTAGCGCGGCGTCTGATGGCGGAGATCGGTGCGCCTGGGCGGGATCGTAACCAGGCGCTCAAGCTGGCCGAAGCGCTGACCGAGCGTGAAATGGGAGTGCTCCGCCTGGTGGCCCAGGGGATGAGTAACAGTGAGACTGCCGAAAAGTTGGTTGGCACTGAGCGCACGGTCAAGGCCCACGTCAACAGCTTGTTGAACAAATTGGGCTCTTCCGGGATTAACGGGAAGTTGATGAAAGAGCGATCTCATACTTGGCGATGAAAGCAGCCGCTTCCATCGTAAATCACACTGACTGAAGAAGCTGTGTTTCTTCAGTCCTATCGGCAAAGACGTACAGCTAGCGTGACCGCAGCGAGCGCTCCTTCCACCTCGCAAACTCGCCTTCCAGCGAACGGAATACCCGTGAGACCGTCGATGGGTGGGCTCCGGTCAGCGTCTCAATCACACTTCCAACCTGTACCGTGCTCACGCCTTTGATGAACATCTCCAAGGTGGCACCATCCAGTTCCGCCTGGCGATGCGGGTAGCGCTTGAAAAGCTCCGTTCGAAATCCGTGGCACGTGCGCGGGACGGGCAGTTCTTCGATCACGCCCATGGTGGTGCCCAGGTTGCGCTCGTAAAAACCGTTGCAATAGTCCGGACGTTCTGCTATTCTTTGGTAACGAACCATGTTTTGGTTAGTGCCCAATCAAGGATCCCAGGACTCCCTTGCGGTCTACACAATTTCCGTTGTACCACCTAGCAGCCTGTCGGAGAAGACTTCCGAAGTCTTAACGTGGAGTCTCTCCGGCACCTTGCTAGATACCCCACAAGGACCTTATTGGGTAACGAGATGGTGAATTTGGTATAGAAGCTACCAAGTCGATACTTTTATAACATATGTGGCAGCGCCTGGCCGATCAATTGCTGCCGCACCGGGCAACGCCGATCTGCCTGGAAACCGACAAGAGGAAAAAATGAAACGGAAACGGTTTTTTTGGGGGGGGATTTTGACGCTCTCCTTTTTGATGGGGTGTGGCGTTACTCCACTTACCCCATCTGGTCAAGCAATACCATCAGTGCTTTCAACAAAGTCTATTCACCCTCAAGTGGCTTCGTTGCCCAGCGACACTATGGTGAATACTGCGCAACCAGGTTCTACCACCACACTTACGCCAACGTCAGTGTCTACACTTGTTCCTAGTATATCGCCTACTCTGGTTATTCCACAGTGTAACGGAGGAAACTCGCCCGGCCATTTACCTGATACTTTTAAACTTCCCGGCTCTATCGTGGTAAATGATGGCAACCAAGGAAAGCTGCTAAGTGATTTTCCATTGACAACATCAAAATTGCCAATTACTGAAACACAAGACATTGAGTTTTTCGGTACTTCGCCAGATGGAAAGTGGTTGGCGTACTCTCCTTACACAATGTTCCAAACCGAACCTAGAATAGAGAATATGAAAGTGGTTCTTTTATCAGCAAATGGAGAGAGAATCGAGCATAAAATAGATATCATTCATTCCTTCCCTGAATTTGGCGAAACAATGTATCCCAATGGTTTACCGCTGTACTGGTTTGGAGAGTGGATTAATAACAACTTACTGTACATACAAGTTTACTATCTCGATGCACCTGGTATAACGAAAACAATCCGCTTGCATGCTGTGCTAGATCCGTTTCAAGGGCAATGGCGAAACGAACTCTTAGCCAACTATCCGCTTCGGTATGAAAAGCATTTTGTTGGGATTTCACCAGACCTTATGCGCACTGTTTATATCCAAAGTAATCCTACAGAAGTTGTGCTTTGGAATATTCAGCAACAAACGGAGATATGGTCCACATTGGCCTTTCGTCACGCATCCGAAGTGTTCATCAAGTGGTCGCCTGATAGTGCTAAGGTAACCTACTTTAAAGCAGGATTTGATGATGAGGCGGATTCACATTTATATGTTATGGACCGAGATGGAAAAAATGTGATAGCGATTGCAGATCATTCTTATCCAATACTCGATTTTCAACCTGTTTTTGTACAGTGGTCTTTGGATAGCCGCTATTTAGCCATCGTTGCAAATGGACAACAACCGGATATTGTATATGTTTACGACTCGATAGAAGGCCGATTTGCCCATCAATGTTCTATAAATGGAATATTTAACGGGCTCACCAGACTTCAATGGTCTCCTGATAATAAATATATCGCAGTTTTTTCGTATGGTGTAGACTTTGATACGCCTATTTACATGATCGATTTCGACAATAATCAAGTATATGAGCTGAACCAAAAAGGTAAGTTATCCGGATGGTTCAGTACAGACTTTTTAGAACCATAAGAAGAAAACGGAACAGAGGCAGACCACTTATACTTACAATGTAAACTTGGGAGAGTATGTCAAGGGTGTAACTCTGAAAATATAGGCTCTCCCGGCTTCGCCGGGAAAGGGGGCCGCATTTGGGGGGGCGTGTGCCAGGCAACCAGGTTGCAACACACGCACAATCCCCAAATGCGGGAATTCTTCACGCTAAACCCGGAAGACCCAGAACATATAAAAGGATACTGCCGCCCATGAGAGTTTATACAACTATTGACATTCCACCTGTCTGCGTGCAACTACTCCAAAACAATCCCAAAGCTTTGACTAGAACCGAACACTTGCCTCGATACTGCGCCAACACATTCATTCTGGCTACCAGAAGCATTTTCCAGATCTCCAGCAATTATGGTGGCTGTTCTGTCAGTGGTATGCCTGGTTCAATGGATAGTGTTGTTGATCCAGGCAAAGGAATGGTTAATGGCTGCTGTGATTTCAGGAGTTGTGTCAATTTTTGGGATTTCTGTAGGGGGGATATCGTCTTGCCTTACCGGTCTGGCATGTCCCGGCGGCTTGCCGCTGTAGCTGCCAGCCTGATCGCCAGCCAGCCCATCGAACAGGGCTACCAGGTTCTTGTCCGCCGCCTCGATGCTATCGACTGATTGTACCAGGGTCTGAGCCATCTGCTCGAACATGGCAATCATCAGGCTGAGCCCGTTCATGGCTTTGCTGTTGCGGCTACGAATATCACTTTCGGCATAGCCCTCCCAACCGGCATCCAGGCGGGCCCATGCCCGGGTCAGGGTGCCTTGTGTTTGGCGAGCTTGTTCGCCTATGTTGCAAAAGTCACTCGCACGGGTGCGCACGTCTGCTGGGAAGACTTTCAAAGGATCACGCACTGTTGGCATTCCATTTTGGCTTCGGGTATTGATGATTTCATTATATGGGTATGTGTTCATAACAAAGAGTCAGCAAAACGCTCGTTTTGTCCGCAAAACGAAGCGTTTTGTCCGCAAAACGAAGCGTTTTGTCCGCAAAACGAAGCGTTTTGTCCGCAAAACGAAGCGTTTTGTCCGCAAAACGAAGCGTTTTGTCCGCAAAACGAAGCGTTTTGTCCGCAAAACTGTGGATTGTCCGCAAAACAGGACATTTTTTCGGTCAAAAGCTGTTTTCTAAAGCGGTTCTATCGTTTGGGCCTTGCTCCGGGTGTGTTCCCGGTCTCTGCGAAAACATGAATAGAGTGCTCCAGGCGCCATGATCGTACGGCCGGCATCAAGGGCGGCTATCTGGGATTTATCTGCGCCAACATAAAACGATCCGCGTCTATTTTTGACGCACAACACAACATCGTTGCCAGACCGGTTGATTCTGATGATCTCTCCTGCGTGGATCGCACTGCCAACATTCCACCTGGTCACAAGTTTCGGGAATGTGGATACAGTGTAATATTAGGCTGTGTTCACACATCGATTTTGAATCCTTTTGCTGCTACACTCGTTATCTATTTCATGAACGCAAACTCGATAAGGTAGTTGTCATGACACCAGTCCTGCCGTCGACATCCGTGTATTCGCAAGACACCGATTCTTTGAGCGCTGATCAGCTCTATCAAGCGCATCATGCACACATCTTCCGGTTTATCTGGTCGCGCCTGCATGACGTCCAACAAGCCGAAGACCTGACCGGTGAGGTCTTCTATCGTATGGTCTCCCATCTACCGGGTTATCGCCAACGCGACATCCCTTTTCGTGCCTGGCTGTACCGGATTGCCCGCAATTTGCTCATCGATCATCACCGCAAGGAAAGGATCACCCACGCGCCCATCGAAACTGCCGAAAAAAAAGCAGGCGAGGTGTCGGCAGAAGAAAGGGTCGAAACGCTTCTGACGTTAGCGCGTGTCCAGCAGGCGTTAACGACCCTCGAACCACAGCTGCGTGAAGCCGTTGAGTTGCGTTTTCTGGCCGGGCTATCGTTGGAAGAAGTGGCTTTGACGATGGACAAATCCGTAGCAGCCGTCAAAGCGCTCCAGCATCGTGGGCTTGTGGCGCTCAGGGCACGGCTGAAAGAGTGAGAGCAGGTTGATATGGATAAGAAGATAGAAGAAGTACTACAACAAAAATTGGCAGATTTGGAGGCGGGTCAGCCCATCGAGGCCTGCCTGGAAGGGCTGGGAGAGAACGAGAAGGAACTTTTGCAGCTGGCCGCTGCCATGCAGACTTTCGTTCCTCCAGTTCGTAACCAGAGCGTTGTATCTGAACAACGCAGGAGGTTAAAGCAAATGGAAACAAAAAGGAAACCGATAGCCCGCGGCAATTCATGGTACGCTCCCGCCTTCGCATTGGCCACATTATGCCTGTTCGGTTGCTTGCTCTTGCTTGCGCTTGGCGTGGGAGGCGCCGTCATCGCCAATCTCGCTCGGCCTGGCAAGGAGGTTGCCCGCGTGCAAGACGTACGCGGGATTCTCGAAATGCAAGACCAGGATGGCGTCTGGCACCCAATAGCCGAAAACGATCGGGTTGCATCCGGCGCGCGAATGCGTACAGGCGCACTCTCACAAGCTCATTTGAAGTTGAAAGACGGCAGCATCTTGGAGTTGGCGGCGGGAACAGAAATCACCCTCGATCAGGCCGAGCGCTTCTTATCCGGCAGGCGGATGGTGCGCATCTCCCAATGGCGCGGTGAAACCAACCACCAGGTATCTGCCAATCGCAAGCCAGATTCGCTTTATGCGGTGAAGACAAACGCGGCGACCCTGCGGGCGACAGGAACCACATTTACCGTGCAGGTACACGCCGATCAGCGCACAAACGTCTCCGTCGAAAGTGGCCGTGTGGAAGTCAGCGGTGCAGAAACAACAATCTCCCTTGCACCCGGTCAAACCGCCACGGTAACTCTTGGCAAGCCGCCAACGGCCGCAGCATACCAGGTGCGCGGAACGGGAATCCTGGCCGTTTCGGAAGCAGGATGGACGATTGCAGGTGTTCCGGTCTCGGCGAGCGGGAGCGATGCCTTTGGTTTTACGCCGCAAAGCGGAGACAGGGTATCGTTTGTGGGCCGGCAGCGCTCTGACGGTAGCGTAGAGATTGAAAGCCTGCGTTTCCTTGCGCACCCTTCATCGAATTCATTTCTGCTGAGTGGCGAAATGGAGGATAGCGCCAGCACGGCGCTGATCGTCTCCGGCCAATATATCCGCCTGGATGAGCGCACAAGTGTTGCGATTGAAACGGACAGCCACAAAGCCGTAGTCGTAAGGGGCGGCATAAGCCCGGAAGGTGTATGGTTGGCCGAAGGCGTTTATTCGGCTGCAAACGGGCAGCCCTTTCAGTTTGTGGGTGTGGTTCAAGAGCACGGAGACGACATCTGGATCATCTCGGGGCTCGAGATTCTCACCGACGAGAATACCGCAGTCAGCCCGGACATGATGCCTGGTGATGTGGTGGAAGTCATCGGTTGGCAATCCAACGGGGACTGGTTGGCTGCCACGATCCAACCGTTTTCTGATCCAGATGCCCAGTTCGACTTTATCGGAACGGTAGAGGACACAAATCCATGGGTCGTTTCCGGTGTCCCGATCCAGATCGACTCGTGGAGTTTTATAGAGAGCGGCATCCAAACGGGCGATCAGGTACGCGTCCAGGGCTCGGTTTTCGACGATGGGACCTGGGTGGCGGCTTCTGTGACCCTGGTGGCTGAATTGCCAGAAGGCGCTTCCGTCACGTTGACCGGTATCGTCAACGGCATTTCCCCGTGGGTGATCAGCGGGATGCCCTTCATCGTCGATGCAAGTACACAGTGGAGCGCAGAGATTGCCGTTGGCGATCTCGTTCAGGTAAGCGCCACATTGCAAACCAACGGTCTGTGGCATGCAGACATAATCTCACAGGTTGTGCCCGGAAACCTGGGGTGTGTGACTTTTGCTTCCGTGGTTACAGCCATTGATGGGGAGCAAATCTCTCTAGAAAATGGCCTTGTCATCGACCTCAACGACGTTGCCGAGGTTGAGGGTGAAATCGAGCTCGAAAGCGTTGTCCTGGTAACCCGCTGCATGGCAGCGGACGGCGCCGTGACCATCCCCTTGATTCGGGTGCTTTCCGGCCCAGCCGCCGAGCCCACTTCCACGAGCACGCCTACGCCGACCAACACGCCAGCGCCCACGGACATCATCCTGCCGAATTGCTACAAAATCACTTTTCTGGGCTTTCAGGATCAAGGAGATGGCACTTCCACCTGGCGTTATCTCGTTGAAGAGTTATCCTGTGCGCAAGATTTGAGCAACTGGATGCTTGAATTGCCCGACTGCGCATTCGTTAGCGACGCATCACCCTCGCCCTGGGAAATTGTTCGCCCGGACCCCAACCACCATCTCAATGGGGTCAAGTGGGAAACCGGTGCAGGCTTCCAGCGTGGTGAGTTCAGCCTGACCTTGTCCGGCGAACTGACGCTTGGCACCGTACACGTTGGAGCCAAGGGCCCGGATGTGGAAATTGGGCAGATAGCTGGCCCGGCCTGTGCGGTTCCAGCGAGCGTCACGCCAACGCCTACGATTACCTTCACCCCATCACCTACTTCGATGATTACGGCAACCGCCACGGCGACGATCACACCCACCGTGACCTTTCCCTCATCGCCTACCGTCGTTCCACCTACTGCAACACTCCCCCCGCCGCCAACTGTCACACCGCAACCACCTGCGCCACCGCCCGCAAGTTCCGGCACGATTAACGTAACCGATAACGATCAAACCCTGACCTTTACCTGCAACGGCAACGCTGTGGTGGTCAGTGGGAATTCGAATACCGTCACCTTGCTGGGTTCTTGCAGCAGCATCACCGTTCGAGGCAATAACAACCAGGTGTACTGGCAATCAGGTTCACCCACCATCACCAACACGGGCAATAACAATACAATCCTGCAGCGATAAAGGATGGGATTGTGTTTTTCTCCTGCATAAGACGCTTTTGACGATTTTGCACAAACGAGCAAGCCCAATCCGCACAAGCTGGATAAGGCCAACAACGGGAGCCACAAGATGGTATCAAAGACAAAACTTGATAAAAGAGCCTCATACTCATCCACTGCTTGGTAATTGAAACCAGTGATCCCTTGGCTTTCTAACAAATTCTTGACTTTATCGTGCATCAGAAATAGTAGCTCGTCCTCACAACGGGTCATGGGTACTTCTCCGCAAAAACAATCTGTATCGTCAAGATTTGATCCGATGAATCGGGATAGTACCAATGTACCGCTTAGATTTTTTCCCGACAGTACCCCAGGCCGATGACTCATCCTACCGGCAGCGCGACAATAGGGGAAATAGACGGAGGTCATGATGGAAAAGAAAACTTTGGCAATGACTTTGTTGCTGATGCTGGCGGTTGTTTGGGCCGGCAGCGGCCGTTCTGGCCTCGCCGCCGGGGAGCCTGTGCCCGGATTGGCCGGCGACGGCCCGGCCGGTCTCATGATAGGCGTACCGGGCCGGGCGGACGGCGCGCTGGCGCGCGGCGGTTCGGCTGTGGCTTTGTTCGGCGCAGATGATGGGCTGTCCACAGAGGGCAGCCAGTTTTTCGACCATGCCGCAGTCGGCGCTGGCGCGGTTCACGGTGGCGACGAACTGGGCCGCGCGCTGGCTGCCGGCGATTTCGACGGTGATGGGGATATTGACGTGGCGATCGGCGCACCCGGAGAGCATGTGGGGGGCGCAGAAGGCGCCGGGGCGGTGTATGTGCTGTACCGGACGGCGGAAGGGTACCCGCACCACGCCCAGTTCTGGCACCAGGGCATTGCCGGCATGGGTAGCGCGGCCGAAGCGGGCGATCGCTTCGGTTACGCCCTGGCCGCCGGCGATTTCGATGCCGACGGTTACCATGACCTGGCCGTGAGCGCCCCGTACGATTCGGTCGGCGATCCGAGTGTCTCGCGGGCCGGCGCGGTACAGGTGATTTATGGCTCCACCGCCGGTTTGGCCGTGACCGGTAACCAGGGGTGGTATCAGGATTCCGTGGGCATCGAAGAAACCGCCGAGCAGGACGATTGCTTCGGGGAGACTCTGGCTTCCGGCGATTTCAATGCCGATGGCTTCGCCGACCTGGCGGTGGGCGTCCCGCAGGAAAACAACGGCCCGGCCGAGAATGCAGGTGCTGTTCAGATCATTTACGGCAGCAGCGATGGCCTTTCGGCGGCGGGTAACCAGGTTTGGCGGCAGGGAGATGGCGGTATTCAGGAAGCGGCCGAGGCATTCGATCTATTTGGCAGCGCGCTGGCCGCCGGCGACTTCGACGCCGACGGCGACGATGACCTGGCGGTTGGTGCCTCGCAAGAAAACCTGCAAGCGGCCAATGAAGGCGTTGTGCATGTTTTGGCAGGCTCGCCTGCCGGCGTTTCCGGCGCAGCGAATCAGCTCTGGCAGCAGGACCTGCTTGCGCCCGAACTGGCTGAGGATGGGGACATGTTCGGCGCTGCCCTGGGAGCGGGCGATTTCAACGCTGACGGCTACGTCGACCTGGCGATCGGCGTTCCCCGCGAAGACCTGGCGGCGGGCCTCCAGGCGGGTGTTGTGCATGTTCTTTATGGGTCAGATTCACTGTTTATGGCCGGGAACGGACAGATGCTTCAAGCGCCTGTCCCCACGGCTTCGAATCTGTTTGGTGCGGCCTTGGCCGCCGGCGATTTCGACGCCGACGGCGATGCCGACCTGGCGATCGGTGAGCCTTACGCCGACTTTTCTGCGACCGAAGCTGCCGGCCGGGTGTCTGTCTATGCGGCGACACCGTCGGGTTTCTCAAACGACGTTCCCCAGGTGTTTTCCCTGCTCGCCAGCGGCAACTTTGCGCCCGGCGCGGACGACAACTTCGGCTTTTCCCTGGCGGCTTTGGATGCTTCTCGATCGGCCGATCCGCTGCCGTACCGGGTTTACCTGCCTTTGGCAGTGCGTGGAGGCGCCGGTCAACTCACTGCCGAAGCTTCAGCCGATTGACATGGATACCCAGATTTGGCGAAGCGCCCAATCGCACCCTAAATCTGGGACACTTCGCGCAAAGGTGGAAGAGGCATAAACGAATGAGCGGTAGCGTCAGGCGCCACCGCTCATTCGTTTCGAGGACAGGGAGGGGTGGGGCTACATGTTTCGCAACAACTCGCTGATGGCGTTGACGAGGAAGATGTAACAGGCACCCTCGCTGATCACGTATTCGTTCTCGCCCCAGAAGAAGGGCCAGTCTTCTTTGTTCTCCGGAAAACCGGGCTTCAGGATCAACATGCCCGGCACGATGGCCCCGGCGATGAAGGAGAAATCGGCGCGGTTGTTGCCGTAGGCCACTTCTTTCGAGATGGCGCCCACCCCCGAGACGAGCGAAATATCCGAGCCGGGGTGGCAGCCGTAGAGATAGTGCAGGCCGCGGAAAACGGACTCGGCGTCGATGATTTCGGGGAAGGCTTTATGCAGCATGTAGTTGGTGATGGCCATGCGTACGACGAACCCGCTGCCGGCCCACCCGCCCGTGCTAACGAAGACACCGAAGGGGTTCTCCTTCGTCACTTGATCGAGGTGCTTGCGATATTCTTCGACCAACGTTTTCGCCTTCACCGTATAGCACGCGTCCAGGTAGGGGAGCGCCCGGATGACGGTGCTGGCATGCCAGCCGAACTGCGCCTCAACCGTTGGCCACAACGCCACGATGCGCTCGGCGTAGCACTTTTCGCCGGTAGTGATCAAGAGTTCGACGGCCGCCCGCAGCTCTTCGGCTTCTAGCGGCCCGCCGCTGGTGTTGCCGTGCTTGAAGACATCCGGTTCGTGGCTGTGTTCTTCGTCCCAGATGCGCTGGGCGGTTTCCAGGCATTCGGCGGCCAGATCGCTGCGGTAGCCGTGCAGGGCGCGGCTGGCGGCGGCCAGGGCGGCGATCGAACCGTAATTGAGGGCGGTCGATTTGGTTGTGAAGGCCCAGCGGTCGTCGAACGTGCCGCTGGTGAATCCATCCGATTCTTCGGGTTTTAGCTTGGGATTGTAGACCAGGTTGTCGGTCTTGGTTACGGCGTCGCCCAGATGCGTGTACTGCTGCAAGGTCGGCTCGACGATGCCGCACAGGGCATGGCCGACGGCGCGAAACTGGGCGATCAGCGCCAGCGTGCCGTGCTCGATTTGTTGCAGCAGGTCGGGCACGCCATCCGGTGCGTGGATTTCCACGTAGCGGCGCTGTTGATCGATCGTGGTCTCGTCGCGCTCAATTCTGAAGGCCTCCCAACTGGCGACGAGATCGAGCACCACGCCGTACTGTGTCTGTGTACGGATATCGAAGTCACCGGCATCGAACCAGCCGCCGATGTTCAAGCCGGGGATGTGCTCGCCGGGCTGGTAGGGGGTATCAGTAGTGGGGCCTTGCGCATAGAGATCGAAATGGACGTGATCGACGGGGGCTTGCAGGGCATCGTCCCGGTGCGCTTCGCCGTGCCAGACGCGGTAGGCCTCGCGCACGAACATGTGATCCATCTGTACGGGGAAGAAGACATCCAGCGTGGGATGCCACGCCTTTTCGTAGACATCCGGCGAAATCGGAAACGGCGCCGTGCGCACGCCGCCATATTCGATCAGGTAGAGGCCTGTCTCCTGCACGGTAGAAAAGTCGAAAGTCAGGTAGTTGTAGCGCAGGTAAGGCCCCCAGGGCGTGGTTTCGCCGGCAAGCTGCTCGACAAAACGGCCGTCTGGCGTGACCTTGAGCAGTCGGGCTTCGGGCCGGGGTTGATCGTTGCGGTCCAGTTCGATCACGGCCACTTTTTTCTGCCTGGGGTGGTAGCCGACTTGCGAATGGGCAATCATCGGGGCACGCAGCCAGCCGGGGATGGTGCTGGCGCTCAAGAACCATTCGAGCACTTTGCCGCTTTTCCCCCCTGGCAGCAGGCTGCGCAGCACGAACCAGCCGTTTTGCGCCGTATTGCGGCCATCGTAGAGTGCCAAGTCGCCGGTTATCGCTCGAACGCTAACGCGGCGGGCGGGGTCTTCGGGAGCAGCCACGAAGCTTTTCCCTTGCGCAAACGGTTGGGGCTCCACCATCCCATCGGCCAGCTTCTTCATCGGCCCGGTGGGATAACGCGGAAAAATATGGCTTTGGCCGTCCATTAAATAGGCTTTGTGGAAATAGGCCGCGGGCAAAAACTCCAGGTTGAAACCGGCGCGGCCTTCGAGCGCGGCGGGCAGGGGCTGGTCCAGGTGAACGCTCAGCAGCACGCCATCATCCTCGGCGGCGGCGTGTATCTGGTACGTGAAGTCGTGTTCGGGATAAGCCAGCGAGACCTGAACCTTGCCCGCGGCGACATCGATGCTGCGTTCCATGGACTGCGGCACAGCATCCCACTGGGCGGGTGTGGGGCTGAGCCGTACATCGCCATTGGTCACGGTACGCACTTCGTGATGGATCAACTCGATTCCGCTGATTTTGGCGTCGCTGAAAAGGCCGTCATACCAGTTGTTGAAAGCGAGGATGTTCAGCCCGCGGGTTTCAAAGTAGCCAAGATCGTTGAGTTTCAATTGGGTGGTCATCTTCTGCTCCGGAAATCGGTAGGGTAGCGATCTTACGGGTTAACTTTACCACAGTGTATGCGTGAATATTTACACACCAACATGCTGGCGAATTTTTTTAAACATATTCCGCAAGATTGCATAAATTTTCTGGGCGTTTCTTGGATGCCTTTTGGTATACTGAGTCAGTATGTGGCAAGTAACCCTTTCGCCTTTTAATTCCACGTTGTGTTACTATCTTGTAGCAGGATAGGTGATGGAAACTTAGCGGTGGTTGCTGTTCCCGTTGTCCAGGGGCAGCAGAAGCCGGGGGCAAAGTTGGCTCTGGGAATTTGTGTTGCTGAAAGTCGTGCTTGCTTGCCTTTGCCTGATGACGACAAAATTGAATAAAAAGAAAAGGGTGTGTCGATGAAAATAAAAGCGCTTGTCCTTTTGCTCGTTTGTGCAATCTTCGCTTTCCCCCTGCATGTTGTCGCTCGAAAGAGTTCAAAAGAGCTGCTTTTGGCCCCACTCCATGTGGTGGGCAGCACGCTCGAAGACAACATTTATATCAAGGATGTTTTTACAGCAACCGGGCTTCCAGAAGTTCTTGTTCTTTGGCTGGGCGATAAGGATAGCCCAGCGAAGTTATATCCGCCACGCTATACCCTGAATGGGGGAAATACCTGGCAGGTCGCCGAATCTTACAATTTGAGCTACCCGTTTGTGGGCATTATGCCGCGCTTGGATCCGCAGAATCCTGTGCGCCTGTTCTCTCTTTATGAAGATCTTGGATCGCATCTCCACTCCTTGCATCGCTCAGGAGATTGGGGGGCAACTTGGTCGCCTGCTGTCGGGAATGATGATATCGAGGTGATGGATGTTTTCGTCTCGCCAAAGGATCCGCAACTGATGTATGTTCCTTGGCACAGAAAATGCCCCAGTTATCCAAAT
Organism: Chloroflexota bacterium; assembly: GCA_049325275.1. Taxonomy (GTDB): domain Bacteria; phylum Chloroflexota; class Anaerolineae; order Anaerolineales; family UBA4823; genus CAIQJJ01. The sequence continues at coordinate 30,614 of JBMOLU010000040.1, forward strand.
CCCTGTGAGCCCCCTGGCGGGGTCTATCAGAGCACCGATGGTGGCGCGAACTGGACCTCATTCATCGATGAGAAACAATGGAGTATCTTTCCTGTAATTATGCCCTCACCGGTGACGGCAGGAGATGGGTATTACCAGGTGGTCTACACCACTGGTAGTGGGTCTTATTGGCTGCGCTTTGGCAGCAGCGAAAGGCTTCCCTTTCCGGCTTGGGAAATCGCCTTGGATGCGGTCAACGCCGAACGTATTTATGGTGTTAACTACAACTTCGATGCTGGCTATACCAGTTCCGACGGCGGCCATACCTGGGATACCTGGGAAGTGCCCCCGGGCGAGTGTTCACAACTGATAGCCCATCCCACCCAGCCCAACACCCTGTACCTGCGTTGCGATGGCGGGATATATCGCAGCGTGAACGGCGGTGAACAATGGTCTTCGATCACCAGCATCCCGGGCGATGCACTGAAACCGAACCTGGGTAAGCCTGGCCAGCTGCTCTGGAGTCATTCTGGGTGCCTGTGGGCCAGTGACGATCAGGGTACGACCTGGAGTGGGGTAAGTTGTATCTTCGTTACGGCGAGCAACGTTTTTCTCCCCCTGGTGCGCTGAGATTTGCTTTTTGAAACGCCATTCTGCTACATGGTTTATCACGCTCCGCGCTGGATGATGGCGCGGAGCGTGACGTTTGTGTCCTTAGCGACGTAACAGTGGCAGATAGATGCGCCGTGCGCTGATCTCACCGGTGGTGAACTGCCATAGTGCACCGACGGTGCTGCTCAGGCCGTCGGTAGCCGTAATCTGCCAGTAGTAATGCGTGTTGGCCGCCAGGGTAGGGGCATAGGCGGTGCTGCTGACGGTGGCAGTGATCGGCGGGGGATTGACGGCGCCCAGGGCCACGGTGTAGGTGACAGGGTCACCGTTGGGATCGCCGCCCTGCCAGGAGAGAATCTCGTTGGTGAAGGCGTTGGTGGCCCCGTTCGCAGGATGCGGGTTGGCAGGCGTATGGGGTGCGGTATTGACGCTCAGGCGCATGGCAACGTTATGGCGCACTTCGTCCATCAGGGCGGGGCTGGCTTTCCAGTAGAATTCACCGTTGACCGGCTCCGGGCAACCTTGCCAGTCGCAGCCGCCAAACTGCCCGTAGACGCGTGCCACCTGTTGGCGGGCATAGTCGCCGATGCCGCGTTGTTCGGCCAGCTGGAAGAGCGCCCAATCTTGCAGGCCGGCGCGGATCAGTTTGAGCCGGTAAGACGGGATGGGGCCGTCGATGGTTATGTCGTTGGGTGAGCCCATGGGCGCCAGGAAACCATCGTGGTTGCCTGGGTAAAGCAGCACGCCGTCACCCGTCTTGCCATAATCGACGTTTGGCCCCCATGGGCCGCCGCTGGCTGCGTTATCGTTCCAGGCCATCACATCCCAGTAGAGAAAGCCGCTCGCCTTTTCGTACCAGCTGCCCCACAGGGTGATCAGCGGTTCGACCCCCCACAGCGTGTTGGTGGCAAAGGTCGGGTAAGGATCGCTTTGGGCATTACTCTCGTAAAACCAGAGTTGAATGCCCTGGTTGAAGAGCTGCGGCCATTCGGCACGGCCGTAGGTATCTTGGCCTTGATACCAGTGGTCATAGCAGCGCAGGCAGACCGTGTAAATACCCAGGGCCGGGTTGAGAACGCCCACGTTGCCCGGGTTGGGCTCGGTAGTATCCATGATGTGGGCTTTCCAGCCGGGGTCGCCGGCCTGCATCCAGCTCGAGTGGCGGGCGATATCCGGGTAGACGCTTTCGGGCGGTTCATCGTAGGCGTAGGCGATGGCGTTGTCGAACCAGCCTTTCGTTTTCAAGTGCGCTGCCCAACCGGCGGCCAGGGCCGTGTATTCGGCCTGCGAGCAGCTTTCCTCGATGCCCCAGGTGACGCCCGGCGAGAAAGGTACGACAATCCACTTGTTGGGTACACCGTCGCTCCAGTAGCTGCCATCCATGTAAGGCTGCACGGCAGCGTCATAGCTGCTCCAATCGCTGGGAACAGCACATTGGCCGCTCGCTTCAGGCGGCGGGATGAATTCCATCCAGGTGTCCAGGCGGTGGACGTGAATCAGTTCCTCGTAGCGTTTGACGAGTTGGCGGGTGTAGGCATCGTATTTGAGCCAGGGGTTGGGTGAACCCTCATAGGTATTGCGATGGTAGTTGATTACCTGGCCGAAGTGGGCCTGGAAGTAGGTGGTGACGGTGTTTTTATCGGGCAGCAGCAAATTCCATACCGTCAGGCTGACGGGCACGTTGACGGCCGGTTGGCCGGTGGCCGAAACGGTAATCTGGCCGGTATACGTGCCGGGCAGCGCGTTTTCAGGGATCAAAAAGTCGGCCCATACCGGCTGGTTGCGGTTGGCGTCCACGGCGAAGGGTGCCCCAGCTGGACCGCCGTCGTAGGGGTCGATGAACGGGATCAAGGGGTCGGGCAGCCAGGGATCGTGGGTGGGTGAGTTCTCCGGCACGGGCATGCTGCCGGGTTCGGCCTCTTCTACCCCGGTGAAGTTGATGAAACTTTGACGGTAAAAGGTGATGTTGGCTGCCGGGATGGTGTGACCGTGGCCATCGCTCAGCACGCCGGCCGTTATGTTCACGCCAGACAGGGCTTCGCCGCCGGCGTGCACGATGATTTGTGCGGCAGCGTACGAAGCGCGTGCGCCTTCGAGCGAAATGCTGTTCGCCGTGCCGGGGGCCGTTGTGGGTTGGATTTTGTCGGCGATGTGTGCCACCCACACCTGCATGGCCTGCGGCGCAGCTTGGGATAGCAGGTGCGCGGCCGGCTGTCCAAACATCAGGCCAAGAACGATGGCCGAAACAAAGGCGATGCGAATGGCTTTCATATTTGACCTTCCTTATCGTCGAACGAATGGCAGGAAAACCCGCAGCATGTTCAGGTAGACGACGGCCTGGCGGGTGACCGGCGGGTACCCGGCCGCGGCGATGTGGGCCTCGTTCACGACCACCTGCGCTCCGCTGGCCGTGGCCTGGGCGGCATAGGTCACCGTAACGGTTTGCGTCTCGCTCAAAGTTCCAGACCAGGACAGGGCAGGGGCTTGCGAGTCGTCCGCGCTTCCGGCGCTGGCCTGCAAGCTGCCGGGAACGTACGCCAGGGCGGCAGGCAGCGTGTCCGTCATCGTTATGGCTTGCGTGATGGCCTCGCTGGCGCGTATCACGATCGTGTAGGTGAGCGTATCGCCCGTCCGCAGCGTTTCGGCTGAGGCTGCCTTGCTGCTGCCTGCCAGGTGAACGCAGCCCGGCCACCAACACGGGTTGGCGTCAATAAAGTCGATCAGGGCGCGGTACTTGGGCGTGTCAGGCTGGTTGATGTACTCGAGGGCCCCCCAACTGCCATAACGGCCGTAACCGCCGCACAGCGAAAAGGCCATGAAAAGCCCGCCGCCGGCTTCCTTCCAGGCGTTCAGGTATTGGCGGTAGACAGCATACATACGTTCGTCACGGTTGGCGTTGGTAAACAATGTGGTGATGGCTTCGTTGTTCTGGGCGCTTCCCACGCCGGCCAGGTGTTGGCCGCCTTCGTAAGCCAGCAAACCGACGCCGTACCGGTCGGCGGTTTGCTTGTTGTCTTGCATCCAGCGAATGGCTTCTTGCAGTGCGCCATCGGTTGGCGTCCACTCGCCGCTCAACAAGCCGCCCGTGCTGATTTCCGTAAAGAGCATTGCCAGGCCGCCGTCGGCTTGCTGCGTCCACGCCTGGACGGCCCCTTCGTGTTCAGGGCCGCCGATATAGCCGCCGAAATAGGGTGCGATCGCCAGGGCATCGATGCCGTGATCGGCGCAGGGGGCTTCGTCCCAGTAGGGGCAGGAAAGGATTTGCTCGTTGATATAGGGCACGGCGGCCCAGCCCCCGGCCACACAGGTCAGGCGATCGGCCTGGCCGGCCCAGACGTTATCCCAGATTTCACACATTTCAGCGGTGCGTTTAGCGTGCCAGTTGATCAGGCGGTCGAACTCGCTCGAGCCATCCGGGATGACCGGCCACTCGGCGGCTGCCTGCTGGTTGACCCAGCCGTTTTGTGCGAACATGCCGTTCCACACCTCGTTCGAGTACTCCACGTAAACCTGCAAACCGGGGTCGAGCTGGTCGCGCACCAGCGCAGCGAACTGGGTGATGTACTCATCGGTGGCCTGGTGCGGCAATGTGAACCAGGGTTCGGTCTGCGTCTGGTTGGCCAGCGCGATCATGATTTCTAGCGGTGCGCCTTTGCAAACCGGCTCGTAACAGGCGTACCGGGCGTCATCCGGCTTGGGACGGTTCGCCCACACGCCTTGCGTGCTGTTGTTGGTTTCCATCCAATCCATGTAGCGTACCGCTTTGAAGCGGTCGAGGCGCGCCAGGAACTGGGGGTTGAAAAGTTCAGAATTGAATTCGTCTGCCGGGCGCACGACGCGAATATTACGGATGTAGTTGCCGGTGTGGTTGGGGTCGGTTTGCGTGATGGTCAGCAGGAAAAGCCCGTTTTCTGGTGTATAGCTGATCACCTCCCGGCCGGTGGCCGAAGCGGCGGCGTCTTTCTCGGCGCCGAGGCCGTATTCGAGCGTGCCTTCGCCGTCGTAAAGCACCAGGTATGTGCCGCCGGTGCCGGCGCGGGCATCTCCCAGCAGCATGACGGTGCTGACGCGGTCGAACATGCGATTCTCCTCGGGCGCAGGCAGGGAGCGTACCCAGCCATTCTCATCCAGATCGATGAACGCATACTCCCCCGTGTCCCAGCCCGATGTGCAGCCGGGGTTCGACCATTCCTGGCACTGCGGCAGCCAGGTGCGGGAGGTCTTGAAGATATCGACAAACGGAAAATCGCTCGTCCAGTCGACGATGCTGCTGATATTGACCCCGATGGGCGCGTACGGGGTTCCCTGCGCTTCGGCGGGGGCCGTTGCGGCTGCGGGCTGTGCTGCCCGGGCCGCTGGCGCAGGAATTTGATCGCAGGGGAGCAGGCTGAAGACCAGCAGAGCGATCAGGCTGAAGCGGAACGTTTTCATGTGTGATCCTTCCTTGTGACCTTTTTACCAGTGTGTCTATTCAGCGAAGTTGTGGCTTACCTTACCTCATCGGCGCCGATCTCGATCGTGTTTTGCCGGCGCGGCTGGCCGTCGAAGTCCACCGGGCCGGCTGCGTCGGAGCCTGTGCCCCGCTCGATAGCAGGCGAGTCGCTTTGTAAGTGAAGGTCGGGGGCGGCCGTGCTGACCAGGCGCGGGTCCTGGCCGGCGAGCGAGTGGCTGTCGTTGCCGGTTTGAGCCTGGTATTCGGCGAATGTCTCATACCAGTTACCTCGCCACTCCCAACTGCCGGCTGCGTTATCCAGGACGAAGAACAGGTTGTAGTCTACCCGGTTGCCGCCCATCACGTCGCTCCAGCTTTGCAGCAGGCTGCCATCGCCATCGGCAAAGAAGATATTGTTCTCGATGACGAGATTTTGGGTGTCGTCCTGAATGTAGAGTTCGCTGCCCCACGCTTCGGCGTGGGTGGTGTTGTTGTAAAAGGTGTTATTGACGATGGTGCAGTCGTACGCACCGCCCATGTTTGCGGCATACCCCCCGATCGAAATGCCGACGTCGGTGTTGCTGTGAACGAAGTTGTTGCGCACGACGATCTGGCCGGCGTAACCGCCTTCGTGTTCGCTGGCGACCTCGATGCCGATGTTGCAGTGGTGGGCCAGATTGCGTTCGATGGTGATCTGGCGTGCGCCGTCGACGTAGATGCAATCGGCGCTACGGCTGTCGCCGTAGGCGACGTTGCCGTTCGAGTCGATGTTATAGACCTGGTTGTTGGCGATCAACCCGTCGCGTGCCCAATCGTTGGCGGGTGCGGTGTTCTCGAAACCGATGGCGACGATGCCGATGTTGTTGCTGTCGTGAACGAGGTTGTTCGTCACCTGCCAGGCCTGCACGTTGCCGTTGATGGCCAGCGCTTCGCTCGAACCGAGCTTGAGATTACGCAGTTCGTTGCCGTCGATGACGATATCGTGAACGGCCTGGGTGCCCGATTCGCCGTAGACGGCAATGCCGTGGGCGTCGGTGTTATCGGGATCGCTGCCGTTGTGCTCGATGTGGTGGATCAGGTTGTTGCGCAGTTCGATGTGGTGGCTGGCGCCGAAGATGGCGATGCCAAAGGGGACCTGGCCGGATGTGCTCGTGCGATAGTTGCGCAGTTCGAAGCCTTTGACGATCACGTAACTTTGATCGTAAATGAACCACAGCGCCGGTTCAGCCTCTGAAAAAGCCAACCCGTCGGCGTCGATGACGGCGGTTTCACCGGGATAGCTCTGGAAAGTGATGTACTTCCCGGTGCTGCCGGAAACGTTCAGAATAATGCGTTCCCGGTATATGCCGCCGCGCACGTACACCAGGCTGTCGGGACCGACGGTGTCGGCCGCTTTCTGAATCGTGCGCCAGGGCTTTTCGAACGTGCCCGGGTTCTGATCGCTGCCGCCGGTTGCGACGTAGTAGGTATGAGCCGGGGCAGGCTGCGTGGCAGGCGACGTTGGCGCCGGTGTGTTTGTCGGCCCCGGCGGGGTTGACGTGGGACCCGGTAGGGTCGCTGTGGGCGTTGGCGCCTGGACGCCTCGTGCCGTGAGCGGCAGGTAGGTGTGACTGCCTTCGTCAGAATGGGCGGACGAAGGCTGCGGGCCGGCAAGTTGGGCGCAGGCCAGGCCGGCGATCAGGGTGAGGCAGAGAAGCAGGAAAAGGGGGGGCGGTTTGTGGGTCATGGTTGAAAGTTCGTTCGCGGCGGACCCGCGTGGGCCCATCCCGACAGCGGTTGATAGGGGCACAGGCCTACGTACTTGCCCTGGTTTGCGGCAGGAAGCCCGGACGGCGGGCGTATGGCTGGGGCGGACACGTGGGTCCGTCCCTACTACCGGATGATCAATGGCAAGTACGTCCAGTTCCAGTTGCCCACGAACAGGCTGGCGTGGTTGTTGGTGGGGTTGGCTTCGGGCGACGTGGTCGATGCGGATGCGGTGATGTGGAGCGGCGTGCCGGCGGGCATCGTTTCGGCGTATTCGCCGCTGACGGTGAAGGTGTAGGTGGCGCCGACCGGCAGGCTGGCGATCTGCCAGGTGTAACGCGTGCCGCTTTGCAGGGTCACCGTACCGGGCGATGCCTCCCAATCGGTGTTGACGATTTGCGCCGGAATGGTGTTGACCAGGGTGACGCTGCTGGCGTCGAGGATGCCCTGGTTCTCGATCGTGATCGTGTACGTTACCGGCGCGCCGGGAAGCGTCTCGTCGGAGCCAATCAGGACCATGCTCACCACCAGGTCGGCGGCGATGCCGGTATCGATCAGGATGCGGGATGTATAGGGAGCCAGCGTAATGCTGCTGCCGGAGACCGGGTTTTGATCCAGGTCTTTGTAGAGCACGTTGCCCAGGTCGAAGGTTTTGTTCTGCGCCGTGTCGTTGTAGAAGATGACGGACTTTGGTTCTTCACCGGCGGGTTGGGTGTACCAGTGCTCTTGCGAGTCGGCATCTTTGCCGCCGCTGGCCGTGCGCCAGGCGGCGAGCGAGTACTCACCGCTGGCGACGATGTGCCGGGCGCGGTAGGGGTGGAAGAAGTCGTTGTGGTTGGATGTACCCAGGCGTCCCACATCGTTCATAGCCATCGTGCTGGCCCGGGGTTGCAGCGTAAAGAAAATATTGCCGCTGCTGCTGCCGACCGAAGCCGGCGAACTGCCGATATACAGTTGGGATGCGCCATAGTCGTCGTTGTTGCTGTTGTTATAGAGCGTGTTGTTTGTCATCGTCCCGGTTGAGTTTTGGAACAGAACGCCGCTGGCCGTGGAGCCGATCACGGTGTTGTTGGCGACGGTCACATTGCGTGAGTACATATCGAAATACAAGCCAAAGCCAAACAGGGCGTCGAAATCGGCGGCGCAGCCATCGGTATTGCCGATGGTATCCACGATGATATTGCCGTCGAAGGTCAGGTCGTATACGGGCGTGTTGTCGATGTCGTGGTTGCCGAATGTGCGCACCCCACCGCAGTCGCCCTTGGAAATGCAGGCCTGGATAATGACGTTGTTGGTAAAGGTATTCCTGAACCCAAAGACATCGAAGCCGCTGTAGCCGATGCGTTCCAGGCGGTTGGCGGTGAAGGTGTTGTTGTTGCCGCTGTCGGCAGGCCGGTCGATCTTGATGCGGATGCCGTCACCGTCTTCCGTGCATTGCCCGCCGCTGGCGCCGCCTGTATCGTAGGCGCAGCCCATCCCCCTGGCCCCCAGGTTTTTGACGATGGCGACATCGCGGATCGTGTTGTTGCTGAAGGTAGATTCGCGCGAATAGAGATCGATGCCCATCCGGTTGGCGCGTTCGATCAGGTTGCCGCTGACGGTCATGTGGTGACCGCCGCGCCAGCCTGCCGGGCGGTTGTCGCTATCGGGCACGCCTTCACCATCGGTATAAACCCAGGTTGCCAGATGAATACCGACGCTATCGACGTCCCGAATGGTGTTATTTTGGATCACAATGTGGTGTGGTTCGACGTTGTGAAAGTTTGTTGGGATGGCGATGCCATCTTGATACCAACGTTGGACGTGGAAATTTTCTACGGTAATGTAAAAGATTCCATCACCTGTCAGGTCTTCGCCAATGGTGATGCCGCCCCAGGCGCGCCACATTCGGTTGGGATTCCATTCGTCTGGTTGGACCGTGATTACAGAGCCTTCAATCGCCCCGTTGGCCGGCGCTCCGGAGGCGGAATAGAGATACACTGTTTGGGATGCGCCGTCGAAGTACCATTCCCCATCCTGATCGAGCGTGTTGCGGTGATTGTTGATGAAGTAACCCCAGCCTGCGCAGCCGCCCCAACAGTCGATACTGTGTTCCAGCGTCAGGGTCGTGCCGGCGCTGCCGGTCACCCGACGGTTGAGAATCGCCCAGCGGATGCTTTTCATGTGGATCACTGCCCCGCTCCAACTGCCGCCTGGTAGTTCGTTGTCGGTGAGTGTGTTGCCGCCGGCGTTATCGATGGTCGAGTAGCCGCCGTCGGCGGTGCCGATGTTCGGCCAACGGCCCATGATCAGGCGCTCGTCGCCGCGGAAAAGCTGGTTGATGCCGCCGACGAACTTCCCATCGTTCGCTCCGGCGTTCAACTGTGCCTTGTAAACGTTGCCGCCGTCACTCGTCCAGCCGGAGATCGGCTGCGCGCCGGAAATGATGGGCTTGTTCGCACAGTTCGCCGGGTAGGAGCCGAAGGTGATCGGTTGGCCGGCGGTTCCTGAATGTGTGGCGATCAGCATTTCGCCGCGCCAGGTGTCGCCGCATTTGAAGAGCACCCGATCGCCGGGCTGCAAGGCCAGCGAGTTGACTTTGGCAATCGTTTCGAAGGGCCTGTTTTCCGCTTTGCCATCGTTTTCGTCGTCGCCGCCGGAACTGGAAACGTAATAGGTTGTTGCATCCGGCGCGGCTTGGCTAGCAGAAACCCATCCCAACGAAAAGATGACGAGCAGGAGCATGCAGACCAGGGGAGAAAGATTTTTCTTCATGCCATGATTCCTTTTGAACGTGAGCGATGATGGTTGGGTAGGGGCAGACAAGCGTGTCTGCCCCGGTTTTCGGCGGGCACGCAGTTCGTCCCTACGGGGATGGCTGGATGCGCCGGATGGCCCAGGCAGCGATAAGCGCCAGCAGCGCGCCGGCCAGTCCAACGGGCAGTGTGCGCGCACGCTGAACCCGGAAGTTCGTCACCCGGGCCGCCGTGGGCGCTTCGCTACCGGCGATGAGAAAGTGGGAAAAACCGGGCGTGTTGGCTGCCACGTACGTGTAACCGCCCTGGGTAAGCGTGCTGGTATTGGCCGTCAGCGCCGTCCAGGCATCGTCTGCATAGCGGTAGATTCGTGGGGTGCTGATGCCATTCATTTCGGCTTCGAAGGCCCACAGGTACAGCGTGGCCGGCAGGTTATTGGTTGGCGTGATTTCGAAACAGCGCCGGGCGTACGGGGTGCTGGTGCCGCTGGCGCAGCTTTCGCCGTCGTTCAGAGCGCGCACACGGACGGTCACTTCTCCCAGGTTATTGGCCGACGTGATGCTGGCCAGGCGGTAACGCACGATGCCGCGGCTTTCGTCGCCGACGTGAAAATCTACCGTGCCGTTGTTTACCGGGCGGGTGATTTGCACCGTGCCACGGTTGATGAAGTGTTCGGTCACGTCGAGCGTAACACCGGCCGGGATGACAAGCGTTGCTCCTTGTTCTACCGTCAGCGCCGTTATGCGGGTGTTTGCATTCACATTGACGGTCGTTCCGGCCGTGACGGTCACCCCATCGCTCGCGTCGAGGGCGGCACCGCCCCAGGTCGCCGGCGCGTTCCAATCGCCGCTTGCCACGGAAGCTGTGTGGGTGCCGGTTACGCCGTCCCAGCCGGCCATGCGCGCCAGCATCCACCACAGGGCTTTGCCCAGGCGCAGGGCACCACGTTCGCCGATGTGCCCGATCGAGCCGGTCAGGTTGCCTTGCAGGTCGAGCAGGTTGTCCGAATGGATGTAGGGATACTGCCGGGGCGTGCTGCCGTAGTCGGTCCACGAAATCAGGTTTTCGTTGCCGGCGTTGCTCCACGTCAGAATGTCTGCGTAGTCAAACAGGATGCGGTCTGCCGTGCTGTGAACGTAATCGCGGATGTACTGGTGTTTGAGATGGCGCTGGTAGCCGTTTTCGCCGATGTTATAGCGCTCGTCGTCGACCGGCCCGGTGGTGAAGAAGACCCGCGTCGGGTAACTGTTCGCTGTGGTGTAGGCGATGTACTCTTCGACAGCGCCGATGTACGTGCTCATGTTGATGCTGTTGCCCGTCAGCGCCTGATCGCCGGCATCCAGCCCCCAACGCAGGTTGCCCTGCGGCCCACCTTGCGATGCGCCTCCCCAGCGTACCTGGTAAACCGGATCGATCGTGCCGTTGGAACTGTTGTAGCTCATGTCCCAGCACCAGCCGAAACCCATCGCCGCAATCGTCAGGTTGTGGGTGTTGGCGTAGGCGATGCCGTCCTGGGTGCGTTGGCGGGCAATGGCACTTGTGAACCAATCTTCCTCGCCGTAGTCATAGCGCCAGCCGGTGGTATTCCCCAAGTCGCCCCACGTGGCGCGGCTGAGGCGCAGGTATTGGTTCGTGTAGCCTTCCGGCGTGCCGCTTTCGAGTACGTTGACCTGGAAGCGGGTGTCTTGCGTTTCGAGCAGTTCGCTGCCGCGGCGGTAGCCGGCCGAATGCGATTCACCGGGGATGGTGACCCACATCTCCTTGACCGCGTCGATGTAGGTGCTGGGAATCTCGCCGTACTGCGCTACGACGGTATGATCGGCGACGATCGGCCCGCCAACCGGCGCGCCGGGCGCGCTGTTTTGTGCCCGAGGGGCAGCTAACGGCGCCGCGGAAACGGACAGGCGCTTTCCGGTGAGCGCCAGAAGCAAGCATAGGAGTAAGAGCAGTGGGGGACGGTAGGCAGATTTCATGGTTTCTCCCTTTGGGTAGTATACGGTTCTGTCAGTATGAGGCTAAACCAACCCGCAGGATCGATCAATAGGAAATCCGTCCCGGCGATATGATTTGCCGCCGGCATGAAAGGCAAAAAATGGACGCGCTGTTTAACGCCGTACCAGCGGCAGGAAAATATCGCAATGCGGCCAGAAGGCCAGGTTCGAGAGCGGCGACCAGGCTCCTGTGGCGTCCTGGGACTTGAGCGCAAAATACAAGTTCCCGCCGGTGTAGGGAAGCACGGCCTGGTAGCTGTGCTGATCGCCGGCAAGCGAATCGGCCAGTACGGTGGCGTTGGGCCAGGTATCTTCCGTGATCGGCGCGTCGGCGTAGCGCAGCGCGGCAGTGACGGCGTCGGGGAGCGGTGTCCAGGTCAGGGTGGCCGTCAGGGTGCCGGTGCCGGTGACGATCTGGCCGATGCGTAAATCGGTGACGTGGTCGGGCGGCACATAGGCGGCTTCGATGTCCAGGTAGTTCAGTATGGTGTATTCATCGAAGATACCGATGGAAAGGGTCAGCTTGTTATCGGTTACGTAGACGCTTTTCGTGCGCACCAGGTAAGGGTTGGCCGCCGTGGTGGCTTCGTCGTTCACGAAACTGACGCCCTCGATGTCGGCCTTGTGATGGGCGTAGTTGCGTCCTTGCCAGCCGACGGACAGCGTGGCGTTGTATTCTCCGTTGGGCAGATCGAACTCGAAGGTGGCCAGGCGGCCCCAATCGGAATACAGCAGGCTGCGCTGCAAGACGTTCGGGCCGCTCTCCAGCCAGACGGTCCGCCAGTTGACATCGTTGGGGGCGTACCAGCCGTAGCCGGCGGTAGCATCGTAGGCATCGCCGCCGATTTTGAAGTAGGTGTGGCCGTTGACGATTAGCGGGTTGGCGCTCGGCTCGCCGGCCGGGTCTTGAAAGTTGATGTAGTAATTGCCGGGGTCTCCCTGGGCGCGTGGGTGGCCGGGCGTGGGTTGGATATCGGGAATCGTCGCAATCTCGCCGCCGTTCTTCAGGCCGATCAACCGCCGCAGATTGTACGTGAACTCGCTGTCGCGGGTATAGCCGGTGGTGTTGGCGATGATCTTGTTCACCTGAGCGTCGGCGCTGTTGGTGACGCTGACCTGAGGCTGACCGCCTGCCAGTACGTACAGATATTCGTAGTCTTCTAGGCTGTCGCGCATCAATTCGAAGCGGATTGAAGGTACCATGCGGTGCCCGTTCGAGCCGTAGGGGATGGCGCTGTTGCTTTCCGATGGCGGGTAGAGCATGAACGTGTCGCCGTTGTGGTTGTCGGTCATGGGGTCGGTCCAGGGGTTTTTGCCCCAGTCGTTGAGCGAGTAGTAGGCGATGCCACGCAGGCGGTACTTCCACAGAAACCAGCCGGTCAGCTTGCCTTCGATCCCCGGGTGATCGAGCGTGATCGGGTTGAAGTAGGGCGGGCGCGTGCCGTGCAGGAAGTAGATCCAGGTTTCCTCGCCGTAATTGAGTGCCCGGTCCCAGGCGGCGGCCGGGTCGTACTGGTGCAGCACGGGCAGCCAGATGTCGATGTGGGCGTTGGGATAGCTGGGATTGGCGTAAATTTCCGGCCGGGGTGGTTCGGAGACCATCAACTTCAGGTTAGGGGCGGCCTGGTGGGAGTAGGTGGCGTACCAGGCCACGGCGTTGTAGTCGGCCTGATCCTGTGGCTCGTTGGCGAAGTAATGGTAGGCTTCGTCGAGGTAACCAAGTCCGGCGAGGTAGTTTTGCATGGCGGTTACGTAACCGAACCAGGCCGTGTTGTACGCCGATGTGGGGTTGTGCAGCCAGTCGCTGGCACTGCGCGTGATTCCGCAGAATGAGTCTGGTCGTTGATCTTGCGATGAATCGTTGTACCGGAACCCCGCTGCCATAAAGGTGTTGAACCCTACGCCACCGTTGAACGGCTGCGTGAACTGCCCGCCCATCAGCCCTGTGCCGTTGAGATAGCGCTGCGCCGGCAGTTCGAAGCCCCAAACGCCGTGCGGATCGGAGAGCGTGTGGGTGGCGCAGTCGTAGTCGATGTAGGGTTCGGCAAATGATCCTCCGCCTGTCAAGCCGCCCGACCATAGCACGCTGGCGGGGGTCAGGCGGTGATCGATGAAGTACTGCTTGATGGCGTCGACATAGGCCCAATAGCCGTCGCCGGAGGCGCTATATTTGCTCAAGATGGCCTGATACGAAAAGTTCATCTGCGAGGCGACGTGGAGCTGGTCCGGGATGGCAAAGTTGAAAACATGCAGCTGCACCGGGATGCTGACGTCGCCGATGTGCACGTTGGCCGTGTAATCGCCCGCCGGGGCGCTCGCCGGCACCGAAAGGCTGAACCAGAAGGCCGTGTTTTCGCCGGCCGTCAGGGCCACGTTGGCCGGGTTGCTGATCGGCCAGAGCGGGTCAGGATACGGCCCGGTGCGTCCCAGGGCATCGGTAGCCTGGGTGATGTTGACGTATTTCACCTGGTAAATCTCCGCCGTGATGCCGCTGCCGAAACTGTCGATGCTGACGCTCACGCTGCCGCTGGAGGCCGGTTTGACCACCACCTGGAACGGCTCGAACTCGTTTTTGGCTGCGTAGACTTTCACCTCGCTGCCGCTGGCCACAGGGACGGCGCTGTCTTTGAAGACGCGTTCGCTGGGGGGTGTCGTCCATAGTTGGTGGGCGGCGGTGGACTGAGTCAACCGGTGGGTGTAGGTTTCGTATTCGGGTGGTGCAGCCTGGACGGGGAAGTTCGGGCGCGGAGCGATCCACAAGAGACATAGACAGAGCAGCAGAAAGAAGCGAGACGGTTTCATACGGGATCTCCTTTTGGGAAACAATCAGGGTGGCCGATGAGGTGGAAGGTGAGTGCTGGCGGGTGGGCAGGATGCCCACCCGCCCACGGGGCTAACGAAGTTCCAGATTGATCGTCTCCCCTGTTTTGCCGGGGATGAGGGTGACGATGAAGATGCCCTGGTCGTCTTGTTTCCAGTAAGCGGTATCGTTGGTGGTGACGAGCAGCGGTCCGCTTTGGGGGGCGGTGAACACGCCGCCTGCACCGATGACGAAGATCGGGCCGTTGCCCACCCGTCCGAGCAGGGCCAGGGTGTTGGCGCCGGGCAGGGGATAGTCTTCCTGCCCCGGTGAGAAGGCATCCGTGCCGCTGGGACCGACGGCGGCGGTGATGGAACAGTCGAAGTTGGGGTATCCTTGTTCCGCCTTGGTCTCTTCGCAGTTGGGCCACATGTTGATGGCACCAGAAGCGGTGACGGTGAAGGCCTGGCCGGCCGTGAGCAGGATACCGGTCTCTTGCCAGTCGCCGTGGGCGATGGTCGGCGAGATCGCGTAGGGGATGGTCAGTTGTACCACGAATTCACCGCCGTTATCGGACATCGATGTAACGTCGTTGATGGCAAAAGCTAACACGCCGCTGTTTTCGACCGGGCGGACCAATTGTTCGCCGATCAAAAAGGGTGCGCCTCCCTCTACCCGGCCGACCAGCGCTGCGACCGGGCCACCGGGATAGGGATAGTCTTCCTTGGCCGGATCGAAAGCATTCGTGCCTCCCGGCCCAACCATGGTGACCAGCGTGCAATCGAGGTCGGCGAAGCCCGCCGAAGCCTTGGTCTCTTCGCAGTTGGGCCAGATATCGATCGTGCCGCTAACCGATAAGGTGATCGTGTCGCCGGCTTCGAGCCACACGCCCGAACTGAGCCAGCCCTCGGTGTTGCCAGGGACGATGATCCCCAGGCCGGACTGCGGCCGATCGGTGGGCGATGGCGCGGTTGCCGTCGGCGGCGGTAGCGTCGAGGATGCTTGTAGGGCTTGGGTTGTCTTCACCTGCGTGGTTGAAGGCGCAAGTGTGGCGCTGGGCTGAACCTGTATGGTGGGTTCGGATGCGTTTTGATCGCAGGCTGCCAGGGCCAGCCCGCAGGCCAGCAGCAACCAGCGTAGTTTCTTCAACATGGAAAATGTTCTCCTTTCTTTTTTGCCGCCGCAGGGCGGCGGAAAGCCTGTGTCGCGCGGGAGCAGCTTTTTAGGGTGTGGCAGGTTCGTCGTGCACCGCACAGCTGTGCCACAAAGCGGACCGCGCCTGTTTGTTTTGGGTGGCCGGCAAACAGGCCTGGTTGAGCGCCTCCAGGATTGCGAGCATGTGTGTATCGCGCAATGGGCCACTGCACGGGTTGGATTCGCTCAGGTTGAGTTGCCGCTCACCGGCCGTAAGGAAGGTACGACGCACTTTGCCGGCTAGAAACACATCTACTTTCATGGAAGCGCGTTGCACGGTTCGGCTACGGCCCGGGCGGGAATTGACCGCTGCCGTTGATGGTGCCGTTGTTGAGAAGGGGGATGTTGCTGTCGGTGAGCGTGTTACCGTACCAATCGGTCACGCGGAAGGTGAAAGGCCCTTCTCCCATACCGGGCGTGGTTTGAACGAAGAAGTTGTAGTAGACACGCGGCACGTCGACCCACTGGCCGCTGCCGTTGCGATACTCGAACCTGGCGATCGGATTGCGGTGGTTGCGAATTTGCACCGCCGTCCACCAGGGGTTACTGCCGTCTTTGAAATGGTAGGCGATCGGCCCGTCCAGGGCGGGGCTGACCACGCGCCAGGTGATATCGATTCTGCCGATAGCATCGATATCGGCCCCGGCAGGCACGAGCTTTGCGAATGCCTGCCGGCTCAAATCCAGGTGCCCGGCGCCGCACCCCGGGCACAGATCGACCACGCGCACGGTGGTCGAGCCTGCCGGGCCGGTAACGTACAGGTAAGCGCCGCAGTAGGCAGCGTTGTCGAACTCCGC
Source organism: Chloroflexota bacterium (assembly GCA_049325275.1). Taxonomy (GTDB): domain Bacteria; phylum Chloroflexota; class Anaerolineae; order Anaerolineales; family UBA4823; genus CAIQJJ01. The sequence goes on from JBMOLU010000040.1 coordinate 46,900, forward strand.
TGCGTTCATGGCCGTAACTTGCAGGTCGTTGGGCGATGCACTGAAGCTGCACGTACCCTGCCCGTTGGCTTCGTTGTAAAACGTGGCAATGCCGTTGTGAAGGGGATTGCTTTTTGACTTGCCAGCCAACGGCAGCCAGACACTGTAGCCAGACTGGCCTTTAGCGGATGAAAGCGCGCCGAAGAAAACGAGTAAGAGAATGATGGATGCGGAAAGGATCTTTTTTGCGTTTCTGCCCGACATGCTGACCTCCGTGGTGATTGTTCATCCAAGGCTTACAGGCAAGATTATAGGCGCGGGTGGACTTTTCGTATTCCCCCCATATTTCCTAATCGGTAGCCGAATTCCATCAAACCTGACGCGCTTCTCCACGATTCCTCCACAATTGCTTGGCATACTCTACCATATCAATCACGTGCATGAAGCCGGTCGTATCGTCCACTCTCTTCTGGCCTGAATCGCACCAGTTTCATACACGCAAGTTTTTTAACTTCTCAATAACCCGGGGTATGGGATGCTTTGGGCAAACTTCGTTCGCCCAAAGCATCCCATTTCCCCCTCCCTTTTGAGAAGACACCAAATTTCCACTGTGGAGGTTCTATGTTTCGTACAGGTTTTCTTATTTTGCGCTTGCTGCTCGTGCTGGTCCTGCTGGCCGGTGTGGTGGGCGCAGTAGCCATGGCCTTCCGGGCCGGCTATTCGCAAGGCTACGTGCTGGGTGCGGCTGCTGATGGGGATGCGCCGCGGGACGGCCCCGGGTACTGGATGGCGCCAGGCATGGTGCCCTATGCGCACCCGCGCTTTTTCCCGCCGTTTGGCCTGTTCTTCTGCGGCGGTCTTTTCTTCCTGTTTCTACTCGTCGCCATCTTCCGCCCGCATCATTGGCATCGCCACCCCGCTTGGGCAGCACATGGCCCGGCAGGCCGGCATGCTCACTGGCATGGCCATCCCTGGTGGGCGGAGCACGCCGCGCACGATCCCGCTCACGGCCAGCACGCCGGGCAGCCTGGGGAGAACAAGCCGGAAGAACCGCCCTCGCAGGACGATTCACGCTGACTTTTGGGAGCTTCAACCGTAAACCCGGAGTCGAGTTTTCACCGGTGAACGCCTGGTTTCCGGTGCGGTCCCGGTGGGCGTAGCGATGTTGTCGCCCCGGCTCCGGGCCAATCAGCGGCTCAATGCTGCCGAACTTGCGTTTGGAGATTCTTCGAACGGGAATGACCCGAATGTACCGCAAGGCTGGCTGAGCAGCCGGTCTTTGCCCGAGCAGGAGGATTTCCGAACGCACCCAGGAAAAATAAGGATATGACCCAACTACTCTCTCGCCGTTCTTTTCTCAAAACCAGTGGAATCGTCCTCGGTGCAGGCGCGGCAGCCTGCTGCGGGCTGACAACCCTGGCCGTACAATCCCCTGAGACCGTGTTGACAGAATCACACTACGGGGCTGCATCGACATCATCGAAAGTCCTCGTGGCCTACGCCACCCGCTGCGGTTCGACCATCGAGATCGCACAGGCCATCGCACAAACGATCGGCCGGGCCGCCGCCGGTGTGGACGTTTTGCCGGTCAAGAATGTGACCGGTATTCACGCCTTGCAGCCCTACCGGGCCGTCATCGTTGGCAGTGCCATTCGCCGGGGCAACTGGCTCGCCGAAGCCAGTGACTTCGTGGCGCGCTACCGCGAGGTGCTGGCGAAAATGCCTGTGGCTTACTTTACCGCCTGCATGACCCTGCGCGACGACACGCCCGAAAGCCGCCAGCAGGTTGCCGCGTACGTTGGGCCGGTGCGCGCCGTGCTCGAACCGCAGGCAGAAGCCTTTTTTGCCGGGAAGTTCGACCCCAACCGGGTTTCGGTGGTCGAGCGTTTGATGTTGCAGATGGTGGGCACTCCCGCAGGCGACTTCCGCAACTGGCAAGCCGTTGGCAATTGGGCAGCCGAACTGCCGTTTTGAAAGGAGTTTGACCGTGCGCACCCAAGTGATAGATGACCTTCAATTCCGCGGCATGGCGGCCCTGTTCCAAATCAGGGACATCCTGCGCCCGCGGCTGCCGATCTTGCACGAAGCGCGCTTGTGCCGCGGCGATACGGTGCTCGATTTCGGCTGTGGGCCTGGCAGTTACAGCCTGCTGGCGGCCGAGATCGTCGGGCCGAAGGGTAGAGTGTATGCCCTCGACCGGCAGCCGTTGGCCATCGAACGCGTGGCCCAAACCACCCTCAGACGCGGCCTGGCCAACCTGTACACTATCCAGTCGGACTGCCGCACGGGTCTGATGTGCGAGACGGTGGACGTGGTCCTGCTCTACGACATCTTCCACATGCTCGAGCACCCGCAAGCTGTCTTGCAGGAACTTCACCGGGTATTGAAGCCCGGCGGGCGGCTTTCCGTTAACGACCACCACCTGCAGGGGACACAAATCGTTGCCGGCATCACCCAGGCAGCCCCCTTTCAGTTGGTCGAGATGGGCCATGCCACCTATGGCTTCGTCCCCAAGAAGGCGTAAAGTGAAACCTGGGACGGTAACTGCATGACGCCTCTGCTGCGCGCAATCCATCATCTCAGTATCAAGCTGGCCAAAGCGATCTGGCGGAAGCGCCCTCCTGTATAATTGTTCTCAATGAATGAAACCATCCTCGTCGTCGATGATGAACCCAAAATCACCCGCCTGGCGCGTGACTACCTCGAAAAAGATGGCTTTCGCGTGCTGGCCGCTGCCGATGGCGCCACGGCCCTGGCCGTGGCGCGCCGCGACCGCCCCGACTTGATCGTGCTCGACCTGATGCTGCCCGGCGTGGATGGTTGGGAGGTCTGCCGCGCCCTGCGCCGCGAGACCGACGTGCCGATCATCATGCTCACCGCCCGCGCCGAAGAGAGCGATCAGGTCGCCGGACTGGAACTGGGCGCTGACGATTACGTCACCAAGCCTTTTTCGCCGCGGGCCTTGGTGGCCCGTGTGCGCGCTTTGCTGCGGCGCACGCAGGGTGGCCTGCGTACCCCCGAAATTCTTCGCGCCGCCGGGTTGGAAATCGATCTGGCGCGTTACCAGGCCGCCCGGGATGGGCAGGCGCTGCACCTGACGCCTAATGAATTCAAGCTGTTGGCTTTCTTCGCCCAGCATCCGGGCCAGTTGCTGACACGTGAACAGCTGATCGAGCACCTGCATGGTGCAACCGCCTCCAGCTTCGACCGCAGCGTCGACTCGCACATCAAGAACCTGCGCCGCAAGCTCGAACCTGACCCGGCCCGGCCACGCTATTTGCTGACCGTCTATGGGGTCGGCTACAAGTTTACCGACGAAGCATGAAATTTCCCCACCATCACCGTTTCAAGCGCTTTCCTCGCCGTTGGGATGCCCCGCCCTGGCACACGCTTTCCCACGAGGAACGCCTGAAACAACGTTTTCTCTTCTTCCGCCTGGCGCGGCCGTTTGGCCTGATCGTTCTGATCTTCCTGGCGGTGATGTGTGGCATTTCGGTGGTCTTTCACTTTGTGCAGGGCAGCGGCGCCCTGGCCCGCCTGGTCTGGACGATGGGCTGCGCCTTTGCGGTCGCTTTTCCCCTTCTCGCGTTGGCCCTGGCGGCCTCGACGTTTCGTGAGTTCGGCCGGCCGCTTTCGCACATCATGGCCGCTGCCGACGCTGTGGCCGAAGGCAGCCTGGACGTGCGCGTCGATGAGCATGGCCCTGGTGAGTTTGGCCGCTTGGCGCGCAGCTTCAACCGCATGACCGGTGAACTGGCGCGCGCCGAGCAGCAGCGCCGCAACCTGGCCGCCGATGTGGCTCACGAATTGCGCACGCCGCTGCACGTGATTCAGGGTAACCTGGAGGGCATTCTCGACGGTGTGTACCGGCCGACTCCCGAACACATCGAGGCCACCCTCGAAGAGACCCGCCTGCTGGCGCGCCTGGTCAACGACTTGCAAACGCTTTCACTGGCCGAAGCCGGGCAGCTGCCGCTGCACCCGCAGTGGGTGGCCGTGGCCGATCTGCTGGCCGACGTGGCTACCAGTTTTAGCGGCCAGGCCGGTGCGTGCGGCGTGTCGCTTCAGATTGAAGCCCCCGGCACGGACGTAAAAGTCTATGCCGACGCCGATCGCCTGGATCAGGTGCTATCCAACCTGGTGAGCAATGCCCTGCGTTACACGCCGGCCGGGGGATGCATCACGCTGCACGGCTCCTCGCATGCGGGCAGCATCCGGCTGATGGTAGCCGACACCGGTGCCGGCATTCCGGCAGAAGACTTGCCGTTCATCTTCGACCGTTTCTGGCGCGGCGACCGGGCGCGCACCCGCCACGGCGGCGGCACCGGCCTCGGCCTGGCGATTGCCCGCCAGTTGGTGCAGGCTCACGGGGGCAAAATCGAGGCCAGCAGCGAGGCTGGCCTGGGAACGACGTTCACCATCGACCTGCCTGGTTGACGTTTCCGCACGGTGTTTGGATTAAATATCGGGTCTTCCGGGTTTAGTGTGAAGAGTTCCCGCATTTTGGGGGTGTGCGCCCTGACTGTCTAACTGGTGTTGTGTACTGCACACCACCTGCCGAGGATGGCCGAAGATTTGATATTCATGCGTGCGAAGCACGCATGAATATCAAATCTTCGGGTTTTTCCTGTGTGCTGCGAAGCAGCCACACAAGTAAGACAGTCAGGGGATTGTGCGTGTGCGAAGCACATGCACAACCCCCAAATGCGGCCCCCTTTCCCGGCGAAGCCGGGAGAGCCTAAATATCCTTGCGAATATACGTAATGCCGCCGTTGGCCGCGCCGCTGTAGCCGCTGCCGTAGGGCTGTTGCAGCGGGTTGCCGCCGGGGTCGGCTCGTGTGCCTTCACATTGGCCGAGGCCGGCTTCCTTGCCACAGAATAGAAAATCGTAAACGTGCGGGTCGTTGAGCTTCAGGTATAACTCGGTCCCCGTCTGCTGCGCTTCGAGGCGCAGGAGATCGGTCATCACGCAATCGATGGCCACCGGGTCGGTGGCAAACAGCAAGCTGTTCGCCGGGCCGTAGAGAATCTTCCAGCTTCTCACCGGTGAGCTGGATGAATCCTTGCCACCAAACAGGGCGTCTGCCACGATCAGGACGGTCTTGTTTTTGATTTGCGGGTGGCTGTTGAGTTCTACCAGGGGCGAATAAGTCGATGTGTAGTAACCGCTGGCGTTGTCCAGTTCCAGGTATTCATGCAGGTTGTTGTACCCCGGGCTATCGTACACGTAATTAATGCTGCCAAAATGGTTTTTCATCGAGAGTGAAACCGGGATGGCGCCGTCGCCGCCGTGGACTTTGATGATCGGCATGTTGATCAAGAAGGCCGCGTCGTAAAGCACATCGGCCAGCAGGCGGTTTTGCAATCTCTCGTAGGGATTAGGGTCAGGATTGGGCGTACTAAACGTGACGGTTTGGGTGCTCGCGTTGCGGGTGCCGTAGGTGGTGGGTAAAGTGTTGGCGCAGCTGCCCTGGCCGACAAACTTGACATCGGGGTAAGCGGTGCGTACAGCATTCAAGAAGTACGGCGGGATGGGCTTTCCGCTGTAGCTGCCCAGCTTGCCGCTGGCGTCGTAGAAGGTGACATCGCCCGGCTCCACCCCTGCGGTTACCAGGCTGCGCATCAGGGCGATGGCTACCTGTGGCAGGGCATCGATGCTGTTGTCGTGGGTCGTGCAAGTGTTCCCGGGCTCGTGGGCGCTATTGTTGGCGTTGATTTTGACGGCGATTTTCGTCTGGCCGGCTACGTAGCCGCCGCTGCGTACACGGCGGAAGAGCATGTCCCAGCCTTCGGCGTCGGTGTTTTTGCCGGTAAATTCCCGCAGGCCGGCCTGGAACAGGCTGTTGACGGCAGTCTGGTTGACGTGTTCGTAGAACATCGTTGTCCCGTTCCAATCGGTGGCGTGGAGTGTGTGCGTGTGAACGACGCGCCCGGCCAGGCTGCCTGGTTCGGGCGTGGTGATCGGCTCGCCGTTTTTGACGAGCGGCAAATAGACGGACGACTCTTGCGCCTGTGCCAGGGCTTGCAGGTCCTGGCTGCGCTGTGTCAGCCAGCCCAGCCCGGCCCCACCGCTTGCCAGGGCCAGCAGCTGCAACATCTGTCGACGAGTAAGTTTACTCATAAGAATTCCTTTTCGTGAACGCGAAAACAGATAACGATCGATCGAACGATAACAAGGAATTGTGGCGTGGAAACGGGGCTTTTTCCAGCAGAAGTACCTCCTTTCTTACCGCCGTCGGGCTGCCTTTACCGTCTGGCGAGCGGCAAATAAACGAAGCGGTCCACCGGCATCACGGAGATGGTTGCTGCCAGTTGTGCCGGGTCCGTTTGTAAGGTCAGCGTGTACCATTCGCCATTGGTCAGCCCCGTCAGGGTGTAGGCGCGGGTGGCCTCGGCGATGCCGGTGACGGGTGATGGCTCGTCGCCTGCCGGGCCATCGTAGCGGATCGTCCAGGTGGTGGTGGCGGGCAGGCTGTCTCTGACCTGCCATGCCAGGTAAACTTCCCCGTCGCCAGGCGCACCCACCAGGCGCAGCGCCGGCACAAAGGGATAGGCGCCGATGAACGTACCGCCCTGCCCGCCGTCAATGGCCGGCGAGCCGGCCTGCAAGCGCAGGCCGTCGTCGTTGGTCCACGCCAGGCCATCCGGGCCGAGAATGTCAGCCGGGTTCTCGAATAGCGGGTCGGTATCCAGCAGGTCGCTCAACGCAGACGGACTGGGTTCGTCGCGGCAGGCGAAGGTCAGGTTGTAGCCGTTGGTGTAGCTGCTGGCTGTATCGCGCCAGTAGGGGGCGGTGATTTGGGTAAAGATATTGTTTTTGACCGCACCGCTCGTCCCGTTGCGAAAGCCAACTCCATGAATGGTGACATTCGGCTCCTCCGTTCCCAGGCCGACCCAGGTGTTGTTATACACCTGCAAATTTTGAATGTTGTCGGCGCAGACGCCCCAGGCCGTGAAGCCCTGGAAGACGTTGTAACGGATGGTGATATTGGTGTGGCTGCTGCCGCTGCCTTCCATCATAAAAACCTGGTGGACGAAGCCGAGGCACAGGTTGTGCTCGAAGAGAATGTCGTGCGCCTCGCTGGCGTTGTTGTCGTAGGTCTGGAAGCAGTCGACGTGCGATGTGCCGGTATCCTCGGGGCGCGTGCCGTGGAAGTAATTGCCCCGGATGACGTGGCCGCTGCCGAAGAAACGCATGTAATCGGCGTCCTCGCCGCCACCGGCCGGGCGAATCAGGCGTTCGATTTCGTTGTTTTCCACCAACCAGTTGCGGCCCGATGTGCCCGAAATGCCCTTGTTGCAGCCGTAGATGTAGTTGCCGGCGATGTACACGTGTTCCCATTCGCCTTCGCCGGCCCACGAGACGGTGATCCCCGCACCGGGCACATCGTGAATGTAGTTGTCCACCAGTTCGACGCCGTTTCCGCCCATCCAGATGCCGCCGTTCAGCCAGCCGCCGGCGTCGTGGGTGATCTCGAAGCCCTCGATGCGGATGAAGTCGGCGGAGACATTGAAGCCGTGCGTGACCAGTACCGACCGGCGCGGCACGGCCTGGAAGGCAATTTTTTGCCCGGCGGCGCCGTCTTGGTCGACGATCACGCGTTCGTCGTATGCGCCGCTTTTGATGTAGACCGTATCCCCCGGCGCAACGTTTTCGGCAGCGTGTTGGATCGTCAACCAGGGCAGGGCCTCGCTGCCGGGATTGCTGTCGCTGGCCGCCGGGTGATTGCGGTCGACGTAGTAAGCGCTTGCCTGTTGGCCGGCGCGGGCTGTTGGGCGGTTGGCCGCCCCCACGAAGGCAAACACCAGGCCAAGGACCAGTGAAAGGAGAAGGCGGGATTTCATGGGATGTCCTTTGATTGCTATCGTACAACCAGGGGCAGGCTGATCTGCCAGGCCTGCGCAACCACGCGGAAGATTAGCGCCGGGGTTTGGGTGGGGGTCCCACCCGGATCGTACACCGTGACGGGAATTTGCGCAACCGCGTCCACATCGTCCGCCGAGATGGCTGCCGTGATGACGTTGCCGTTAATGAAGGTTGTCGGGCGGTCGCCTCCGTTCCAGCGCACGACGCTGTTGGCCGTAAAACCAGTGCCGCGCAGGGTCAGGGTAAAGCCGGCCGCCTCGCCGGTCCCCCAGATAGACGGGGTCATTTCCAGCAGCCGTAGCCCGGCGTCGCCGTTGTCCACGAGGATGAGTGAGGTAAAAGGAGCCAGTGTTACGGAAGCGAGCACGTCGTTCTGATCCAGGTCCAGGTATTGGCGTGCGCCCAGGTAGACCGTTTTGGCGCTTTGCGTTTCGTTGTAGAGGATGCGCGAGCGCGGTGTTTCTCCTGCGGCCTGCGTATACCAGTTGGTCTTGGAATTCGTTTCGCGCTGGCTGTAGGCCTGCCAGTTGGCGAAGGTGTAGCGCGTCCACGACGGGCCAAAAGCGATGTGTTTCTGCACATACGGGTGGAACAGGTAATTGCGATCGGATGCGACGAAGTTGTTCAGGCTGCGGGCGTACAGCGTCCAGGCTTCGTCGTTCAGGGCGAAGAGCCGGTTGCCGCTGAGCGTGGCGCGGGTTTCGTCGCCACCCAGGCTGATGTGAGCACTGTACTCGCTGCCGGTCGAGGCGTTGTAGACGGTGTTGTCGACGATTTGCCCGCTGGAACGTTGGTACAGGATGCCGGTAATGGTGGTGCTGATCACGGTGTTGCCGCCTACCTCGACGTTACGTGAATAGTGGTCGATGTAGATACCCATGCCGAAGGCTTTGCGCGAGGCCTCGCAGCCATCTACATTGCCGGGAATATCGACGATGAGGTTGTTCAGCAGCCGGACATTGTAGACGGTGGTTGTATCGAGGTCGTTTTTGCCGAACACGCGTACCCCGCCGCAGTCGGCCTTGGAGAAGCAGGCCAGGGTGATGAAGTTGTTTTCCAGCAGCGTGTCGGGGCCGAAAACGTCCACGGCGTTGTAGCCCGTCTTTTCGAAGCGGTTGTTGCGCAGCGTGTTGCCGAAGCCGGAATCGAGCACGTTGTAGAGCCGGATGCGCAGGCCATCGCCGTTCTCGGTGCACTCGCCGGCCGTGACGCCGCAGCTCATCCCCGATTTGCCCAGGTTTTCGATCAGTGCGATGTTGCGAATGGTGTTGCCCGTGAAGGTCGACTGGGCAAAGTAGCCGGTGATGCCGAACGCATTGGCCCCGTCGATCAGGTTGTTCTCGAAGGCCAGGTGATGCCCGCCGCGCAGCCCCTTGCGGCCATCGGGAGGGCGTTCGAGCCAGCTGCTCAGCCACACCCCGGCCGAATCCACGTCGTGGATCGTCACATCGCGCACGGTTAGGTGGTGGTAGATGTCGCCGTTCATGCCGCCGGGGGTGCTGATCCCGTGGTTGAACCAGTTCTTGATCGCCAGGTTCTCGATCACCACATAAGCGGTCGCCGAGCCATCGCTGAGCATCACACCGCCGTGACGCAGGGTTTCGGCCTCCTCCAGGATAACCGAGCCTTCGACATTCGCCGGCAGCCCGGCCGTCGAAAACAGGTATACCACGTGGCTGGCTGCATCGTAGTACCACTCGCCGTCTTGATCGAGCGTGCCCGGGTGGTTGTTGACGAAATAGCCCCAGCCGGTGCAGCTTCCCCAACCCGAGATCAGGCACGAAACCCCGGCGTTGAGGGTCAGCGTCGTGCCGGCGGAGGCGGTCACCCGGCGGGTGAGCATCGACCAGCGGATATTTTTCAGGTGGATGACCGCGCCCGTCCAGTCTCCGGCGGGCAGCTCGTTATCGCCGATCTGGCTGCCGCCGGCGGTGTGTGCATCCACGAAGGTGTAGCCGCCGTTGGGCGCGTTCAGGTTGGGCCAGCGCCCCAGGGTCAAGCGTTCTCCGTCGCGGAAGAGCTGGTTGATGCCCAGGGGAAAATCACCAGCCGGCAGTGTGGCCTTGTAGATGCTGCCGGCGTGCACACTCCAGCCGTCGATCGGCAGCGAACCGGAGAGCACCGGCTTCTCGGTGCAGCCTGCCGGGTACGAGCCAAAGGTGATTGGGGCGCTCTCGCTGCCCGGTTTGCTCACGACCAGCTGCTCGGCCCGCCAGGTGTCGCCGCACCGGAAGCGCACCCGGTCGCCGGGCTGCAAATCGAGTGCATTGACCCTGGCGATGGTCTGGAAAGGCTTGCCTTCGGAAAGGCCGTCGTTGCTGTCTTTGCCATCCGAACTGGAAACATAGTAGGTGGCCGCCTGTGGTGTGGCCGTTGCCGGCTTTACAAAGCCTGCAAACAACGCCGAGAGGCAGGCGAGTGTAAGCAGCGTTTTCGTTTTCATGGCCCAGTCACTTTCGCACCAACGGCAGGAACCTGTCCTGGTGCGGGCAAAAAACCACCGTTGAAAGGCGCGACCAGGTGTTTCCGTCCAGATAGGAACGCAGCCCGAAGAACGCCACGTCACCTGCCGCATAAGGCAAGACGGTGCTGTAAGTCGTCGTGCTGGCCGCCAGCGAATCGCTGAGCACGCGGGTTGCGCTCAGGTCGGTTTCGCCGAAGCGGGTGCCGGAATAGTAGAGCGTGGATGTGATCGTCCCGGCCGGCGGCGTCCAGGTGAGGGTGGCGGTCAGCGTATTGCCGTCGACCACGCACTGTGGGCGGTTCAACGCCGGTGCGCCGGGCACCGGGGCAATCCGGAAGACGTGGATAAGCGGTTCTTCGTGGTTGAACTCGTAGACATACACCAGGCCGTTGGCCCGGTCGTACGCCACACCGCGCAGGGCGGGCTGCTCTGTGAAGAAATAACGGCTGACGTCGAGCATGGCGTACGGCTGCGGCTCGTGCGGCTGCTTCGAGCCGCCGGTCACGGCCGCCAGCTCGTCCGGATCGTAGAACAGGAAGACCGGCCAATCCAGCGACGGCGTGTACCCGGCGCAGTAAGAGACTTCGCCGGCGGTTTTATTGCCGACCAGCATGACGGCGGCCTTGCCGGCCTGCGTGATCCATGCACCGCCGTTGAAGACGTCGGTTACCTCGCGCCCGTCCTGGGTGTCGACGCCGATGACCTGGCCATATTCCAGCAGCGTTCGGTAGCTCAATTCGGCCTCGAAGGGCGGCGGGTTGCCATCCAGCCAGGGACCGATGGCAAACATGGCCGTGCCAAAGCCGTTGTAGGCGCCGCTACGCGTGCCGCCGGTGAGCAGCCGGCGCCCGCCGGTATACCGGTCGGCCCAGCTTTGGGGGATTTCGAACAGGTAGAAGGCGGTGCTGTAATAGGGTGGCTGCCCATCGGCCGGGCCGACAAACCACCAGCCCTGTGCCTGCGGGTTGTCCAGGGTCAGTTCGCTGGCGCTGTGGGAAGGGATTTTGCTCCACTGATAGTTGTTGCCCCAGATGTAGTAGAGCTTGTCGCTCGTCTGGCTGCCCTGGGCCGGCAGGTAGGCCATGCCACCGATGGGGATGGTCAGGTCCTGGTGTTCGAACGTGTCCACGCGGGCAAACGGCTGCAAGGTGGTGGCCGTGGGCAGGTCGGCGGGGTCTTTTTCGGCCGAGATCACCGCTTGCGGAATGCTGATTTCCGAGACGGCCCAGTCGTACACGTGCCCGCGCCCGAACAACGAGCCTGGGTAGCCGTCCTGTGGGCCGCCGGCGTCGCCCTGGGGATAGTAGGCCAGGCCATATCCGCCGTAGCCCCAGCGGCCATATTCCAGCGTGCCCGATCCGCCCGGCAGCCTGAACGCGCCAACGTAAACAATGTCGGTGAACGGGTTGAGCAAATCCGCATCGTGCTGGTAGGGCAGGGTGGTGACCGTGACGGCTGGGGTGCGCTCGCTTTCGTTGCCGTGCTCATCCACCGCGGACACGCTGAACGCATACGTGGTGGCAGGCGCCAGCAGGGAGATGGTGTAGACGTTCGTCTGGTAGTCTGGCGGCGTGTAATAGCTTTTTTCCGAGACGCCGATTACAAAGCCGCGCTGGTCGTACAGGCGGTACTTGATGACTTCGACGTTGTCGCTGGCATGATCCCATTGCAGACGGACTTTGGAATCGGACAGGACGCCGGCTTGCAGGTTTTGTGGCGTGGTGGGCGGGGTGTCGTCTTCCAGGGCTGCGGCGGAACAGGTAATCTCCGTGGTTGGGTTGCCGCATTCGATGTATCCGAGGCCGTAGCCAACGCTCGAGTCGATCTCCTGGCGATCGGCTGCTGTGGTGGTGCTGCCGTCTTTGCGCCGGCATTCCCGGCCGCCATCTTCGGGGCTGGGATTGTTGCACAGGCGAATGCGTTGGCGCCTGCCCCAGCCTTCGGTATCCCGGCACTCCTTCGAGCAGGGCGTCCAGTACCACGAACTCCAGCCGCCATCCACGGCGGCTGCACCTGCGGGTAGTTCTGCTGCCGTACGGGCCGGCGCGGCTTGTGACCACATCAGGACTGCCGTCAAAAGCGCGGCGAAAACGAACAAAGCAAGGCATTTTTTCATGGCGTCCTCCTGTACACTGGCGATAACGTCGGGGACTGCGCCAGGTAATACGTCAACAAGCCAAGCGGCAGGATCATCGCCCCGACCAGCAGGCCGATCAGGTAAGTCTGCGGGAAGGCCACTTGCAGTTGGTAGGCCATCGCCAGGTCGACGCCCAGGGCAGCGAAGTAGCCGAGCAGCAAGAGGATATCGCCGCGCTTCTCCGCATATTGGCGCGTCCGGACGAAATACAGCCCGAAGCAGAACAGAATCCAGGCCGGTACGAACGCCAGCAGGAGCTGCTTGCCCCGGCCCAGTTCGCCGCCGGCTTCCAGCATCAGCGGAAACAGGTTCACCCCCGGCAGGGCGGCATCCAAAGCGATCTGGATCGTCTTAGTGCCTACCACAAAGGCGATCCAGCCCAGCGCAAGGCGCAGCAGGGCCGTGCGTAGGGAACCCTGCCGGTCTTGCGCTGTTGCGCCCCAGGCAGCCTGGTAAACGTATACCACCGTCGCCCCACTCAAGAACCACCCCACGAAGTTGTAGAGCGGCACCGTCAGCATCACCGGCCCCGCAGTGGGCACCCAGTCCCACAGGTTCGGCCCGTCCGAAACGAGGTGGAAGTTGACGATGGCCGGGTCCATCCACAAATCGGTACACAGGCCTAGCAGGCCGCACAGGAGCGCCTTATTGAGCGGCGACGCATCCGGAAAGAGGCGCTGCGCCAGGAAGAAAAAAACGTACATCCAGATGAACCATCCCACGCTGATCGTCAGCGGGATGCCCAGGAACCACAACAGGCCGGTTGTGTAATCGTAAGCGTCGCCGAGGATGCCCAGCTTGCCGAGAAAGACCCACAGGGCCTCCAGGCTGCCCATGAAAATGGAAACGGTGAAGAAAAAGAGCAGCCCCTGGGTGACCCCGAACGTACGCAAGCAGTGAACGAGCAGCGGTGTTACCAGGAGTACCACCAGCACATCGAGCGCGGCCATATCGGCCCAGGTTCGCGAGGCCACCAGTGGGGTGGTCAGGTGGCGCGCCAGCGTGGAAACGGCAACGACGACGGCGAAGGCGACGGGCAGGTACAGGCGGGCAAAGCGGTCGATTGGGTTGTCAGGCATCATGTATGGAAGTCCTTTCTACGAAGCAATCGGTTTTAGCGGTTAGGGTTGCCGTGCCCGGCCCGAATTGGGATCGATCTGCAACGACGAGACATCCACTGCTTCGAAGTCGTCACCGGTGAGAACGTCCATTTCGTGGAGCATATCGTTGTCCCATCGTTCGTCGGGCGCGCCGGAGACATACCAGCGGCTGCCGTTGTCGGCCAGGATGATGCCGTAGGTTTTCATGGCCTGCAAGATCACCTGCATCTGGGGTGAGAAACCGGATATATCGTAACCGGCCTTTAGCCGGAAGCGCTGCCCCATGGGCGGGTACTGCGTACCGGTGTAATCCGAAGCCTCGTGCCGCGCCGGCCAGACGTAACTGGCGCGCGTCTGGGGCGCCGTGAAGCGGATGGCGTGGCGGATTTCGCCGGCGGCCACTTCGTCGTAGCGCACCAGCAGCGGCAGCATCGGCAGGCCGGCGGCGTCGGCCGAAGTCCAGCTGTCCGGGCGCAGCGTGTAGTCGTTCAAGTCGAAGATCGCCCCGGCGTCGCCGTACCACTGGCTGCCTGTACGGTACATGGCAGAGAGTTCGTACAGGATGCAGTTGGTGTTTTCTACGATCAAGATGTGGCGGTCGCCGCTGTTGGGATCACCCTCGATCAGCGGGTTGGCCGGGATGGGGTAAGGTCCGGGGTCGCTCTCGTCCCCGTATTGGAAGAGAACGGACGAGGTGGCCTGCGTCCCCGGCACGATATTGTAGGGGATGCCGATGGCGAAGCCCTCCCACGTGCCGGAGCCGAAGTCGGCGTGGAAGTGGGCGTCCCGGCCGATGGTGTTGATGTAAGCGCTCGAGTTGGCGTCGACGGGCAGGCTGTCGATGGGTGTGTTGAGGATGTGATCGCTTGGGAACAGGCGGCAGCCGCTCAGGCTTCCGCCGCCTGTGCCGGCATTATCCCGGCGGATCAGGGGGAGATAGGTTGGCACGTTCTCCGATGTGGTGAACTGCCACACCGGCCCGGCGGTGGTGCTGATGCCGTCGGAAGCGCTGATCTGCCAGTAGTAGGTTGTGCCGGTGGCCAGGTTTGGGGCGTACGATGGCGAAGTAACGTTTGCCACGTTGGCCGGTGGGTTGGCCGTGCCGAGCGCCACCTGGTACGTGAGCGTATCGCCATCCGCGTCGTTGGCCTGCCAACTGAATGCTTTCCCCACCGGCACCTCGGTCGCGTTGTTTGCCGGGTCGGGGCTGCCGGGCGCTGTCGGCGCCTGGTTGCTGCCCACGCGCAGTTCCACGCTGGCGCTGTGACTCAGCCCGCCGCCCGTGCCGGTGATGGCAATCGTGTAGCCGATAACCGGCGAAAGCGGCGCGCCATGCTGATCGGTCACCGTGAGGGTGGCCTGACCGGGCAGTGTGAGGCTGCCGGGATGGATGGCAATCTCGAGATCGGCCGATGGATCGTTGGCCGTGAGTGTAACCGTGCTGCTGAAGCCGCCGCCTGGCTGAAGCGAAAGCGTGTAGACGGCCTGCCCGCCGGGCAGGATGCGCTGCGTGGCGGGCGTGGCTTCCAGGGTGAAATCGGGGCTTGGCGCGCTAGCGGCTTCGACGGCGCCGAGGTCAGGCGCACTACGCGTCCGGCCGAGGATATCGTCAGTGGGGGCGTTGGCGGGGTCTGCGGCATCGATCGCCTGGCTGCCTGTTCCGGGCGTGCCGTAGTGCGTGACGAGCCGTTCGAACGCCTCGCGGATCGAAGCCGACCCATCGGCGAAGCGCCCTTCGCCCGGCAACCAGCGCGGGACGGCCAGGCCCGCCTGGCTTCCCAGCAGCGGGTTGGCCACCAGCCGGTGGGCGTCGTCTGTGTAGTTGAGGGCTGCGTTGGCGTCGACGGGGATATTCTGGCCGCCGTTCCAGTAAAGGTTGTTGTCGAGAACTGCGCTCTGTGTGGCGCCGGGAGGCGTCATCGAAAAGTCATAGTCCTCTTCATACTCTGTCCCCATCGTGCCGGTGGGGTCGGCCCAGATATTATTGTAATAGGACACGTTTTGGTTGATCAGGCTGCCGTCCCATTCGTACAGGCTCAAGGCATAGGCGGCCGACGGCAGATTGCCGGCGATGGTGTTGTTGCGGAAGGTCACGTCGCGCGTGCCCTGCGCCGAAACCGGCGCCCGCATCACGCCGGGGGCGTTGCCGAGCATCAGGTTGTTCTCGATCAGCACATCGTAAGACTCGTAGTAGGGCATGCTGTCTTCGCTGAGCTGGATAAAACCATAGTTGCGGTTGCCTTCCCAGTTGAGAAAGACGTTGCGGCGCACCGTAATCTGGCTGCTGCCGGTTACGTCGTCGTCGTCTGCGCTGTCCTTGATGTTGATAAAGGCGCTCGTATTCCCGGCCGGCCGGCCGCTTCCGGCGAAATCGTTGAAGAACACGTTGTCTTCGATGATCACGTCGGTGACGCTGTTGATATCCATGTGCTCGTCGCTGCCGCTCTGGTTGTAGAACATATTCCCGCGCACGGTGATGTGGCTGGCGCTGTAGTTGATTTTGAGAATGTCGTTGTCGTAGCTGTCGTGGAAGACGTTGTTGGCCAGAACGATATGGGAGACGTTGCCCAGGCTGCCCCCGCCTTCGATGTGAACGACCAGCGGCCCGGCAGCCGGTGAACCGGCGATGTCGAAGCCCTCCAGCGTGATGCCGCGGCATCCGTCGTAAGTATGGATGACCTTCTCGGGGCTGTTGCGCAGGCGCGCCTGGTAGGGCACCTGCGAGCGGACCACGACCCCTTGGGTGAAATAGCCGTTCAAGTTGATCTCGCCCACGTACTCGCCGGGTTTGACAAGGATCGTGCTGCCATCGGGCACCTGCCCGAGCGCATAAGGGATGGTACGCCACGGCTGGGCTTCTGTACCGCGGCCGGCGGCATCGATGCCGTCGGTCGCTACATAATAGGTGGCCGCCGGCATGGCCACGGCAGCCGGCCGCACGGTGTGGGCGTTCAGGGTCACGCACACGATGAATACGGCCACCCAGCGAAGAACTTGCTTAACCTTCATAAGATTCGAGCCTCCTTGTACAGGGTCAGATGCGGGATTTTGTATTCAAGGATAGGGCTTCTCTTTGGTTGCGGCAATCGGCCATTGGTCACATTATTTGTACGCCAACGGCAGGTAAACCAGGCGATCCGTCGGCATCAGGCGCACCGTATCGCTGAGCAGGGCCGGCTCGGTGCTGAGCGTGATGTCGTACCAGGCGTAGTTGGTCAGCCCGGTCAGCGTGTAGCTGCGTGTGCCCGCGGCAATGCCACTAACCGGCGACGCCTGATCGCCGGCTGGCCCGGTGTAGTGAAGCGTCCAGGTGGCGCCTTCGGGCAGGGTGGCGTTGACCTGCCAGGACAGGTGGATGGCCTGGCTGCCGGCTGTGCCGGCCAATTGCAGTGAGGGCGTAAACTCGAAAGCACCCAGATCGGGCGCGCTGCCGCCAAAACCGTCGTTGATGCCGGGGATAGGCAGGCCCTTGTCGAGCAGCGGGCTGATCGCCGACAGGGTGTAATCGCCGCCGGCGGCATCGCTGAAGCCGGGCGGCAGGTTGGCCCCATGCATTTCCTGCCCGGTGACGCTGCGCAGCTCGGCCAGCGTGCTCAAGTCGCCCAGCCCTTGCCACCAGGCCAGTGCGCCGGGTTGCGTGGTGTACAGGCCATCGTAGTCCAGATCGAGCGGTTGGCCGGGGTGGGAATTGTAGAGGGCGTATTCGGTGCCGCTCCAGATATTGTTGCGGCCGGTCAGTTGCGGCCAGGAACCCGGATCGTGGAGCGAAAACCCGTTGTTACCCGGCAGGGCGGCGTCGGCGGTATTGTGGAACAGGAACATCGGCCCCGAGTCGCCGTCGCCGGAGTTGAATTTGAAGGGCATGCCCGAATAGTCGTTGTTGCCGACACCGGTGTTGTAGATCAGGTTGCGCATGGCGTAAACCGGCCCATCGCCTGCCGGGGCGAGTGAGATGCCCACCAGCACATCGTGAAAGGTGTTGCCCCATATCCGTACGTTGCTGCACTGCCCGTCCGTTTCCATGCCATCGTCGCCGGCGCGGTAGACCAGGTTCTCGTAGACGTCGGTTTCGTTGGTCAGCCCGCCGGCAGCGTTCGGGCAGGCGCCGAAGCCGTCGAAAAAGTCATGAAAGACGTTGCGCCGGATGATCGTGCCCTGGCCGCTCGTGGGGGCATAAAAGCGGATGCCGCCCGTCTCCAGGCCGCTGCCCGCTTTTACCGCATCCCACGGCCAGTCGAAAATCGTGTCGTAGAAGGTGTTGTCTTCGATCACGTTTTCGCCGGAGGGGCGCTTGATTCCGATGCTGAGATCGTTGATGGCGAACGTGCAGTCTTTGATCAAGTTATTGGAGGCCGTGTCCAGATAGATTGCCTTGGCGTACTCTCCCTGGCCGTAGTGCCGGATGATCAGGCCGGTGATGTAGATGTAGTCCACGTTTTGGATATTGAGCGCATGATTGTAACGTGAAACGACCATCGTGGCTGCATTCGGATCGGCATCACCGGCCAGGCGTACAGACAGCGTGACGCCGTCGGCGTAGAAACCGGGGATGCCCCAGCGCAGGCTCTGCAAATCGGCCAGGCTTTGGTAAGGATACAGGCGCTGCCCGTTGGCCGTTACCAGGTGCGTGCCGGCCACCTGGACGGTTGTGCGGTATACCCCGCCACCTTGCGCCGTCCAGGAGAATGCGGCCGGATCGCCGCCATCGAGAACGGCCGTCTCGCCGGGGTAACTGCGGATCACAATCGGTGCGCCTGCCGTGCCCGAATGGGGCAGGTCGATTTCCCCGGCGTAGTAGGTGCCGGCGCGCAAAACTACGGCCTCGCCCGGCCGCGCCTGTTGGATGGCGCTGGTGAGGCCGCAGGGCGATGGCTGGCTGCAAGCCGTGCCGCTGCCATTGGGCGTGACGTAGTACGATTTCGTGGCCGCTGGGATGCTGATTTCGGCGCGCGTGGCCTGACTGCCGTTGACGACGGCGCCATCCAGCGCGCCGCCGTCCGGGTCGGAAACGGTCACGCGTACGTCGTACAAAACCCCCGGTGTCAGCCAAAACAGGCTGCCTGCGAAGCGCGTCGCGCTCACCCGGCTGAGTGGAAAACCCTGACGGTATGGGCCTGTCCCGTTCTCCCGGTATGCCACCAGGGTGGTAGCGTCCAGGTCGGGGTCATCGCTTTCCAACAGATTGAGGGTAATGCCCATGGCCTCGAAGGTGCCGTACAAAACCAGGGCCGGGGCCGCCTGCACGGGCGTGGGCGCCGGCCGGCAGATGGCGGTGAGCAAGGCGAAAACCAGGAGAAGGGGATATTTTTTCACGGCTGGGCTCCTTTGATAGACCGGTAGAAGGTAGGTTACCGCGATTTTGAGTATAGGGGCCACCCGCTAAGATGCAATCGTCCGTTGGTCATAGTAGGCGCGAAAAACAAAAAAACGCACCGGCCGTAACGTCGGTGCCTGTTACGAGGTGTTCTGCCCGCGTTGTTACCGGCGGACCAGCGGCAGGTAGATCGTACGATCGCTAGGCATGACCCGGATCGTGTCGCTCAGCAGGGCCGGTTCGCTGCTGAGGGTGATGGTGTACCAGGTGTAGTTGGCCAGGCCGGTGAGTGTGTAGGTGCGCGCTGCGGCGTCGATCCCGCCGACCGGCGACGGATCGTCGCCGGTCGGGCCGTCGTAGGAAATCGTCCAGGTGCTTGTGGCCGGCAGGCTGGTGTTGACCTCCCAGGCCAGCGTGATTGCCCGATCGCCAGGGGTACCATGCAGGCGCAGGGCGGGTTGCAGTTCGTACGCGCCGATGTCGGGGGCTGCATCGCGCCGCTCGCCATCAGCGTCGGTGGTGATGCCGGAAACTGCTGCTCCGGCATCCTGGGCGGCAGAACCGGCCAGCAGGTGCAGGTCGCCGCCCCCTGCATCGACAAAGCGCGGGTCGCCGATGACCGGGTTGCTTCCGGTGGCCTGATCCTGGTGCAGAAACAGGTTATGGGAGGCCGTCAGCCCGTCGATCCCAAAGGCTTTTGCAGCGACAGGAATGGCGAAAAGGTTGTTGGTGGCCGTAATCGTGCCAACGTTGCCCCGGATGGCGTAGCTGCCCAGATCGTAAAAAGTGTTGTGGTGTACTTCGGCCTCGGCGTTGTCGTTCCACAGGTTGATCGCCTGTCCCATGCCGATGAAGACATTGTTATACACGGTGGGGTAGCGGGCATGGCAGTACACGCCGATCGCCTGGTGATCGCCCGGGGCGTAGGTAAAGAGATTGTTGCGGATGGTGATGGCGTAGACGGATGCCCCACCAGCAAAGATGCCCGCCATCCCCTCGTGGAGCAGGCAGACGTTGTTTTCGATCAGCCCGCCGCTGGTCGTGCCGGAAGCGTCCTTGGGATCGACGATGATACAGAACTTGTTGCCGGTGTCGGAACGGTCGATCACGTTGTGATGAATAGAAAAACGGTCGGATGTATCGAACTGGATGCCGTCGCCGCCGGCATGCTGTTCCGACGGGTCCTCGAACCACTTCTGGTTGACGTGAGCGATTTGGTTGTAGCCGACTTCGATATCGTCGAAATACTGCAAGAACATCCCATCGTCGCCGGTGTATTCGACCCTGTTGTACAGCACCTTCGTGCGCTCGCCAAAGACACGGATGCCCCACATCAGGTAATGCTCCCGATCCAGGCCGTGAACGTAGTTGTTCCAGGCCACGCCATCGCTGGGCCAGGCCCCGGCGGCAAAGTGGATGCCGCTGGTTGCCTCGGGTGAGGTGATTTCCAGGTCGCGCACCGTTACGCCATCGGCCTGGACGTTGATCAAATGGGTTATGCTGCCGCCCGAGATGTCGGAAATGATGGGGCGTGGATCGCTTTCAGGGCCGTACGCACCTACCAGCACGCCGGCCTGGTTGAGGCGGATTTCCCGGCCGATCGCGGCGACGGTGCCGCGCTTTTGCACGTAGGCAGTGTCGGCCGCAATGGCTGCTTCTGCCCAGGAACGCAGCGGGTGCTCCGGCGAACTGCCATCGCCGGGCGTGGCGCTGCCGGGGTCGATGTAGACGATTTTTGCGTAGTCGGTGTATGCTTTGGGCTGAAAACCTGCCGCCGGCAGCAAGGCTGCCCGGGCGGTCACCGGCTGAGTCGCCGGGCCGGGCAGAGCAGACAGGTTCCCGAGCCATACCAGGGCCAGCAGGATGGCAAGAAGCTTTCTGTTCATGGGACCTTTCCGGTGGCAAAGGAATATGAAAAACGGTGCCGTATGGTTGTGCAGGTTGCCCTGCGTGGGTTCTCCGGAAGGCTGTTAGCCGTCCGGTGCCGGGGTATCTGCTGCGGCCGTTGGCTCGATGAGATCGGGCGATTGCAGCCAAAACAGCGCCCCGGGGAAGTTCTTGGCCGCCTCGGCCAGAATGATGTGGGTTGGGGCTTCGGGCGCATAGTCCATGATCACCAACGGCCCCGGGCTGCCGAACGAGTCCATGTCGGGAGAAGCGACAAATACGATCCGTTTGCCGTCGTCCGACCAGAGCGAAGCGCCCGGATGCCCGGCCCAGTGCGCCAGCAAGTTCACGTCTTCACCATCCGATGTCATCACCAAGACGCGGTCGTACTTCACGGTTCCGGGGCTGAAGTCGCCGCGCGGGTGTCCGTAGGCGAGGATGTTTGCGTTGTTCGGGGACCACAGAACGTTTTCCCACAGGCAGGTGGGCGCGGCCCCCGTTTCACCGTAGAGATGGGCCTGGGTTGCGTCGAGTGGTGTTTGCTCGCCTTCGAGGCCGAGAATATCCAACCCGTTGCAGCCTTCCTCGACACCGTCGAGGCTCGGCAGGGCCAGCCACTGACCGTTGGGCGACCAGGCGGCCGCCGTAGCGAAGGGCACTTCGGCTTCACCCAACGGGCGGTGCTCGCTGCCGTCGACACGGAAGATGTTGCCGGTGATCGTCTTTGATGAAGGGAAGTCGAGATCGGCCGGGGCGTAAATCCAGCGCCCATCAGGCGACCAGGAGATGTCGATATCGCCATCGCAGCCGGTGCAAACCGAGATGCCCTCGTAACCGATCAGACGCGCCTCGCTCCCATCGGCATTGACGATGCCCAGCGCGCCCAGCAGCGTTTCGGAGTGGCGGGTGTGGTATGCTAACTGCCGGCTGTCCGGCGACCAGGCGAAGGCGCTCGTCTCGGCCACCTTTGTCAACCCGGTGCCGTTCAGGTTCATCACGTAAAGTTCGTAGCTCCCGTTGTCCAGCACGAAGGCCAGCTTTTTGCCGTTGGGGGAGAACCTGGGCCGCAGGCAGTCTTTCTCCGGCGGTTTGACCGTCAGCGTGAGCGGCTGGCTGGCCGCTGCACTGACCGCTTTGACCACGCAGGCGCCGGCCGCCACGTACAACACCACCGGGCCTTGCGGCAGCACCTGGGCGAGGGCGGTGGCCGGCGCCAGGGGCGTGCTCGTCGGGCCGGGGGCGGCCGTGGCCGGGTGGGTGCGGGTAGGGCCGGGCGTGCTCGAGGGGGCCGGGGTGTAGGTATCGGGCAAGGTCGGCAGGCTGAGCGGCGTCGCCGGGGTGCTTGTTGGCTGGGCCGCTGTTGCCGTAACGGTTATTCCGGCCTGCTGCTGCGGAAGAAAAACGCGTTGGTACCATGCGTAACCCCCACCTGCCCCCAGGATTGCCAGCACCAGCAATGCAAACAGGCATCCTGCAAGCCGGCGCCGCTGTTTTTTGGGCCTGGCAACGGGCTTTGCCGCCTTACGCGGCGCCTGGCGGGTTGCCTGGCGCGGGGCTTCTGCGGGCCGGGTTGTGAAGACTTCCTGGCGTATATTTTCCGGTGGCTGCGGCGGCGCTGCCGCAGGTGAGGTTTCCGCCTGGCGCGCCAGGCGGCTCTGGAGCGAACCCGTGCGGGCGATGGGGGTTTCCGCAGGCGCTTCCGTAGGTGCTTGCCGGGTTGTGCTGCTGAGCGGCTGGTCCCAGGCCTGCGGTGGCAGGGGTGGGGCAGGTTGTCTCGTTTGCGCAGGGGCGGGAGGCGGCTGCTGCCCGCGGGCGCGCTGCCGCAGCTGCGCCAGGCCTTTTTGCGCCCGCTCGCTGTTCGGGTTGTACTTCAGGCAGCGCTCGAGGGCGGCGATGCGCTGCGCATCATTCGGTAAACACTGCGTCAGCCATAGCCAGGCGTTTTCGTTGGACGGGTTGCTTTCCAGCAGGCGCAGCAAAAGCTCCCGCGCCTGCGCTTTCTGGCCCGCTTTGATCAGCTGGATGGCCTGGTCGAGTCGATCGGTCATAGGGTAAGTTTACTGCAAAAGTGCTTGCTTGTCCGTAGTCCTGTGTCAGCATTCCTTAACCAAATGGTGGGAAGCGCGGGCAGGATGCCCGCCGCCCCAGGCGGGACGGCCGCCCGGCCATCCCACCTGGGGCGCTTTTAAGGCAGCTTCGCCGGCGAAGGTTTTTGGCTTTCGCGGGAGACAACCGGTAAGTAGATACGTTCGCCGCCGATTAACAGTTGCAGTGCAACGTTCTGGCTGAAGCCGCCGCCGTTCGCGTTGACCTGGAGCGTGCAGGCTCGCGTCTCTGGCGTGCCGTCGTGGCTTGCGTGCAGCGTGACGCTGCCGCCGGGGACCAGCGTGTCGCTGCTCAACGTCACCGTCAGGTGCGATGATGGGCCGGCAACGGACAGCACCACGGGATAGGGCAGGTCGGTGGGGAACGTTTTTAGTGTGTAGGTGGCCGTTTCGCCGGGACGGATGGCCTGCGCGAAGGGGCTGGCTTGCAGGGTGTACCCGGCCTCGTAGCGCCCGATGTCGTAAGCACTGCCGCTGCGGTAATCGGCGATGCCGAAGCGATCGAGCAGGGCGGTGAGCGAGGCCGGCAGGCTGCTCAGGCCGGCGTCGATGGCGCTTGTACTGGCCGGTGTCAGGTGGAAATCGGGCCACGAGCCGTCGAACAGGTTGTGATCGGCGAGGTCGTAATCCCACACGGATGGGTCGCCGTTTACCCCGTGGTCCTCCCACGGCGTGGCCGCCTGTGCTTCCGGCAGGCTGGCGTAAGGCTTCCAGGATGATGACGAATGCGCTTCGTTGTATTCGGTCACGACCATCGCCCCGGCGTGCCAGATGCCGCCATTTTCGTACGTGCGCCAGCCGTTGTTGTAATACAGGTTGTTGTCGATGAAGGTGTTCGCAGAACGTCCGGCGACGAGGCCGACCGACAGGCCAAAGGCTTCGTTGTTGATCAGGATGTTGTTGTAGATTTGCGTGTCCACGCTGCCGTGTGTGTCGTACTGCCCGCCGCCCAGGCTGATGCCGTAGAGCGAATTGGCCGCTACGTTGTTGGTGTAGATCATCAGGCCGTCGCGCCACACGCCGTATAGCGTATAGCCAAGATAAGCGTTGTTGTAGGCGATGTTGCGGTAGGCATGGATGCCGCTGGCATGATCGACGAACAGGCCGTAGGCGCCCATGCCGCGGATTTCACTGCCTTCCCCACCCGTATACCGCTGGCGTTTCTCCGAAACGTACGACCAGCCGATGGTGTCGCGGAAGATGTTCCCGATGACGAGTACATCCCGGAAGACGTGATGGTCGGGCGGGGACCCCCAGAATTTCAACTCGCCGCAGTCGGTGGTAAGCTGGCAGGACTTTTCAAAGAGATTGTCTTTGATCAGAATTTCGCCGGTTTTGATTTCGCTCGCATCGAAGCCGTAGGTCTTTTCAGATTGGATCACCGAGCGGGAAAACTGCACACCGTTGTGCCCGATGTGATGGACGTGGTTGTTCTCGAAGCGCAACTGGTTGGCAAAACCGAACGACAGCCCGACGGCATTGTCGCCATCGGTGCGAAAACCCAGGTGATGGAATTCGTTGCCGCGGATCAGGGTGTTACGGATGCCGGGGTGGACGAACGCATCGGCGGCCGGGCCGTTTTCCCACCAGTCGAGCAGGCGCATGCCCTGGCTGTCGGTGTAGGCCACTTCGGAGTTTTCGAGCGTGAAGCTGTCGATGACATTGCCGGCCGGCTCGCCGGCGGCGACGTTTTGCTCCACGTACACGCCATAATTGGCGTACTGTACCAGCAGGTTGCGCAGCGTGTTGCCGTAGGATTTGTGCTCCGTCCAGTTGTGCAGCGTGACGCCGCGCCGGTTGACGATCTCGACCGTCAGGCCATCCAGGGTAACGTAAGAGCGGTTTTGCAGGTCGATACCGTCGCCGCGGCGTGAGATTTCGATGTTTTGTGCGCCCGGGTTGCCCGGCGTGGCAGGCCACAGGTAGAGCCGTTTGTTGGGCGTGTCGTACCACCATTCGCCGGGGGTGTCGAGCAGGCTGGCTTTGTTCTCGACGAAATACTTCGTGCCCCAGCCCAGGCCTGGGTTGCCGCTGCCGCCGTCGTGTTCGCAGATCGCATTGACCGTGATCCGGCCGCTGCCGACGTCGTGCGCGGTAATCGTACGGCTGTAGACGTAATGTCCCTGGAAGGTGTCGATAGCGATCAGCCTGGCCCCGGTCAGGTCGCCGAGGGTGGCCAGGTTGCCGGGTTCGACGCCTGTCGGCGCACTGTCGTTGTTGCGGTCGGTCAACTGGGTCATCGAACGCTGCGGCAGGTCGCAGTTGTGATCGCTGTCCGTGGCCGGGTCACAGGCCGCAGGGGCCGCTCCGCCGTCGGCCGCCCACCAGAACTCGTGGGTTTTCCATTCGTGGGTTACGCCCCAGTCCGGTTCGCGCGCCAGGGGCAGGCGCGTGCCCGGTCCGCTTCCTTCTCCCATCCCGGCGGCGGCAAACTGGATGACGAAGCGTGGCGACCCGCTCATTCCCCAACTCGAAAGATCGGCAGTGTAGATATTGGCCGGGTCTACGCCTGCGGGCAGGCCGATCGTGTTGGCGCTGAGCTGCGTCCACGCCAGTGAAGAAGACGGCTCGGAGCCGCGGACCGTCACCGTGCCGGGGCCGTTTTCGGCCCGGTAGACCACTGCTTCGGCTGCCGTGCCGTTCAACACTGGCCGGACCGTTTCACGGTACACGCCCGGCAGGATGTGCACGGTAGTGCCCGGCCCGGCGATGTCTGCGGCCTTCTGGATCGTGCGGTAGGCGCTGGATGCAGTCAGGCCGTCGTTCTGATCGCTGCCCCGTTCGGCATCCACCCACAGATCGTCCACACGGGGCACCTGGAAGGCGACGTTGTCGAAGCGGATGGTGCCGCCGGGGGTGCTGCTGTTCTCGCGAATCTTGCCAAAGTAAACGATATCGCCATACGGGTCGGCGTGAACGATTCCAGTGGTTACCTTGCGGATCAGGCTGCCGTTGACCCACACGGCCACCCATTCATCGATGCGATAACCAACCGTGATCTGCTGCCAGCCGTCGCCGAGGGTGAAGGCGTGCTCGTAATCGTAGGTACGGTCGCCGTCTTCATTGTTGGGCCAGGCCAGATAACCCTTGTAGCCCTCGCCCGGCGGTTTGCGCAGGTAGAGCGCCACCAACGGCGGCCACCATTTGCTGCTGTTGAGTACTTCGGCGATCGCCAGCGACGTGCCGGGTGGGTAGTAGTTGGGCGTCGGTTCGGGCAGGCTGACGCCGTTGGGGTTAAACCAGAAGCTCAGGTACCCCTCCACGGCTTTGGCCACTCCGGTGCGCCGGATGGAACTGTCGTCCTTCCCGACGGTGACGGCCAGGCCTGTCGAACCGTTGATGCCGCCGCCGGGAGCCAGCGCCACCTGGCCGCTCTGCCCCCATTCGGCCAGCGAGCCGCCCTCGAAGTCATCGGAGACGATATTCCACACCGCAGGGACGGTTTCGGCGGCCCGGGCGGGCCTGTGAAAGGAGAACAGGTTGGCCAGCATCGCCAACAGGATCAATACGCGCAGGGTTTTCATAGTTTCCTCTCACTTCTGAACCAGCGGCAGGTACACCTGCCCGCCGGCGCGGCGCGCCAGGACGATCCCATCCAGCGGTGCAAGCGTGACCGACGTAACCGGCCGCCCGTTGTTGTAGCGTGCTGCCGAACGCACGTGTAGGGCGTCGGCCACGCAGGGCGCTGCGCCCGAGCAAACCAGCCGCACGTAGGGCTGCTGTGCCGGGTCGAGTGCCACGACGGCCACCGGGTGCCACGTATCGCCGCCCTGGCGTTGGTCGACGGTAAGGCTGGCCAACACCTCTGCGCCGGCCACGACCTCGAAGCGGGCATTGGCCGCCCAGCCGCCGGCGGCCGGGGCTGCCGGCCACCAGGCCGTGATCGTGTATACGTCAGCCGCCTGGACCGGCAAAGCCCAGCGCGCCTCGCCCGATGTGCTGTCGATCTCGTGCAGCTTGGTCTGCCAGGCGTGGTAAAAAGGCCCGCTGGCCTTCCATTCGCCGCTGTCGTAGGTTTGCTCGCTCCAGGTTCCGGCCGTGATCGTGAAGGCTTCACTGCTGTCGTCCAGGATGAATTCATCCAGGGGGGCCTGTGTTCCCGTCAGGCGGTGGTAGCCGCTTTCGATGCGAATGGTTTGTGTCTCCTCGGTTCCGTTGAGCAGCACCGTGCCGTTGGTGTAATCACGCCGCAAAACATCCGGCGGGTGAAAGCGCAGTTGCACGTCGTCGAGCCAGACGGTGCCGGTGAAGGCCCCGCTGAAGAATTGGATGCGGGCGTCGCTGGCCGTGGCGCTGGCTTCGAAGGTGACGGTGTACAGCCGCCAGGTCGAATCGATGGCCAGTTCACGCCCCAGGCCGTAGTTATCCCAACCGGGTGCGTTTTTCGAGGCCCCCAGGCGCAGCGTGCGTTCCCGATCGGCTTTGGCCCAAAAGCTCAAGTCGTAGACGGCGCCTTCGATCAGGCTGCGGGCGTCCTGGTTGAAATCGACGTGCCAGCTGGTGCCCGACGTGGCCGTCACGACCACCCGGGCAGAGAATTCGCCGGCGGCAGCCGTGGCGGCATCCCGCCCGACGCTCGCCTGGCAGCCGGCACCCGTGTTGGCCCAGAAGCGCCAGGGATCGGTGATGGCGCTTTCGAAGCTGCCGTTGGCGATCTGGTTGGGGCCGGCGTCGAAGCCCACGTCGGCGCGATAAGCCGGGCCGAGCGGGAAGCCAAGGTCGTAATCCAGCTCGTCGTACCACCAGTCGTTGCCGTGCCAGGTGTCGCCGAATTCGTGCGCGAAGTACCCGTCCGCCATCAGGGTCAGCGCCAGGCCGAAGCGCACGTGGGGATAGTACGTGCGGGCGAATTCGAGCGTGCTGGCGGGGATTTTCTCTTCCGGCGAATAGTCATAGCCGTAGGCGATCTGATCGACCGGAGAAGATTCGTACATCACCACCGGCGGTTGAATCGCCTGCTCCATCCAGGCACGGTAGCGATCCCAGGCGTCGGTGAAGGTGCGTTCGCCTTCGAGCACGTTGGCGGTCTCGAAACCGATACTGATGCCGTCGAACAACTCGGCAATGCCCGGCTCGTAGATGTTCATCGAGTGGCCGCTGACGATGGCGTGTGGCATCAGCTTACGAAAGGTCTCGATTTCGTGAAAGACGCCCGCTTTCCAGGCG
Source organism: Chloroflexota bacterium (assembly GCA_049325275.1). Classification (GTDB taxonomy): domain Bacteria; phylum Chloroflexota; class Anaerolineae; order Anaerolineales; family UBA4823; genus CAIQJJ01. The sequence goes on from JBMOLU010000040.1 coordinate 74,919, forward strand.
GCGTCCAGCCAGGCCGGGTCGTCTTCGATGCCGTCTTCATTGGCATCGATCCGTACGGGATTGCCGTAGATATCGTCCAGCTGCCACGACTGGGTGGTCATGACGTTGTCGAAGAAAACGCCGTCGGCCATCATCCCCGAGTCGAGCCAGCTTTGGTAGGCGTACTGCGCCTGGTACTCGGCAACCTCGAGCCTGGTCAGGTTCAAGCGATAGGAACCGGGCCAGACTTCGATCAGGTTTCCGTTCACGTCTTTCAGGTAGTAGTCGCTCGAAGGGATGTCGTTGTTCTCGACGGCGTTGATGGAAGTCAGGATGCGGATGTGCGGGTTGAGCAGGCGCAGCTGGCGGATTTCGTCGGCGCTGGCGCCAACACCCAGCCATAAATCCACGCGCGCCAGGTACTCCAGCGAGCGCTGGTTGTGGTTGCGCCATTCCCACCAGCCCCACAGGTTGCCGGTGCGCGGAAAATCCGGGTTGGCCGGCGACAGGCTGCGGTAGCGCAGGCGCATTGCGAAGTCGGGATGCGCCGCGCAGCGCACGTAGACGTCGTTGAGCCGGTTTGGGTCGGCATCGAGGCCCAGGATGGTGACGGTGTGCGTCGTGGCGTCGGCCGCTTCGCCGAAGGGCGTCATGCCGGTATAAGGCAGGCTGGCGTTGACGCTGTAGGCGCAGCGGGTGGGCGTGATCGTCTCGACGGAGAGCGCAAACGAGGTTGCACCGGCCGGCAGTACGGTACTGGGCGGCTGCGGGTTGCGCACAGGGATGCCGGGAAAGGTCAACGGATCGCTCGTGCAGGCTGTGCCGGTTTCACCGTTGGCGGCGGGCGTGAATTCGTAGGCTAGCGTGTCGCCGGGGGGCAGTTCGGCGGTCGGCAGCCAGGTTTCGTTGGGCCGGGCGGCTTCCTGGCGGGCGGCGCGGGCGGCAATCTCGGCCGGCGCGGCGGCGTGGCCGGAAATACGCACCTCGTCGATCCAGTAGTGGGCGGTGTTGTTCCACCACGGCGAACCACCGATGGCGAACTCGGCGCCGTCGCTTGCCGGCGGCCAGTAATGGTCTTCGTTGGTGTCGGCAGTCAAGACGCCGTCCACATAAAAGCGCATGAAGTTGCCGCTTGCCGAGTAGCTGAAGGCGATGTGGTGCCATTCGCCGGCTTTCCAGCCGTTCATCGACGCCTTGCCACCGTAAGCGCTTTGCCACTCACCGTTCACCGTGCCGCCGGCATAGAGGATGTGCGAGTCTTTGCTCTGGCCGATGAGCAGGTAGTCACCATCGGCGGCCTTGTAGAAGAAAAGGACGTGGGTTTGGCTGCCGAAAACCGGATCGTCGCCGTCGGCGCGCAGCGCCACCCACAGTTCGATCGTGCCTTCGTCCAGGGGAAGGTTATTCTGGCGGGCGTATTTCAGGCTGCCGCCGTCTGCCAGCGCCAGCGCCTGGCCCCACTTGCCGGGTGCATAGGCCACGCTTTGCGCTGCAGCGGGCGTTTCGCCGTTGCCGCCGTTGGTGCTGTTGTCGAAGGGCAGCAGCAGGCCCTCGCTGACGGCCGTATCGGTGAGCGCCGATCCGTTGACCAGCCAATGGTAGCGGCTGCCCGCCTCGCCATCGCCATCGGGGTCAGCGAACCGGGCACTGCCGATGGCGTAGGTGTAGCCGCTCGATAAGCTCACGGCGGCGTCGCTGCACGTGGGTGGGGCAGCCGGGCGTGCTTCGCCCGGCTGGATGTTCAACAAGAAAGCAAGCAGGAGAAAAACGATGCATTTTTTCAAGGGATGCTCCTTTGGCGCCATTTGAACGGTCCTGCCAGCGTTTGCTTGCACGTTCGGGCAACCGCGCCAAAGCCTATCGGGCGACCTGTGGCAGGAAGACCTGGTAGCCGTTGGCGATGATGGTGACAGCACGCGTGATGGCCGGGTGTCCTTCGATCTGCAAGACGGCCGCGTTGGTCAGGAATTCGGCGCTTTCCGTCGTGACGGTGACGGCATAGGTGACGAGCACGGTCGGGGTTGGGGTCAGCACGCCCGTCCATCGCAGGGTGGGGGCCTGGCTGTCGTCGGCCGCGCCTGAAGAAGCTGTCAACGAGCCGGGGACGTAGCTCAGGCCGGCCGGGATCGTGTCGGTGAGCCAAACGGTGTTGGTAATGGTGGATGGGCTTTCGATGCGGACGGTGTAGGTGACGGTATCGCCGAAGGAAACCGCCGGCTGGCTGGCCGATTTGCTGGATTGGGAAAGATCGGGGGCGGCCGTCCATCCTGCCAGGCTGGCCCACAGCCACCAGGCGGCGTAGGCTTTCTGGTTGCAGTTAATCGCCTGGGAGTGGGCGCAGCCGACACTGTACCAATCGACGTCTTGCGTGTGTGTTCTTTGCCACTGGATTCCCCAGTTGCTGTCATCATTCCTGTCATAATGCCCATCGCCGTTTGTATCGTAATACAGTTCATCGTTGGCGTATTGGTCGCCGTAGTAATTGTCGTCGGGGTCGTAGAGTTCGATGTCGTAGAAGTCGTAGAGCACCTTGTTGTTGGCGATGGCGTACTGGCGGATCTGCTGGTTGCGCAGGTGCAGGTCACCGCTTTCGCCGGAGCCATCCGCATGGCCCGTCATGTAAACGAAGGTGATGCCGGGGTAATCGGCTTCCAGTTGGGTCATGGGAGTCAGGTAGTGATCGATTAAATCTTGTTCGCTGATCCCGCTGACCTGCCCGCACCACGACCAGATGACTACGTTGGTATCGGAATGAACGGTACCGCGCCCGGTAGCCGGATCGGGCGCACCGAGGTAGTTCCTCGTGATCTGTGGCCAGCTGCTGTTGCCCAGGTCCGTGCTGTAATTGTCATCCAGGGACAATCCACCGAAAGTGCCCTCGGGCAGCGCAAGGCCCAGCCCGCCGCCGTTGGCAAAATTGACCAGGCCGCCCATACCGTCGGTTAGCTGGCTGCCGTGCGACGTGTGCGTGTAGAAAATGTGCAGGTCTTGCTTGGCCTTTTCGATCCATTGCAGGGGGATGGCGGTAACGTCTTTCGTCGTGTGATCGATGATCAGCGGTTGTGAACGGGCCGCAAGCGAGGCGGGGCTGTTGGCTTGCGCCTGCGCCGGCTGCGTCCACTTTTCTCCTTGCAAGGCCCCCCAGGCCAGGCTGAACAGCATTAAGATGCTCAACAGTGTTTTAATCGATTTCCGTGCCATAACGATGCTCCTTCTGATAAAAGTTTTGATCACCCGCCGCAGTGACGGGTGTGACGATCCGGTGCTTTTACCGCCACACCAGCGGCAAATAGATGGCCCGGTTGGTCGGCATGATGCGGATGCTGTCGGCCAGCAGGGGCGGGTCCGTGGTGAGCGTGATCGTGTACCAGGTGTAGTTGCTCAAGCCGGTCAGTTCGTAGGTACGGGTAGCTTCGGGCAGCGCAGCGATGGGAGAAGGCTGATCGCCCGCCGGCCCCTCGTAGGCGATCGTCCAGGTGGTGGTCGCGGGCAGGGTGCCGTCGAGGTGCCAGTTCAGGGTGACTGCCCGGTTGCCGGGCATCCCGTTCAGGGTCAAATGGGTGGCCGGACGGATCAGCGCCGTCCCTTGCGTACTGGAGCGCACCAGGCTGCCGCCGTTATCGTCGATGCTGAGCGCGATCGTGCCGTCTTGGGCCAGGTAGTAGTAGTCGCTTTCGGGCAGCAGATCCATAAACAGCACGTTCAGGCCGCCGCTTTGTGGCACCGTGACCGAGGTCATCGTGATAGCCTCGATGGTATTGGCGAAGAGCAGCACCCAGTCTGCAACGACGGCGCCGCTGACGCCCGCGCCTTGTACCAACTGCGTTTCAACCTTGGGTTGGCCAGGGTCGGTCAGGTGAAAAACGTGCAGGAAATTATCCTGTTTTTGCGGCACGCTGGCCTCCACTTCCACCGTCCACTGGCCGATATCCGAACGTTTTCGGTACACGTCGTCCTGGGCGTCGGTGTGCGGTGAGAAAGAATATAACGTACCGGCGGCATTCTCGGCGTCGAAGTCATGGGGGATAGAAACGGTGAAATGGTCGATGTCCATGTCACCGGTCGTGATCTGATCGATACGTTTCCAGTGATAGTAGGAGTTTTCTAGCGGCCGCAGAATATAGTAGCCCCACACGCCGCCGGGTGAGTAACCACCGTCGATCTGTAGGGTGTTGGCATCGTTACCGGTAATCAGCACATCTTCCCCGGACCCGCCGCGCAGGCGCAGGACGTAGCCGACCCATTGATCGGCTATCCAGTTTTGTGTGCTGTCCTGAAGGGTTGTCGCGCTCGTGGCGGTCGGTCGGGAGGAGACGTAGGTCTGTACGGTGCCGTCGAAGGTGATCACTTCGCTGACGCCGTTTCCTTCGGCAGCATCGCCGGTGATGGTGATGGTCCCTTGCATATCGCTGCCGACGGCAAACAGCTCCAACCAGCGGGGAATATCCGCTTCCAGCACCTGCCCGGCGCCCATCGGTTGGCCCGGGTTGAGCGGCGCCGATGCCAGGATCGTGTCGCCGCCGCGCAGGGTGACCCGGTTGTTCTGCGGCAGCAGCACGTCGAGGTACGTTACGGTATCGGGATGGTTGATGGTGATGTGCGTTTCGTCCTCGTAGCGGCGCATGCCGTGGCCGGTGGCAACAGGCGTCGTGCTGCCGGCCGGTTCGGGCGATGTGTGAATCGTCCACACCTTACGGAAGCCGGCATCGACCGTCTGCACGCGGTCGAAAACGACGATCACATCGGGTCTCAGGTAAAGGAACTCGCGCTGAAAATAATCGATCTTGCGGGTGTAAGCGGCGGTTCCATCGCCAACGGTGTAGGTATAGGCGTCGGGCACGTGCTCGTATTTGATCACGTCGGCCACCTCACACACCCCCAGCGGATAGGCGCTACAGTTGTAACGTGCCACGCTGCTGCCGCAGCCATCCGTTTGGAAGCAGCCCTGTGAAGCCGAGATCGGTGTCTCGAAGATTTGTCCGCCGAAGTTGTCGCTGGCTACCAGGGGCTGCCCGGTATGGAGTGCACCGATCGAGCCGTCGCTTTCGATGTCGAAACTTTCGTCGGGATCGAAGATCTTGAGCGTGTTTTTGGCCAGGCTGCGCACGTGATACCAGTGGTGGGCATTGTTGTCCGCATTGTTGCGAATGCGTGCGCCCGCATGGGGCACGATATCGGTTTTGCGATGCAGCAGGAAGCTGTTGGCGTCTTCGTAACGGCGGCTGATGCCCTCGCCGGCGACGAAGACGGCAAACACAGCGTCATTCGACCAGTCTTCCCGCATCGTCACCAGGCCGGGGCCACTGAAGTAAGTGGCCGTGGGATTGGTTTCGGGCGGCTCGACGGCCAGTGTGTCGTCGTAGAAGATAAGGTCCCACCACATGCCGTCGTAGGGCGCCCCACACAGGACGCGCTGTGTGCCCTCGTGAAAGTAGTACTGCATGCGGGGGTCCTGGTACAGGTTGGCGGTCAGGGCCACGGCATCGCGCAAGGGCTGCCAGACGCTGGTCTGGGTGTACCAAATGCGGGCGATCTCGTGCATCTCCGTGCCTGCCCGGCGGCACCAGCGGTCCTGCTCGGCGGCGTCGAAGATGTGGGCGTACTGCATGTTCTGGTAAAAGCTGGCGCGATACTTGTCGTGCAGCATTTCCTGGGTGTGATCCTGCCCGGTGAGCATCAGAAATTCGGCGATCAGGTAAATGCTGCGTGCTTCCTCGCCGGCGTCGTAACCGATGTTGTCGTACATGCCGCCATAGCTGCCCGGCAGGGCCGTGTTGGCTACCGGGTCGCCGGCGATGCGGTTTTCGATCTGGTGAAAATAGCCTGCCGTGCTCAATTCGTCGGCGGCGAGGCGCACGTAGTTGGCGATGTCGAAGCGGTTGTACATTTCAGGGTTGTCGACGACCTGGCTGCTCTGTAAAATGTCGTCGTAGGCAAAGGCGCCTGCATAGGCCAGCCCGAGCGAGGCTCCGTAGGCGGCATGGTAGCCCCAACTGACGGCTTCCGGCTCGTAACCCGATTCGGCAACCGAGTTCCAGTACCAGCAGTCGTCGTTGGCCGAGACGCGCTGCATCAAGTTGAGCTTGACCTCATCGGGCATGTCGTCCCACAGGATGTCCACGGCGTACAGTTCCGCCAGGCCGGGATCGCCACTGGTCGGGCGGCGCGCCAGGAAACGGGTCAGGTAGGTTGCGTCACCGCTGGCTTTGTAGATCAGGGCCAGGTTGACCAGGTCGACATCCTGCGCTTGATCTTCACGCGCCTTGATCAGATCGTACCAGGTGCTGTAGGGAGCGCGTGCGTTCGGGCCGGTCATGCGCGCCAGCATGCCGTCGAGCATCTCGCGGGTCATCAACACCCGCGGGTGCTCGGCGCGGATGGTATAGCCGTTGCCGGTACCCAGCCAACCGTCGCAGTCTTCGTCGATGCCGTTATCGTTGACCTCCGCGCCGTTGGGCACGCAGGCATTGCGTTGCGCGTGGGCCGCCGGAACTTCCGGCGGCCCGGCCAGGCCGGCCATTAGCACGGCAACCCATAGTGTTCCCAGTAACTTGCGCCATTGTACTTTCCTCATGATGTTTAACTCCGTGTTTTATCGCCCGGGCGTTTTTTTTACCGCCGTACCAATGGCAGAGAAAGCAGCCACCCTGTCGGCATCGCCCGGACGGTATCGGTCAGCAGGGGCGGGTCTGTGGTGAGTGTGATGTCGTACCATTCGTAGTTTGCCAACCCGGTGAGCGTGTAGCTGCGCGTGTTGGCCTCGATCCCGCCGATCGGCGATGGCTCGTCGCCGGTCGTGCCGGTGTAGGTAATCGTCCAGGTGGTGGTCGCGGGCAGGGTCACGTTGACTTCCCAGTTCAAGGTGATGCGCCCGTCATCCGGTATGCCTTGCAGGTCGAGGGCCGGGATTTCTTCGATGCCGATCTCTTCGAAGGGAATGGCCGTAAAGCATGAAAGCTGGCTGTAGACGGGTGAATCGGGGCGCAGCGCCAGGTTGAGGTTGGCTTCATCCACAAAGAGTGGGTCGGCTTCCAGGTTGTTGTCGTACTTGGCATACCAGTCCAGGGCGTTGCTGCCGCCCAGGCTGCTCTGTGTGATCAGGCTTTCGACCTCCCAGGCGCTGTTGCAGGTAAAGGTGCTGCCTTCCGGTTCCAGCCAATGGGTATCGTTGACCTGGCCCCAATCGTTGGGAATGGTGGCCAGGGTGGGGTAAGATGCCGCCCAGGTACCATGCTGGTAATCGATTGCCTCCAGGTGGTTGGTGTAGCAGGTTTCGTAGACGATAGTGATGCGCCCCAGCAAGTTCCAGTCGTCGGGGCAGCCGTTCGATTCGAATGTGTTGGTGGCCCAGCTTTGGGCGCGCCGGTCAGTGCTGTGGGCCTTCTCGGCGGCAGCGATGACGTTGTTTTCGGCCAGGTTGTCGCGCCCGCCGCCGTTGACGGTGGCCGAGCCGCGGATGCGGTAGAGCACGTTCCCGAAGACGCGCATCCCGCTGACGGCATCGTCCAGGTAGATGCCATGCGAGCCGCCAAAGACGCTCTCGATATGGTGGATAAAATTGTAGCTGATGTCGTTGCCGCGGTAGCCCCAATCGCGCCCGGCGTAAATCGCCCCGGCGTCGTTGGATTCCTGCACCACGTACCCGATCTCGTTGTAACGCATCTGGTGTTCGTTGCCGCTGAACAGGATGGCGGCGTGCGGGGCGTCGTGTATTTCGTTGTGTTCGGCGATTTGCCCCACGCCGCTCAGGCGTATGGCAGGCCGGTAGGTGCGATCCCAGCGGCCGTAATGATGGATTTCGCTGTTGCGGACGAAGTTATAGGCCGGGGTCAGCTCGGGTCGCGAGCCGCCCGAAAGCAACACGCCGCCGGCCCCCAGGTTATAAATCGTGCCGTAGTTCACGCCGCTGTTGCTGCTGCTGCCGATATCGACGGCGTTGCGGCCGGCATTGCGAAACGTGCAGTGGTTGAACTGTACGTGCCCGGCGTTGCGCACTTCGGCCAGGTTGTCGCGCCCAAGCTCGAAGGTAATGCCCTCGAAGCGCACGTAACCGGCCCCGTTTACGGCCAGCAGCGGTTCTTCGAGCAGCGAGACGCCGATCTGGCTGCCGTTCAAACCGGCCGGCGGCCAGAAGTAAAGCGTTCCGCTCGCCCGGTCGAGGTACCACTCGCCGGGAATGTCGATCTCCTCCAGCAGGTTGAGCGCGGCAAACGGCTGCCCAACGCTGATGCCGTACCCCGGTTCATCGGCCAGCGTGACGACACCCGATCCGTCGATCGTCCCGGCGATAGTATCGTCGGCCCAGTAATTGTCGAACAGGCCCTGGAACCAGATATCGCCGGCCTGGCTCCAGCGCTGGTGGCGTGTGCCGGGTAACTGAAAGGACGTATCGCTCGACGTTTGCGGGATTCGTATGAAGCCGTGGGCGGCGTAATCCTCGGGTTGGGTGCGGGCCGTGGCCGTGCCGCTGGTACCGCTCCAATCTTCCAATGGGGGAATGACGCGCGGATCGTTGCCCTGGGCCAGCCAGGCCGGGCCGCTGCTCGGCCAGCAGTTGGGGTCGCTGACCGGGTCGTGCGTGCTGATGAACCAGTACTTGGGTTGAGTGTCCTGGTAGGTCCAGGTGCAGTGGTACAGGTAAAACTGCTGGCCGCCTACCAGGCCGTCGCGCCGGTAATTGGGAAAGCCATCGTCGGCGCTGCCGCTGGCGGTGGTGCCCATGTATACGAACGTGCCGCTAACATCGGGCGAGAGCGCGCCGCTGACGAGGGCCGGCGCGTCTTCGTCGAAGGGGTCGGTGTGGCCGCGGTTGGGCCAGCGCGCCAGTTCCATCATCTCGCCGTTGAAGGCCAGCTCCAGGGCTGCGATCGCACCGTTGGCCGAGAAACCCCGCCGCACCAGGGTGCCGTAATCGTCGAGGCCGTGGGCGGGTAGGGTAACCTGCCACAGCTTGCCCTGTGCGGCCGGGGCGAGCCGTCCCCAGACAGGTGAACTGTCCGTCACCTGGGTGAACCAGGCCGGGTCGAGGCTGGCACCGCCCGAAAGGATCGGCGTTTCTCCCGCGTACGCGCGGTAAGTAACCGGCGAGCCGTCGGAACCCGAGTCCTGCGCGCCCAGTTCGAAAGTTGCTGCCATCATATACACCCCGCCGCGTAAGTAGACGGTCACACCGCCGGCAGGCAGCGTGCCTAGGGCACGGATTTTGTCGCGCGCGCCTTCCAGGGTGGTGGGAGATGCCTCCGTGCCGGGGTTGGCATAGTCGCCGCCCGGGGCCACGTAGTAGACGGCCGCTTTCGGTGCAGCCTGCCCGCCCCACGCAGGGGACAGGCGAAAGATCAACGACGATAGCAGGACGATCACGACGATTGGAAACGGGAACTTTTTCATCAGGCCTCCTTGTGTGACGGGCAGGTTTCCTGCCCACCTTTTTACCGCACGACCACCGGCAGCCACAGCAACTGCGACGCTGCCAGGACGACATATTCTCCCTCGCGCCTGAACGTGCATGGGGCGCCGTTCCAGGTAACTTGCGTGATTGCCGGTCCCCAGATGAAAATGGCCGCCCGCCGTGCGCTCAGGCTTTCGATGCGCAGCGTCGTGCCCTCGTAGTCCACCTGGATGCCGCTCAGCGGACTGTCCGTATGCAGCAGGGAAAGCCCATCCGCCTCGATCTGGCTGCCGTTGGCGAGGATCAGGCGCTGCAAGTGGCCCTCTGCATCCTGTCGAAGCAGACAGGTCTGCCCGTCGCAGCTTGCCGTGCCAAAGGTGTGTGGGATACCCGGCATTCCGTCAGGCAGCGTGAAGAGCCGATCGACGTAAGTGGTGGCCGTGATCACGTAGCTGGCTGCCTGTTCGGCCGGTGTGGCATCGCTCGGCAGGGTGGCGAAGCCCTCGATCGCCGGCGTTGTTCCGTGCGGGGCCAGCAGCGCGGCAAAAGTGGTCGCCGCAGCGTTGCGGCGCGCCATCACGAAGGGCACGGGCACGCTCAAGGTAGGGCCAAGGCCGTTCCCGGTCACGACGGTGGTATCCGGCGCGCCCAACATCCAGACATCCAGCCGCCGCACCAGGGTCTCGAAATCTTCCACAAGCCGGTTCTCGCTGGCGTGAAGCAGTTGAATATCGTCGACATAGAGCGTGCCCTGCGGCGCGGCGCCGCTTTGATGGCTGACTTGGATCGCCGCCTGTTTTACCGGCAGGTCGAACACACCGTCGTCATTGCCCAAGAAGTGCTGCCACGCGGCCAGGTCGGCAAACGAGAGCACCCGCCAGCCGTTCCAATCGATCGGCCCGACCGCTTTGACGAAGCGTTCGTCGCTGTGGTCGTACAGGCGCAGGCTAAGTTGGTTGCCGGAGTTATCGCCGTAGACGGCGATTTTCAGGCCCAGCGGCACTTCTTCGCCCGGTTCGGGGGACAGCGTGCTGTACAACACGTAGCCGGTGGCCGCCGAGAAGTCGTACGTCAACTTGCCGGAGCCGCTGCCGCTGGCTGCCTGCTGGTCGTTGTACGCGAAGGTGGCCGTGATGCCGCTTACGCTCGGCCAGACGGCGCCGTAGGGCCGGTTGGGGTCCTCGTTCATCTCGAAACGCCCCTGCCAGTCGGTGGCAGTCGTGGCGGCCCGGGTGTCTTCGAGATGCTGGTAGCCGTTTTGGGTCGGAAAACCGGCGTATGCGGCCAGCGGAAGGCCGGTCGTCAGCGTGCCGGGGTTATGGTAAATCCAATCGATCGCATGGATCTGCCCATCGGTCGCCTGGGCGCGGTCGTGCGCGAGGGTATAGTCCCGGCTGACGACCAGCGTGCGCTCCAGGCGGGCGGTGGGATAGGCCTCGCCGGCCTCGGCGCTGGCCACACTCAGGCCGGGCAGGCCCAGGAACTGTTGCAGCGATCCGGCGGCTTCGGCCTGCACGTTTTCGTCGACGGCCATGGTGTTGTGCGCGATGGTGGCTTTATCCCAGGTGTCGTGGGTGGGGGCTGCGTAGGATTGCGTTCCGGGGTCGATGCCGAACATCCCGTTGCGCCCGAAAGAGACGAAGCCGAGCTTGTCGTAATGCCCGTGTCCACCGCCATGTGGGCCGAAATCGAGCGCCAGGTAGAAAGGATATTCGCCTTCGTTGTTGCGCAGCACGGCATAACCCGACTCGAGAAACAGCATACTCGGCGTCTCGAAGGCTGCCGCCGAAGGCAAGTGCTGGGCGCCCCACAACAGCGCCTCGCGCCCGCGGCTGCGTGTGAGCAGCGGGGCAGCCAGCCAGGTTTCGCCATAACGCTGGTAGGCCGATTCGTACAGATCGCGGTAGTTGGCCAGGTTGATGCTGCCGCTGTCGTTGAAAGGCGGCAGGCTGAGATCGGGCATGGCAAACTGTAGCGGTGCGGTGAACATCTTGTGCAGCTTCGCGCTGCCGTACAGGTCGATTCCCGAACGGGCTGCCATTTCGGCCAGGTAGCGGTGCGCCTGCAAGGCAAAGACGTGATAACCCCACGAGCCTTCGTACCAGAAGCCGTCGGCCGAGACGCTGGCCTGCATCTGGAAGGCGAAGCCGTTGGCGGGATCGTGGATTGCCTGCGCAATGAGTAGTGGGTCTTGCAGGGCGAACCCGACGGCGCCGATGGCGGCGTTATGCCACGACTGCCAGTTGCTGACGCCACGCGGGTTGCTGCCGATGGTGGTGGCGGCTGCATACAGCAGGTCCTGCTCGATGTGGTTGCGCTGTGTAGCCGAAAGCGCTCCAGAGTCGGCGATCAGATCGTAGGCCCAGGCGATCGGCACCAGCCACATCGATTCATCCAGGGTTTGGGCGGTAACGTGCCCGCCGCTGAGCTTCGGCTGGCCGTTCACGTCGTGCAGGGGATAGGCCCGGTAAATATCGGCGTAAGCCAGCAGGATTTCGGCCGCAGACTGCGCATAGCTGTTGTCTCCGCTGAACTGATAGGCCAGCCCGAGCGTGCTGGCGAACGACGCCAGGTCGCTGTGCATGCGGGCGTAAATGACCTGTTCGTACGGCCAGCCCGAATAGACCTCGTTATCCAACGGGCAGACGTGCCGCCCGGGGCCTTCATAACGCAGGTTGGCGCCGCCCTGCGGGCAGATGTACCAGGCGCCCCACTGGCCGCCTTCGGGCGGCAAGGCCCACGCGGCCTGGTAGTACTTTTCCGTAAAAGAAGCCGGCCAGCCGTTGGCCGCCTCGAGTATGCCGGCCCGGGCGCTGTTGGCCCAGGCTTCAGCGGCCACCCAGGCGTCGATGCGCGCCCGATCGGCGGCGTTCATCAGCAGGCGCGGGAGGGCGTCGGACGCCGGCAGGGGGATGGCGGCCTCCACGGTGCGTGCATCTACTTCGCTGCCGTTTTCGATCACGATTACGTTGGCGCTGTGCTCTTGCAGCCGCGTGGCCGCCGTGATCTGTGCGGCAGGGATGCGGACGAGCACATTGGCCTGGGCGCTGCCGTTGGCGGGCAGGTCCAGCGTGGCGGGCTGGAAGGTGATCTCGAAGGGATAATCGTCCGGCTGCTCGGCTCGCAACGACAGGCTGCGCGCTGTGCCCAGGCGCTCTTGCAGATCGAGGGTGTACGTGTAGAGAAAATCGGCGCCGTCGTAAGCCGCCGTGTGCCGGCTGCCGGCAATCACGCCGCTGCCGAAGCGCATCTCGTCCAGCAGCAGCAGCGTGTCGGGCTGCGGGGTATGGCCCCACCCGCTGGCGTTCAACGAAACAGCCTGGATTTCCTGCCAGCCCAGCGGACTGCGTGCGACGATAAAGTCTTCCAGCGGGATGTGCAGCCGCCGCCATCCCGCCCAGGTAACGTCGATTTCGTAGGCGTAGTAATCCGACCCTGCCGGATCGGCTTCGTTTTGCGAATCGAGCACCAGCATGACTTGTGCACCGTTGGCCTTGCCTGAATACAGCCAGCACTCGAAGAAGTTCATTCGCGAAGCGTCGAGTGCGGGGCTAAAGGCCTTCCAGATCGAGGTATGTTCGGGATGATCCTGCCAGCGTCCGGCGCCTGTGCCGTTGTGGACGACGGCCGTTTCCAGCGTCAGGCCGCCGCGCCAGTCGTCAACAGCTTCGAAGTCGTCGATCCACAGCGCGCTGGCCGCGGCGCGTTGGCTGGCCGGCAGCAGCCCCGGAAAGAGAATGCAGCAGATCAAAAGTATGCGAAAGATTTTCATGTGTCAGCCTCGTGGCGCAGCCTTTGCACCCACCCGGCATCCATGCGGACCAGGCGGTTCTTCTTCAGGTTTTCTTTCACGATCCAGCGGATGTCTTTGTCGGGGTGGTGCAGCCATTTCTCCAGCAATGTTTTGCCCTCGGCAGGCAGCGCGGCTACCGCTACGCTCCAGCAGTAGCCGAGGCCTTTACGCAGCGCCTGAAACTCCTCGCTGCGGCGGTCCGTTACGGCCGGGATGCCGGCCGTGATCCGGTCGAGAATCTGCAAGACGGCTGCGGCGTGGTGAGGCCGCCTGAGCAGGCGCGGCTCGCACAGGCCCGCCGCAGCCGCCCGTTGTTCGAGGCATGTGCCGCCGCTCCAGGCTTGCATGGCGGCGAGCAGCGCATCCATGTCGGCGTCACCCAGGCGCTGCAGCGCCATGGCAACCCCCTCGCGCAGACGCCAGCGCGGGTCCGAGGCGCAGGTCCGTAAGATGGGCAGGAACTCCAACCTGCCCTCGGCGAGCAGGCGTCCCAGCCCCACGGCTGCGCAAAAAGCCAGGAATTCGTAAGGCGAGTTGGTGGGGGCGACGTCGGCGCTGTACGCCAGGTAGCGCTGGAAGCGCGCCAGGTCGCCTTCGTCGGCCACGGCCTGCGCCAACTCCAGGTTGCCACGTGGCCCGGGTAATCCCGATTCTTGCAGCAGGTAGGCGTCCCAGTCTGGCAAAGTTTGCAGATGGCGGCGGTATTCGTCGGCTTTCGTCATTTTCGTTTCTCGGGAACCTATTGGGATGGCGGCATCTTGCCCGCCGTTTTCTGCACTCACTGCCGGCGCGCGATCGGCAGATAAAGCCGTTGGCTCAGATTCGGCGGGTTGGCCTCGAAGGCGCCCATGCTGGGCGGAGCGTTGTAGGCCATGCCGTTGTAGTCGTGTGTTATACCGGGCAGCGCAGTCCCGCGGCCGATGGCGGGGCTGCCGGCTTGCAGTTGAAAGTTCCCACTGGCGATGCCGGCGAACAGCGGATTCTGCCCGGCGAGGCCGCTACTTTCACTGACAGGTAGACTCGGTTGGGATTGCGCCGGATTGTCGGACGCGTACCACAGGTTGTTGGCAAAGGTGAAGCTTGCCGGGTCGGTGTTTGGCCCGATGTTGACGTGGGTGGACAGGTCACCGCGCTTGAAGTAGAAAATGTTGTTGATCACGCGGTTGTTTCCGCAGGCCAAAAATGCATAGCCGCCGCTGCCGGTGGTCTCTTGCAGGATGCGCAAAAGCCAGTTCTCCGGGTTGACGATCGTGTTGTTGGCCGCCAGGCTGTCCACCGCGCCGACGAAAGCCAGCGGGGCGATGCTGCCTTCGATCAGGTTGGCGATCACACGGATATTGCGCGCCTCGAAGTTGGGCTGCGTGCTCGAAAGCGGCGGCCGGAAGTCGTCGAAACTCGTGCTGCCGCCGATGTTGACGCTGCGCTCGCCGCTGTTGACCATGCGGTTGGCGCGCATCTCGATATCCTCGCTGCCGCCCTTGTTTTGCACGGCGTTGGCCGACAGGTCGTGAAAGAAATTTCCGACGATCAACCCGTGGTGGCAGCCGACGTGATCGATGCCGCTGCCCGAACTGCCTCCACCGCAGCGCGCAAACTCACTTCGCAGCACCCAGTAATCGTTCACGCCGGAAAGTTTCAGGCAGTCTTGGTTGCCGCTGCTGCCGACATCGTGAATGTACAGGTCGCGGAAGACGACGTAACGTGTGGCATCGGCGTTGGCGTAGTCGCCGCCGTCGTCGGTGTTGATGCCGTTGTCGCCGGTCCGGGTGACTTCGATGTCGTGCAGCACCACGTAACGCACGCGGCTCAGGTGCAGCCCTTCGGATGCGTCGCGAAAGACCGGTTTGGCCTCCCCGGGCGCGCCGCCAATCCAGATCGGCGCGGCTGCCGTCCCGGCCAGGTTCTCGATGTAGGCCCGCGTGGTGTACGTCCCGGCGTGAATGCGGATTGCCGTGCCGGGGGTGGCGTCTCGTGCGGCGCGGTCCACACTCCGGTAGGGTCTGGCCGCACTGCCATCGCCGCTGCTGTCACTGCCGTTCGTCGTCACATGAATTTCGCGCCCCGGCTGCTTGCCGCTCTCGAAGGTGACGACGCCGTCGGCTGCGCTGCGGGCGTTGGCCGTAACAGGCCGCCCCGTGCACATGGCTGCCAGGAAGAAGAAGATGGGGAGAAGTTTAAAGAGGCTTTTCATGGGGAGGGGCGGCGTCTATCGCCTGGCAAGCGGGAGATAAAGCAGCCGGTCGCTTGGCATGATGCGGATCGTCTCGCTCAGCAGGATTGGTTCGGTGCTGAGGGTGATCGTATACCATTCGTGATTGCTCAGCCCGGTCAGCGTGTAGCTGCGGGCAGCTTGATGAATGGCGGTGATGGGGGACGCTTCGTTTCCCGGCGTGCCCTCGTAGCGGATCGTCCAGGTGGTGGTGACGGGCAGCGTCAGGTTGTTGACTTCCCATCCCAGGCGGATGGCCCGATCGCCGGGCGTGCCCCACAGGCGCAAGCCGGGCTGCCCGGCCTGCGCCCGGTAGGTATCCCACATTTCCTCGCTGAAGCCGTCCCAGCAGCGCGTCCACTCGCCGTGCGGTTCGGTTGCCATGTAACGATCCTGGTAGTCGAAGAGCGCATCGTGCGCCCAAAGTTCCTTGGCATCCATCAGCCGCGCTGCCAGCACGAACCCGCTCCAGGCATTGGCCGTGCAGCACTGGCGGTAAACGGCGCACCAGGCCTTGTTGTCGCTTTCCGGGTCGGTCGCATGGCGGATGCCCCACTCGGCCATGCCGAGGTCGCCCGGCCCGTATTCTTCCAGGTGGCAGCCGCGCAGGTCGGGATCGTGCGTTCGGTCGACGTCGGCCTGTGAGATGTAGAATGTCTGTGCGTCCTCGCCGAAATAGACCGAACCGCTGCCATCGCCCGGGCCGATCTGCTGCATGTTCTCGTCCCCCAGCACCAGCCCGGCAAACAGGATCGGCCACTTACGCCCGCTGGCGTGCCCACCGTTAGGTACCCAGTTTTCCTCGCCGCCGTTTTGCACGATTCCATACAGATCGATGCCGAGCTGGACGTAGCGGATCAGCAGCGTATGCTTGTCCGGCAGGTCCAGGTTCAACATCAGCGCGCCGGCGCCCACCTGGGCGGCAATCTCGCGCCCATAGTTGGGCAGGTTCTCGCTCGGGTGATGATAATCGGCCAACCAACCGGGCACGTGATCGATCCAGGGGCGTTCGAAGTAACGCTCCACATCGGCCAGGCTGGGTGTCGAAGCGACTGCGGGCAGGCTTTTCAGCAGGGCGCCGTTGAGCTGGCCGGTGTTGTAATGGATACTTTTATCGCTGCCGCTGTACGGTGGGCGGAAGCTGCCCGCCGGCGCGGGCGCAGCCAGCACGGTCAGGACGGCTGCGCTTTGTAACTGCGGCCGGGCGCCGGCTTCCGCCAGGCTGATCGTCGAAACCAACGACGTGCCTGGCAGAAGCGTCAGCGGGTTGGCGGCGCTCAAATCCTGGTTGTTGGGGCGGGCGGCGTTCAGTGCGGCATCGAAATACGGGCCGTACTGGCCGTACATGCTGCTGTCGTAGCCCTGCATTGCCCCGGCGGCGGGCGAGGGATTGATCATCGCACCGTTGATCGTACGCCCGCCGCTTTCCGTCGAGGGCGGCGAAATGGCGACGATCGTCACCGGGCCCACCACCCAGTAGTCGCCGTTGGCGAACTGGCCGGTTTCATAGGCGCGATCGAACGTCCAGGTAACGCCGAACTGGCTGATCTGGCCCGCCGTCCCCTGTTGGGAAGATGCGTTCACGGGTCGCAGGAACCAATCCCCTGTGCTGCTGGCAGCCGCACACAACGTGACCACCAGTAGCAAGGAGAACAGCGGGGAAAAGACCGGTCGAATTTTGCGCATAAATCTATTGGCCGGCGCCGTCCCATCCGGCCATACGTGCCAGCAGATACCAGAAGGCCTGGCCCTTGAGCTTGCAGACGAGCGGGTGTGAGTGCTCGCAGCTGCTGGGCAGTTGCTGGCAGTCTTCTGGGTGAGCGGTACACCAGTCGCTGCACCACTCGCAGTAGCCCTCGCCGTCGTTTTCGTAAGGCCCGGCTCCATCGGGAGAATAGCGCTCGATGTCATAGAAATCGAACAGCGCCAGGCCGTTGTCGATGGCGTATTGTTTGATCGCAGCGTTGTTGGTGGCCAGGGTTGCCGAGCCGCCGTCGGTGTGCCCGGTGTACAGGATCGTGCGCAGGTCGCTGCCGTTGTAGCCTTCCAGGCTGTTCATGAAGTTCAGGTACGCCCGGATCTGGCTGTCATCGTAGGAAGAAGCCTGCCCGCACCACGTCCACAGGGTGATGTCGAAGATGTTGCTGCCTGCTGCCACGTGGGTGCGCGCCTGGCCGTTTGCCGATTCCCAGTACAGGTCGGGGGTGATGTAACCGACGGGGCCATCTTCACCGACCCCCGGCTGCCCATCGTAGATTTGCAGCGCATCCTGCCCGGCGCACTCGGTCGCCAGATCGGCGGGTTCGTGCCCTGATTCTGCATTCAGCGTACAGACGGCATATTTAGCATCTTGCCCGGCAAGAAAATTCAGCCCCGAGAGCACCTGGCCGCCGTGCGAGGTGTGCGCATAGTGGATGACGAGCTTGCGCGCTTCGGTCAACCATGAATCTGGGATGGCGCTGAGATCGGTGTGGTGGTGATCGGCGATGATGGCCCCGCCCGGATCGGGCGTCTCTTGTGTGGCCGTCGCCGTGGGCGTGGCGGTTGGCGTCGCCGTCGTCGTTGCCGTTGCCGCCGGGCTGGTGGCCGTGGCCTGTCCTTTTGCTACGGCCGGCAAATAGATGGTGTTGCCAACCGCCTGGGCAAGGGCCTGCACAAGTGGCAGCAAAAGCACTAGCCCGGCGCACCCCAGGATGAAGATGGTTGATCGTTTCATGGCATTCTCCTTTGTGAATGTTTGGCTTGAAAAAACCGATTTTACCGGGCGATGAACGCCCGGCACGAGGCGGCAACCGTGAGCAGGCTGCAACCGCTGGCCCGAAAGCAGGTTTCAACCGGCGCCATTCGTCGGCGCAGATAGCGCTATCCGCGCCAACGAACGCAACCGTACGAAAAATCAGCGCAGGATGGCCGGCAAGTAGGTTTCGCTCCGCGGCCAGAAAACGTTGTTGGAGACTTCCGACCAGCCCCCGGCCGTGTTATACGCCCGCTGTGCAAAATACAGCTCGCCACCCGAGTAGGGAAGCACGGCCGTGTACGCACCGGCGCTCCCCGCCAGGCTGTCGCTCAACAGCGTGGCGCTCGCCCAGTTGGCTTCATGGATGGGGACGTTGGCGTAACGGATGGCCTGTGACTCGGCCCCGGCAGGTGCCGTCCAGGTGAGCGTGATCGTGATCGCCTCGCCGGCGGTGATCACCTCGCCGATGCGTACATCTCTCACCGCCGCCGGCGGCGGGTCGCCGTATTCGTCGGCGCCCACGTCAGAAGCGCTCCCCAGCGGGCGTGGGTCGCCGTCGACGTCGTCGCTGACGTTGGCCGGCGCCGTTACCCGGTTGAGCGCCTCGGTCGCTGTGGACGCCAGGTGCAGGTCGCCGCTGGCGGCGTCGACGAACCAGTTCGCCGCGGCCTCGCTGATGTTGCCGCTTTGCACGGCGCTGGCGCCCTCCCGCTCACGCATCGTGTCATTGACCAGGTTGTTGGTGATCAGCGCCTGCGTGTTGGGAAAGCGCCATTCGATAGACGAAAACGTGGTGTCCGGGTCGGCCGTGTAAACGGTGTTGTGCAGCACCTCGGCATTGCAGGCGTTGGCCAGGCAGATGCCGCAGTCGAAATGGGATTCGGATGCAAGCAACCCCGGGTCGTTGCCGGAGATGAAGTTGTTGCGGATCACCCCGCCGAAATCGTCCACGTAGCCGCTGGCGGAGGGGCAGGGGTTATCGGGATAGGTGCGGCCCGATCCGCTCGTCACCAATCCCAGCCCGATGCCGCGGGCGTTGTCGTTGAGCACGTTGCGCTCGATGATCGTGTCGCGGCAGCCGCGCCACAGGTGGATGCCGTGTTCGGAAAGGCCCTGTGCGCACCAAAAGCCCTCGATCAGGTTGTCGCGAATCACCCAGCCGCGGCCCTGGTGCATGTCCACGCCGCCGGTGTAGCAACTGCCGTTTCTTTCCCACACCGCTACACGCCCGGCGGTGGTCAACTCGAGGTGCGAACAGGCGATCACACCGTTGTCGTTGTAGTAACCGTCGCTGGCCGGGTTGATCTTGATTGCCTGCTGGCCGGGGTCGATGATGTGGACGTTGTAGATCAACGCGTTGAGGTTGTGGCTGTTTTCACCCGTCACAATGTGAATGGGATGGTCGTAAGCCTCCCGCAGGGTCATATCTGCGATGGTTACGTTGGAGGCGACCACCTGGAAGATTTCGGTGGTCTGGTAATTACCGTCCAGAATCACCGCTTCCCGGTTGCCGCTGGCCGAACGCACGCTGACGTTGGGCGTATCCACCCGTAAATAAGCCCCGTTCAGCGCGTAATTGCCGTCGGCGAGCAGGATCGTGTCTCCGCTGCTGGCGCCGTTGACGGCGTCTACCAGTTCGTTTACCGTGCTGACGTGGACGATATGCCCGCCCGGCGCAGGCAGCGCCGGGCAGTGACCGGCGGCGGCCGGGGCCTGCGGCCGATCGGGTTGCGCGGCCAGGGCGGCGCCGGCCAGAAGCATTGCCCCCACGAAACACCACAACACGAGCAATTTGTAGTTTCTCAAAAAGAAGGGGAAATCCCCCGCTTTATTGAGAAGTTGCAACGATTTCTTCATGTGCTTTCTCCTCTTTGATGCTGCTACAGTGGTTACGGAAAGAAACGAGGCGTAAGTCTCGTGGAACCATGCGTATAATCCCGGCCGGTCATTTTCGTCTGGCCCCATTATCACAAAAAGACCCCTTCCTGGCGATGGGGCGATGGTACCAATCCGGGATATAATCGCCAATAACCAAGGAGTAGACCCATGAAGAAACTTTTCCCCCTCGTTTCCATTCTTCTTTTCACCGCCATGCTTTTGGCGGCCTGCACCCAGGCGACGGCCACCCTCGCGCCGGACGCAACCGAAGCCACTGCCGCAACCGCTGTTTCTGCCACGGAGACCACCGCACCCGAAGCGACTGCGGCAGAAGCAACGACCGCCCCAGAACCTACCCAGCCTGCTGCGGATACGGCGCAGCCGACCCAATCCGGCCCCGACACCGATGCGCCGAAAACCCTGCGCCTGCCGGACCTGGGTGGCCGCACGGTGGCGGCGGTGACGGGCAACGACTACACCCCGCTGAACTTCGTCGATCCGCTGAGCGGGGAGGCGGTCGGCTGGGAGTACGATGCGGTCAACGAAATCTGCCGCCGCCTGAACTGCGTGGTGGACTGGCAGGTGACGTCGTGGGACACGATGATTGCCGCGGTGAAGGAAGGCCAGTTCGACGTCGGCATGGACGGGATCACCATCACCGACGAGCGCCGGCAGCAGGTCGACTTCTCTGAGCCGTACATGCGTTCGCAGCAGTTCATGCTGGTGCGCGCCGGCGAGACACGCTTCGCCACGCCGGAGGAGTTCGCCGCCGACGAGAATCTGCTGATCGGCTCGCAGACGGGCACGACCAACTTCTACACCGCCGTCTATGCGGTGCTTGACGGCGACGAAGCCAACCCGCGCATCAAGCTCTTCGACAACTTCGGCGCTGCCGTGCAGGCCCTGCTGGCTGGTGACGTCGACATGGTGCTGTTGGACGCCGCTTCGGGCCGCGGCTACATCGGCGCCAACCCCGACCGGCTCGAAATCATCGGCGACCCCCTCGGCAGCGAAGAGTTCGGCTTCATCTTCACCCCCGGCTCCGACCTGGTCGATCCGTTCAACCGGGCCATCGCCCAGATGCAGGCCGATGGTTACCTCGATTACCTCAACACGCGCTGGTTCTTCCTCGCCGACCCCACCGCTGAAGACCTTTACGACCGCCTGCCGGACCTGGGTGGCCGCACGGTGGCGGCGGTGACGGGCAACGACTACACCCCGCTGAACTTCGTCGATCCGCTGAGCGGGGAGGCGGTCGGTTGGGAGTACGATGCGGTCAACGAAATCTGCCGCCGCCTGAACTGCGTGGTGGACTGGCAGGTGACGTCGTGGGACACGATGATTGCCGCGGTGAAGGAAGGCCAGTTCGACGTCGGCATGGACGGGATCACCATCACCGACGAGCGCCGGCAGCAGGTCGACTTCTCTGAGCCGTACATGCGTTCGCAGCAGTTCATGCTGGTGCGCGCCGGCGAGACACGCTTCGCCACGCCGGAGGAGTTCGCCGCCGACGAGAATCTGCTGATCGGCTCGCAGACGGGCACGACCAACTTCTACACCGCCGTCTATGCGGTGCTTGACGGCGACGAAGCCAACCCGCGCATCAAGCTCTTCGAGAACTTCGGCGCTGCCGTGCAGGCCCTGCTGGCCGGTGACGTCGACATGGTGCTGTTGGACGCCGCTTCAGGCCGCGGCTACATCGGCGCCAACCCCGACCGGCTCGAAATCATCGGCGACCCCCTCGGCAGCGAAGAGTTCGGCTTCATCTTCACCCCCGGCTCCGACCTGGTCGCCGCCTTCGATGCCGCCATCCAAACCATGCGGGCCGACGGTTTTCTCGAGCACCTCGACACACGCTGGTTCTTCCTGTACGAACCGGAATAACGTTTTTTTTTCATGAAGTCACCCTCGCGCTCCCACCTTCTGCCGCTTTCCGATCGCTTTTCCAGGCTTCCCTACTGGCTTTTGGCCGCCATCGTGCTGGCCGTACTCTTGCTATGGGGGATTACGAACGATCAGGATTACCGCCTGATCTTCAACGCCGTACGCAAGGGCCTGGGGACGACGATCTACGTTTCTGTGGCCGCTTACAGCGCGGCGGTGATCCTGGGGCTGCTGTTGAGCCTGCTGCGCGTCCACCGCAACCGGGTGCTGCAAGAAGTGACCACCTTGTATACCGAGATCATGCGCGGCGTGCCGATGTTGGTACTGCTCTACTACATTTCCTTCGTCGGCGCGCCGGCGCTGGTCGCCGCCCTCAACGCGTTGGGTGCGCCCTTGATCGAACGTGAATGGGTCGGGAAGCTCGACATCCGCCAGGTCGACTTCACCGCCCGCGCCGTGCTGGCGCTCACCCTGGGGTACAGCGCCTTTATCGGGGAAATTTTCCGTGCAGGGATTCAATCCATCGAGAAAGACCAGACCGAAGCCGGGCAGGTCGAGGGGGCCACGTACGCCCAGATCATGCGTTTCATCATCCTGCCGCAGGCTGTGCGCAACGTGCTACCGGCCCTCGGCAACGAATTCATCGCCATCCTCAAAGACTCGGCCCTCGTCTCTGCCCTGGGCGTGCAAGACATCACCCAACTGGGCAAACTCTACTCGGCTTCTACCTTCAAATTCTTCGAAACCTACAACGTGGTCGCCTTTCTTTACCTGACGATGACAATGGGCCTGGCCGCACTGATCCGCTTTGTGGAGCAGCGCCTTGGGCGTTGAAGGGTTGCTGTTTCATGAAATGCTTTCTTCGGGTAGAATCTTCCTGACCCTGCCGATGTCAATAGGAGGGGCAAACTTTTGCCCGGTCAAAAATGGCTTTTGCCTTTCCGATAAACCCGTAAGCCTGGGCTTTCGTACAATGGACCAACTTGGCTTGAAATTGAAAACTATGGGTCTTCCGCGTTGAGCGTGAGGAATTCCCGCATTTGGGGGTTGTGAGCCTTGACTGTCTAACTGGTGGTGTGCACTGTACTGCACACCACCTGCCGAGGATGGCCGAAATTTGATATTCATGCGTGCGAAGCACGCATGAATATCAAATTTCGGGTTTTCCCTGTGTGCTGCGAAGCAGCCACACAAGTAAGACAGTCAGGGGGCTGTGAGCGTGCCAGGCAACCAGGTTGCAGCACGCTCACAGCTCCCAAATGCGGCCTCCTTTCACGGCGAAGCCGGGAGAGCCAAAACTATCTTGGGAGGGAACAATGATAAAGCGCCCGAATCTGCTTTGGGGAGTTGTTTTGCTGCTTGCCTGGCTGTTCGATCGTTTCTTTTGGGGAGCCGGCGGGCTCGGTATGAATTTCGCAGTCTATTTGACCATTTGCCTGGCGGGTGGCTTTGTCTTCTTGCTGGGGAATGGTTTGAAGCCGGCCTTCAAGGCCCTTTGGCTGCTCCTGCCGTTTTTCTTCTTTGCTGCCATCACGTTGATTCGCCGCGAGCCTCTGGCACTCTTTCTGGCGTATGTCTTCGTTTTTGTCTCCTTGGGGCTGTTGACGTTTACATATTTGGGTGGAAAATGGTTCCAGTATGGCCTGTTGGATTATGTGAAGCGAAGTTTTCACTGGATGAGCATGTCGATCTATCAACCCCTCGTCGTATTCTATCAGTCGCAAAAAAACCGCCGTGAGCTGCTTGGCCGGTTCAGAGGCCTTCCGGTCAAACCGGTCCTGCGAGGTATCCTGATAGCCTTGCCTGTTGTGATGATCCTGGCCGGTTTGCTATCGTCCGCCGACGCCGTTTTCGGCCAGAAATTACTGCGTGTGTTCAATCTATTCGATCTGGCAAGAATGCCGGAATACATTTTTCGGTTGGGCGTCGTCTTCCTGATCGCTTATGCGCTGGCAGGAACTTTCCTGTATGCGGCGCTTCACAGCGCAGACGAGCAGCTTGCCGATCAGGATGCGCCCACGATCGCCCCGTTTTTGGGCTTTACGGAAGCGGTGATCGTCCTTGGCAGTGTGGCTGTTTTGTTTTTAGCGTTCGTGATGATTCAATTCCAGTATTTCTTTGGTGGTGAAGTCAACATCGGGGTGGATGGATTCACTTATTCCGAATATGCCCGCAGTGGTTTTAACGAGTTGATCACCGTTGCCGTGATCAGTTTGTTCCTTGTTCTTGGGCTGAGCGTTGCAACCGTTCGGCAAGACAACCGCCAACGGCTGCTCTATTCGGCCTTGAGCGTTGCCATTCTCAGCGAAGTTATCGTGATCCTCGTATCGGCTTACCAGCGCCTGAACCTGGCAATTGATTGGCATGGCTTCTCGCGCTTGCGGCTCTACCCGCGTGTTTTTCTGATCTGGGTGGGAATCCTATTCGCCATCGTGATTGCTTTGGAAATCTTTCGCCGCGAACGCTATTTTCCCCTGGCTGCCCTGCTTGCCGCCTGCGGCTTTGCAGCCACGCTGGGCATCTTCAATGTGGATGGTACCATTGTTTCCCATAACGTGTTTCGCGCCGTGCAGGGCAAACACTTCAACGTGCATCACCTGACCATGCTCTCCGCCGATGCCGTACCGGCATTGGTGGATGCGTTTAACGATCCATCGCTGCCCGCGCCAATTCACCAGGGAATCGGCGCAGCGACACTGTGTTACCTATACGCGGATGCCTATCACGACGACGTCTTTGCGGAGCGTCCGGCTTTTGATTGGCGTTCGGTCACAGTTTCACGGTGGATGGCCGTCAACGCCTTGCGCGAGGTGAGGGACCGTTTCGATGATTACCGCATCGTCCAGAAGCCGGGCTTTGTGATGAATGTATACACGCCCGACAATCAGATTTACGAATGTAGTCAATAATCAGTTTTGGCACCCCTGTTCATGAACCGACTGGCAAAGAAAAAATGTCGTAAACGCTACAACTCCTGCTGCTCGAAAACTCCCACAGACACTAACAGCGCCATCAGGGTCACGACCACCGCTGAAGCGGCCGCGCCGGCTTGTGCGCCGCTGAACAGTTCCTGCGCCGTAAGCGCCTGGCTGACCCCGGCCGAAAGCTGCCCGGCCGTCGCTGCCCAACCGAGCAACCCGCCCGGCAGCAGCACCCCATACTGGGGGATATTGCCGGCCAGCATCAGCAGGACCGACAGCCCCAGCCCGATGCCGCCAGCCGCGGCGGTCGATTTGCCCAGCGTACTGCCCACCAGGCTCAGCCCGGCGAAAGGCAGCACCCACAGGAACAACAACAGGTTCATCAAGGTGAAGTTTCCGGCCTCCGGTGCGCCGAACAAAATCCAGGTGTAGTAATAAGCGCCCACCGCCGATAATCCGAAGGCGGCCAGGTACATCACAATCTGGGCGACCAGCTTGCTGGCGACGAAGGCCTCGCGGGACATAGGCTTGCTCAGGATCATGGCGGCCACGCCGCGCTCTTTTTCCCCCACCACCACGCCCATGCCCAGCAAGACGGCCAGCAGAAAGCCAAACTGGGTGATGTTTTTGATGTATTGCGTCATAGCATCGGCCGCCGTTGGAACGGGGATCAGATCGGCAAATTGTTCGGCGCCTTCGATCATGCCAAGCATTTCGGGGGTAAATTTGGCCAGCAAGGGAGACGCCAGCCCAAAGATAAGGAACACAGCCCACACCACCAGCATGCGCCTGGTACGCCAGGCCTGGAAGATTTCCTTGCGTGTGGCTACCCAGAAGACGGCCCAGGCGGCTTGCCAGTTGTCATTGTCCTTTTTCCCCGGCAAATCTGCCTGCCGCGCCGTCCACCACACCCACAGCCACCCCGGGAGCAGGATGATGGCGAAGGCTGAGAGCACCTGCACGTTGCTGCCGGTTTCGCTTTGCCGCATCCAGACCGCCCCAAAGTCTACCGCAGCATGGTAAAGAATCGCCAGCGGCAGGTAAAACCAGTTGCGGCGGAAACCTCCCCTGCCGGCGAAAGCCTTCCATACCATCAGCGAAAGCACGACGTGGAAACCGATCGCCAGCAAGCGTTCCACCAGGGGCCAGAATGCATCCCATGGGGTTTGCGCTATTGCCACCAACTGTGTGTTCAACGCGGCCAGCTGTTCGGCGGTTAAGCCGAGTGCTGCCAGATCTCTCCCGATCAGCGGCAACAAGAAGCTCGCCATCGATGCCACCAGCACGCCCCCGAAGACCATCGACTCGAACCCGCCGTGCCCCAGGCCGAGCATGACGCCGTCTTGCAGGCGCATCCAGCCGGGGCGCACTTTCTGAAGCACGGCATACCCCAGGGCGCGTGCCAGTTCTTCACACAGGCCGGCCGTCAACCCGAGGATCAGCGCCGATTGCCAGACCGGCAGGTCTGGAGCCGCTTCGCCGGGTAGCAGGCCGATCTCGCTCAGCCACTCGTTGAGCGGCAGGTGAACGGCCTGGGAGATAAAGAACGTGAGCGCCCCCACGCTGAAGAGCAGCCAGGGTGTGGGGGACCTGCGCCGTAGCAGCCAGGCGAAGGCTGCCGGCAGGAGGATCATCAACAAGACAGAAAGGGTGTAGGTCAGTTCGAACATCTTGGTTCCGTACCGTTCGCGCTACCGATCAGCGCAAAAATCGCAGACTAGCCGCTGAGCTGCAAGAAGATTTCTTCGAGCGAAGGCCGCACCCATTCGTAGCGCCGCAACGCCAGCGGGTACGCGGCTAGCAGAGGCAGGATTTCCCGGCGTGCTGCCGGAACGTCTTGCACCATCACCCGCAAGACCGCTTCCTGCTGTTTGACGTCCGATACCCAGGCTTGAGCTTGCAGCACCCGCAGCAGTTCTGCCGGGATGCCGGCTGCGCCGCCGCCGTTTGCCGGCTCGAATTCCAGGTCGACGGCGTCGACGGCATACTGCGCCAACAGTTCGTCCCGTCCGGAGACGAGTACCAGCTTGCCCTGATGCAGGATCGAGATCGTGTCGCAGATACGTTCGACATCGTTGAGGATGTGGCTGGAAAAGAAGACCGTGGCCTGGCCGCGTAGCTGGGCAAGCATGGCCAACACTTCATAGCGCCCGGCCGGGTCGAGGGCGCTGGTGGGTTCGTCGAGCAGCAGGACGCGCGGCCTGCCCATCAGGGCCTGGGCGATCCCCAGGCGTTGCAGCATCCCACCCGAAAAGCCGCCGATGCGCCGTTTGGCCGCGCGCTGCAAGTCGGCCAGGTCCAGCAGTTCGCCGATCTGCTTTTTACGCTCGGCAAACGGCAGGCCCTGAATCTGGCCGACGTAATCGAGGTACTCGCGCGGGGTCATCCAATTGTAAAAAGCCGGGTCTTGCGGCAGGTAACCCAGGCGGCTGCGCGCCAGGCGGTCGGCGCCGGTCGTTTCCAGGCCGGCGACCCAGGCCTGTCCGGCCGTCGGCTGCGCCAGCCCGGCCAGCATGCGCAGGGTGGTCGTTTTGCCGGCGCCGTTGCGTCCCAAGAAGCCGAAGATGGCGCCGTAAGGCACCGCCAGAGTCAGGCCTTCCAGTGCCTGCACCGGACCGTAGCGCTTGGACAATCCCTGGCAGCAAATGGCCCATTCACGGTAGTGAATGTCTTGATGCGGCGTTGCATGAGGAAACCTGGCTTCCATCACTTACTCGTCCTCGCGGCCGATCACAAAGTAGATGATCGGGCCAATCATGTTGACGAATAAAATCACCAAGGCCCATACCCACTTCGGGCCGCGGGTCTTTTCCCGGCGGACGAGATCGTACAGGGCAACCACCAGCAAGATTAACTGAATGATCAGGAGCGGGACCAGCATAGGCAAGTATTCGGCAATCGTTTCGGTCGTCATCGCAAACTCCTTGCTGAAAGGAACAACCTTTGCCGCCCGTTTGCAGGGCAGGCTTGAAACTGTCATTTTTAGTATACATCGAGATAGATGGTTGGGTACCCGCCTGTAGATGCAAATCCCCCTGGTCGAAAGTCGTGGTGTTTGTGAAGTAAGGTACGGCAGTGGAAAAAGCGGCCCGGATGCCCACACCCTGCGAAGGCGGCCCTCCTGCCCGCCGACCCAGGCGCGGAAAAAGCCGGATTCATCCGG
Organism: Chloroflexota bacterium; assembly: GCA_049325275.1. Taxonomy (GTDB): domain Bacteria; phylum Chloroflexota; class Anaerolineae; order Anaerolineales; family UBA4823; genus CAIQJJ01. Next base: position 102,871 of record JBMOLU010000040.1, read on the forward strand.
CGCTGCGCTGTAGCCCGGGCACTGATGCCCGGGCGGTGGGACTTATCTAAACAGCATTGTCTCTGTAAACGAGATGTCTACGGCAGCTGCGTGCTGCCCATCAGGTACCGGTCGCACTCACGCGCGGCGCCGCGGCCTTCGTTGATCGCCCAGACCACCAGGCTCTGCCCGCGGCGCATATCGCCGGCGGTGAACACGCCGGGCAGGTTGGTGGCAAACTTGCCGAATTCGGCCTTGGCGTTGCTGCGCGGGTCGCGTTCGACGTGGAGCGCGTCGAGCAGCGTGTCTTCCGGTCCCAGGAAGCCCATCGCCAGCAAGACCAGCTGGGCCGGGATGGTTTTTTCGGTGCCGGGGACTTCACGCGGCCCGAAGCGCCCGTTCTCGTCTTTTTCCCACACCACCTGCACGGTCAACACTTCCTTTACGTTGCCATCGTCGTCGCCGGCAAAGCGCTTGGCCGTGATCGTGTAGATGCGCGGATCGTGGCCGTACCGGGCGGTGTATTCTTCCTGGCCGTAGTCCGTCCGGAAGATTTTCGGCCATTCAGGCCAGGGGTTGTCGGGCTGGCGCGTGTCGGGCGGTCGGTCGAGGATTTCGAGCTGCACCAGGTTGCGGCACCCATGGCGCAGCGATGTGCCCACGCAGTCGGTGCCGGTGTCGCCGCCGCCGATCACGACCACGTCCTTCCCCTCCGCCGAAATGAAGGGCGGCTGCCCGTTGCCGTTGTCGAGCACGTTTTGCGTGTTGGCGCGCAGAAAGTCCATTGCAAAGTGGATGCCCTTGAGCTGGCGGCCCTCGATGTTCAAATCGCGCGGCCGGGTGGCCCCGCCACACAGGATCACGGCGTCGAATTCTTGCATCAGTTTTTCGGCCGGGTAATCTTTGCCGACCTCGGTGTTGGTAACGAAGGTCACCCCTTCGGCGGCCATCTGGTCGACGCGCCGCAGGACGACGCGCTTGTCGAGCTTCATGTTGGGGATGCCGTACATCAGCAGGCCGCCTACCCGGTCTGCGCGTTCGAAGACCGTCACCCAATGCCCGGCCTGGTTGAGTTGATCGGCGCAGGCCAGGCCTGCCGGGCCGGAACCGACTACGGCGACCTTCTTGCCGGTGCGTTCTGCCGGCGAATGCGGGGTGATCCAGCCCTGTTCGTATCCGCGTTCGATGATGGAATACTCGATGTTCTTGATCGTCACGGCCGGTTCGATGATCCCCAACGTACAGGACCCTTCGCACGGCGCCGGGCAGACACGCCCCGTGAATTCGGGGAAATTGTTGGTTTTGAGCAGGCGTTCGAGCGCCTGCTGCCACAAGCCACGGTAAACCAGATCGTTCCATTCGGGGATCAGGTTGTTGATCGGGCAGCCCGACGCCATGCCGCCGATCAACTTGCCCGTGTGGCAGAAGGGCGTGCCGCAATCCATGCAGCGCGCGCCTTGAATCTGGAGTTTCTCTTCCGGGAAGTGCTCGTGGAACTCCAGCCAGTCGTTCAGGCGTTCTTTCGGAGGCCGGTCGGCCGGTAGCTCTCGGGGGTATTCCATAAAACCGGTAGGTTTTGCCATCATCTTCTTCCTTTTCCTTGCATCCGCGCTGCGGTAACTCCATATCTCGCTAGCAGCCTGTCGGAGAAGACTTCGGAAGTCTCCGTGACCGCTTAAAAGCCGTGATTTTCGAGCGATATTGCCTCAAATTGCCTAGATAGAGACTTCCGAAGTCTTAACGTGGTGCTAGTTACCACTGACGCGCGTCTTGTCGCTCTTGTTCATTTCGAAGGCTGCCATCACGGCTTCTTCGCCGCTCAGGCCCGATGCCACCACGTCTTTGAGCGCCTGCAGCACGCGCCCGTAATCATTGGGCAGCACTTTGACGAACTTGGGCAGCAGCGCCTCCCAGTTTGCCAGGATGTACTTGGCCCGTCCGCTGCCGGTAAACTCGGCGTGACGCTCGATCATCGCTTTCACTTCGGCGATTTCCTCGGCGTCTTCGAGCTTCATCAAGGTGACCATTTCTTTGTTGCAGCGCGCCGCAAAATCGGTGGCCGGTTGCGCCAGCCGTTCCGCTTCATCGCACTCATCCAGCACGTACGCCACACCGCCCGACATGCCTGCGGCAAAGTTGCGCCCGGTGCGCCCCAGGACGACCACGCGCCCGCCGGTCATGTATTCACAGCCGTGATCGCCCACCCCCTCGACCACCGCCTTTACGCCGCTGTTGCGCACGCAGAAACGTTCACCGGCCACGCCCCGGATGTAGGCCTCGCCGCCCGTTGCACCGTAGAAGGCCACGTTGCCGATAATGATGTTTTCTTCGGGGATGAAGGGCGAACATTCGGGTGGGGTAACGACCATCTTGCTGCCCGAAAGGCCCTTGCCGATGTAGTCGTTGGCGTCACCCTCCAGGATCAACGTCATGCCCTTCGGCGTGAAGGCGCCAAAGCTCTGCCCTGCCGATCCCTGGAAGTGCAGCCGGATGGTGTCTTCGGGCAGCCCGGCGGCCCCGTACCGGCGGCTGATTTCGCTGCCGACGATGGTCCCCACCGTACGGTTGATATTGCGGATGGGCAGCGCCACCTGCACGTTTTCACCTTTATAAATGGCCGGTTTGCACAGGTCCAGCAGCACCTGGTAGTCGAGCGAGTTTTTGATGCCGTGATCCTGCTTCACGTGACAGTGATTGCCGTTTTCCGATTCCAGTTCGGGGCGGTAGAGAATTTCCGAGAAGTCGAGGGTATGCGCCTTCCAATGGGCGATTGCCGGGCGCATTTCCAGGCAGTCCGAGTGGCCGACCATTTCGTCGATCGTGCGAAAACCGAGCTGCGCCATGAGTTCGCGCATCTCCTCGGCAATGAAGCGCATGAAATTCACCACGTGCTGCGGGTCACCGCCAAAATTTTTGCGCAGCGTGGGATTTTGCGTGGCGATGCCGGTCGGGCAGGTGTCGAGGTGGCAAACACGCATCATCACACAGCCGAGCGCGACCAGCGGCCCGGTCGCAAAACCGAACTCCTCCGCACCCAGCAGGGCGGCGATAACCACATCGCGCCCGGTCTTGAGCTGCCCGTCGGTCTCGACCACGATCCGGTCGCGCAGGTTGTTCAGCACCAGGGTCTGGTGCGTCTCGGCCAGGCCAAGTTCCCACGGCAGGCCGGCGTGCTTGACGCTGCTCACCGGTGAAGCGCCCGTCCCGCCATCGTACCCGCTGATCAAGACCACGTCCGCATGGCCCTTGGCCACGCCGGCGGCCACCGTGCCGACGCCGACCTCCGAAACGAGTTTGACGTTGATGCGGGCGGCGCGATTGGCGTTCTTGAGATCGTAAATCAGTTCGGCCAGGTCTTCGATGGAATAAATATCGTGGTGCGGGGGCGGCGAGATCAGGCCCACACCCGGTGTGGAGTGGCGCACCTCGGCGATCCACGGGTAGACCTTGCGTCCCGGCAGCTGGCCGCCTTCACCGGGTTTGGCGCCCTGCGCCATCTTGATTTGAATCTCTTCGGCATTCACCAGGTACTCACTGGTTACGCCGAAGCGGGCCGAAGCCACCTGTTTGATGGCGCTCTTCTTCGAGTCGCCATTGGGCAGCGGTTTGAAGCGTTCGCGATCTTCACCGCCCTCACCGGTGTTGCTTTTGCCGCCGATGCGGTTCATGGCAATCGCCAGGGCCTCGTGAGCTTCCTTGCTGATCGAACCGTAGCTCATCGCCCCGGTCTTGAAGCGGCGGCAGATCGCTTCGACCGGCTCGACTTTCTCCAAGGGGATCGGGTTGCGGATGCACTTGAACTCGAACAGGCCGCGCAGCGTGCCCAGGCGGGTGGATTGTTCGTCGATCTGCTGCGAATACTGCTTGAAGGCCGTATAGTCGCCGGTGCGGCAGGCTTTTTGCAGCAGGGCGATCGTTTCCGGGTTGAACAGGTGGTGTTCACCATCGGCGCGCCACTTGTATTCGCCGCCGCTCTGCAACGTGGGTTCGTAGGTCTGGCGCTTGGGATAGCCCTGGGCGTGGCGCGCCTCGGCTTCGAGGGCAATCGTATCCAGGTCGATCCCCCCAATGCGGGATGGCGTACCGGTGAAGTATTCGTCGATTACGCGCTGGTGGATGCCGACGGCTTCAAAAATTTGCGCACCGCAATAGCTCTGGATGGTGGAAATGCCCATCTTGGAAATCGTCTTGACCACGCCTTTGATGGCAGCCTTGACGTAGTTGCGGTTGGCTTTTTCTTTTGTGATATTTTTCAATGTCCCCTGGTCGATCATATCTTCCAGGGTTTCGTAAGCCAGGTAAGGGTTGATGGCCGTCACGCCATAGCTGACCAACGCCGCAAAGTGATGGACTTCGCGTGGCTCGCCGCTTTCCAGGATGATGCCCACCTGGGTGCGCGTACCCTGGCGCACCAGGTGATGGTGCAGGCCCGAAACCGCCAGCAACGCCGGGATGGGGGCCTGATCCTTATCCATATCCCGATCCGACAGGATCAACAAGTTAATGCCACGAGCAATCGCCTCGTCGGCCGCCGCAAACAGTTCTTGCAGCGCCTGTTCCAGCCCGGTGCCGTCCGAACCGGCCGGGAATAGAATCGGCAGGGTTTTGGTGATGAAACCGGCCATACGTGTGTGGCGGATTTGCGCCAGTTCTTCGTTGGTCAAGATCGGATAATCCAGGCGAATCTGGTGGCAGCTTTGCGGGGTAGGCTTGAGCAGGTCGCTTTCAGCGCCTACAAAGACCTCCGTCGAGATCACCAGTTCCTCGCGAATGGCATCGATCGGTGGGTTGGTCACCTGGGCGAAGAGTTGTTTGAAATAGTTGTAGAGCAGCTTGGGTTTGTCAGAAAGGACGGCCAGTGGCACATCGTTGCCCATCGAGCCAACCGGTTCAATCGCGTTTTCCCCCATCGGCCCGATAATCAGGCGCACGTCTTCTTCGGTGTAGCCGAAGGCCTGCTGGCGCTGCAACACCGAAGCGTGATCGGTCTGCGGCACCTGCTCCGGCTTCGCTGCGGGCAGGTCCTCAAGATGCACCTGGTACTTGTTCAGCCAGTCGCGGTAAGGATGCTCGGCCGCCATTTGCTGCTTGATTTCGTCGTCGCTGATGATGCGCCCTTGCTGCGTGTCGACCAGCAACATGCGCCCCGGTTCCAGCCGGCCTTTGTAGGCGATGTTTTCCGGCGGAATGTCGAGCACGCCGACTTCCGAGGCCAGCACCAGCAAGCCGTCTTTGGTAATGTAGTAGCGCGACGGGCGCAGGCCGTTGCGGTCCAGCGTGGCGCCGGCCAGGATGCCGTCGGTGAAGGCCATCGCCGCAGGGCCATCCCAGGGTTCCATCAGGTTGGCGTGGTATTCGTAGAAGGCGCGCTTGTCGTCGGACATGCTGTCGTGATGCGACCAGGGTTCAGGGATCATCATCATCATCACGTGCGGCAGCGAACGCCCGGCTAGCACCAGGAACTCAAGCACGTTGTCGAACATGGCCGAGTCCGAACCATCGGGCTGGATGATCGGCAAAATTTTCTTCATGTCGCTGCCGAAGAGCGCCGAGTCGAACATGTTTTCCTGGGCGCGCAGCCAGTTGACGTTGCCGCGCAGGGTGTTGATTTCGCCGTTGTGGATGATGTAACGATATGGGTGGGCGCGCTCCCAGCTCGGGAAGGTGTTGGTACTGAAACGTGAGTGGATCAGCGCCAGGGCGCTTTCCATGTCCGCATCGTAGAGGTCGGTGAAATAGTCTTGCACCTGGTCGGAAACGAACATACCCTTGTAGATCAGTGTCTTGTAGGAAAGGCTGCAAACGTAGAAGAATTCGCCGCCCTCGAGCCGGCCGGCGTAACGGATTTCTTTTTCGGCGCGTTTGCGGATCACGTAGAGCTTGCGCTCGAAGTCCATATCATCGAGGATATTGGGGTTGCGGGCAACGAAAACCTGGCGCATCTTGGGTTCGGACCGTTTGGCAGTCTCACCCAGGTCCGTGTTATTGGTGGGGACGCTGCGCCACCCCAGCACGCGCTGCCCTTCGGAAGCGACGATTTTTTCGAAATGAATCTCGCAGGCGCGGCGGTGTTTGACGTCCGGCGGCAGGAAAATCATCCCGACCCCATATTGCCCGAACTCCGGCAAAGTAATGCCGCGTTCGGCGGCTTTTTTGCTCAAAAAAGCGTGCGGGGTTTGCAGCAGAATGCCGGCGCCGTCCCCCGAGTTTGGCTCAGCGCCGCGTGCGCCGCGATGCGTCAGGTTCTGCAAGACGGTAAGCGCCTGGCGGACAATCTGGTTTGACTTGTGTCCGTTGACGTTGATGACCATACCGGTGCCGCAAGCTTCGTGCTCGAAGCGCGGGTCGTAAAGGCCTTGTTTGGGTGGTAGGCCGGCCGGCTGCTTGGATCGCTCTATTGGGTACATCATTCTCTCCTCATTACAGTTAATGAGATTTACGCATAAAGAGATGTGAAAATTCACATCCGTGACAGCATTTTATAACAGCCTTTGAAAAAACCTTGAATGGTGGAAATGAACGAAAAAGTAAGCGTATTCTTGGGGGGCTGTGGTTTGGGGTCCGAGCGAAGATTTGCTTCAACGATGGGCAATTCATTATATGGGCCTGGAATGAATGCGTCTATTACCCGAACGGGGCATATTTTGGCCGCCAGAGGCTTTGACAAAGCTCTCTGCATAAGGTAAACTCAGTGCGCTTTTCGGGGGTGAAGGTGTGGACGTTGAAAATATCGTCGGCCTGACCGTTGAGGGCGGTGGGAATCTTCTGATGCCTGGAAAACCTTCAAGCGGACGGCCTGGCTGCTTTCAACCGTACCCTTCAGCCCTGCGATTTGCAATTCCCACTTCATGGATGGCTGTTATGAATATTGTCCTGACCGGCTCCGTGGCCTACGACTACCTGATGACTTTCCCCGGCTACTTCAAGGAGCAGATTTTGCCCGAACGTCTGGCTTCGATCAGCCTGTCGTTTTTGGTCGATTCGATGTCGCGCCAGCGCGGCGGCACGGCCCCGAATATTGCCTACAACCTGGCGCTGTTGGGCAGACGCTCGCGTGTGATGGCGACGGTCGGTGAAGATTTTGCCGAATACCGCCAGTTTCTCGAAAGCGTGGGTGTGGACACTGCGTTGATGGAAGTCGTGCCGGGAAAATTCACCGCCTCCTTTTTTGCAACGACCGACAAAGACAACGCGCAGATCGCCAGTTTCTACCCGGGCGCCATGGCCGATGCCGCCATCCAAAAGCTGGCCGCGGTGACCCCCCGGCCCGATCTGGTCGTTATCTCGCCCAACGATCCGTTGGCCATGAAGAGTTTCGCCGCCGAGTGCCGCGAACTGGGCATTCCTTACCTGTACGATCCCAGCCAGCAGGTGTTGCGCCTTGAAGGTGAGGAACTGGCACGCGACCTGGAATGCGCGCACTTCCTTTTCGTCAACGATTACGAATTCGGCCTGATCTGCAAGAAGACCGGCATGACGCGCACGGAAATCCTCAACCACGTAGATATCCTGGTGGTTACCTGCGGGAAAGACGGAGCCTACATCTATGCGGACGGCCAGGAAATTCTCATCCCCATCTTTCCCACCGGGCAGATCGTCGATCCGACCGGTGTCGGCGATGCCTTCCGCGGGGGGTTCCTGACCGGCTACAGCCATGGTTGGGATTGGAAGCTTTGCGGCGAGGCCGGTGCCCTAGCTGCCGCGTACTGTCTTGAGCAGCTCGGCCCCCAGGGGCATTTCTACACACCGCAAGCGTTCATTACCCGCTTCCGCACGCAGTTCGATGACGGTGGGAAGCTGGATCAACTGCTACAGAGAGCGGAAGCATAGCGCAACAGAGAACGGAGAGGCGGGAAAGCCTTGCGCAACGGCTCCCTGTTCTCCCTGCACGATTTTCTTCTCTCCCATTTCTCTCCAGGAGTTTCTCATGACCAATTACGATATCAAAGACAAATCTCTCGCCGAAGGCGGCCGCCGGCGCATCGATTGGGCCGAGCGCGAGATGCCTGTGCTGCGCCTGATCCGTGAACGCTTCGAGAAGGAACGCCCCCTCAAGGGCGTGCGCCTGTCTGCCTGCCTGCACGTTACCACCGAAACCGCCAACCTGGCGCGTACCTTGCAGGCCGGCGGCGCGGAGCTGGTGCTGACCGCTTCCAACCCGCTCTCCACCCAGGATGATGTGGCCGCCGCACTCGTCAACGTCTACGAAATTCCTACCTTCGCCATCAAAGGCGAAGATAACGTCACCTACTACAAGCACATCAACGCAGCCCTCGATCACAACCCCCACGTGACGATGGACGACGGCGCCGATCTGGTTTCCGTGCTGCACAAAGAACGCCGTAACCAACTGCCGAACATTGTCGGTGGCACCGAAGAGACCACCACCGGTGTCATTCGCCTGCGCGCCATGGCCGCCGACGGCGCCCTTAACTTTCCCGTGATCGCCGTCAACGACGCCAGCACCAAGCACTTCTTCGACAATCGTTACGGCACCGGCCAGTCCACCATCGACGGCATTATCCGTGCGACCAACGTGCTCCTGGCAGGCAAGGTCTTCGTCGTCGCTGGGTACGGCTGGTGCGGGCGCGGCCTGGCCATGCGGGCACGCGGCATGGGCGCCAACGTCGTCGTCACCGAGGTCGATCCGCTGGCCGCCCTCGAAGCTGTAATGGATGGTTACCGCCTGATGCCGATGGCCGAGGCCGCCCGGATCGGCGATATCTTCTGCACCGTGACCGGTGATCTCAACGTAATCGACAAGCATCACTTCGAGGTGATGAAAGATGGCGCTATCGTTGCCAATTCGGGGCACTTCAACGTCGAGATCAACATCCCCGCCCTGGAGAAAATGGCCGACGAAAAGCGTCTCGTGCGTCCCTTTGTCGATCAATACGTTTTGCCCGACGGCCGCAAAATCAACATCCTGGGCGAAGGCCGTCTGATCAACCTGGCCTCCGCGGAAGGCCACCCGGCCAGCGTCATGGATATGTCCTTTGCCAACCAGGCCCTGGCTGCCGAATTCATGGTCAAGAACGCCGCCTCGCTGGAAAAGAAAGTCTACGGCGTGCCGGCCGAAATCGACCGCGAGATTGCCCGCCTGAAACTGGATGCCATGGGGGTGGCCATCGATGTCCTGACCGAAGAGCAGGTGAAGTACTTGAACTCCTGGGAAGAAGGCACCTAAACCGCAGCGTCCCGCTTCAAAAAACGGCGCTTCCAACTTTGGCGGGAGAATCCTTCACGCAAAGTTGGCAAGGCCAAAAAACGAAATCCGGCCCATTTTTATGGGCCGGATTTCGTTTCGCTTGCCAGAAAATCTGCCGGTGTAACCGCCTTGGCGGCATCTGCCAGGTTCGCCCGAACCCGCACAAAACAGCACGGCCCTACCCCGCGCTTGATTGCGCCCTTGCGCGCCGTGCGGTAGATAACGCCTGTTTTCGTCGGAAAAGTGCGTTGCACCTTGCCTTTCAGATAACTTCTCAGGGCCTATCCCAGCGTTTGCCGCAGCCGGATGGCCAGATCGCGCAGTTGGCTGAAACTGACCGGCTTGATGAAGACGAAATCGGCCTGATCTTGCAGCGTGTCCGCCATGCTGGGGTCGGCGGTCGTTACAATGACCAGCGTATCGCACAGGTTTTCGTCCTCGCGAACGCTTTGCAGGATACGGTCGCCAGAGACATGCGGCAGGTGCAAGTCGAGCACGATCAGCACGGGCCGGGCCGTTTGTAGGGCTTCCATTGCAGCCTGCCCGTCGTGAATGCTTTGCGTGTCGAAGCCGGCAATTTTCAGCGCTTGGGTATAAATCACAGAAAGCTTTTCATCGTCTTCTATGACCAGTGCTTGGGGGTTGGTGGTGGAGGTTTCGTTCATCCCTGTGTTTCCTCAGGACGGTTCATGGGAAGCGTGACGGTGAACGTGCTGCCGCCGCCGGGGGCGCTTTCGAGCGTGATCGCACCGTTCATCAGGGTGGTCAATTCGTTGACGATTGCCAGCCCTAACCCCGAGCCGCCATATTTGCGGGTAATGGACCCGTCGACCTGCCGAAAAGCTTCGAAGATGGCAGCCTGCGCATCGGTGGGAATACCAATTCCGGTATCGCTGATTTCCAGCGCCCAGTGCGTTGCATCGGGCCGGAAGACACGGAAACTTACCCGGCCGTGGTTGGTGAACTTGATGGCATTGTTCAACAGGTTGGTGATGATCTGGCGCAGCCAGTATATATCACCATATAGTGTTTCAGGCACGTTCCCTTCAACGTGGGTGGTGAATTGTAACCCCTTTTTCTTGGCCATCATGCTGGCTGTTGTGCGCGCGGTTTCGACGATCTCTTCCGGGGAAAAAGGCCGGTTTTTGAGCACGATTTTTCCGGTTTCGAGCTGTGCCTGGCCGATCAGGTTGTTGAGAAAGGCCAACAGGCTGTTCGAACTGTCGATGATTTCGGAACAGGCTTCAACTTGCCGTTCGTTCATCTCACCGAAAACGCCCGTGCGCAGCATGTCGGCATACCCCATGATCGCCCCCATGGGTGTGCGCAGGTCGTGGCTGACGTTGGCGAGCAGTTGCGTTTTCAGCCGGTTGGCTTCGAGCGCCATTTCGTGCGCCTGCTGCAATTCCTCCTCGGCCTGCTTGCGGTCGGTCACATCTTGTTTGATGGCAATATAGTGTGAGACTTCACCTTGCGGCTGCACGACGGGCGTGATCGTCATCTCTTCGTAATAGTCGGTGCCGTTTTTGCGTCGATTGATCAACTCGCCGTGCCATACCTTGCCGGCGGCAATCGTTTCCCACATTTCGCGGTAAAAGCTTTCTGCCTGCCGGCCTGACTTCAGCAGGCTGGTCGGTTTGCCAAACATCTCGTTGAGAGTATAACCGGTCAGGCGGGTAAACGCCGGGTTGACCCAAATGACCAGACCGTTCGTATCGGTGATTACGATCCCGTTGGCTGCGTGGTTCAGCGCCTGCGCTTGCAGGTAGACCTGGGCCTCGGACATGCGTCGGGTAGTCACATCTCGGGCGAGCAGGATGCGCCCGGCAACGTTGCGGGCGAGGTCGTGGAGCAGCGTTACCGTGAAGTTGATGATACGGACATCGCCGTCGCTGCCGACGCTTAATTCAGCCATGTCGCCGTCCGCCATCTGGCATAAGGCCAACAGGTCGGGCTGGCCGGCCCACAAGCGCTCGGCTGCTTCGCCAATGGGAACACGTTCCCATTGAAAGATACGCTGGCCGGCAGGATTGCAGTCGATCAGGCGGTTTTGGGCGTCCAAGACCAGCATTCCCTCGGGAATGGTCTCTACCAGGCGATCACGCGCCACTGGGGTCACATCGAACAGGTTGTAACGGAAAAAGGCCAGCGCCAGCAGGCCCCCTGAGATGCTGAAAGCCACCGAAGTGGCATCGATCCCGGCCACAGCGTTGGGGTTGAAAGCATAGAGCACGTTAATTGCCAAGGGGAGCAACGCCGCAACCAGGATCAGGCGGGTTTGATTGGAATACAGTTCGGGGGAGCGGAAAATAGAACGAAGCAGGGCTGCCATCGCCAGCGCAATGGCCGTGTAGCTGTAAACGATTTCCACCCAAAACCAAGGCCCATGCGGATAATTGCCGACTGCCCTGCCCGCTACATTTTCGATGGTAATCGACGGCCAGAGCAATTGATGCCAGTGATTGGTCGCTGCCATCAGTACCGAGACAGCCGGCAGGATTAAAAGCGCCACGACCCATTTCTTCGTCAGCCAACGGTCCTGCTGGGTGTAACGCAGCACGAAAATTGGAAAAAGCACCGGCACAAACTGGTTGCCCGGGTAGGCGAGCACCGACCAGAAAACCTTGCCGAAATAGGTGGTTGCCAGGCTTTCACCGATCAGCGCCAGCGACCAGGTGGACACCAGCAACATCAGTACGGCAAGTTCTTTGCTTCCGGGCGCAGCCGGGCGACGAAAGGAGTACCACGCCACCCAGCCGGATACCAGCCCGGAGATCAGCAGCGCCAGGACATAGAAATCGAAAATAACAAACATCGCGAGCTGTACCTTTGAAAGAGGAAGTGCCGCTAAGGGACGGTTACTTCGATGTAGATCGAATCGCCAAAGGCCTGCCCATCCGGTGCAATGGCCTGCCAGGCGCTGTGGTAGGTACCGGCTTCGCCGGGGGCCGTAAAAACCACGCGGATGGTTGCCTGACTGCCGCCGCGCGCCGGGTAGAGCGCCAGCTCTTCGATGACGCCCATGGCCGGCCCGGCGATCAGTTTCAGGCGGTAGCTTGCGTCCCAGTTGCAACTGCCGTCGTTTTTGACCAGCCAGCGCTTATCGATGCGGGCGCCCGGCTCTACCTCGGCGCCATCCGGCACGGTCAGATCCTCGATAAAAGACAGGTCGTCGGTGCAGACGCTTGTCGGTGTTGGTAGTGGAAGCGTTGGTGGAAGCGCACTGGCAGGATTTGTCGCCGTCGGGGGTTGGGTAGGAACGCGAGTTGCAGGAACGTAAACATCGGCCTGGCGGCCCTTACAGGCCGCAGCAGCTAAAAGCAGGAACAGTGCCGCAATAGCGGCTTGTGGGATGCGTGGCAAACATTTCATGGTGCTTCACGGATTCTTCCTATAGTTTACCAGCACTCTGCCGAAACGAGAAACCGGCTTCTCCCTTGCGTACCTCTCCCCCATACGTTTTGGCAGAACCGCACGGCGCCCAAGTGTGCAGTCAAGAGCCAGGTTCAGGACCGTGCCATTTGAACGCGTGTCGGGGTAGGATCGAAAAATCGAGCTTGTGGGGCACTTTGCTGCCCAAAAAGCTCGATTTTTATAACTTCTCAATAAAGCGGGAGTGCGGCCTATACTTCTTCGACGTCCACGTCACCGTCCTCTTCATTGCCGAAGGCCAACGGCATTATATCGCCGTTGATTGCTTGTTGGCGGACGGCTGCATCGAGTTCGGTCGCCAGGTTGGGGTTGTTGCGCAAGAACTCTTTGGCGTTCTCGCGGCCCTGGCCCAGGCGCATATCGTTGTAAGAATAGAAAGCGCCGCGCTTCTGTACGATTTCCAGGCTGGTCGCCAGGTCGAGCAGATCGCCGGCCTTGGAAATGCCCTCGTTATACATGATGTCGAATTCGGCGGTGCGGAAGGGAGCCGCCACTTTGTTTTTGACCACGCGCACGCGCGTGCGGTTCCCGATAATATCCTGTCCGAGCTTAATCGACTGAATCCGGCGCACGTCGAGACGTACGGAAGCGTAAAACTTGAGCGCCATACCGCCGGTGGTCGTTTCAGGGTTGCCGAACATCACGCCGATCTTCTGGCGCAGTTGGTTGGTGAAAACGACGGAAGTCTTGGTTTGGTTGATGGCACCGGAAAGCTTGCGCAAGGCCTGCGACATCAGGCGGGCCTGCATCCCCATGGATGCGTCGCCCATGTCGCCTTCGATTTCAGCGCGGGGCACGAGCGCGGCCACCGAGTCGATTACGATCAGGTCGATCGCCCCTGAGCGAACCAGCGTTTCGGTGATTTCGAGCGCTTGCTCGCCCATGTCGGGCTGGGCGATCAGCAGGTTTTCGATGTCGACGCCACAGCGCTCGGCATAGACCGGGTCGAGGGCGTGCTCCATGTCGATATAAGCGGCGGTGCCGCCCAGGCGCTGCGCCTCCGAAACGATGTGCTGGCAGATGGTGGTCTTTCCGGACGACTCCGGCCCGTAGATTTCAGTGATACGCCCGCGCGGGATGCCGCCCACGCCCAGGGCCAGGTCCAGCGAAAGCGCCCCGGTCGGGATGACGTCCACCTTCATTTGATGGGCCTCGCCCAGGCGCATAATTGCGCCATCACCATAGCGCTTGGTAATATCGCCGACGGCTTTGTCCAGGGCAATCAGTTTGGCGTCATTCGTGGCATGTTCCTGGGGAGGCTGTACAGTTTTAGAAGCTCTTGCCATAGTAAAAGTACTCCTGTTGCTTGGCGTTTGAACGATCTTTGATGGATGCCTTTTGCACCCGAAGCTAGTTTAGCACAAACGTTCGATGTGTCAAGGGACGGGCTGCGGCTCCGGGGTGAAACTGCCTCCCGGTTCGGCCGGTAAGGTGATGGCAAAACTTTCGTAGCCGGAGAAGGTGAAGTATGTGACCATTCCGGGGTAGATTTGCACCGGTGTGTGATGGAGGATGCCCTTGTAGCGGGTGTACAGGTCGTATGTGCCGGCGGGCAGATCGCCGATGACGAAGTTCTCGCGGTAATAAGGGTCGCTGTTGGTGGCTTTTTTGCCGTAAGAACGCGCCGTCCACATGGCCTCCTCGGCATTGTGCAGGCTGAAAAGCTGGCCGTCGATCGGCACTTTGCTGCTGTCCATCACGCGGCCCACCAGGATGCCCCAACCCTGCGGCGGCGCAATCCATAGTTCCGGGTTGCGTGTGGTGAAGTAGGTGTTGTTGCCGATGCGCACTTCGAAGTGCAGGTGCGGGCCGGTTGTCTTGCCTGTTTGCCCCGAGCGGGCGATCACTTCACCGGTTTCGACGTGCTGCCCTTGCCGTACATCGATCTCGCTCAGGTGCCCGTAGACGGTGTAGAGATTTTCACCGCCGTAGCCGAAATCGTGACGGATGACGACTGCCAGGCCGTACGGATCGCTTGGATCGTTGCCGCCGCGATAGATGCCGTAACCGGCCCAGATGATCTTGCCCGGCCCCACTGCCAGGATGGGCGTACCTTCCGCTGCCGAAATGTCGATGCCCGTGTGAACGACATCCTGAAAGAACACCCCGCCATAGCGATAGTCGGCGGTAGGCCAGTTGATCTTGTCGGCCGCGATCGGGCGCGCAAAGTAGAAGTGATCGTAGGGCGTGGGTGCCCACGGCACCGGGTATAGCGGGGGGCGCCAGGCGGAAATCGCCTCCAGGGCGGCCGTCGGGTAGACCAGCTTGAGCGGGTCAGGTAAAGATGTAGGAGAAGGCAACACCGGCTGGCCGGTGCTGCCGGTGTCGAGCGCTAACACCTGCGTGGCCAACGCCGAGGAGGCCGGTTGTTCGGCAGGTGTATCGGATGCTGTAGCCGGCGATGGTGGGGCGGTTCTCGCACTCGCAGCCTCGGCCGTCAGGCTGGGCTGTACCTGGCTACCGGATGGTGTGACGGGCAAACTGCCGGGCAGCGCATTGCAGGCGGCAAGCAGAAAGGCCGGCAGCGCCAGCAGAATGTGCGGGAACATTGAACGGAAATCCGGCCGGCTCATGGGGTTGGGGTGGGCGTACGCGTTCGCGTAGGGGTACGCGTGGCCGTGGCGCGACGCGTGGCCGTGGCAGTTTCGCTGGGCGGCACCGGGGTAAACGTGGCGCGCGGCGTATCCGTCAGCGTGGGCGTCGATGTCTGGTAGTAGCGGGGCGTGCGGGTGGGGGTGCGCGTGGGCGGGACGATGGCCGTTGGCGTGAGCAGCGCTTCTACCGGGTAGAGCTGCCGCATGGCGCTGTACCAGTCCAGGCCCTCGCTCATGGCAAAAACATTGTAACGCGCCAGCGGCAGCGCCGACTGCCAGGCCAGTTTGGCCGGCAGGCGCTGCCAGTGATACTCGGCGGCATAATCGGTCAGATCGATCCAGTAGCCGGCGGGAACCTGGCTCGCCGGGCGGCCACCGACTTCATAGGCGGTCGTGTCGCCGGCATAACGCGGGTCGAAATCCCAGGGCAGGTCGTGTAACGGCATGCCCGAAGAGCCATCTTGAAAGCGTGTGCGCACATAAACGCGCCAGTATGTCTCGGCGCCGTAATCCTCGCGTACCACCTTCAACCAGCCGGCGTTCATCGGCAGGGGATTGACCGCAAAGGCGCGCCCCGTGTAGCGCCAATCGTCTTTCATACCCGGTTCGAGGGACGAGGTCAACGGCACGTAGGCGCTTTCCAGTGTGTCGAGATAGTCCCATCCGATCTCGCGGCCCAGCGCCTGGCGCAGGGCGTTGAACGATTCGTCCACCCGGTCGTGGAGCAGCGCATAAGGGGCCGTTACGTCGATATCCGCCAGGAATGCCCGCGCTTCAGGGTTGCCGCCGGAAGGCGTCACCACGGTTTGAAAGAGCGGCGTCGGGGTGACGGCCACGGCCTCCCGGTAGGCCTCCGGCAGCGGCCATGGGAAGGGCACCTCGGCCCAGGCAATACCCTGCACTGTGCCGGGCAGCGGCAAGATCGGCAGCGCCAGGCCGGACCCATCCAGCGGGTAGGCGCTCAGATAGGCCTGATTGGGGGCGTCGATGACGGTTAAGACGGTCTGCCCGTCGCTGCTGAAGAGCGGCCAATCGCCGGCGCCTGCACGTAAGCGGGGGTTCTCAGAATCGAGTTCGCCGATCAGCAGCTCGTGGTAGCCCTCGGTAACGGAACTCCACGCCAGCTGCGTGCCGTCGGGCGACCAGGCCGGGTGCGCTTCTTGGGCGCGCCGGTTTTGGCTGACGTTGGTGAAGCGATTTTCCGGCGGCTGGTCGAGATCGGCGATCCAGATTTCGCTTTCGCCGCTGCGGTCGGAGACAAAAGCGATCTGCCGCCCGCTAAGCGGCGCCCAGGCCGGTGAATGCTCGGTCGCCGGATGATCGCTGAGCGGCGTGGCAGCCAGGGACAGGTCAACCGGGATGAGCAGCAGGTCGAGGTTGTTGTTCTGGTAGCTTTCGTATACCAGCCACACGCCATCCGGCGACCAGCTGGGAGATGCATCGTACTCCGGCGTGTCGGTCAGGCGGGTGACGTTGCCGCTTGCCAGCTCGAGCAGGTACAAATCCCAATAGCCGCTGCGGTTCGATGAGAAAGCCACGTAGCGCCCGTCCGGGCTGATCGCCGGGGTGATGTCGTCCCACGGCCCGCTTGTCAGGCGCGTGTAGGGCAACTGCTGCGGCTGGTAGGCGAACAAATGCGTGTCGCTGCCCTCGTGTAAGGCCAGCAGGATCAGGCCGTTCTCGATGGCGATTACGCGCGGAGGTGCCAGCGTTCCACCCAGGGTTGCGGTGGGCGGCGGCTGTGTGTGCGTCGCCGTAGGCGTGGGCGTTTCCGACTCTTCGGGTGCCTGCGAACGAAGCGCACCGGCCGGGGTGTTCGGGGTTGTGCCAGGCGCCTGCGTCAGTTTCAATCGCGCCTGCCAGAGCGGCAGCCCGGCGGCAAGCAGCACCAGGGCGTTGAGAAACACAAGCAGCAGTACCCCCGAGCACGAAAGGCTGACGCTCCAGCCCTTTTTGCGTGTGCGGGGGCGTTCCCGGCGCGGCCGTTCGCCCTCGCGGACGAAGTGGCTGCGGTCGAATCCGTGTTGTGGCTGCTCGCCTGCACCCTGCCCGGCAGCGGTTTGGTCGTTGAACGAGGTCTCGTTCGATGATTCAGGGAAATTCGCCATGGGTGGTCGGATTTTAGCACGCCGATCAGGGGGCGTCAATCACGCTATGGTAAGGGATGCGTTAAAATGGGGCCATGACAAGCCCATCGACACCCACCAAATTGGAAGTCTGGAAGCTGGCCGCCCGCCCGAAAACACTGCCGGCCGCTGTTGCACCCGTACTTGTTGGCATGGCTGTGGCCTGGAAATCCGGCGGCTTTCGCCTCGGCCCGGCGCTGGCCTGCGTGCTGGGAGCGCTCTTGATTCAGATCGGCGCCAACATCGCCAACGACTATTTCGACTACTTCCGCGGCGCCGACGCCGGTGAGCGCCTGGGGCCGCTGCGCGTCACGCAAGCCGGCCTGGCCACGCCCGCCGAAGTGCGCCTGGCGATGCTCCTCGTCTTTGCGCTGGCCGTGTTGGTTGGCCTGTACCTGGCCTGGGCCGGGGGCTGGCCGGTGATCGCCATCGGGTTGGCCTCGATTGCCGCCGCCGTGGCCTACACCGGTGGGCCGTTTCCGTTCGGCTACTACGGTCTGGGAGAGCTGTTTGCCTTTCTGTTCTTCGGCCCGGTGGCGGTGTGCGGCACCGTTTACGTGCAAATGCAGGCCGTGCCGGCCCTGGCGTTGTGGGCCTCGCTGCCGCTTGGTTTTCTGGTGGCGGCGCTCCTGGTGGTCAACAACCTGCGCGACATCGAATCCGATCGCAAAGTCGGCAAACGCACGCTGGCGGTGCGCCTGGGCGTGCGCGCCACCCGCGGCGAATACGCCATTCTGCTGGCCGCGGCCTACCTCGTCCCGCTCGTCTTGTCGCCTGCCTATGGCCCGTGGCTCTTGTTGAGCTGGGGTTCCCTGGCGCTGGTGCCCGATCTGCTGCGGGTGATTTTCACCCAGTCCGGCCGGCCGTTGAACCTGGCGCTGGCCGGGACGGGCCGCCTGGTGCTGGTGTACGGCGTTTTGCTGGCGTTGGGAATGTCCGTATAACCGGCGTTTGTTATGGTATTATCGGTGCGGAGGTCTTTTATGCATACTGCGGTGGTTTTTCCCCGGCTGGTTTTGCAGTGGCTGCTGCACAGGTATGGGATGCGGTGAAGTAAGCGGGGGCCTTGTTGAAAACACTTCCGCTCTACTGGATCGGCTTTAACCTCGTCAAAGGCATCGGCGCCGTGCGCTTTCGCGCCCTGCTCGATTTTTTCGGCAACGCCGAGATGGCCTGGAACGCTCCCGCCGACGCCCTGCGCCAGGCGGGCCTCAGCCCGAAAGTTATCGAAAGCCTGGTCAAAATCCGGGCGCAGGTCTCGCTGGAACAGGTTGCCGAGCGCATCATCCGTTCGGGAATCGATGTGCTCACCTGGGACGACGAGGCTTACCCGCGGCGTTTGAAAGAAATCGATCAACCGCCCCCGGTGCTCTACTTGCGCGGCAGCCTGGCCCTCGAAGATGAGTGGGCCGTCGCCATCGTCGGCACGCGCCGTATTTCTGCCTACGGCCGCCAGGTGACGGAAGACCTGGCCGCCACCCTGGCCCGTTCGGGCGTGACTGTGGTCAGCGGCCTGGCGCGCGGTGTGGATGCCGTCGCACACCAGACGGCGCTCAAGGCCGGCGGGCGCACGCTCGCCGTGCTCGGCAGCGGGGTGGACCGCATTTACCCGCCCGAACACGAGCGCCTGGCGGCGCAAATTGCCGAGGCCGGCGCCGTGATCGGCGATTACCCACCCGGTACGCCGCCCGAGGCGCAGAACTTCCCGCCGCGCAACCGCATCATCTCGGGCCTGTCGATGGTAGTGGTTGTCACCGAAGCCGGTGAGGAGAGCGGCGCCCTGATCACCACCCGGTTCGCCGCCGAACAGGGCCGTGAAGTCTTTGCCGTGCCCGGCAGCATCCTGTCGCCGCACAGCCGTGGCCCCAACCGCCTGATCCGTGACGGAGCGCGGCCGATGCTCAGCCCACAGGACGTGCTCGAAAGCCTCAACATGGAACTGGTCGTCGAACACCGCGCTGCCCGCAGCGCCCTGCCGGCCGACCCCGTCGAAGCGCAGCTCTACGAAGCCCTCGGCCCCGAGCCTTTGCACGTGGACGAACTGCGTCACCAGACCGGCCTGCCGATCGAAAAAGTTACCGCTGCCCTAACGATGATGGAACTCAAGGGCCTGGCGCGCCAGATGGGGGGCATGAGCTACGTCCGGGTACGCGAGGAAGCGGCAGAATACACGGCCCATGGAGGGCCGCAGGTATGACGAGCTTCTCGGCGTGAGAGCCACTGGATTTTCTTTGCAATGCCTGCTGACAGCGTACCCCATTACCCGCGACGCATCCGCGATCTGATCGATCTCGGCAAGCTCGACTTGGCGCTGCGCGAAGTCAGACGGGCTTTGCAGCACGACCCCGAAAACGCCGAGTACCACTACTGGCTGGCCTGGGTCTTGTGGCAGCAGGACCGGCGCATCGAAGCCTTGCCTGCCGCTCAAAAAGCGCTGCGTTTTGCCCCCGACGACCCCGATCACCACAGCCTGCTGGCGCTCGTCCTGCAGGAAGCGCCGCTCGACCGCCCGCGTGCCGAAGCGCACCACCAACAGGCGATTGCCCTGGCACCCAACGTGGCCGCCTTTCACCTGCGCTACGCCGAGTACTTGCGCATGATGGGGCGCGGTGAAGCCTGGCAGGAAGCCAGCCGGGCGCTCGAATGCGATCCGCGCCTGGCCGGTGCGTATCTGCTGCGGGCGCGCCTGTATCACGATCAACGCCGCTTTGCCGAGGCCGAAGCGGCTACCCGGGAGGCGCTCGCCATCCGGCCGCTCGACCCGCGCGCTCACGACCTGCTAGGGGATATTGCCTTCGAGCAGTACCAGAGCAAAGCGGCCTTCCCGCACTACCGCGAGGCCCTGCGCCTCGAGCCGACCAGCGAACGCTACAAGCAAAAAGTCATCCATAGCCTCGAAGCCGGCCTGCCCGCGATCGGTAAAATCTGGAATTTTACCCACATGCTGCACCGCAACGAGCGCCGCTTCATCATTTACTACCTGTTCGTTTATCCCGTTTTGTGCTGCCTGCTCAACCCCTCGTTGATCTGGCTGTTTTTGTTGGTGCTTTGTCTCGATATTTTGATCGGGATTTTCTTCGTCGTGTTGAGTTTCGTCGTCGAGCCGCTGGTAACAAAGGCCGTGTTGGAGGGGAGAATCGAACCATGAAGTCTGGTGACCCACAAGTCCAGGCTTGACGTTTCCGCAATCTTCGCATGGCATCTTGCGGGGGGCGAAGTTGAAAACCGGTTGGATTTGCGCAGGTTTGATATGGCTGCTCAAAAGGCCCGGCAGGCGTTGCACGTCAACCGAAAGGCAAAGATTCTCCTCTTGGTAAGTTTTTGCATTCCGCATACAATAGCCATCGACAGACGCCGCGGGCTACAACCGGGCCAATGGGTGCGAGTTAGGAGATAGGTATGCCTGATCAAAAACAAATCGACGCTTTGCGTGCCGCCCTGGCCGTCAGCCCCGAAAACCTGCCGCTACGCTTGCTGCTGGCTGAGACGCTGCGCGCCGCCAACCTGCCGCGCCAGGCCGTGGTAGAATTCCAGGCGGCTTTGCAGCACAAAGCAGACCTGGACGTGGCCCAGGCGGCCGGCGTCCATTCTGCACTGGGTGAACTGCTCTACGAACTGCAACAGCTGCCCGAGGCGCTCACGCATCTCAAGACTGCCGTTGGCCTGGACCGGCACAACGCGCATACCTTCCTGGTGCTCTCGCGGGTGGAAGAACGCCTGGGAAAATCTTCCGATGCGCTGGCCCATTTTGGCATGGCTTGTGCTCTCGACCCTGCCATCGCCGACGATGCGCCCCCGTCATCGGCAGAGCAAAGCCCCGTCCGGCTTGCCGAAAACGGTCCGGACGACCGCGCCAGGCCGGCCAATGGCGCGGAAGTCGTCTCTGCCGAGCGGCCGAAGATCGGCTTTCAAGACGTGGGCGGTCTGGAGACCATCAAAGAGAAGATTCGCCTGACGATCATTTACCCTTTCCAGCGGCCGGACCTGTATGCGGCCTACGGCAAGAAGGCCGGCGGTGGCATCCTGATGTATGGCCCCCCCGGCTGCGGCAAGACGCTGCTGGCCCGCGCTACCGCCGGTGAAGTACGCGCCGATTTCGTCTATGTGGGCATCGAAGATGTGCTCGATATGTACCACGGCGAGAGCGAGCGTAAACTGCACGCCATCTTCCAGAACGCCCGCCGCAAGGCCCCGTGTGTGCTCTTCTTCGATGAGATCGAAGCCATCGGCGGCAAGCGGGTGGACATGCGCCAGGCGTTCCTGCGTACGCTCACCAACCAGTTCCTGGCCGAACTGGACGGTTTCGAAGGTGACAACGATTCCCTGCTGGTGATCGGAGCCACCAATTCCCCCTGGCACATCGACAGCGCCATCATGCGCCCGGGGCGCTTCGACCGCATCGTTTTCGTTCCCCCGCCTGATTACGAAGCGCGCCTGGCCATTCTGAAAATCCACCTGGCCGGCAGGCCTGTGGCCAATCCCGATTTGCCCGCGCTGGCCCGCCAGACCGATGGCTTTTCCGGCGCCGACCTGATGTCCATCGTCGAAAGCGCTACCGAGGCTGCCTTGCAGGATGCCTTACGCACCGGTGAAATCCGCCCACTGACCAACGCCGATCTGCGCAAGGCGCTGGCCGCTGCCCGCCCTACCGTCGTCGAGTGGCTCGAAACCGCCAGGAACTACGGGAACTATGCCAACGAATCGGGCTTCTATGACGACGTGATGGACTATCTCAAAAACGATAAGAGAAGGCGATAATCAAATCGTCTCTCACCGAAAGGAATTCTCACTCATGTCTGAACACTACTACGCCGTGATCATGGCCGGCGGCGGGGGCACCCGCCTGTGGCCGCTCTCGCGCAAGGCAAGGCCCAAGCAAATGCTGCAACTGGCCGAAGAAGGTACGCTTTTCCAGATGGCTGTCAAGCGCCTGGATCACATTTTTTCGCCAGAGCATATTTTCGTCGTCACTGTGTCCGAACAAGCCGTCGAGCTGCAAAAGCAGTGCCCGGGCATTCCCCCCGAAAACTTTCTGATCGAACCCATGCCGCGTGGCACCGCCTCTGTGGTGGGGATGGCGGCTGTGGCGCTGCGTCACCGCGATCCCGATGCGGTGATGGCCGTGCTGACCGCCGATCACTTCATCGGCAACGTGTCACTCTTCCGGCAGCTGCTCGAATCGGGCTACGATATTGCGCAGGAAGGCCACCTCGTGACATTGGGTATCACGCCGACTTTCCCTGCAACCGGCTACGGCTATATCCAACACGGCCGCCGCCTGGGCGTTTACAGCGACGTGCGCGCTTACAAGGCCGTCCGTTTTGCCGAAAAACCCGACGAAGACACCGCCCGCAAGATGCTGGCCAGCGGCGACTACACCTGGAATTCGGGCATGTTCGTCTGGCGGGTGGCCGATATCTGCCGTGAGTTCGAACGCCAGATGCCGCAGCTTCACGCCCAGTTACAGCAAATCGCTGCCACCTGGGGAACGCCCGAATGCAGCAATGTCCTGGCCGAAGTCTGGCCGCAGATCAAACCGACGACCATCGACTACGGCATCATGGAAGGCGCTGAAAACGTAGCCGTGATCTCGGCGCGTGGCCTGGGATGGAACGACGTCGGCAGTTGGGATTCGCTTTTCGACGTCAACCAGCCCAATCCGGATGGCAATATCGTCATCGGCGGCCGGCACATCGGCGTGGATACACACGGCTCGTTGGTCTACGTCACCGAAGAGCGCCGCCTGATCGTCACGATTGGTATGGAAGACCTGGTGGTGGTCGATACGGGCGATGTCCTGCTTGTTTGCCGCAAGGACCAGGCTCAAAAGGTACGCCAGGTGGTAGAGCATCTCAAAGAGAATGGGCAGGATTATATCTAACCGATACGCCTGTTTTTTCTACATTGACAAAGTCTCTGCCTGCCATAATAATTGGGCGTAACAAGTTTATCTTGAATGAACAAGGAGGACACTCCCTTGGAAGCCTACTGTGTCAAATGCAAAACCAAGCGGGAAATCAAAGACCCTCAAGCCATCTACAACAACAACGGCACCCCGGCCACACGCGGCGTTTGTCCGGAATGTGGTACGGCCATGTACCGCATGGGGCGCACCGAAGCGCACGCCGGCCTGACGCCGCCTGATCCCGATGCCAGGCGGCACGGCAAGTTGGTAATCGTCGAATCACCCGCCAAGGCGCGCACGGTGGGCCGTTTTTTAGGCAAAGGGTATACCGTTAAAGCCTCCATCGGTCACGTGCGCGATCTTTTGCGTTCGCAGCTTTCCGTTGATGTGGAAAACCACTTCATTCCGAAGTATCGCGTGCCCAAAGAGAAAAAGGAAGTCGTCAAAGAGCTGCAAGGCCTGGTGAAGACGCACGCCGAAATCTACCTGGCAACCGACCCCGACCGGGAAGGAGAAGCGATTGCCTGGCACCTGATGGAAGCGGCGAAAATTCCCGGCCGGCTCGCCCAGCGCGTGGCCTTTCACGAAATCACCGAACCGGCCATTGCCGAAGCTTTTGCCCACGCGCGCGAAATCGACATGGACCTGGTCAACGCCCAGCAGGCGCGGCGCGTGCTCGACCGGTTGGTCGGGTACAGCCTCAGCCCGTTGCTTTGGCGCAAGGTGCGCAGCCGCCTCTCGGCAGGGCGGGTGCAGTCGGTCGCCTTACGCATGGTAGTTGAGCGTGAGGATGAAATCGAGGCATTCGTACCCCAGGAGTACTGGACCATTGCGGCCGAGTTTCGTCCCGAGGGCCTGAAAGAAAACTTTACGGCCAAGCTGGTGCGTATGGACGAGCAGGAACCTTCGCTGGCCTGCGAAGCGGATGTCAAGCCCCTGCTGGCTGACATGGAAAACGCCGCTTACACCATCACACGCATCAAGCACGGCGAGCGGCGGCGCACACCGGCGCCGCCCTTCATTACGAGCACGCTCCAACAGGAGGCCTCGCGCAAGCTGGGTTACACGGCAAAGCGCACCATGGCGTTGGCCCAGCAGCTCTACGAAGGCGTGGATATCGGCCAGGGAGGCACCATTGGCCTGATCACTTACATGCGTACTGACTCGACCAACGTGGCTGAAATCGCCCAGGCTGAAGCGCGAGAATTCATCGGCCAGCGTTACGGTACCGGTTTTCTGCCGGACGAACCACCCAAGTACACTAAGAAGGCCGCCGGCGCACAGGAAGCGCATGAAGCGGTGCGCCCGACATCGGTGATGCGTCAGCCGGAGTCGATGAAGGAGTTCCTCAATCGCGACCAGTTCCGCCTGTACCAACTGATCTGGCAGCGTTTCGTCGCCTCGCAGATGAACCCGGCCCTCTTCGATACGCTTTCGGTGGAAGTCACTGGCGAGAAAGAGCACACGTATTTGCTGCGTGCTTCCGGTTCGTCGGTCAAGTTCCCCGGATTCTTGATCGTCTACGAAGAAGGCAAAGATGAAGATCAAAAGTCAGAAGAAGAGGATGAAGGTAACGCACGCATTCCGTCCGGCGTTGCCGAAGGCCAGTCCCAAAAACTGCGCAAGCTGCTTCCCGAACAGCATTTCACCCAGCCGCCGCCGCGCTATACTGAAGCCACACTGGTACGCGCCCTGGAAGAAAATGGCATCGGGCGGCCTTCTACGTATGCCGCCACCATGGGCACACTCCAGGCCCGCGGCTACGTGATTCGCGAGGGCAAAAAACTGACCCCCACGGATACGGGCGTTACCGTCAACGACTTGATCAGCGAGCACTTTCCCAATATCGTGGACGTCAACTTCACCGCCACCATGGAATCCGATCTCGATCGAATTGCCGCCGGGGAACGGGAATGGACGGCCCTGATGGGAGAGTTTTACGGCCCGTTCGCCGAACAGGTCAGGCGCGCTGAAGAATTGATGCCCGAGGTCAAAACCGGCCCTGAGCCGATCGGCCGTGACTGCCCCGATTGCGGCAAAGAACTCGTCATCCGTTGGGGGCGTTACGGCAAGTTCATCAGTTGCAGCGGCTTTCCCGACTGCCGTCACACCGAACCCTGGTTGGAGAAAATCGGTGTTCGCTGCCCTAAAGACGGCGGAGACCTGGTTGCACGTAAAACGCGCAAGAACCGCGTTTTCTACGGCTGCGCCAACTATCCCGAGTGCGACTTTACTTCCTGGAAGCTGCCCTTGCCCAAGCCCTGCCCGGCCTGTGGCGGCCTGCTGGTCGTCGTCAACAAGAGCCAGGCGCAGTGCCTGGACTGTCAGGATTTGTTCTTGCTCGACGATGTGGTCGTCGAAACCGTCGAAGCCTAGCGCAAGCCGTGTTCGTCGGCGCCTACGCGATCTGGCACCACACTTGCACCCTTGCCTTGCAAGCATGACCTTTGACCCGGTTGCGCGTTTCAGAACTCTGGTCTAAAATTAGGTCAGTCCGGCAATAAAATCTTAACGATGGAGAAGAGGATGAATAATACACTCTCTAATCAACTCAAAAACCCCATCCTGCTTGGCATTGTGGCCTTTGTGGTGGGCTTGTTCATCGGTCTGGTCGTGTTAGGGTGGTGGCTGATGCCGGTAGAATGGACCGACGCCGCCCCGGAACACTTGCACCCCGGCTATCAGGAAGACTATTTACGTGCGGCGATCGACTCCTTCCGCGTCAACGCCGATATCCTGCACGCCAAGAAACGCTACGACTACTTAGGCGCCAAGGCGGCTGAAACCCTGCAACGCATTCAAAACAACCCCACACCACAGGACCCGGCAGCCGTTCAGGCCTTTGCGGCGGCCGTCAATGCGCCGGCCGTCCCGGGTGAGGTCGTTCCCACACAGCCTCCGGCGGCCGACGAGGGCGGCGGTTTTCCGTGGATGCTGGTCATTGCGGTGATGTGTTTGCTGACGCTGGGCGTCGGCGCGGCGTTGCTGTATTTCCTTACACGCGGCTCCGCCGGTCCGAAGATGCCGCGCTCCGTTGGCTCGGTGGACAGCGGCATCCAAATGACCGCTTACGCGCCCGGTGAGGAGCCTTTGGCGCAGTTCATGGCGACCTATCGCGCAGGCGACGATCTCTTCGACGACTCCTTCAGCATCGACTCGCCGCAGGGCGAGTTCATGGGCGAATGCGGTGTCGGCATCTCAGAGACGATCGGCGTTGGCGATCCGAAGAAGGTCGCAGCCTTTGAAGTCTGGTTGTTCGATAAAAACGACATCCAGACCGTGACCAAGGTTCTCATGAGCGCCCACACTTTTGCCGACGAAGCGGCTCGCCAGCGCATGGCCGCCAAGGGCGAACCCTCGCAGGCCGAAATCGGCGGTGAGGTGATCCTCGAAACCCAGGCCCTGCAACTGGTTGCCCGGGTGGTCGATATGAAATATGGCGAAGGCGCCCTGCCCCCCGAAAGCTTCTTCGACCAGTTCACCATCGAACTGGCAATTTGGAAGCGTGAGTAAGACCTAAACGCTCCGGAAACAAAAAGTGGCCGTCGACTGACGGCCACTTTTTGTTTCCGGGGGGCTGCGGCGCCTATTCGATTTTGATGATTTTGAAGCGCACGGTACCGCCCGGGGTCTCCACCTTGACGGTGTCGCCAACCCGGTTGCCTAGCAGCGCTCGCCCGATCGGCGATTCGTTGGAGATGCGCCCGCCGCGCGGGTCGGCTTCTTTCGAACCGACCAGGTGATAGGTTTCTGGCTCTTCGTCCCCTTCTTGAATGGTGACGTGCGACCCGACGGCTACTTCGCCGGTTTTGGCGGCGTTTTCATCGATGATGACGGCGTTGCTCAGGATGTACTTAAGCTCCTGAATGCGCCCTTCGAGAAAACCCTGATCTTCTTTTGCCTTGTGATAGTCGGCGTTTTCAGACAGGTCTCCCATTTGAATGGCATCTCGCAGGCGGCGGGCCAATTCTTCACGTTGGGGGCCTTCGAGGTCGGCTAATTCAATTTTGAGCTTTTCGGCGCCTTCAGGGGTCAGATAGCTGGGTTCGGGCATTCGATTTCCTCTTTATCGGTTAGGGTTGAAAGTCGAAGGCTGGCGGTTGAAAGCTGGTAAAGATTGGGAAACTTTCAACCTTCAGCACAACTTCAACCGGCCGACCTTCACGGTTTCATTTGTGGGTCGAACAATTTGCGGTGTTCTTCGATTGCATAGCGATCGGTCATGCCGGCGATGTGATCGCATACCGTACGTTCGAGGCCGCGTTCGGCAAACACTTCTTGTACGTGGGTGGGCAGAATGGCCGGCTCGGCGCAGTAGGCGTGAAACAAATCGGAGATGATGCGTTCTGCTTTGACGGCCATACGCATGACCCGGTAGTGGCGGTAAAGGTTGTTGTACAGGAAGTCCTTGATTTGGCGGTTGCGACGGTGCATGTCTTCGCTGAAGCCGATGACGTTGTACGGCAGGCGTTGCAGCTCTTCGACGGAACGGACGCCGCTTTGGCGGATGGTCATGTCGGTGGTCTGAACCAGGTCGCTTACTTCCAGGCCGATCAGTTCACGGATAATGGCGTGGCGGGTGAGTTCGTCCAGCGCGGGACCGCGCCATCCCACCTGGCTGGTAAGGATTTCCCAAAGGGAGATGCCCTCCAGCATTGTCGGTGTGATCATCCCGGAGCGCAGGCCGTCGTCCAAATCGTGGGCCGTGTAAGCCATTTCGTCGGCGGCGTTGGCGATCTGTGCCTCCAGATGGCCGCGCAGTTCCGGGTTATATTCGCTGGCATCGGAAACGTCGTATTCCGACTCGTGCTTGACGATGCCTTCGCGCACTTCCCAGGTCAGGTTCAGGCCGGGAAACAGCGGGTAACGATGTTCCAGCCTGGTCAAGATGCGCAGCGACTGTTTGTTGTGATCGAAGCCGCCGTGCCCTTTCATCAGCTTCGCCAGCGCCACCTCACCGGAATGGCCAAAGGGCGGGTGGCCCAGGTCGTGCGCCAGGCAGATCGCTTCGATCAAATCTTCGTTGGCGCCCAACGCACGCGCCACCGAACGGCCGATTTGGGCTACTTCGAGGGTGTGTGTCAGGCGGGTGCGGTAGTAGTCGCCTTCATGGTTGATGAATACCTGAGTCTTGTATTCCAGGCGGCGGAAGGCGGTAGTGTGCAGCACGCGATCGCGATCGCGTTGGAAAGCAGTGCGCTGTTCCGATTCCATTTCAGGGTAGGCGCGTCCTTTGCTGTTCTGGCTGCGCATACCGTAGGGGGCCAGTTGATGGTCTTCAAATGCTTCGAGTTGTTCACGAGTGTACATCGTTAAACCTTTTGGAAAACTTCGGTTACCGCATACTCGAACCCAACGAGCTGGTATTTTTGTGGCCAACCGCTTCGCGGTTCAATTATACCGGATGAGCGTTCCAACACGCTCGCCGAGCAGGGCGCTTTGGATGAGGCCCGGTGTCTCGCCGGAGAAAATCGCTACCTCGACGGCGGGGTCTGATTGTACCAGGGAAAGCATTTCCTGTACCTTGCTGGCCATGCCGCCGGTGACGTCGGTCGCGGCCGAGCCGGCTAAAGGCAGCGTGCGGATATTGGCCGGTGTAATGATGGGGATGGTTTGCGTCCGGGCCGGAAAGTCGGCCCACACACCAGGCTCGATGCCGGCCAGCAAGATACGTTTCGGGCGCAGGATGCGGCTCAGGTGGGCGAACAAGTCTTCGGTGGAAAGGATCGTGCCACCGCGGACGGTATCGAAAATCACGTCACCCTGGATCACCGGCAGCAGGCCGTGGGCCAGGGCTTGCTGGCACGGCACCGTTTCCCAGGCAGCAACTTGCCCATCGCGTGCGACGACTGAAGCCAGGGGCGAGAAGGCCAGCGCCGGCAGGCCGGCCTGCGCCAGGGCGTCCATCACCAGGCGGTTGAGAGTGTTGGCCTGACGCCAGACCTCGACGAAACCATGCCATTGGCTCGCGTTCTCCACGCCCTGGCGGGTGCCGAACTTCTTGGCCGGAACGTGGCCGAACGAACCGGAACCATGCCCGACGACAAGCGCCAACGTGGCGTCCTGGGCGCGTGCTGCGGCAATTTCGTCTGCCAGGCGGGCCAGCACACCGGCGCGAACCGTGTGGGGGCGCGTTTTGTCGGTGATCAGGGAGCCGCCTAACTTCAAAAAAGTGAGATTCGAAACTAGAGGGTGAGGTGTTGCCGTTTCCATGGTGCAGAATCGGACCGTTCTTCTCGCCGTTACTTTTTGATATCGGTCACGATCACGCGTACGGCCCCGGCGGCAATCATAGCGCGAGCGACGGCATCGACGCGTTCTTGGTCCACCAGGGCGATCAGGTTGCCTCCCCGCCCGCCGCCGGAAAGCTTGGCCCCGAAGGCGCCAGCTTGCCGGGCGCCGGCAGCCAGGGCATCCAATGCGGGGCACGAAACGCCGATCTTGCGCAGCAGCCCGTGGTTGGCGTCCATCAACGCGCCGAGTTGTTCGAGGCTGCCTGCTTCGATGGCCTGGCGCGCCGAATCGACGATACTGCCGACCGATTCGAAGTAGGCTTCGTATTTTTTCTTGTCGGCCTGCCAGGCCTTGCGCACGTCTCCAACCGCCTGCCGGGTGGGACTGCTGATGCCCGTGTCGGCAATTGCCAGCGTGATCGGCTTCTTAGGATGTAGTTTCTCGAAGGGTCGATCTTTGACGAAGTAGAGCGCTTGTGCATGGGCAATGACTGCGTTGTCGATGCCTGAAGGCGTGCCGTGATGGACCTTTTCGACTTCGTAGGCGAGCGCACTCACCTCGTTGTCGGACAAGGGCCGGCCCAGGAAAGCCGCCATGGCGCGTACAACGGCCACCGATACGGCGGCGCCCGACCCCAGGCCGGCGGCTAGCGGGATGCTCGATGTTACCTTCACGGTGCAGGCGGGCAGGTCTTTCACGCCGAGATGCACACACACCGCTTGCAGGGCCACGGCCAGGGGGTGTGCAGGGTCCAGCTCGGGCAGCAGCGCGTCTACGTCCACGTCTTTTGCCACCAGGCGTACGGCGCCGGCCATCCCTTTCGGGTTTGGCGTGACGCTCACCTTGGCCTTTACTTCATGGACCGGTGCGGCAATCGCCGGTTGTCCGTAGACGACCGCGTGCTCGCCGAACAGGATCACTTTTCCGGGTGCAGAAGTGTTGATAGCTGGCATATCGAAATCCTTTGTCGGCTAGAAACAGGTTTTATCTACCCATACGGAAGTGCGTCGCACCTGTCGAGGGCGCTTTTCGGGCAATCTCTTGGGCGCTTACTGTAAATAGAAGACGGCCAGAACGACCAGGCCAAAGATGCCCAGGTTGATCTGGAAGGAGCGGTCGGTGAAGAGCACTTCTTCAGGCGCGCCGCCGCTTTGTTCGACCTGTACCAGGTAAAGGTACCGGAAGATGCCGTAAATCAGGAAGGGGATCGTCAGCATCATGGTGTGGTTTTCGGGCAGGTTGGGCGCCGAGAAGGTGTACAGGCTGTACGTGATGATGGTCATGCTCGATACGATGTTGAGGTATTGATCGAGCAGCGGCAGCGTGTATCCCTCGAGTACTTTGCGGTGGCTGCCGGCATGGTGTTCGTCGCCCTGGTTTCCGGCCAACAGGTTGCGTTCTGCACGGCGCTTTCCGACCCCCAGAAAGAGCGCCAGGAAAATCGTAAACACGTACATCCAGGGCGAGAAGCGGGCCACCTTGATTAGCTCTACACCGGCCACTACCCGAATCAGGTAAAAGGCCGCCAGGACGAGCACGTCGAGCACGACGATATGTTTGAGCCAGCGCGAATAAGCCAGATTGAGCAGAAAGTAGGCCAGCGCAATGGCGAAGAAGGGCGGTGAAAGCCAGAAAGCGACAGGAAAAACAAATAAAAGCAGCCCGACAGCTGCGAACGAGGCTGTACGTACCGAAAGTGTCCCGGCTGCCAGGGGGCGCAGGCGTTTTTTCGGGTGCCGGCGGTCGGCTTCGATATCGCTGATGTCGTTGATGATGTACACCACGCTCGACAGCAGACAGAACAGAATACAGCCGGCCAGGGTGTGTAAAAAGGGGAGCGGGCTGAGCAACTGCCCGTCGAAGATCAGGGCTGTGAAGACAAAGCCGTTTTTGGCCCACTGCTTGGGGCGCATGGTTTTGAACAGGGCACGAAGGTTCATGGAAAAAGGGCGCTGTGCTTGCATGTTATTGCCGGACCAGGCGATGGGTCAACGGTGCCCGGCTTCTTTCGTCGAAGGGGTATAGTGGATCGGCTTGAACAGGGTTTGATCGAATAGTTCCAGCCGTTCTGGCCCGAGACGTTTGGCCTCGGCAACGACGCGCTGCAGGTCGGCGCGTAACCGGGCGACGTCGATCCCACGGCAAATGTCAGGGAAGGGTGCAAGCCAACGCTGGCTGCGGACGTACATTTTCATCCCGCCGGCGTAGTTACCGCGTTCGAGGTGGAAATAAGTTACACCAACCTGCAAAATGCCGCGATACAGGTGACGCACCGGTCCCGGTTCGAGCTTCCAGGCTTCTTCGAGTGCCTCGTGCGCTTTCCAGAACGCTTTCTGGTTGAACAGGGCCATTCCCATCAGGGCCATGGGGTGGAGCTTGCCGCGGCAGGCAGCTTCGATCTCGGCCGCCGCCGGTGGAAAGGAGTCTGATCCAGGTGCGATGTTCAAGCCTTGCCCTCGCCCGTTTTGGCCAGCCCGGCCATTTCCTGGTCGTGTTCGTATTCGTAAGCCGTGATCACGTCTGGGGTTTCTTTTTGCTTGCGCCCGTAGTAGCGGCCGTAGATGCGGCGGCCGCTGCTGCTGGATGACACCCGGTTGAAGATTACGCCAACCACACGAGCGTTGGCGCGCTGGATTTGCTCGTGCAGGGCCAGCAAGTCCTCCTTTGTCGTCACACCTGGGCGAATGATGACCAACACGCCGTCCACTTTGGAGGCCAGGACGACCGATTCGGTGACGATCACCGGCGGTCCATCGATGATCAGCATGTCTGCCCGTTCGCGCAGTGCCTGGAGCAGTTCTTCCATGCGCCGCGAGCTGAGCAGTTCAGCAGGGTTGGGGGGCAATGTCCCCGCGGTGACGACCTGCACGTTGAGCGGTTTGCTCCAGTCCTGGAGCACTTTTTCGGGATCGAGGCGTTCACGCAAGGCGTCGCTCAGCCCTGGCCTGTCTTTGACATGCAGAGACGCAGCAAAATTGGGTCGGCGCAGGTCGCTTTCGATCAAGAAAACGTGGTTTTCAGCCTGCGCCAGCGAAATGGCCAGGTTGCTGGCGATGGTGGTCTTGCCGTCTTCAGGGGCCGTGCTGATGACGAGGAGCGTTTTGAGCGGTTTGTCGATGCTGATAAAGCCCAGATCGGTGCGCAAAGCACGAAAAGCCTCGGCGATCGGCGAGCGTGGGTTTTTCGCCACGTAGTCGTAGTAGCTCGGCGAGCGTTCCATGTTGGGAATGTACCCTAGCACGGGAGCATCCATGATTTGGGCGATGTCTTCGGGCGTTCTGATCGAGTGATCGAAATATTCGATCAG
The DNA here is from genome assembly GCA_049325275.1 of Chloroflexota bacterium. Lineage (GTDB taxonomy): Bacteria > Chloroflexota > Anaerolineae > Anaerolineales > UBA4823 > CAIQJJ01. The sequence continues at coordinate 135,656 of JBMOLU010000040.1, forward strand.
ATAAGCGACACCCACCGACAGTGCGAATGCGGCTCCGACCGCAATCAAGATGATGAGCTTTTTGTTGGGGCCGACGGGATTGGTCGGTTCGGCGGCGCGTTCGATCACGTTCAGGGTGTTCAAGGCCCCACTTTGGGTATTTTCCATCAAAATCGCGTAGTTGTTCTGCAAGATGCCCAGCTTGGTTTGCAGAGCGTCGATCTGATCTTGCAGATCGTTGATCTGTGAAGCGCTGGTGGCGTCTGCAAGAGCCGACTGCTTCTCTTCGATTTCAGTGGATGTGCTGGAAATTTCTTGCTGGAGTTTGTCGAGTTGATCGTTGAGAAACTCGACACGTTCCAGTTCCTGGCGCTGCGGGTTGGTGGGGCTTTGCAGCACCAGCTGGTTGGCCAGTTCGTTGGCCACCGCCTGGGCCAACACGGGGTTGTTGTCGGTCACGATGATGACGATCAAGGAACTGTTGGGCAGCGTCCGCGCCTCGTACTGAGGCAGCGCTTGCAGGTTGAGCGCCTTCATGGTTGCGTTGCGAATCGGTTCAAGCGCCGTTAGACCGGCGTAGACCTCCGCCAGTTGGCGGGCGAGCACGAACTCGTTGCCGGTCGGATTGGGGTCTGAGATGGCCCGCCCGACAATCAAGGTCGTACGCGCCGAATACAACGGAGGCAGGGGACGCGTCACGAGATAGCTGGTGGAGGCTGCCAGCAGGACGGCCAGGCAGATCAACCACCACCACCGAAAGAGCGGATCGACAAAGGGTTTAATGTTCATGCGTGCCAATTTCCTGATAGATGTCTTCGAGTTCGGCGGCCAGGTTCAACCAGTTATGGTGTTTCTCGACGTAGTACCGCCCGGCGTTGCCGATCTGTCGTTGCCGGGTGGGGTCGTCCAGCAGCGTGAGCAGCGCCTGTGCAAAGCCCTGCGGTTCTGCGGCAACCAGCACATCCTGCCCGGCCCGGGCTTGCAGCGCCGAAACGGCCTGTGGGGTCGATACCACCGGCGTGGCACAGGCCATGGCTTCGAGAACCTTGTTTTGTATCCCGACGCCATAAAGAATGGGGGTCACGGCAACGCTGGCCTGTTGCAGGTAAGGGCGGATTTCTGGCACTGCCCCGAGCACCTCGACACCTTGCTGCGCTGCAAGGGCTTGTATCTCGGGTGCAGGATCTTTACCGACGATCTGCAGCCGTACGTCCGGCCGCAACGGCCACACGTGGGGCATGATCTCACGCACCAGGTAGAGTACCATGGTTACGTTGGCATGGTAGCTCATTTTACCACTGACCACAATCGTCGCCGGCGCGCGCCGGGCAGGGTCGCCGGGTGTGAAGTAATCCAGGTCGACCCCATTGGAAAGCACCTTGATCCTGGCTGCGCTGCCGGGATCGCGCGCCAGCTCGCCGAGCGCCTGGCGGTCGATCGGCGAGGTGACCAGCACGCGTTGAAAAGGCTCGAGCAGGTGGCCTTCGTAGTGCGCTGTGCGGCCGACTTCGAAGCGGGTCAGCAGCCGCCCAAACAGGCTGCGGCTGTGCTGCGAGGCCCAACGGAAGAGCAGGCTGATACAGTCGACGCTGTCCCAGACGATAGGGATCGTCGGGCAGTGCCGGTGCAGGAAAAGGGCGTACTGCGAGCCACGCAGGTGCTCGACCTGGATCACGTCGAAGCCGGTGTTTGCCAGTTCACGCAGCTTTCGGGCGAAGGCCGGCTGCCAACTGTAAACGGCCTGGAGCGGGGTGCGGGTGGGCAGAGCCAGCGCACAGTTGGCCAGCGAGCGTGCTCGTGTAATGGCGGCGGTCTGTACGTCGGCGCATTCGCCGCGCAGCGCTTCGGCGTCACGGCGTTCGCTTTCGTTGCTCCACAGCGTGGCCACCGTTACCTGGTGGCCGCGTGCGCCCAAAAAACGGATCAGGTTGTAGGGTCGCACACGGATCAGGCTGGGCGGGTAGGGGACGACGTAGAGAATTTTCATAGGTCGGAAAGGCTTCACGTGGGGTGGAGAGGTTCGAGACAGGTGCGGCGCACTTTCTGAAAGCAGATCCCCTTCTTGCCACTTGCAAAGTGCGTCGCACCTTGTTGGCAGGCTGTTGTTAACGCCTGACCAGCGGCAGGTAAGCCAGCAGGGGGTCGACGAAGACGCTGAACGTGTCGCTGCTGATGGCGGTCCCGTTTTCGGAAAGCGTGGCCGTGTTGAGCAGGCGGCGCGGGCCGTCGGTGTTGACGGTGGCCCGGTACGTCAGCGTGACGGCCTGGCCCTGGGCGGGCGTGCCCGACCAGCGTACCTGGCGGCTGGATGCGTCGTAGCTGGCGCTGCCCACGTTGACCTGGATGCTGCCGGGCGTGCCGAACCCCTGTGGCAACTGGTCGACCAGCGTGAGTGGTTCGCCACTTCCCGTCCAGGTGAGGGTATAGGTGACGCTGGTGTTGCGTGTGGTTAGCCAGGGCGAACCGGTTTTGTTGAGCTGCGGGGTGGCCTGGCCCCAAGTTACATACAGTGCTGGCCGGGCTTCGGCGTTCCAGTCCTCGGTCTCTGAGCCGACGAAATAGATGCTTGTATCACGCCCGACGTCTGAACTGTAGATGGCCAGGTTGACCGATTCGCTGCGGGCGTACGCCTCGGCCACGGGTTTGGAGGCGTCCCAGGTGCGGGCGACGCCCGGCCAACCGGGAAACGAATTCAGCTTATTGACCTGCGTCAGGGACACGTTTTCCTGCGGGATCGGTGCATTGTTCCAGTGGATCGTTGCTTCACTCCAACTGGTGCGGACGTTGAAGAGGTGCACCCAGGCCGGCCCGGGGTTGATCTCGTTCGAGGCGTTGCCGAACTGGTGCAGGGTGAGCCTGGCCGAGATGATTTCGACCCCGGCCGGGATGGCGCTCAGTTTGAAACGCAAGAAGCTCTTGTTGAAGCAGGGGAAGTGTGTGGGCGAAGATTCGCTGCCCGTGTAGAGAGATGCTTCGTTGCCATGGTTGATCTCGCTGCCGCCTTCGTGCCCGCCGGCGCACGTGCCGCCGCCGCCCATCCAGGCATCTTCGACGGTGTTATCGGTTGGGGAGGCGGCGCGGATGGTGATGGAGCCGGTTTGCGTGGTCGTTTTGGGGGTGTAGGTGGCCGGCCCAAAGTGCAGGTCTCCCCAGGTGGATGGCTTGGCATAGTCGGCGCTCGGCGGCCAGGTTTGCTGCGCCAGCGGGGACGCGGGAGGGGCGGCATCCCGGTCGTACAGGCGCAGTCCCAGGCCCCAGACCGTGCCGTTGGCCGGCGGCCCGGATTTGCCCACCACCGACCACGGAATGGTGAAGTAGCTGTACCAGCCGTAGTCGATGTTGCCGCCGTTGTTGTTCGGCCCGCCGGTGGTGCTCCACTGCATGGCCGAGGTATCCTGCCAACTGCCATCCCACTGATTGTCCCAACCGCTGCCGGTTCCGCGGGCGTCGCGGTGATATGCCGGCGCGTTTTCAGTGGGGAAGTGGCGTGAACCGCTCAGCAGGAGGTAATCATCCGTATTGGGCGTTGCCGACCGGTCGTGGTTGGTGTCCAGGTACAGGGCGACGGCGTCATATTGGGTCAGGTCATCGGCGGTGGTGGCGTTGGTTTTGTACCACAGGTAATAGTCGATGACGGTGAAGCGGACGAGCAGCGCGCTGGGCGTGTAAGCCAGGCGCACGTCGACGTAGTTTTTGCCGGGCAGGCCCCGTTCGTTGACGCCGAACCACAGGATGGCGCTTTTGGCCCAATCGACGCTGCCGCTGAAGTAGGGGATATTGGCCCGGCGCGGCGGGTCGGCAGCGATGTCCATTTGCATGGCCGGCGCCGTTGCCGCCTGTGAGCGCTGGCTGCTTGCCAGCAGGCCGGCCAGCAGGCAGACGGTGAACAGGATGCGCCAGAGATTTCCCTGGCGCAAGGAAAGCAGTTTTTTGTGCATGGTTTTCTCTCCAGGTTTGAGCCGCGGCCCCTTGCCCGCGGGGGATGATGTCGGGTAACTCTCGAACGTTACGTCCCACCCCGACCGGCGAAGCGCCGGGCCGCAAGCTCTCCCGCCCCAGAGAGAAACGGCCCTACTTTACCCTTCGCAGGGGGACGAGGCGTAATAGCTTCAAAACACCGACCAGCAGCAGCGCCAGCAGCACGGCCACAGGAAAGAGGAAGTTTACCGGAGTTTCGCCGCTTAAGCGAGTCAGTCGGACGGCGGTCGGGGCGTTGTTGCTGTAACCGAAGCCCCAGGGGGAGAAGCTGCTCGTGCCCGCCCCGGAATTGTGGGCGACGCGGTTGTGATCGGTGTTGCGGGTCAGCCCACTGGCGATATCCCAACTGCCGCCGGTGTAATGGTAGAGCATCATCGAGTTTTCACTCAGGCCGCGCAGCTCGCTGGGCGTCTGGCTGACGTCGTTGTCGGTTGCGACGTAGCCGGTGCCGTCTTCGTATTTCAGGCTCAGGCGTGAAAACAGGCCGGTGCAGTCGACCGGCGTGATATCGTACGTGCGCCGGATGCCGCCGCCCGCGTTGGAAGTCAAACGGTTGGCGCTGACCTTCATCGTCACCTGGCAGGTGTCCGTGGTGGGCAGGCTGGTATTCCCTTCGACGATCATGCGGGCGTACCAGTTCTGGTTCGAGCCGCTGATGTAGTATCCACCCGCGTCGAAAAAGGTGGCGATGTAGCCGAGCTGGCCGCTGCTGCGGTTCGGGATGCTCTGGAGATCGTATCCCAGATGGGCAGCCTCGGTGCGCGGCGAGCGGCCGCTGCCGGTGAGGTCGAAGACGGTGCGCGTGGTCAGCGAGACGGCCCCGCCGGCGTTGATGGCGTTTTCAGGTGGCCAGGCGGCGACGACGTTCCCGCCGGGGTTGCAAACGTACAGGTAGAAGCCGATCGGTTGGCTGTCGCTCGCCAGGCCGATTTCACTTTTGCTCAGGCGAAACTCGGCCTGGGTGTTGGTAGCAGAAATCACCGCCGTCGACAAAACCGGCGCCCAACTCAGCCAGCTGCCGGCCACCGCCTGGCTGGCTGCCAGCCCCCCCGTCGGGCTGACGGCGAAGGCGTAGTCGGCCTTGCCGTTGGTCTCGTAGCTGGTGTTGCAGTTGGCGGCCGGCGCGCCGGTCAGCCCGGCGTTGTCGTCGCCCGTGTCGTAGGGGTCCATGTCTACAACGACATTGTAGTGCTGGCGGTCGCTGGCGATTTGTGGGGCAATGAAGCCGACGTAGATATGCGTAGCGTCCCAGGTGACGTAGTACTTGACGCCGTTGGCGATCGTCGCCGTCGTGATCGGCGTGGCAAAGGTGGGGTCGCCGTCGGCGGAGCCGAGCAGCTCGCCGGGCTGCCATTCGCTTGCCGTGTCGACCACACCATCCAGGGTAATGGTGTGCGGGGTGGTCAGGTTACCCGTCCAGCCGCTGTTGGCTGCACCGGGCGAGTTGGGGCTTTCGAGTGCCCAGGCATACGCCCCGTTGACGGTCGCGCTGCCGCTCCACCCAACCAGGGGATCTTTCAGGCCGATCGAAATGTTCGCATTTCTGCCGGAGAGAAGCGGGAAGTAAAAGCCGCTGTCGACGCTGCCGCTGGCGTTCAGGCTCAACGTGCCGAAGATCAGGTTTGCGCCGGCAGAATCGGCGTCGAACAACGCCAGGTTGTCCCCATTGTTTGCGAAGGTATAGCCGTTGGTACCGTCGGTGGCCGTGCAGGTAACTACCGTTGCCCCCGGAATGGTCAGCGTGGTTCTTGCGACGACCACAAAGCCCATCGCCGGAATGGCCGCGGTGCCGGCCGGGATCACGCACTTGCCTTCATTGGCGGCCGCCGGAAAGGCGCTGTCGTCGGTCAGGACCCAGCCGCTGATATCGATCGGAGCCGAGGTCGGGTTGTACAGTTCAACCCATTCATTTGGTTCCGGTTCAGCCCCACCCGGATCGTACATGATCTCGCTGATCACCACCTGCCCGTACGATGCCGCCTGCGCCGCTTCGGGGCGCAGGGCCAGCCCGGGAAGGAGCAGCAGCAGGGCGTAAAACAAATGAACGAATAAAGAAGTTTTAAAGGTCCGGTTTTTCCACATAAGACACGCTCCACAAAAAGAATACCGACAGATTGTTGAAGAACAATAACGTTCGGAAACCACCCCGGTGGCCGGGCCATGCCGTTTTGCCGGCACAGGTCAGCCGCCAGATCGCCTCGATGAATTTTCGAACGCTTTAACAAATAAAGATACCGATATTGTCGCGCTCCCAGGCGCGAAAATCACTGGGACGAAAGTTCTGTAAGCGTTAAGGTGTCTGCTGGATGGTCAGCTTGTAACCCGTCTCTGCGCCGGAGCGGCCGTAGGCTTCGTAGACCAGCAGGCGGTACCAGCCGGTTGCCGAGGCGTTCGTCCACAGCAAGCGCGTGCCGTTCGCCATCGTCACGCCCTGTTTGCCCAAATCACGGCAGTCGTTATCGTACAGCCGGACCACGGGGGTCAGGTTGGTGCCGGTCCTGCTGACGTCGATTGCATAGCTGCCGCCGCCGGCGGCCTCGAAGCGGTACCAGTCGGGGTCAAGCTCGGCCTCGAAGTCGTCGAGGTAAGCGATGGCTAGGTTCCCGGCCGGGTAAGCGTCGGTGCACAGGTTGGGCGCATCGCTGAGCGTGAGGGTGGGCGGCCAGTTGCGGATGATTGCGGGCAGATGGCTATTATAAACCGTTGTGGGTATCAAGGTAACGTTTGTCGGAGGAAGCTCTTTTTTGCTTTGCCAGATTTATTTTGCGGTGGAAGCTACACGTATGCTACCTCTGAGAATCAATGGCGCAAACACTGTGGCGTACCCATCTATGCGATCAATGCGAATAAACCTTCTGCTCTGATAAATGATGCTCTCCAAAGGGTAGTTATCTACATCGGTACTGTGGCCCGCAACATAAAAGTAGGGGTAATAAGGGTCATCTGGAGGAGTTTCTTTTCTCACGATGATCATGGCGTGATCCCAGTTGGTGTTACCGTCATCATTCCATTCAAATTGAACTAAATCCCCTGCTAGAGCTGCGTAGCTATTGTTGATTACGCATCCTTCCGGTCCTTTACTCCAAACTGCGTATTGTGTAATGAACTCATACAAAAATTGTACATCTGTCCAGGATGCTGAATAGTCGCTGTTTTGGTAACCGTTGTAATAGTTGTAGTACCATCCGTAAGTATTGCTTCCTTCTTCATCCGCATCGCTTCCGTGATGAATTGCTTGGCTAATAAAATTTGTGCAATCATTCTCTGTGAAGTAGTGATATGCTGGATTTGGTTCATATGCATATCTGTGAGCGTAAGCGACCACTCCACTCCGGTAGTAAGTGTGTGTAGACTGATCGGCAGGCAGATTACAAAGAGATGTGGCCTCTTCGGTGTTTGCAACAGATAAAGGTGTTTGATTTTGTGCTCTATTAATGGAGATAAGCAATTCTTCTTTCGAAAGCGTGGAAGCTTTAAGAAAGCGCCACAAATGGTCTTCGTAGCTGTCAAGAATGATTTTCCAACCATCCTTTGTTTCGCGTAAGACAATCGTGTGATCGAGATTTCGCATCTTTGAAATAACGGGGGCCGATGCAGAAATTATCTTAGAAATCTCAAAAATCACATCATGTCCTTCTCGCAATGAAGTCACAGCTATCCGACTGTTTTTGTCAATAGAAATACTATTGAAATCGAGTGTGTATTCATATCTCGTGTATGCAAGGTGATGCTGCTTAGCATTGTAGATTTCTATTTCTTGTTTCTCAATCTCATGTTGTAGAAAAGAACTTGCCTGGGATGAACTATCGATAAGTTCATGAAAATCCTGTACTTGACTGGTCATACGCGAATAGTAACGTTTATCAAAATAAGCGTAAATCACTTGCCTTATCTTTTCCTCGTCCGAGAGATTTACTTTTCTTACTTGTTCTGCTTTTACACGAATGGTCGTAATCCTGATCATCCCCATAAGCGCGAGCAACAGGATAAAGACCAAAGTTAGTCGCTTAATGTTCACTGACATACCCCTTTTCCGGTCATGCGGAAACTTTCGAATGACGTAGGCACTCACTATGGATCGAGAAACCATGGTGATGTGTTAAATTGGTCGATTTTCCATTCATTATTTTCCATGATGAGAGATATAAAATGCGTTTGCTCATCTGGCATTGGAGTTCCGCCTGTATGCCAGGCAGCTGCTTTGTGAAATACTGTTGTTCCTACAACGTAACGGATTTTGCCATCACGCTTTGATGATGCTTCTTCCCCTTGCAGAGCAAGCCAATAGTCAAACGGGTAAATGAATCGGATGCTTACTGCACTCAAATCATATTGAAAGTGTTCCACTTCTGCATCAAACCCATTTTTCTTCAGAATTGATGAACTGTAGAGCGAGACGGCGTCCTCGTAAAGCTCGTTATCTAAAAGCGTATAGTATTGCGTCAAAACAATAAAGCCGTCAAAGTAGGTCGGCGGTACCTCTACCAGTGAATCGTCTGTTCGGATTTGGAGTGAGGGCGAAACAACAGTCGATGTGGAAGTAGAAGTGGGGATCAAAGCATCTTTTTCTGGAGCTAACGGGGGAACAAGACGCGTGACTTCGAATGTTTGATCTGCAATTCGCGTTACGACGATGGTGTGTAGGGGTGCAGGAACGCTTATCGACTGTGCGTTATTTTGACAAGAAAAAAGTATAACAACGAGCAAAGAAGATACAACAAACCCAAAAATCTTATTCACTGCACACATTTCCTTTTCTAATTCTTCTGGGTTGAGCGTAAAAAATTCCCACAATGACCGAACCGGGAAAATCGATACGATCATTTTGGCATAAACGATGCAAATTACGGCTCTGCAAATCAAAGAGTCCAGATGCACAGTTGGTCAGTCTATACCACTAATGTTAAGACAATTTTCCCAGTGTGTGGACGTTTTGTCAACCCCCCACGAATATTTTCTCCCGCAGCGAGGCGCACCGTACAGTGCGCCCCGCTGCGGAATGGCCTTAGCGGTTGATCCAGGGCATGAAGAGCTGGTGAGCGTTGGCAGTGACGTTGGCTTGCACGGTCAACGGGGAGATGCCCGTGCCGCTCAACGTGGCGGTGTTGACGATCGTGGTGGCCGCGCTGGCGGAGGCGCTGATCGTCGCCCGATAGGTGATGACGATTTCGGCCGTGCTGCCCGGCACGCCGCTCCAACGTAGTTCGGGCAGGTGGCTGGCGTCGACCGTCCCCAGGGTGCAGGTCAGGCTGCCGGGGACGTAGGCCAGGCCGGCCGGCAGGACGTTGCTGAGGTTGAGCGTGCTCGACAGGCTGCCGCCGGTGTTACGAATGGTGATGGTGTAGCGGATTTCGTCGCCGGTCTTTCCCGCCGCCGGCGCAGCGTTCATGCGGCTGTCGCTCAAATCGGGGCCGGCCGGCTGGCCGCCGCCGGGCAGCCCGAGCAGCGTGACCAGGTTTTGCAGGCGGTACAAGTCGTAGCGGCTGTTGAAGCTGGCCGCTTCGGGTAGCTGGCGGGCCAGCGCGTCCCAACTTTCTTGCAGCACACGCGCCTTGACCTGGAACATCGTCCAGGCCAGGGTGGGGCTGTGGTAGAGATGCTCGCCGCTGCCGGTGGTGTGGTGGGCCAGGTCGCCCAGCCACCACCAGGGGTGGTTGACCTCGTAGGACTTGACGTACTCGCGCGTCTTGGCCAGCAGGCTGCTGCGCAGGCGGGCGCTGAATTCGGACGACAGCGGGAAGTAGCCCGACAGCGCCGGGTAATGCATGAACTCCATCCCGGCGTCGACGCGGTAGCTGCTGGGGTTGTTGAAGCTGCCGGCCAGCCAGTTGACCTGGCTGACGTCGGTGTTGCGGTCGCGCAGGGCGGCGTTGTAGGGGATCATGTCGCCGTTGTACGGGCCGTTGACCATGATATCGTCGTTGTTGATCGTGCCGTCGGCGCGCAGGCGAATCGGGGCCGGTTTGCGCCGCCCGCTGTCGTAGAGCATGGGCACGAAATCGGCCAGGCGCACGCGCCCGTTGAGCAGGTTGGTCAACAGGGTCTGGGCGCTGTTGCGGGTGGCGGTGTCGTTGAAGTGGGCCGCCAGGTCGCGCACCCCCTGCGCCATGACGATCTGCGCCCCGATGTTCAGGCGCCCGACGAGCCACTCGTCGAACCTGCAAAAGCCCAGGTTGGCGTCGTAGGCGTTGACGAATTTCTGGAACTCCGGTTTGATCAACGAATTCCATTTGGCCTGCACGTCTGCCCACTGCCCGGTGGCGTTGGCGTAGGCCCAGATTGCGTACAGCCGTTGCGCCACCAGGTTGGGATTGTTGTTCCACCAGTAGGCCGAAATCTGCGTGTTGTCGCGGCAGTTGTTGCTCGTTTGCACCCCCGCCGTGCCTTGGATCACGCACGAAGTGCTGTAGGCGTAATGCGCAGGGTTCAGGATGGTGTCGTTGGCCAGTTCGGTCAGGTAGGTTTTGAGCTGGCTTTGCTGGGCAGCGGGCAGGTAGGGGTACGCCTCGGAGAGAACCCGGATCGTGTCGGCTTCGAAGCCGTAGACCTCGAAGCGGAACTCGTTGTGCGCCATGCCCTTGTCGGTCTGTTCCCAGCGGGCGGTGATCGGGTAGTGATCGGGCCCCAGGGCGATGATGTCGGCCACGCGGCGCTCGGCCTCGCTCTGGATTTGCGCTCGCGTGAGGGCGCCGGCGCGCGGGTAAGTCAGCTCGTGCTGGCGTGTGTCGCGTGAAGGGAAGCTGGTGGCCGGGTTGAGGCCGCGGTTGGTCGTCCCGACGGCATACAGCCAACCGTACGAGACGTAATAGACCATATTGTTGGCCAGGATCGGTTGGCTGGCCCCGGGGACGCCGCCCATCGAAACCGCCCCGCCATAGCGCCAGAGATGGCGGCTGGGAAGGGGGCTGAGCGGGTCCATGTGCGTGCCGAAATTGTAGCTGGTGGCGCTGCCGTTGCTGAACAGGGCGCGCAGGTTGCCGTTGCCGGGGCGGTAGACGGCCAGGTCTTCGCTGATCGTGTAGTAGTAATCGCCGCCGGCGAAGGCGTGACGGCCGACCTCGGCCATGATGATCTGGAATTCGTGCGCCGAACCGGCCCCGGCGACCTGCGTGGCGGCGCCGGTCGACAGGTTGACCTTGAAGAGGCGGTTGTCATGGTCGAGGGCGAAGTTGGCTCCGGCGGCCCCGGAAGGCGCCGGGAACCAGGCGTAGCCGTCGCTGCCCAGGATCGGGTGGATCAGGCCCCAGTAAGGCAGCGGCATCGGCACGTAGCGCTGTTGCGCCGGGTTCCACAGGTCGTTGCCGTTGCTGGCGTTCAGGTAAAACAGGTAGCGCCGTTCGGGATGCTCCTGGTAGAAGCTGTTCCACGTGCTGACCGGGTTGGCCGATGACGAGACGCCGGGATAATCTTCCACGGGCACGTAAGCGTTGCCGCCGGGTTTGACGGTCAGGAAGATGACGACGTTGCCGTCGTCGGAGACCACCGGGTGCATATTGTGCATGCCGGCGCCCGTCAGCTTTTTGCTCCAGATGACGCTGCCGCTGCTGGCGTTGACGGCGCGGGCGTGCATGTCTTCGCTGCCGAAATAGATGCGCCCGTTGGCTACGGCCGGCGAGGTAACCACCGGCCCGCCCGTCGTCACCTTCCACGCCTGGGCGCCGGTGGTGGCGTGGATGGCGTACAGGTTGCCGTCGTTGGAGCCGATCAGCACGCGCCCATCGACCACCGCCGGGGCCGACATTACCGGCCCGTTGGTTTTGAACTTCCAGGCCAGGCTGCCGTTGCTGCTATTGAGAGCGTAGACGTAGCCATCCAGCGAGCCGAAGATGACGCGCCCGCCGGAGACGGCCGCCGTGTGGGCGATCGGACCGCCGGGGCGGGTGGTCCAGATTTTTGCGCCGGTGGTGGCGTTGATGGCGTGCATATCGCCGTTCATCACGCCGACGTAGATCACGTTGCCGGCAACGACCGGCTGGACTTCGACCTCGACGCGTTCGCCGAACGAATAAGCCCACTGCAAATAAAGCGGGTTACTGTTGGCGATCGTCGAAGCCGTGCGCCCGGAGTGCCGGGCGTCGTGCTGGTACATCGGCCAGTCTTCGCTGGCCTCAGTTTCGGAGATTGGGCTGGCCTGGACCGGTGCGGAAGCCAGCAGCGAGGCCAGGAGAATGAGAACGAAAAGGGTGCGGTGGATGTGGTGTTTTTTAGCTGAGATCATGACGAATGTAGGTGAGGTCCCCATAGCCGCTGCCATAGGGAGTTTGGAATGGATTCCCGCCGGGGGTTGCACGCGTTCCTTCGCAAATCCCCAGGCCGGCTTCTTGGGCGCAGAAGAGGTAGTCGTAGGTATACTGCCTGGCGACTTTTCCTTCGGCACGCAGGATATCTGCCATGACGCAGTCGATGGCGACCGGGTCGGTGGCGAAGAACAGGCTGTTGGGCGCTCCCCCGCCAAACGAACTCCAGATGGGCCAGGCGGTGCTGGCGGCGCCGAAGGCGCCATATAGCCCATCGCCTAACGTGAGTATGGTTTTCCCGGCGATACAGGCATGGCTATAGAGCGTTGCCAGTGGATTGGCATTTTGAGAGTATAAACCTTGCGTTGGGTTGATATAAGCATGGAAGCAATTTGGATCGCCCTCACTCGTTTCAAAAACATAGTTAATACTACCAAGATGGTTTTTAAAGCCGAGAGAAACGGGAATGGCTGCGGTTCCACCATGGACTTTTAGAATCGGCACATTAATCAGGTACGTGGCATCATAAAGTACATCTGCTAATAGGCGTGTTTGCATTTGTATGCCAGGAAAGTTGACAGCGAGGCTAGAATGTTTACCCCATGATGCCTCTGTCACGCCTGAGCAATCGCTTTTGCCTATGTAACGCACGCCAGGATAATTTGCTGAAATTGTGTTTCGGAAGTAGCCTGGGATGGTTTTACCGGTCCATCCGGCTGCTCCTGGTCTACCGCTGGCATCATAAATGACAATATCACTTTCTCGTACATTGGCGGCTTTCATCCCGGCGATTAAAGCACAGATCGGTTGCGGCAGTGCATCAATGATATTGTTGTGGGTGGTACAAGTGTTTCCGTTGTTAATGCTGTTGTTGAAGTTGACCTTAATAGCAATTGTTTGTCCTTGGCTGTACCCACCAGCGCGGATGCGGCTGAACAAGGAATGCCAGATCGCGGCCCATCCAGATTGTCCGGTTAATGTTGTCAGCCCATCCAGCACCATGGCGTTGATGGCGGTCTGGCTGACCCTGGTGCTGTCATAGAAGCATGGGGACGCCTCACCTTTCCAAGATGTTGCGCTGGCATGGCGCACGTGTACCACGCGTCCGGCGCCGGGCATGGGGGTGATGGCCGGTTTGGTGGCCGTGCGCGTGGGCGTGCCGGTGCGGGTAGGGGTGTGGTTTGGGGTGTTGGTGCGGGTCGGGGTGCGGGTAGCCGTGGCGTTGGCCGGGCGTGTGTTCGTGGCCGTCGCTTTGCTGCCCGAGCGCGAAACCATCGGCAGGTACGATTCGTTGGCCAGGGCGCCGGCTTTGGCCAGCAGGCGGTAGACCTGCGCCAGGGCGGCGCCGCCGATCAGGGTTGCGCCGCCGATCAAGAACGTGCGTCGCGAGATGGTGTTCTTGGATTTGTCGTTCATTAAAATACCTCCTAACCTGCATAAAGCGAAATGACCCTAACCCTGCTCTTAACTGCGCGCTTGTGCGCCGTGCTTTTTCTGCACAGAGTGTGTGGGCTAGGCACTAAAACTACCGGAAATGGGGCCAAAAAGCCCCTGATGGAAAAAAACAGGTTTGTCTGACGCTGCCTTGCAGCCCGGATGTTGATATCCGGGCGAGAGCAAAAACCGTAAGAAACCGCTAGGCTGAGATCGGCTGTGCCGGGCTACAATGACTTCGGGCCGCCACGTTCATGAAGATGTCTGATGAAAACCGTGGAGCGACCCGAATAAAAGGCGCAGAAAGCCTCTCGAAAAGAAGGGCAGGTGGGTGTTTTGGGCGGCGGGCTGCCATGTGGTTCCGGCCGCCGAAAACTCACCCCCAACGAGAAGCTCTATTATAAAACAAGTGACAGTCACCTGGAAAAAAGATAAAACTTTGCCAAAGGGAAAAAGTAGGCCGGCAAATCCAGGCGGCTGCCACTTGTAATGATGCTCTTAAGCTTACATGACGGCAGGCAAGCGGTCAATGGGAAAATCGGGCTAATGCGCTGTGAAAACCAAGGCCCTGGCATGGAAAACAGGAGAACCGCTTACAAATTCTGCCGGATGTACTCAATCTCGCTGTACCCGCTGCCGTACGGGGTTTGCAGCGGGTTGCCGCCGGGGCTGCCGCGGGTCCCCTCGCAGACGCCGAGCCCGGCAGTTTGGGCGCAGAACAGGTAATCGTAGGCGCTGTTGACGGAAAAACCGCCCTCGGCGCGCAGGATATCGGCCATGACGCAGTCGGTGGCGACGGGGTCGAGGCCGAAGAGCAGGCTGTTGGCCGGGCCGCCGAAGATCGTCCACGAGTTTTTTGCCGTGGCGTTGGAGCCAAAGGCGCCGAACAGGCCGTCGCCGACCGTCAGAACGGTCTTGGGGCCGATGTGCTGGTGCTGGTAAACCGGTACGTAGGGGCTGGCGTAGGCGTTGTAGTACGCGCCGGCCGGGTTGATGTATTCGTGCAGGCTGTTGCTGGGCGTGCTCTGGTAGACGAAGTTGATGCTGCCCATGTGGTTTTTGAAGCCCAGGGTGACGGGGGTGGCCGCGTTGCCGCCGTGGGTCTTGAGAATCGGCATGTTGATCACGTAGGTGGCGTCGTAGAGCAGGTCGGGCAGCAGCCGGTTCTGGATGCTCGTGCCGGGAAAGGTCACGGTCAGGCTGCTGTCTTTGCCGTACGTGACGCCGGTCACCCCGCATTGGTTCATGCCCACGTACGTGACGCCGGGGTAGGCGCTGCTGATCGGGCTGCGAAAATAGTCGGGAAGCAGGCGCCCGACCTGGGCGGAGGCGTCGTAGAGGACGATATCGCTGTTGCGTACGCCGGCGGCTTGCATACCTGCCAGTAGGCCGATTACCGGGTGTGGTAAACCGTCGATGATATTGTTGTGGGTGGCGCAGGTATTGCTGTTGAGGCTGCTGTTGTTGAAGTTGACCTTGATGGCGATCTTTTGCCCGGGGCTGTAGCCGCCGGGGCGTACGCGGTTGAAGAGCTGGCTCCAGATGGCGCTCCACGTGCTTTGCCCGGTCAGGGCCGTCAGGCCGGCCAGCACCATGCTGTTGACGGCGCTCTGGTTGACCGACTGGAAGAAGGTCGGTGAACTGCCACCCGCCCAGTTGGTGGCGCTGGCGTGACGGATATGAACGACACGCGGCCGGCCCGCGCTGGGCGTGGTGGGCGTGTTGGTTCGTGTGCGCGTGGCGGTCGGGGTATTGGTTCGCGTGCGGGTAGCGGTGCCTGTGGCGGTGCGCGTGGCGGTCGGGGTGCCAGTCCCGGTGGCGGTTGCCGTAGGGCTGCCGGTTTGTGTGGCCGTGGGGGTATGGCTGCGGGTCGATGTGCGCGTGGCGGTTGCCGTGTTCACGGTTGAAGAAGGTGTACGCGTGGCCGTTGTAGAGGGGCTGGGCGTACGGGTCGGCGTGGCCGTCTGGGTGTTGGTACCGGTGAGCTGGTGCGCCGGCGGCTGCTCGTGGGTCGGAACGGGTGTGGAACCGTCGCTGTTTTGGTGGATTAACGGTAAGAAAACCTCGTGCGCAGCCGTGCCGGCCTGGGCGATCGCGCGACTCAGATGGGCCAGCCATGTTCCGCCGAGCAGAGCCGCACTTCCGAGCAGGAAACTGCGCCGGCTCAATGCTTTGGATGGCTTGTCTTCGGTGTTGTTTTGCATAGCCCTAGGTTATCTGGTACACCCCTAAAAGTCAATAGGAAAATCGGACAGTTTTGGTCTAATAAATTTGTAAGGTCAGCGTTTTCCCCGTATCCAACGGATGGCGAACAGGCCGCCCAGCAACAGGGCCACGGGAAGCAAAGACAGTCCCAGCATGGCCAGTTCGTCCCGTTCGGTGTAGGGATTGGGTTTGATCAAGCCTGGCGGAGCGGGCGTGGCGATGCTGTTGAAATCGGGAACAGGCGTTGGTGTTGCCTGTGGTACGCGCGTCGCAGGCGCCGGCGACGGGGTAGCTGTGTACGTGGGCCACGGGCTGGCGATTTGCCGGGGGGCATTCACGGTACGCCGGCTGTACCAGATCACGCGCGGTACGTCTTCACCCCACTCGTTGTTTTCCTTGGTAAACCAGGCCAGGTGAATTTCGTTGCCGTTTTGGATGGCCGCCTTGGGGTAGAACGGGAACAGGTTCTCGCGCGCGAAGACCTCGATGGGTGCCGTCCAGGCGCCGTTGTTCCAGATCAGGTGGTAAATGCCGACCGGTGTGTCGCGTTCCAGGGAGAGTCGCCCGGCCACGAACAGGTGGATGCGTCCATCGCTATCTGTCGCCATCTGGTACATGTCGTGCGGAAACATCCAGTCGCGGGCAAAAATACCGTCGATAGCCTGCACCTGCGACCAGGTTTGGCCCTGGTTGCCGGACCACTGGTAAAAAATGGCCGCCTGATCCATCGAGCGCCAGACCAACATCACACCTCGCTGGTTGTCGCTGCCGACGGTCAATTGGGCGACCTGGTGATCGGGATAGTTGATCGTGCGTGGTTCGGACCAGGTTTCGCCGCCGTCGCTTGAGGACATGTAAACGGAATAGTATTCTTCGCTCTGGTTGCCCGTCAGGCGATCCCAGCCCTCGTCCCAGGTGACGTGAATGGTGTTGTTCCGGTCGATCAACAGCGCCGGGCGGGCCGAGCCGGTCTCGATATGTGGCTGAAGCGCCCGCGGCCAACTCCAGGTTTCGCCGCCGTCGCTCGACTTGCGATAGTAAATGTCCGAGAGGATGACGTCATCGAGGTCGGCGTTTTCTTCGTAGACCAGGTCGTCGAAGACGACGTGCAACGTGCCGTTCGAACTGACGGCAATATCGCTGTTGTAGCCGCCGCCCTGGTTCAGCCGGAACGGCGGCGACCATTCCTGGGCCGACCAGGCGTCGGCGACCGGTGCGTGCTGGTAGGTGATTTCGAAATTCCCATACGTACTGCCGCCGTAGGTGATGTGCAGGTTCCCGAGCAGATCGGCTGCCAGCGCATTGCGTTCGATATCTGCTGACGGTGGGATAATGTCGTTCACGTTCTCCCAGGCGCCGCCTTGCAGGCGGACGTATTTGATCTGTTCGATCAACCCGCTGGTGTTGGGGTGTGGGCGTGTCCAGCACCAGATGGTGTGCAGCACGCCGTACGGGTCCAGCGCCATGTCGGGAAACCACGACCAGTCTTCGGCCGGCGAGATGCCAACCGGTTCGTCCCAGGGCGTCGTCTGCGGCGGGCCGTCCTGGGCGCCGGCTGGAATGACGGCAAGCAATACCCAGGTGGACAGCAGCAAGAACAGCAGCTTCTGGGGAAAAAATTTATTGAATGGTTTCATTTCCATGTAATCGCAGCTTAAGCGGCCACGGAGATTTCCGAAGTCAGGCATACGCTTCCTGGAGCGCATGGCAGACTTCGGCCAGATCCTCTTCCGTCATCTCGTTGTAGAAAGGCAGGCGCAGCAGGCGATCGCTGACGTCCTCGGTGACGGGGCACTGCCCCTCCCGGTAGCCGTAGCCTCTGCCCATATCCGAAAGGTGCAGCGGCAAGTAGTGAAAGACGGTGAGAATGCTACGTTCTTTCAGGCGTTCGATCAACGCCTGACGTTTGTCCAGTGAGGGCAGCAGCAGGTAAAACATGTGATAAGCCTGGTCGCAGTATGGCGGCACGACCGGCAGGCGAATGCCGTTGGCACTGGCCCAATCGCTCAAATGTTCGGCGTAGTAGTCGAAGACCTGCCGGCGTCGTTCGAGCACCCAGGCTTTGGCCTCGAGCTGCGCTAGCAGGTAGGCCGCCAGTACGTCCGAAGGCAGGTAGCTGGAGCCGATGCTGACCCAGGTATATTTGTCCACCTGGCCGCGGAAGAAGCGGCTGCGGTTGGTGCCTTTTTCGCGCAGGATTTCGGCTTCTTCGATGTAGCGCGGGTCGTTGATCAGCAGGGCGCCGCCTTCGCCGCAGATGAAATTCTTGGTCTCGTGGAAGCTGAGGGTGGCAAAGGCCCCAAAAGTGCCCAGGTTTTTGCCTTTGTAGCGCGCAAACAGGCCGTGGGCGTTGTCTTCCACGATTGGGATGCCGTACCGGTTGGCGATCTCGCCGATGACGTCCATTTCACAGCCGACCCCGGCATAGTGAACGGGAACGATCGCTTTGGTGCGTGCTGTGATCAGCCCTTCGAGCTGCGTCTCATCCATATTCAGCGTGTCGGGGCGAATGTCGATGAAAACCGGCCTGGCACCTCGCAGCACGAAAGCATTGACCGTCGAGACGAAGGTGAACGAGGGGACGATCACTTCGTCGCCTGGCTGGATGTTCAGCAGCAGGGCGCTCATCTCGAGGGCGTGGGTGCACGAGGTGGTCAGCAGCACGCGCGGCACGCCCAGCTCTTTTTCCAACAAGGCATGGCACTTTTTGGTGAAGGGCCCATCACCAGAGATTTGCCCGCCCTGCACTGCCTGGATGATGTAAAGCGGTTCTTTGCCGACCATGGTCGGTTTGTTGAAGGGGATGCGATACGTTGACATGTCAGGACTCCGGTTTATCTTCCTCAGGATACCACTTGTGATACCATAACTGTAGAGCTTGCGTAACGAAACCACAACGTTGGTACAGGCGCTGTGCCTGGATATTACGGCCTTGCGTGACAACAGTTGCCAGCGGCAGCCCCTGTTCGCTGAACCAGGCCAGGCCGCGCTGTACCAGCAGCTTGCCGATGCCGCGCCCCTGGGCCTTGCTGCCCACACCCACCAGGCCGATCCGGCCGCGGCGCGGGGTTTCGTCGACGTGACAGGTGATGTATCCGACCGCTTCGCCGTCTACCTCGGCGACCCATACGGTCTGGGCGTAGCCTTCGCAACTGACCTTGATCCAGGTTTCGTAAAGATGGCCGCTGGCAAGGCGCGAGAAGTTGGGGTCGTAGTAAAAGCGCGATGCCACGTAGCTGTCGCGGGCGATTTCCACCAGCGTGGGAATATCCACAGGTTTTGCGGGGCGTAAGGCCACACCGTCGGTGTGCTCGAAGGTGTGGCCTTTGAAGGGCAGCTTATGCTCGAAGGTAACCCGGATATCGGCGTAGTGAAAGCCGTGCGCTTCTGCCAGGCCGGTGGTGGTGGGGTCTTCGATGCCCGCCAGAAAGTAGAGGCAGCGGATCTCGTTTCGCCGGCAGAATTCGCCCGCCTGCTGAAGGGTTTGCGCAGTCAGGGTGTTTTCGCAGACGCGAGCCACGCGAAATCCAAAAAAATCGGTGTCCCATGGCAGGAACTGGCATACGTCATTGTTGGGCATGGGTTTTCTCCTGCAAACCGGTTTGTTGGCGGATGGTGTAACTGGGTTTTTCCATCAGGCGAAAATGCATGCGCGCCAGGTATTCGCCGATGATCCCCAGGGCAAACAACTGCGCCCCCGAGAAAATGGCGATGATGGATGCCAAAAATGGGAACCCCGCCACGCTATACCCCAGGATCAGGTAACGGCCAATGACATACACCAAGACGCCCATGCCAAAAATCGTAAAGGCAAACCCGATCAGGCTGGCAAACTGCAAGGGTGCCACGCTGAAGCCGGTCATCATGTTCAGGGCGTGGGTGACCAGCTTGCGGAAAGTGTAGTTCGACACGCCGATCGTTCGTGGTTCGTGGCGCACCGGTACGGCAGCGAAGCGCGTCGTGCCCCAGGTTAGCAGCACGTCGATGGAAACGAACGGCCCGGTGTAGTTGTCGAAGGCCTGCCGGATTTCGGTACGGAAGGCGCGAAAGGCACTCACCTGCCGGGCGGTGGAGGCGCCCATGGCGCTTTGCAGGGCCAGCTTGGTCACCTGCGAGGCCGCGTCGCGCCACAGGCCGTGGCGTTCGCTGAGCGGGGGGCCGTAGACCATGTCGTAGCCCTCGTCGAGCTTGTCCAGCAGCTTGGCGATCTCTTCCGGTGGGTGCTGCATATCGTCATCCATCGTGACGATGACTTCATAGCGTGCCTGGCGGATGCCGCACAGCAGGGCGTTGTGCTGCCCGTAATTGCGCATCAGGTTGATGCCGCGCAGCCGCGGATACTGCTGGGACAGTTCGGTAATTACCTGCCAGCTACGGTCACGGCTGCCATCGTTGACGAGGATAATTTCGTATTCACCGGCCAACTGCGGCAGCCTGGCTTCCAACTGCGGCAGCAGCCTGGGCAGGATTTCGGCGCTGTTGTAGACGGGAATGATGATGGAAAGGTTTTTCATGGTCTTTTGGATACGGACGTAAGGGTGGGCCGGCCGCGTTATGGCAGGACCGTGAGGCGGCCGTCTTCGACAATAACTTGAGCGCCGGGGTGGACGGCCAGCCAGGAGATCGTCTCGCCGTTGGGCAGCATGGCCGTTTCGGCTGCGGGATGCTCCAACTCGCTGCTGAAAAGGACGAGCGTCTCCACGCCGGCAGGGATGGTGGCGGCGGTTTGTACGGCCGTATACGCCCGCAGATAGTACGCCGGGTGGCGAAAGTCCGGCCCGTTGGCGAGCACCAGCGTACGGGCGGGATCGAAATGCTCGTCGATATAGGCCGTGCGTTGGCCGATGTACACATCCCGGTAAGCGATTGTCTCTCGCGTGGGTGTGGTGGTGATGATGCGGCGTTCGCCGAAAAGATAACCCGGCGCACCCAAAAAGAAAGCCACATTGATCAAGAGCACAGATCCCAAGGCGGCATCGGTCCAGGCCCTGGCCCGGGGGCCAATGCGGCCGGCCAGCCCGGCAACGAGTTGCGTCCAGGCGCCGCCGGCCAGGATTAACAGGGCCGTGATGAACGAAAACGTGTGCCCCGGTGCGCGTACCAGTGGGGCGTAGACGATCAGGTTGGGCAGCAACCACAGGGCCATCACCTGCCAGCGGGCATCTCGGATCCAGTTGCGCCAGCTGCGCCAGCGGGACAGGAGGGCGAGCGTGCCGTACAGCAACGGGATCGCTGCCAGCA
This sequence comes from Chloroflexota bacterium, assembly GCA_049325275.1. Classification (GTDB taxonomy): domain Bacteria; phylum Chloroflexota; class Anaerolineae; order Anaerolineales; family UBA4823; genus CAIQJJ01. The sequence goes on from JBMOLU010000040.1 coordinate 156,730, forward strand.
TGAGGCCGTAGCCCACGTACGCCCCCAGCCGCAGAAGCGGGCTGAGGCGCACTACCAGCCCGGCATTGGGGTTGAGCAGCTCGAAATCGTCGAGCACCCCGCCGCCGATCGAACGCGAGGCTTCCAGGTAATCGTTCAGCCCGCCCGAAAGCGCAATCGTCGGCGCCAGCCAGGCCAAGACGGTCACACCCAGAGCGAGCGCCCCCAAGATGCGTTCGCGCCAGCCCCAGCGCAGCAGCACGAAAGCCAGCAGCGGCAGCATCAGGACGAGCGTCGTCTGGCGGATGCCGCCTGCCAGCCCGAGCAGGATCGCCGCCGCATAGACCATGCGGCGCTGCCCGCGCAGTGCCTGCAAACAGGCCAGGGCGATGGCCGTGACGAAAAAACTCTCCAGGATGTACGTCAATGCCACCTCGCCGTAAAACCACACCGCCGGCGAGGTCAGCGTAAACAACCCGGCCACCAGGGCGCTTTGCCGGTCGAAGATCTGCCGCGCCAGCAGGTAGACCACGGCCACGGTCAGGCCGCTGAAGAGCAGGCTGATCACCACCAGGCTGGTGTTGGCGTCTTGAAAGATGGCTTGCAGCAGACGGCCCATCAGCACGTACAGCAGGTAACCCGGCGGGTGCGGCTGGTGCAGGCGCACGTCAAATCGTTCCATTCCCAGGGCGAAGTTGACCGAATCCCAGTGATAGAGCAGCCTGCTGGTGAAGGGCAGGCGGGTAAGCACGCCCAGCAGGAAAAACATCGCTGCCAGCGGGCGGCCGTCCCATCGGGCCAAAAAGGTGTTGGGTTGGGTTGGGTTGTGTCGCGTTGATTTCATCAATTTTTTTATGTTTCGCCGCTTCGCCGGGGCGGGTGCGGCATTAACGTTGCGAATCGGCCTGCCCGGCCTGCCGAAAAATGACGGCCAGCAGCGCCACCATCACGACGGCCAGCGGCAGCAAGCTGGCCGGCCCTTGCAGTTTTAAGATCATCCCCAGGTTGCGGGCGATGTCCCCGCCGGCCAGGGCAGGCAGCGAGATGCGCCACAACGGGTTGGGGGTCATATCGGGGAAGCTCTGCCCGGCAATCGTCTCGGCCCAGATCAGGGCGATCGAAAGCACGACCAGCGCGACAGCAAGCGCTTGCACCCAGGCGTGGCCGGCGTGCCGGTCCAGAAAATAAGCAAACGGAAAGGCCAACATCGGGATCATCGCTGCCAGGTAGGCCGGCCCGACCGCAAAACCGCCCCACCACATCACCGAAGAACCGTAAAACAGAAACGTAATGCCCACCGACCACAGCACGACCCAAAATTCGGCGCGCAGGCTGTTTTTGCGGAACCAATACACGAAGCCAGGAATGGCCAGCAGCAGCGCCGGCGAGAGGTAAAACATGCCGCGGAAGGGACTGAACGTCAGGCCGTAAATGGCCTCCCAGTGCGGGGCTGTGATGCTGATCAGGCCCTGGGAGTGCACGTCCTGGTACAACGCCGAGTACTTGTAGCCCACGGGCAGCACGGTATCGAAGCAGCGGTAATTGTAAAACATCATCAGCAGCACGGGCAGGGCGCCGGCGACGACGAACGGAATGAACTTGCGCAGGTCCGCCACGTTGAAGCGGGCGCTATCGCTGTCACGTAGCCCGAGCACGGCATAGAAAAACAGCGCCGCCAGGATAAAGACACTGGGATAGTCGGTGATGAAGGCGTAGCCCATCAGCAGCCCGACCAGCCACAGCCAGCGTGTCGCAAGCTCCTTACGCCGCATACGAAACAGAAGATAGAAGCTGGTGATGTGCAGTACGGCTGCAATCTGGCGCCCGTTGAGGGTCTGTGCGTAGGGAAAGGCCACCGTACCCAGCCCGTAGAGCAGCACGGCCAGGATGCGGATACGCCGGTTGGGGATGAAATCTCCCAGGAAGACGTACAACAGCGCGCCCAAAAAGGCCGACGGCAGCGAAACGGTAAAGAACGTTACCACATAGAGCGCCATTGCCTGGTAGACCTTGTCGTACAGCAGTCCGCTGCCGTCTTCACGCAGCGTGGCGTTCATTGCCGGATTGTTTGCCAGGCGGTTGATCAGGTTGTCGACCAGCGAGGTCGACGCCAGGCCCTTGAAAAGCGCATAAAACGGCACCCCCAAGAAGGACGTGCCGGGAGCCTTGTCGCTGTAGTGTTTGCCTTGGTAGAGCGCGTAGTCGCCGGTGTTCTGGTAATAATCGTCGATGACGAACGTGCCCTGGTCGACGATCGCCATGGTCAGGTCGAGCTTGGAGTTTTGGCCCCAGTCGGCCCAGCGTGGGAAGAAGTAGGCGTAAGCTGCCAACAGCAAAAGGAACAGCCACACGGCCGGGCCGCGCAGGGATTGTTTCAGCAGATTCATCGAACACTCCTATAAGAGCTTGCTTGTACGTTCGGAAACCGGTCAGGTGGAGGAGACGCTTGCCCAGCCTAGCGCAAAACGCAGTAAACGCTGGCCTTGGGTAGGGAAAAGCAGGGTTGCAGAAACGCCGCCTCGGAGGCATCGAAACCGCCCAGTTCGCGTTCGCTGGCGCCCACCAGCACATAATCGACGCTGTATTCCTCGATCACCTTCAGGCGATCTGCGGCAGGGGTGGCGGCGTCGAAGAAGGCTTCGACCAGGGCCTGCTTCTCATACAAATCCTTGGTCATGGCCCAGTGGGCGATGAAAGCGCGCGCCCCCGTGCGGCTGGGGATGTACTGTCCCACATCCGAGGCGCTCAAGACCACGTCGTCCGCCTGGGCGTTTTGCGCCAGCCAGTCGAGGGCGGCCACCTCGTCTTTGTAGGGGAAGTGGGTGTGCGGCAGGCGCTTGACGACAACGAACTGCCAGGCCAGCAGGTAGACATTGACCAAAAGGGTGGCAGCCAGCACGGCCAGCCCGATGCCTGTCGATAGGCGCGTCCAGGAGATCCTTTTGACCCAGGCAAGCGCTTGCAGCTTTTCTTCCAGCCAGGGCAACATGCTGCCAAAGAAGGTCTCTGCGGCCAGGATGGCCACCGGAATCTGCCAGCCGTTGAGATAGTGGATCTGGAAGTTCAAGGGGATGTAAATCAGGAAGAAGTTTGCCAGGAACCAGACGCGTACGAACAGCGCCTGCGGCGAAAGGCGCTTCAAGGGTACGAATCCGGTGAAGCCCAGCAGCGCGGCGATGAAGGGAAGCCCCATCAAGAAGAGCAGGTGGAAGGGGTCGGGTGTCCAGGCTCCGGCATTGTCGAATTGAGCCAGCACGGCCTTCCATACCGGAAAGGTGCGCGTGATGTAAAGGGAGTATAGCGACGGCCAGATCGACGTGATGCCGACCAGGAAGAGCGAGATCACCGGCTGCCAGCGCCAGCCGTCCCGCAGCAGCAGCGCCAGCGTGAAAGCGGCCAGGATGGCGCCCATCAACAGAATGTCGTAGGCGTGCTCCCAACCCAGGACGATCGCCGACAGGCAGGCCAGTGCCGTGTAACGCCACTGCTGGCGTTCGTAGCCTAACAGGAAGAAGCCGTAGATCAGCAGCATCAGGGTTGCCGAAATGATGAAGTGGTTGAACCCCAGCATTGCCAGGAAAGAATTCGACTCGATCACGTACACGTCGGCCGGAAAGAGCACGTCGCTGCGGTGCGAGAGATATTTTTCCACCACCCACAGCCAACCCAACCCGCCGCCGAAGTAGGCCAGCAGGAAGGCCGCCGCGCGGCGCTTCGCTTCCGGCTGCACCATGCGAATGAACCAATCCAGCGCCAGGGCGAAAGCGAAAATGCTAAAAATGCGGTATCCCTGCGTCACCCCGATCGCGCTGGCGCCGGTCAGTACGCTGATCTTAGCCAGCAGCCACCACAGCAGGTTGAAAAACACGGCTTCGTTCGGTTCGGGAGTGAGCTGGTTCGAGATCAGGTTGGCTGTGGTGAAGCCCTTCCACCACGACCAATACTGGGCGATGTCGGGTGTGTTGGTGACGATGCCCATGAAAACCCGGTCGTCGGGGGTGATCCAGGCTCCGAAAATATAGGGCAGGCTGGTAAGCACGGCCACGATCAGGGCGCAAGCCAGCGGAAAGCGCCTGGCCCGCAGGAAAGCATGCACGGATGTGAAGAAGTTCGATTTCATGGTTGGTAGACCTCATCCAGGGGCTTGCAAGCGGCCCGGTAATCGTAGGTGCTTTCGATCAGCGCCCGCCCGTTTCGGCCGAGTTGTTCGGCCAGAGCGCGGTCGTTCAACAAGCGCAGCACCGCGTCGGCGAACCCGTCGGGGGTGTTGGCGATCAGCACGTGCTCGCCGTCTTTCACCGCAATGCCCTCGCAGCCCAGGCTGGTGGTGACGAGCGGTAGGCCGCGCGCCAGCGCCTCCAAAATCTTGACGCGCATCCCGCCGCCGGCGCGTAAGGGTACGATAAAGACCCCGGCCTGTTCCATGTAGGGCTGCAATTCGGGCACGTAGCCGGTCACGTTGATCTTATCATCCTGCTCGCCGCGCGCCACCAGGCTCTGCGGCGGGCGTGCGCCGACCAGGTCGACGACGCTTTCCGGGCGCTGTTGGCGGATCCAGGGCAAAATCTCGTCCAGGAACCAGTGGATGCCGTCGATATTGGGCGGCCAATACATCGTGCCGAAGTGCAGGATGTGATCGGCCCCGGGCCGGCGTTCGACCGGCGGCAGTTCGTCTACGTCGATGGCGATCGGGATGACTTCCATCGGGTACGGATGGCCGATGGCTTCTTCGAGGGCAGCCTGATCTTCGGCGCTGACGGCCAGCACGGCATCGAACGCCTGGCAAACTTTCCCTTCGTACTTTTTGAGCAGGCGCCAGTCGCGCGCCAGCAGCCACTTTTTGGGGCCGGGATGCATCGTGTCTGCCAGGCGTTTGTAGAGCAGCCACAGGGCATTGTGGGCGTCCATGACTTTACGTGCCCCCGGCACGCGTTGGGCATATTGCGCCATATTGAGCTGATCGGCATGGGCGACGGCGAAGCCTTCGCGGCGCGCCAGGTCATCGACCAGCCGACGCATGGCGGTCCGGTCGTCGCGCGTCATCATCCAGGGCTGGTTGGTAAAGAGCGAGCGCAGCAGCGCCAGCCCATCGAGCAGGGGGCTGCGTTTCATTGCCACGGTATGCACTGCCTTGCAGTAGCGGCGCAGATGCGCCTCGTCGGAAGACTGGTCGCCGCGCACGAACGATACCAGCGTGATATCGTGCTGGCGGGCCAGGTACTTGATCACGTTCCAGGTCTTGATCTTGGGGCCGCTGTCAGGTGGGTACGGGAGAACTTGGGTAAGGAGGATGACTTTCATGCGCGCCAATGGAAACCCTTTCGTCGGTACGTTATACGCCGGCCAGCTTTTCAGAGAGTTCTTTGAGCGAGATCACCGCCCGCCCGCGCTTGCCGCCGCTGATCAGCCTCACGAAGCCGTGCGCGCCGCCCTTGAGCGCCGTAAAGAGATAAATCAGCACCTTGAGCGCCGCTGCAGGCGTGTTGCCGTAATGCTTGCGGAAGAAGCGCACCCGGCTCTGGTACAGATCGCCTTCGCGTTTCGTACGCCGTTCGTTGCTGCTGCCGCTGCCGTGGTGGATGATGCGCGCCTCCGGGTGATACCAGACCTGCCAGCCGGCCTCTTTCATCGAGCAGCACCAGTCCACTTCCTCGGCGTACATAAAAAAATTCTCGTCGAAGCCGCCGACCTGCTCGAACGTCTCGCGGCGCACCAGCATGCAGGCGCCCTCGACGTAATCGACGGCCTGCGGCCCGCGTTCTTCGGCCGGGCCGCGGCTCGGGTAGTGCCGGCCGTACAGCGCCCTTCCCAGGCCGCTCAGGATCAGGAACTCCTGCCATAAGGTGGGAAAGGGCGTATACGAAGCCTGAAAGCTACCGTCGGTGTTGCGCAGGTGTGCGCCGACCATGCCCGCGCGCTCCTGGCTTTGCGCCAGTTGCAGCAAGGCGTCGATCGATCCTGGTGTGGCGACGGCGTCGCTGTTGAACAAAAGCATGAACCTTCCCCGGCTCCGGGCCATGGCCTGGTTGTTGGCGCGCCCGAACCCGACGTTTTCGCGGTTGGCGATCACCTGCACCGCCGGGAAGTCTCTGGCGAGCATGGCCAACGAATCGTCGCCGGAGGCGTTGTCGACGACCCAGATGTCGTGTGCGACGCCCGGCAGCGTATCTGCCAGCGATTGCAGGCACTCGGCCAGCAGGGCGCGCGTGTTCCAATTGACGATGATGATGCTTAGCAAAATATCGGACATAGGCTAACGGGCGATTGCCTGGCTTTTTGGGATGGGTGTGGACCGCGTCATGCGTTCGATGACCAGGATGGTGCCCATGAAAAGCCAGTTGTAGACGGCATAATCGAAGCCGGCAATGGATTGCGTATAGGCAAATGGAAACAGCCAGTCGCCGAAGGCCATCATCAGCATGCAGCCGATCGTGCCGGCAAAGGCGGCGTTGGCGGCGGCTTCGAAGAAGTCGCCGCGCCCGTGTAGGCGCAGCACCAGCAGGAATCCGATCAGCGCCAGCCCGAAGAAGACCCACAGGATCAGGCCCAAACCGACCATGCCGGTCTGGGCGACGATGTCGATGTAGTTGCTGTGGGTGGCCGTACCTTCCAGCGGAAAATAGGTCATGTAGTAAGCGGCGTAGCCTGCCGGGCCGGTACCGAACAGCCAGTGCTCGCGTGTGACGCGCCAGTTCACCTCCCAGGCGGCCAGGCGAGTCTCGCCGCTCTCCGAGTTCTCGGCTGCCAGCACCTCGTTCACATATCCAAAGACGGTGTTGTAATTGATCGCCAGCAGAAAGGCAGCCGCCAGGCCGAGCCAGAAAACCAGCTTTTTCGAACGCATCCACACGATGATCCCCATGCCGACCAGGCCGGGCAGCCAACCGGCCAGCCAGGAGATGTGCAGCCCCACACCCCAGAACATCCACAGACCTGCCTGGCCCAGCAGCAGGGCGCGCTGCCACTTCTTCAACCCGGCGTGGAACAGGCCCAACGCCCCGGCATATAGAATCACCCACATGGTAAACATCCCGCCTGTGTTGACCGGTGGGATGCGAATGCCGAAAAACTGGCGTGGAATGCCCAAAACGCCGGCCAGTAAGATCACGGCAACCATGACCATCAACGTTCTTTCGTGCTTGACGAAGTTGACCACGATCAGCAGCGCCATCGGCAGCATGATCATCACCAGGGCGGAGGCGGCCTGGACGAACGGAAAGCTGCGCCAGGTCATCACCTGCGGGTCGCGGAACAGGTTGCTCCAAACCAGCGAAACGACGGTCGTCACCATGAAGGCCAGGATCGGCGCATTGAGCGGCGTGGGTTCGATGTGAAAACGTTTTTCCACCAGCAGCATGTGAAGAAGCCAGATAGCGAAAAAGCCCATCGTAGCCACCAGGCTGAACACCAGGCGGCTGCCCGTGCCGGTCGGTAGCGAAAGCGGCACAAAGGCGGCCATCAACAAGATGATGATGGGAAACAGCTCGAAACGCTTGAGCAGAAAATCAATCGCCAGGAACAGTACCGGCACGACCGCAACGGCCAAGAACAACGGTGCATAGCGGGTATACCGGGCGGCCCCCAGGCTGAATGCTACCGAAGCCCCCAGTACACCCAGGATGGCCGCAAATTTAAACAGGACGAACCAACGGTCCAGGAACCAGTCGGCAATGGCGTTGCGTAGGGCAACGATCTTATCGAATAGCGTCAGTCCAAAGGTCGCAAAGGATCGCATAAAAAACGCTCACTCGGCCGGGAGAATTTGTTCGAAAAATGCCTGCAATCGCCCGCCCACAGCGGCCCAGTCGTACGACATCACGGTGCGGTAACCGCATTCGCCGATCTGCCGGCGCAGGGCGGCGTCTTCGAGAAGGCGCAAAACGGTTCCGGCGAAGGCCTGCGGTTCGTCGGCGATTAAAATGTCCTCACCGGGGCGCAGTTGCAGTCCTTCGGCGCCTTTTTGTGTGGCGATGACGGGCGTGCGCAGCGCCAACGATTCCAGGATTTTCAGGCGCGTGCCGCCCCCGATGCGTAGGGGAACGATGCTGGCCCAGCTTTGGGCGATGGCCGGGCGCACATCTGGCAGGTGCCCGGTAAACGTGACGTTGGGCGCCTGAGGGAGCTTGTCCAGCGCAACGCCCTCCAGCCGCCCGGTGACGAACAGATGTGCCTGTGGGCGCTGCGCTAACACCCGGGGCCAGATTTCCCGAAGGAAAAAATCTACGGCGTCGAAATTGGCGCCGTAGGTCAGCGCACCAGAGTAAATCAGCGTGTCCGGTTTGGGCGCGCCGAATTCGCCCGCGTAGTGAGCGATGGCGATGCCGTTCGGAATCACGCTGCAATGGGTCGTGGTTGCTTTTCCCTGCAGCACGCTTGCGATGCGCTGTAACTCGACTTCTGAAACCGCCGTGTAGCCGTCGAAACGCGCCAGCAGGTAGTTGATATAGCTCGTCCACTTTTGCCACATCAGCCTGTGGCGCAAGCGCCGCAGTGCGTTGCTCTCCCTTATTTGTTGTTCGTAGAGGGTGGTCAATTCGACTTCCTCCAAGATACGCACGCGTGCAGACCGGTTCGGGATTTCCAGTGCGTAGGCGGCCATATCGATTTGAGAAGCGATCACCATATCGTAACTTTTTTTGGCCGTCGCAAGCGCGATGGCCTGTTGCATGGCGGGATTGTGCGTGTCGAGCACCGAGCGCGGCCACGGGCTGAAAAAGCCAAACAAGGCCTTCAGGCGGCGCGGTTCAAAGGGTTCGTAGGGAATGACTCGCACGTTGCGGCAGTATTTGCCGGCCTGTGTGAGATCGCTGGTGGCGCCGGCCACGACGAAAGAAATTAAGTCTACCGTGTGGTGACTCGAGATGCCGTTCAGTAAATTGGAGATGCGGATGCGCGCACCGTTATTCGGCGGCCAGGGAAACCAACGGGAGAGGAAGAGGATGTTCACGTGATGTTCTCCGCTTTGCCAAATCGCCCGCGGTGAAAATCTGCAATCGCCTGCCACATGGCCCGGCGCTGGGGCGCTTTATGCCGCCACTTGGGTTTGAGCGTCCAGCTTAACAGAGTGCGGGCGTTCTTGAAATAGGTTGCAGCCCAGGCTTGCCAGTTTGCCCGGGTACAGCGTAAAAAGAGCAGTTGGTTGCGTGTCATGTAGTAATGGACGCGCGGCGACGCTTCACGCGCCTCGGCAGAAATCTTGTGCCAGATTTTTGCCGCCGGCACCAGCAGGATGCGGTACCCGGCCCGCGCGACGCGCACACACCATTCCGTCTCTTCGTAATAAGCGAAAAAGCGTTCGTCGAGTGGACCGACCTGGGCGACCACACTCGTTTTAATCAACAGGGCGCAGCCGGTAACGAAATCGACACCATAGGGTGCAGTGCTTTGGCCGCTTTGCGTCAGGCCAATGCCGATCATGCTCGTCTCGCCGCGCTGCCAGTCGATGCGCCCACCGGCAGACCACAGCACTTCCGGCCTGGCAAAGTAGTAAATCTGCGGGCCGGTAATACCGATCTCGGGGTCGGCGTGGGCGGCCTGCACCAGCCTGCTTAGAAAATCTGGCGCCACCTCGGTGTCGTTGTTGAGCAGCAGGGCGTAGTCATAACCTTCCTGCACGGCAGTTTCCAGGCCCTGGTTGTTGCCTCCGACGAAGCCCAGGTTGGCTGCGTTTTCGATCCGGCGGATGTGCGGGTATGCTGCCCGCAGAGCGGCGACCGAATCGTCGCTCGAGGCATTGTCGATCACCAGGATGCCGGCATTGGGATAATCGATCTGCCCCAGCGATTTCAGGCAGGCCAGGGTGTCTTCTTTGCCGTTCCAGTTAAGGATGATGATCAGAACGGATGGCGTAGGAGCTGTCATGCGCTGACCTGGCGGTAAATCGTTTCGAGTTCGTCCAGTTCCTCGTGCGTGCCTTTGACGGGTTCGATGCCGCTTTGCAGGCGGGCAAGCAGGGCCGGGTCTTCACACAGGCGCTGAAGCTGGTGCGCCAGGCCGGCCGCATCGCCGGGAGCGAAGAGTAGGCCGTTTTGTTCGTGCTGCACCAGTTCGGCCATGCCGCCCAGGTCGGCTGCGATCACGGGCGTGCGGTGGGCAAAGGCTTCCAGGATCACGTTGGGACTGTTTTCGTACCAAAGCGAGGGCACCACCAGCACATCCAGGTTTTGGAAAACCCGGCTGACCTCGCTGCGCGGGTAGATGCCGCACAATTCCAGGCGCTCGTCTTGCGCCGCCATCCGTTGCAGCGTGGCCGTGTACGTGGGAAATGGAGTCGTGTCGCCATAAGCCTTCACCTTGAGCGGCGCCTGCGTCATCTGCCGGGCGGCCTGGAAGAGCACGTGAACGCCCTTGATTTCGGTGATCTGGCCGATGTACCCGACGCGCAGGCGTTCGGCGGGCGCCTTTTCCAGCATTTCAGGCGCCAGGCCGGGGAAGTCGCGCCCCTGGCGGGCGTAGACCAGGCGACCGGAATCGATGCCCGCTTGCCGGTGAATATCCAGCACGAAGCGAGACGGGCAGATGATCTGGTTGGCTTGGTTTAGCTCGAGGCGCAGATGGTTGATACGCTCGCCGATCCGGCGAATCTTGCCGCGTTGGAAGCGCCAGAAGGCTTCCATCAGGCCGGGCGCATAGCGGGCAGGCAGGCGGTACCGCCGTTGTTCTTCGCCCAGGCAGCGTGCGCAGCGTACCGGGTTGATCGGCAGCGTGGACAGGCTGCCATCGCTGCGTAGCAGTTGAATGCGCGGGCACAACCACCAATAATCGGTCAGGGAGACGACGCGTGGAATATGATGTTGGCGCGCCGCCGCCAGCGCTTCGGCGCTCATCAGGTAGCCGCCGATCAAGTGAAACACATCGGGCTGCCAGTTGGGCAGTTCACGGCGCAGGTAGTCGCCGATCCAGGGGTTGGCGTAATTCCATTGAAAACGGTCGGGCGCTTTGTTCAAGTTGAAGCGCAGGCGGTGGACAGGGATTTCCTCGAACGTTTCGAGGGTGGTCTCTAATGCCCCCTGAGCGGGGTCGTAGTCGATCGCTTCGACGCACACCACGCGCAGATCGTGGCCGCGGGCTTGCAAGGCTGCGGCCGTACGCCAGGCACGCAATTCTGCGCCGCCGCTATAGCGCGGGGGAAAGTGATGGACGGCAATGACAATTTTCATGTTGTTTTGAGGTGCATCAGGCGGGCTATCTTTTGGGCGCCGGCTTGAATCCAGCCCCATTCGGCCTCGTCCGGCAGGCGCAGCAGTAAGATCAGCGCCAGGTAGAGCGCGCTGCCCAGGATGATGCGCACGAAAAAGTGCAGCCCGCCGGTGGCATAGACCCCGGCGCCCATCAAGCCGGCGGCCAGGGCGATGCGCAGGAGATGCGGGCTGAACGCCGGTGGGGCGAGCTTTTTACGCAGCAGCCGGTAGAACTGCGCCGCGCTGACCAGATCTGTGATCACGGTGACGATGGCCGCCCCAAGCATCCCATAGGCCGGGATCATGACCAGGTTCAACAGCACGTTGGCGGCGGCGTTGATCGTGTAGATGCGGGCTGCAGCGCGTTCTTCGCCGATCACGGTAGTGATGCGCCCGCAAAAGCCGGCATACATCAGGAAAGGAATATCCCAAACCAGGATGCGCAAGGCCGCCGCGGCCGGCTGGAACTCGGGCTTGTAAAGGAAGACGGTGATCGGTTCGGCCAGGATCATGCCGCCCACGGCCAGCGGCAGGGCCAGCGCCACGAACAGCTTGGCAGTGTGGTGGTACCAGGCGCGTACCATCTCCGGTTGGCTGGTGTGTACGCGTGTCAACGATGGCACGATGGCGTCTTTGAAGCCATTAGACAAAAAGGCGATCGACATGACCAACCCGTAGGCGACGTTGTACCAGCCCACCACATACTCGGGTTCCAGCTTCGAAAGCATGACCGTGTCGATGCTGGTGGCAATGATCAGCGTCAAAGTGATCACCCCAAAGGGCAGGCCAGATTTCACCAGGCCGGGCCAGGTTGTGGGGGTGAGCTGCACCTTTTGCGGAAACAGGCGGTGACGGCGTACGGCCCAGATGCCCACGCCCAGGCGCGGAATGAAGGCCAGCAAACTGGCGACGACCAGCCACAGAAAGCTGAAACCGCTGAACAGAAACGCCGCTCCCAGGAGCATAAACGTGATCTGCCCGCTGACGTTAATCGTCGAAATGTACTCCAGACGTTCGTTGGCCGTCAGGGTGGCCTGGAAGGTGGCCTCGAAAGCGGCCAACAGGAAGGTGAGCGTGTACAGGAAAATGCCGAGGATCACCTCGCTGGCGTAACCGTAGGCGTACGCCAGAAAGGGAATGATCAAAATGTTGATCAGCGCCAGCAGCAGGCGTACGGCGACCAGATTCCAGAAATACTGCCCGGCTTTTTGGCGGTTGCGGGCGATCTCGCGCATCACGAACTGGGTCATGCCCATTTCGGCAAAAATCTGGAACAACCCCACGAAGGCCAAGATGATGGCGTACTGGCCGTAGCGGTCGTCACCCAGGCGGCGGATGACGAAGACGCCGAACAGGAAGCTCAGCGCCTTGAGCAGCAAATTGCCGGCCGTGACGAAGGCCGTGTTTTTGAAAATTGTGCTGCCCAGACGGGGCGCAGGAGAGGGCGAAGATGATTCCATAGAAACTTAGCTAATACCCGGCGGCCAGGTCGCCGCCTTCATGCAGGCGCAGGAATTGTCCCCGGGAGCCTGAAATTTGCCAGGGGATGCCTTCGATCAACTGTTGCCCGCTCAAAACGTAATTGCCGTCGCTCTCTGTTATCAGCAAATAGCTTTTGGAAGGATCGACCGTGTACCACTCCGGCAGTTGGTTCAGGCGGGGGTACTCGGCGGGCATGTTCCATATCGTTGCATGGCGTGGGGCGTCAAACTTTAACAAGCCCTGCCAGTCGTCAGCGGCGGACAAGAAAACGTGCAAGACCTGTTGTTCCCGGTCGTAGGCGGCTCCCAACTGGATGTCCGTGCGCCAGGGGGTGATGTGCGTCCCTTGGGTCTTGTAGAAGCCGTACAGCAGGGCCGTGCGCACGAAGTTCCCATCCAGATACCATTTTTCCAGAAAACCGTCGTCGCGTTGTTTGAGGAACAGGACCTCCGACTCTTCGTCTACCCAGCGGCTGTATTCGTTTTTGTTGTACCAGGGCAACAGGTAAAGCATCGATTCGAGTGCATCCGCATACCCGTCTTGCCAGTCGTATTCCCATTGGATGGCGTGTTGTTTGGATGCAGCCAACATGGCGCGCTCGATTTCGGCCGCGTAACGCGGGGTCCCTTCCGCCAGATCGAAGGTCTGGTAGGCGTTCACCAGGTAACCCCACGTGTCGGCAAGGCCAGTATCGATCGCCTGGCCGGTGAGCGTATCCACCGTTTTATACCACAAACCGTCGGGAGAACGCCCGGTAACTAGCAGCAAATCGAGCAGTTCTTGCAGCGGTTGACGGTAGCTTTCGGCCTTGGGACGGTCGAGCGCCTTTTCCAGGAAATACAACTCGGCCAGGCCGGGGATGATCTCGCCCCCGTGATCGACGATGCGGAAGGGATGGGTTTCCGCTTCGCGCTCGGCCTGCGGGCGGAAGCGCTGGTCTTCTTGCTGGGGGCGGTGATTGGCAAAATCCCAATAGTCAGCGGGCAGGCCGTGGTTGTTGGGCAGAATTTCGAAAAAGTAGGCGTCGGCGATGCGCTCGGCCATGTCGATGTATCGCGCCTCTCCGGTCAGCCAATACAAGCGCGAGAGCACTTGCAGCATTTCTCCGTTGACCTCGGTGCCGTTGGACGGCAGCTTGCCGTACGGCGTCTCGACGTAGGCGGCATCGATGACGGAATCGCTGAGGGTACGGATGCGGTCCAGCCACGGGCCTGGGCCGAAACGCTCCACCATCGGCAGCAGGCCGTCTTTGGCGTATTCAGACGTGTCGAAAATCTGGCTGTCGCGATCGGTTTCGATCAGCTTGTTGGTATGGAGATCGATGCGGCAAGACATGGCGCCGCACAAGTCCGCCTCGCTTTGAAAGGTCTCCAGCCAGGGCGACTCGCCTGCCGGTTCGAGATACAGCGAGCCGATCAGAAGGTGAGAGAATAAATCGGCTGCATTGTCCTTACCGTTCCAGTAGGCGTATCCATGGGCAATGGCGTAGGGGACGAGTTTGGTTTCGGGGTCGCGCACGGTTTCCCAGGCGCGCACTGCTCGAGCGGCGCGTTGAAACGCCTCCTGGCCCAAGATAGCGTTCAGGCGGGCCGCTTCGGCGTAATCGCCGGCCTGTTGCGCTTCGTAGAGTGCGGCAACGAGCGAAAGCCGCGGCGAAGTGCGGTCTGCCGGGGCGATCGGGGCCACGTATACCGGCAGGGAGGCCGGCAGCAGCCTGGCGCGTTGCAGCCAGCCGCGCAGGCGGTCTTGAAACCGGAAGGCCGGGACGGTGACGACGGCCACGATCGACAGGAGCAAGATGGCCAGGATGACGAGGGCATATTGTTGTTTGCGCGAAAATTTCTTCATAGGGATGTTTCTGCTTTGCGGTGTTTGTGGCGCCGGCGGATTTCGAAGACGCCCAGGGCTGCCTCAATCTTAATCGGCACGCTCATTTTGCTCTGCCCGATGCGGCGATCTTCGAAGTAAATGGGGGTTTCGATACTGCGCAGGCCGATTCTTTCGGCCACGTAGCACATTTCGACCTGGAAGATGTAGCCGTTCGAACGGATTTGATTCAACTGGATGGCTTGCAAGGCGCTTGCCCGCCAGCACTTGAAACCGGCGGTGGCGTCTTTCGCGCGTACGCCCAGCGCCAGGCGCACCCATACCGAATTGGCCCACCAGCTCAACAACCAGCGCCAGCCGCTCCAGCGTTCGTCTACCTTCCCGCCGCGCACGTACCGTGAGCCGACGACGACATCGTATGCCTCGATCAGGCGCAAAAACTGCGGAATATACTGCGGCGAATGCGAAAAGTCCGCGTCCATCTGGATGATGTAATCGGCGCCTTGTTCGAGCGCCCAGCCGAAGCCCTGCACGTACGCAGTGCCCAGGCCGAGCTTTCCCGCGCGGTGGATCGCGTGCACCCGGCCGGGGTACTGCTCGCAAAGCCGGTCGGCAACCTGGCCGCTGCCGTCCGGTGAGGCGTCGTCCACGATCAAAAGATGCAAGCCGGGAATATCCAGGCCAAAGAGCGCCGCCGTGATTTTTGGCAGGTTGTCTGCCTCGTTATAGGTAGGGATGACGACGAATATTTTTGCGTCTGGCATAGCTAGCGGCTGCGATAGGCCTCGATCGCTTGCAAAACGGCATCGACAAACAATGGCCCGATCGCTTCGTTGGCTGGCTGCGTAGGATGAGAGTCGCTGCCTTCCCGGTAACCGGCGCGCAGCATATTGAATTCCGGCGAATCAGGATCGTCTTCTGCCAGCAGGGTGAACAAGTCGAAGGCCGCCAGGTTGTCGTGCCCGGCCAGGAATTCTTCCGATGCCAGCCAGTTGGCCAGGGCGCGGGCCCGTACGGCCGCTTCGGGTGTGGTCACGGCCGGGTTGAGCGGCGGTTGCGTGACGACGATGAAGAGCCTGTCGGGATGCCGGTCGAAGGCACTGCGCATGCTGCGGTACCAGGCCTTGTATTGTTCCAACTCCTCGTCGCTGGTAATCTGGCTGTTCGGGAAACACGATTTGACGATGATGACATCGTGTTGCAGCAGCCCGCTGAAAGTGTTGAGCGGCAGGCTGAACGTGGGCTGTGAGAAAACGACTTCCAGGCCATCGGGATCGGTGTTGTCGTGCGGGACGTAGTAAACGTGGTTGAGACGTTTGCCCGCCGGGTCACGCTGGCCTTCGTCGACGTTGTAGCCCTGATCCCAGAAATCATAGCCGGCTTCGGTGAAGCGTTGCCGTACATCGCCCTGGTCGATCAGGTTTTGGCCGACCGAATGGTGCAGGAAGAATATATCGTCGATTTCTTCCGGGTTCCCGGCCGGTGGGCGGTTCAACGTGGCCCTGGCAAGGTTGGTGAGTGCAGCCGCCGAACTGCGAACCCCCAGGCGCGTGCCGTTGAGGTAGCTCAAAATGCCATAACCCAGCCCAACTACCACAAAGGCCAGGATGCCAAGCGTCAAGAGAAGCGCAAAAATCCGTTTTCGAGAAGTCTGTTTCATAAGCCTTTATCCAAAAATGTAACGGTAAACCCGTTTGAAGGGGGAACGCGCTACAAGTTCCATGAGCGACATGGCCAGCAACGTGGTGAGCGCAAACAGCGCCGGGAAAACCAGCCAGCCCTGGTGCAGCGCATCCGGCAGGATGCGTTCCAACGCTTTTCCGAGTACGCCCAGAATAACGTAGTGGCTCAGGTACAGCCCGTACGAACGCGTCCCCATTTTGATTAACTGGCTGTTGAGCGGCAGCTTGATATTTTCGTAGACGATGAAGCAGGCCACGAAAGCGAGCGAAAAGAGCGCGGCCGTCAGCCGGGTCTGGTCGCCACCGATCGACCAGACGGCAGGCCTTTGCGCACCATAGGCGTAGGCGAAGCCCGATTCGATGGCGCTCAAAATGAAGAAGGCCAACACCAGCCAGGGCAGGGGGCGCTTTAGCCTTGCCAAAGGCGTTTTGACGCGCTGCGGGAACATCCCGGCAAACATTCCCAGCGGAAAAGCAAAGGCGAAGCGCAGATATTGCAGCGGGCCGATATCGATCCAGGGCTGCCATGCCGGCGGGAAGCCCGGCCAATAGACTCGCAGGTAAAACAGGCCAATCCCCAAAATTTGAACGATGGCGCTCACCAGCAGCAGGCTGCGGGCCTGGGTGCGCGCCCAGTGGGAAATTGCCGGGGCGAGCAGGTAGTAAAACATCAGCAGCGGAATGAAATAGTACTGGATAAACAGGTTGTACAGCAGCGCGCCCGGGAGCTTCACCGGCGAGAGTTCGCCTCCCTGGAATGCCTGCGCCAGCGTAAAAAAGGCCGCCCAGAACAGCCACGGCCAGAGCAATCCCAACAGGCGGGCGCGCACGACCTCCCAACGCAGGTCGGTCTTGCCGCCGTTGGTAGCATAAGCGCTGAAGTAGCCGGCGATAAACAAAAAGCTGACAATGGCAAACTTGCCGACCTGGTCGGTTACGATATATGGGTAGCCGCCGATTTGGCCTGCTGCAAAGTCTCTTAAGGCGTGCCAGTTGGCGTGGTTGAAAATCACGCCCAGGATCGCCAGCCCGGATAAAAGCGGAATCGTTCTTCTCAAGAGCGCACCTCTTCCGTTTCAAGGATTTTTTTGATGGCGATCATCCACTGATCGACCGTCAATTGTTCTTCAATCCACTGCCTGGCACGCACGCCCATGGCTTCCGCTTTGGCGCGGTCTTGCCACAGGCGGTCGATTGCCCGGGCCAGGGAATCGGGGTTGCCCTGCCCGGCGATCAGGCCCGTTTCGCCGTCCAGCAAATAATCGCCAATACCGGGGTTGCTGGTGGTGATCACGGCGCGCCCCATGGCCTGTGCCTGGGTGATCGTCGTGCACCCGGCGCTCCACTGGGTGGTGGCGCGCAGCGGGATAACGCTGAAGCGTGAACGTGTATAGCATTCGCGCAGCTCGTGCGGAGAAACGAACGGCTTGATGTGAATGTTGGCCGGCAGCGCTTCTCGTTCATAGCCGGCCGCATGCGCCACCCAGGAACTGCCGGCGCGAATGTACATCGTTACGTGCGGCAGTTGGTGCATGGCTTTGATCAGCGTTGGGTAATCCCGATACGAGAGACCCAGGCTTTCGGCGTGTTCCGGTTCGTCGTCGGGAGGCAGGTTTTCGAACGGGTGGTAGTAACTCGCATCGACGGGGTAGCGAAGCGCCCGAATGCGTTCCGGGCCAAGGTGAAGTATCTTGCGCAGCGCGCGTGCTTCGGCTTGCGTTGGCACGATCATCACATCCCAATGGCGGTAAGCGCCTAGCATACGGATCGTACGCAGTTTTACCGGCGAAAGCGGATGCGCGATCTGGACGACGTGCCTGACGCGCCGGTCGAGCATGAGCGCCAGCGGAATGGCCACGCGTTCCGACATGCTGAAGACCAGGTCGTAGTACCCTTGCCGCACCAGCCGGGCGGCGTACTGCGCCAGGCGGAAATCCATGCGCAGCAATTCTTCGGCCCACCGCCAACGGGGCTGCTCTGGCACGATATTGTAATCCAGATAACGGGTCGAAAACTGTTCCGCCAGGTCGAGGTAGTCGACGCGGTGGTGGCGTCCGGCCTCGATCAGGTCTTTGATATTCGGCGCAGTGGCGTTGGTAACCAGGATCAGCAATCGCATGGAAGGGTTAAAACAACACCCAAACCAGATTGAGCAAATTGTGAGCGATGACCCCAGGCCAGATGCTTTGCGTGCGTTCCCGCATCCAGCCGAGCACGAGGCCGGCGATCAACGGCAGCGTCAGGGTCTGCCAGTGGAAAGACAGGCTCCAGCCGCTGGCCGAAAACGCATGGATGCCCCAGAACAGCACCGCCGTGATCGCAAAACCCCACCCCAGCGCGGCCCCACCCAGGCGCCTCCTGGATGGGAAAACCCGGTTCAAGTGAGACTGGATCACGCCCCGGTAGACCAGTTCTTCCGCAATGCCCGGCAAGGTCGCCAGGTAGAGCAGGTATTCCAGGTTGGGCCGTTGCCCGCTTTCCGCCAGGTTCAACCAGCGCAGGCCGAAGTTGCGGGCGATCACGTAGATGAGCAGCAGTGCGGTTGCGATGGCGGCGTCGCGCCAGGCGCGCCGGCTGATCGCCGTGCCGAGCCCGCCCGATTTTGCGCTGCGTGTGACTGCGAGCACAAACAGCGCAAAGGCGGCTTCGAAAATCATTGCCTGCCACGGAGACGGCAGCAGGGTGATGGCGCTGCCCGAACGCGCCAGGGCCAGCGCCACCCAGAAAAAACCTGCCAGCGCCGCCAGCGGCCGCAGCATGGCCCGGCGTTTCTTCTCAGACCAGCCCGCAAGGGCTATCAGCGGCAGGCACAGCCCGATGCAGGCCAGCCACTGGAGCGTACTCTCGATAATCCAGGTGACCATTTTTTTTTCTACCAATACGATATGATAAACCTGTAAACCGCCATCTACCAATTTCGATAACGGATCAAGGTGCGACGCACTTCTATAAGGGTAGACGCGGCCTGTTCCTGGCCGGCAAAGTGCATCGCACCTGGCTTTTCTCACGCATAACTGACCGGCGGCGTGCGCAGGAACTCGGTCGTGCGCTTTTTGCTCTCGATATCGGCGACCACGTGCGCCACTTGCTCGGCGGTCAGGTCGAGGGCGGCTGCGATGTCTTCGTTGGAAACGCCCTGCTCGTAGCCGTACCAGATCGTATCCAACAGGTCGAAGGGGATGCGGTAGAAGAACTCTTCCTGGGTTTGCCCGCCCGGGTAGGTATCGGTGGTTGGCGTGCGCTCGCAGATTTCTTCGGGGACGCCGAGATAGGCGGCCAGTTGGAAGACCTGGGTCTTGTAGAGGTGCCCGATGGGGAAGATGTCCGCGCCACCGTCGCCCCACTTGACGAAGAAGCCCAGGTCGCGTTCGTTTTTGTTGGGCGTGCCGATCACGGCGTAGTTGCGCGCCTCGGCGTGGAAGTAGAGCAGGCTCATGCGGCTGCGCTGCTTGAAGTTGGAAGCGGCCACGATGGTCATATATTCGTTGAGCGGCAGGCGTTTGCTGTATTCCGTCCCGTCCGGTGCCGTCACCACAACCCGGAAGATATTCAACATCTGCTTTTCGAGCAGGTTGGTCGGCAGGACGATTTTCATGGCGTAGCCGGGGCGATATTCGGGAATTACACGTTGAATGGCCTCGTCGCGGCGCTGGTAACAGCCGAAGCCATCCAGCGCACCGGAGATGTTTTCGTTGAGGGTCTGCACGCCGAAACGCTCGGCCAGCTTCGTTGCCAGCATAGCGCTGTCGGGGCTGGATTCTTTCTCGGGCAGCATGATGCCGACCACGCGCTCAGGCCCGAAGGCTTTGGCCGCCAGCGCCAGACAGACCGACGAGTCGATTCCGCCTGAAATCCCCACCACACCACCCTGGCGGCGGAATTTGTGATGGACGGTCTCTTGCATGAAATTGACGATGCGCTCGGTCTCGGTGGCGAGATCGAGATGAAGGGATTGGCGAGAGAATTTGCTCATGAGAATCTCCGGGGAAAGGGGTTATCGCGTGGTGCGGTTGAAAATACCGTACTTGAGAATGACGTAGAGGGCGCGCACGCCGTCTTTGAAACCGATTTTTTTGCCTTCTTTGTAGGTGCGCCCGTAGTAAGAAATTCCGACCTCGTAAATCGAACAGCCCAGGCGGGCAATTTTTGCGGTGAACTCAGGCTCGAAGCCGAAGCGATCTTCCCGTAAGGTGATGTCTTCCAGGATGCAGCGCTTGAACACTTTGTAGCAGACTTCCATGTCGGTCAGGTTCAGGTCCGTGAACATATTCGACAGGACCGTCAGGGCGCGGTTGCCGATCGAGTGCCAGAAGTAGAGCACGCGATGCGACTCGCTGCCGACGAAACGTGACCCGTAGACGACATCGGCCTTGCCATCGAAGATCGGTTTGAGCAGGCGGGGATATTCGTTGGGATCGTATTCCAGGTCGGCGTCTTGTACGATGATCACGTCGCCGGAGGCGGCAGCGAAACCGGTGCGCAGGGCTTTGCCCTTGCCGCCGTTGGACGCCTGGTAAAGGACGCGGATCGGGTAGGTTTTCTCCAGTTCGGCCAGTTTGTCGCGCGTCCCGTCTTGCGAGTCGTCATCGACAATGACGATCTCGCGCTCGCCAGCGAGCGGTGCAGCAATCACTTTGTCCAAAATGGCCTGGATGGTGTGGATTTCGTTATAGCAGGGGATAACGATGGAAACCTTCAAGCCTCAACCTCCAATTTTTTCGACGATTTTCATGTGCGCCGGCTTGCAAGCTGCCGGCCGGAAGTCTTGCACGAACTGGCGATGGACGAGCTGTGTCGACAGGATGCCCACCAAGGCCATATCGTCCACTTCGGAGAGTCTGGCGCCGCTTTGGGCCTTGTCGACCAGCGCCGTGACGGCAGCCGGGTCGAAGTAACCGCTTTCACGCAGGCATTTCTCGGAAAGCAGATCGTGGACGTATTCGAGCGGTGTTTCGGGAAAGAAGCTGCGCTGAATCGGCGCCCGGTAGGGGCGTTTGTAGCGCTTCCAGATACTTTCGGGCACGAGCTTTTTGCCCAACTGCTTGAGCAACCACTTTTCGGTCAGGCCGCGCAGTTTGACGTCGTGCGGCAGGCGGTTGGCAAACGCCATCACGCGGTAATCCAGGAAGGGATAGCGCCCCTCGATGGAATGCCCCATGCCCATGCGGTCTCCCTGCGAAGAGAGCAGGTACGGGGACAGGAAGGTCGTGATTTCCAGGAACTGCGCCTGCGCAAGCGGGTGCCACTCGGGCCACCCATCTTGCGCCGGAACACGCGGCAGGCCACCGTTTTCCAGGGCAGGAATGCTCACCGAACGGGCCAAAAAGCGCAAATTCCTGCCCGTGTTTCCCCAGCGAATGGCATGCGAGTAACCCGGCGCATCCGTTTCGGTCAGACCCTTTTTGAAGAAGGCCAGTTGGAAGGCGCTGCGGCTGCCTGCCAGGCCGCGAATATCGGGGTACAGGCGGCCCAGGAGCTGCGGGCGGATTTGCGAATCGGGATTCTTCGCCCAAAAGCGCCGGATCAGCGCTTCTTTGAAAATGTCGTAACCGGCCAGGAATTCGTCGGCACCCTCGCCGGTGAGTACGACTTTGTAGTTGTGTTCGCGCACCAGCCTGGAAAGCAGAAACATCGGGGCGGGCGCCGTGCGCAGGATCGGTGTTTCGGTGTGCCAGATCACTTCCGGGAAGATGGCGCCGATGTCCGCGTGGGTGCAGAAGACGACGTGGTGATCGGTGCCCAGGTAGTCGGCCATCTGGTACTGGTAGCGGCTCTCGTCGAAATCGGGATCCGAGAAGCTGATCGAGAAGGTATCGAGGTGGGTGTCGGTGTACTTTTGGATGATGGCGGCGGTGACGGAGGAATCCAGACCGCCGGAGAGATAAGCCCCCACAGGCACGTCAGCGCGCAGCCGGATGCGGGCGGCATCCACCAGCAGGCTTTCCAGTTCTTCCAGGTAGCTGGTGTCGCTGCGGCGCGGCGTCTCTTCGGTAAAGTCTAGCTGCCAGTATGGCTCGATCTCGATCTTGCCGTCTTTGGCCAGCAGGTAGTGCCCGGGCGGCAGTTCGTGAATGCCTTCGAAGATGCTGCGCGGCGACTGGGGGCTCCAGTACGTGAAGGTCTGCGCCAGCGCTTCGAGATCGAGCCTGGCCCGCACGCTGGGATGCGCCAGCATGGATTTGATCTCCGAGCCAAAAACCAAGTAGCCGTCGTTGACGGTGTAAAACAGCGGGCGAATGCCGACCCGGTCGCGCGCCAGAAAGAGACTGCGCGCTGCCGAGTCCCAGATCGCAATCGCAAACTGCCCGTTGAGGTGCTTCAGGCACGCCGGGCCGTAGTCTTCGTACAGGTGGACGATGACTTCGGTGTCGCAGTTCGTTTCGAAATGGTGGCCGCGTGCTTCCAACTCGGGGCGCAGTTCCACGTAGTTGAAAATCTCGCCGTTGAAGACGATCCATTGGGTTTGCGTCTCGTTGCCGATTGGCTGGTCGCCCCCGGCCAGGTCGACGATGCTCAAGCGGGCGTTGCCCAGGCCGGCTTGCGCGTCGCGGTAGATGCCAAAGCCGTCAGGCCCGCGATGGCGAATCATCTCCAGCATTTGCAGGAGCGTTTCGCGTTCTACGGGCGGTTTTTCTGTAAGATTCAGGACACCGGTAATGCCGCACATAGATTTTCCTTTGGCTGATCGCTATCCGAAAAGTTGGTTGCGCCGGCCGCACACTCGCCGGCGTTTTTTGATGAACGACACTTCAAGCAGGTTTCACCTGATTTATCAGGCGCCGCTGGCCCGGCGATTCATCGCCGGGCGTGGCCGCAGGTGTTTTTCGGAGCAGGCGCTTCCTTCACTGTGAGAAACCGGCCGGGATGCCCGTTTTTCACAGCCGGATCAGGCTTCCGACCAGCGCAAGAGAACTTCCTCTTGCACGCCTACGGCTTTGCGCAGCAATTCGAGGAGATCGTTGCTTGCCCCCTGGCTTTCGAGGTACTCGATGGTCATCGGGGTGACGGCATAATCTTGATCTTCCGCTGCTTCTTCTTCGAGCTGATCGACCAGAAACTGCAGTTGGTCTTCGTTGATGGTGCCGACGAGTTCGTCGGATTCGCTGCCGCTGTGGGCGAGATAAAGGTTGATCATGATTCTTCCACTCCTGATGGGTTTGATTGGACAGCCAACTTACGCAGTTCCGATTTTACCACCTTGCCATGCGCGTTCAACGGCATACTTTTGATCACGTGAATATAGCCCGGGATCATGTGCTTTGCCAGGCGCGCCCGGCAGTGTTCCAGCAACTGCTCCGGGGTCGTATCGGAGCGCCCGCGCAGGGTGACGAATGCGTGAATGGCCTCGCCGGCCGCCAGGTCGGGCGCGCCGACCACGGCTGCCGAGACCACGTCGGGGTGTTGCAGCACGGCAGCTTCGACTTCCTGGCTGCTCACGCGGTATCCCCAGGACTTAATAAAATCGGCCTTGCGATCGACGACGAAGATGTAACCCGCTTCATCCACCGTGGCCAGGTCGCCGGTGAGCAGCGCGCCGTCGACGAACTTCTCGGCAGATGCTTCGGGGTCGTCCAGGTAGCCGGGCGAGATGTTATCGCCCCGGGCGATAATCTCGCCGACCTCCCCAGGGCGGACGGGGCCGCCGCCTTCGCCGCGTACCTGTAGCGTCACGCCGGGGATGCCGCGCCCGATCGAGCCGATCCGGGCCGGCAGCGCTTCGGGCGGCAGGTAGGAAAGCCGGGCTGTGGCTTCCGTCTGGCCGTACATGACGTAAACTTTTGCCTGCGGCTTGGCGGCGACCAATTCTTCGATCAGGATTTTGTGCAGCTTGCCGCCGGCCTGTTGAATTTTGCGCAGGCTGGCGGTCGCCCGGCGGGGAAAGGTGCTGTTGCGCAGCAAGAGCTGAAACGAGGACGGCACGCCGGCAAACCCCGTGCATTCGGCGCTTTCCATCAAATCGATGGCCGTTTCGGGAAAGGTGAAGGTATTGCACAGCGCCAGGCTGCCCCCCACGCGCAGGTGGGTGTGCAGCAGCGAGGTGCCGAAGCAGTAGTAGAACGGCAAAATGACGAGGATGCGTTCGCGCCGGTCGAGCGCAAGGTAGGCGACGATCGATTCGGTATTGGCCCGGATATTGCCGTGCGTGATACGCACCATGCGCGGCCGCTGGGTGGTTCCCGAAGTCGCCATCAGGGCGGCGTCCTGCCCGGCATCGAAATCGGCCGGCGTCTGGGGCCAGGTTGACGGCCCCGGCTGCTCGAGCAGCTCGTCGCCCAGGATGGCTATCTCGCTGCCAAAGGCGCCGCCGAACTTGCGCTGCTGGCGGCGCTCGAAGAAGACGGCCTTGCAGTCGACCCAGGCGGCGTTGCGGCCCATTTCCTCGGGTGTCAGCATGGTCGAGAACGGCACGCTCACCAGGCCGAGCTTCATCGTTGCCAGGTAGGCGGCGGCCCAAAAGAGCGAGTTCTGCCCCAACAGGCCGACCCGCTGGCCCGCTTTCAACCCCAGGCCGGCCAGGTCTGCGGCCAGGCGGGCGGCGGCCGTACGCAGTTCGCCGTAGGTGTGCTGGCGATCTTTCAGCACGATGGCGATTTGCGGGTCTTGTGCGTTTTCAAGCAAATAGTCGGATACGTTCATGGCCCCTCCAGCCATTCGTCCAGTATGATTCGGGCGTCTGAGCGGTTGCCCGGCCATTCTTTACGAATAGGCACTGTCGAGTTATCCCTTTTTCCTGCGCACGTAATCGGCCAGTTTTTTGACCGAGTCGAAGTTATCGGGCGTGATTTCGGCATCGTCTACGCTGATGCCGAAGTTCTCTTCGATGAACATCACCAGTTCCAGGATGCTGGTCGAATCGACGATGCCTTCATCGAGAAACGATGCATCGTCGGCATGCGGGTAGCCATTCTTGCTGAACAAGATTTTTTCGGCGATGTACGTGCGGATTTTTTCTTCGTAGTTCATGGGAAAACCTTTCTGAAATGGGGGTGAAATCTACTGCGAAAGCCTTGCAGATTTTCGCAGCCAAAACGACGGTGTTAATCTGCCGATTTTTCCTCTGAAGCGGTATTCGCCGGGCAGCGCTTGCCCCACAAGAGCCGGGCTGCGAGCAGCAGTCCCAGAGCGAGCAGCAGGCTTACGGCGAAACCGGCCCCGGGTGGCGTCCCGGCGCGGGTTTGCAAGCGGTTCAGTTCGACCGCCGTGGGGCCGAGACCGGCGCCGATCGTCCAGTCGGAGAACGCGGTTACGTTTGCTGCGCACACCAGGTTGGCGGCCGTGCTGCTGCCCGGCGCACGATCAGGGCAAGACCAGGCCGTGCCCGTCCAGCGGCACAGGCGCAACTGGCTGTCGTCGAAACCCGTGGGGATCTCATCGTCTCGATACGGCAGGCAGAGAGTTACATTGTACCCGGATGCGCCGGCGTTGGGGGTCAACGTGAAATAGCGGTCGAGCATGTTTGCACCGCCGCCGTTTGCATTTTCTTGCGCATGGGCGGTTTGCGGATACCCGCGCAGCGTCAGGCCGGTCAACAGGCTGCCGGCGTCGCCCTGGTTGGTGACGGTAAGGGAAGCCGACTGCCCCAACAAGTTGAAAAAGCCCGCGCCGGTGATGCTTTGCTCGCCGCTCAAGGCGGTGAAGAACGTGCCGCCTTCGATCCACGGGCCTCGGTAGCTGACCAGGCCGGCGCTGGCGTTGCGCGGTTGGGCCTGCAGGCGGACGCGCCAGTGGTAGCGCGTGTCCATAGCCAGGCCCGTGACCGACTCGTTACGCGTGACGCCGTTCACACCGCTGTCGCTCCAGGCGGCCGAGTGTCCCAGCCCCGTGCCGTCGAAAGCGCTGCCGGCCGGCTTGATTTCCCATTGCAGGCGCACGTTGCTGCGCCCGAAGGGGCTGCGCGCCCACAAAGACAGGCGCACACCATCCGGGCTGATTGCCTGCCCACCCGGCGCGATATCCCGTGTATCGTCGGCGCGCCGCTGGCGGGGGAGAATGCTGGTCCCGCTGCCGGCATTGCCGTAATAAACGTAGGCGCGGCCTTCCACGGCCTCACCGTTATTGTAACGCGAAGAGCCGATCAGCAAATCGTCGTAACCGTCGCCGTCGACGTCGCCGGCGCTGCCGAGCGAGATGCCCAGGTAGTCGCCGATGACGTTGGGTTCCAGGGTCCAACTAGCGTTGGCCGGTGTGCCGTTTACGCCGTCATTGATGCCGCCGGCAGACCCCAGCCAGAGCAGCGCCATGCCCTCGTTGCTCTGGCCGTTGGCGTACTTGGAAGCGCCGAGCACGAGATCGCCGTAACCATCCCCGTTCACGTCGCCGGCTGTGCCGCAGGTGGCGTAGGTCAACTGCGCATCGCCCAAATTGACTTCTGCGTTCCAGGCTTCGTTGCCGGGCGCACCATCTGTGCCGCCGTTGATGCCTGCCGCCGATCCGTGCCAGACGAAGGCCATGCCTTCATCGATCTGGCCGTTATCGTAGTAACGTGCCCCGATCAACACATCGTCATAGCCGTCGCCGTTGACATCGCCGGCCGGGGCCACGGTGTAGCCAAAGAAAGCGCCTGTGGGGTTGCCGTTGATCGACGATCCGGTCTGGTTGCCTTCCGCCCGCCAATCCGCGCTGGCCGGCGTGGTCGCGCAGGGGGTTCCCGTGCAGGCCAGGCCGTTGGCCGAGCCATACCAGGCGAAAGCCATGCCCTCGTCGGTTTGCCCGTTATCGTAACGCGGGGCGCTGACAAGGACGTCCCCATAGCCATCGCCATTGACGTCCCCTGCCGAAGCCACCTCATTGCCCAATAGTGCGTTCGCCTGGTCGCCGTCCACACGCCAGTCGGCATTGGCCGGGTTGCCGTTGGCCCCCAGGCCGGTTGGTGAGCCGTACCAGGCAAAAACAGCCCCCGCATCGCTGATCGTTCCCACGTCGTACGTGCGCGCCCCGGCAAGAATATCGTCGAACCCGTCGCCGTTGACATCCCCGGCGCTTTTGACATAAATCCCGAGGGTGGCGCCTGCCTGGTTGCTTTCTGCATACCAGCTTGCGCTGGCGGGGGTCGTCGTGCAAGGGCTGCCCGTGCAGGCCAGTCCTGTGGGAGAGCCGTACCAGACAAAAACCGTGCCTTCGTCGCTTTGGCCGTTGTCGTGGTAATAAGCGCCCACAATGATGTCGCTGTAGCCATCGCCGTTGACGTCTCCGGCGGTGTCCACCGAAACGCCGAAATTTCCAACGTTATCGTAGCTGGCCTGGCTGCCGTAGGCGATCCAGCTCGGGGTTGTGCCCGGTCCGTTGGCGGAGCCATAAAACACGTAGGCCGCCCCCTCGTCTACATAGGTGCCCCGATCCAACAGCAATGCGCCCACGATGATGTCGTCGTAACCATCGCCGTTGACATCGCCGGCGCTGGCCGTCGAAGCGCCCAGCCAGGAATCGGCAATATTGGCTTCATACGCCCAGGCGTGTTCCGTAATATTGCCCTGCACACTGTCGCTGCCGCCGTAGAAAAGCTGCGCCCGTCCCTCGCCGTTTTCGGCGTTGGTGTACCCCGGCGCGCCGGCGATCAAGTCGCTGTAGCCATCGCCGTTGACATCGCCGGCCGAGGCTGCTGCGGCGCCAAGGTAGGCATTGCCCTGCCCGCCGGCAACCGACCAGCCTGCGTTGCCCGGGGCGCCGTTAGCGCCGAGGCCGCTGCCCGAGCCGAACCAGGCGAAGGCAGCCCCTTCCGCGCTGAAGCCTTGCGTGTATAAGTTCGCCCCGACCAGAATGTCGGCGTAGCCGTCACCGTTGGTGTCTCCGGCCGAGGCCACCACCACGCCGAAGGCGGAGCTGGCCTGCTCGCCGTCGGCCTGCCAGTCGGCGCCGGTATCGGGTGTTGCGCTTCCGTAATAGGCGAAGGCGCGTCCTTCGGCGCTGAGCGTGTCGCTGTAGCCGGGTGCGCCCAGGATCACATCGCCATAGCCATCGCCGTTGACGTCGCCGGCGGCAGCCACCGAAGCGCCCAACTGGGCGTTGTCCTGGCCGCCGCTCACGCCCCAGGCTGCATTGGCGGGTGTCCCGGCTGCGCCCAGGCCTCCGGCCGAGCCGAACCACAAATAGGCGCTGCCGTCGTTCGTGTAGATGCCGTTGTCAAAACCGTATGCGCCGATGAGCACGTCGCCGTAACCATCACCGTTGAAATCGCCGGCGGAAGCGACCGCATGGCCGAAAACTGCGCCGGCCTGGTTGCTGCTGGCCGTCCAATCGGCGTTTGCATCGGGTGCGGCGCCGCCCAGGTAGAGAAAGGCCCAGCCTTCGTCGTCTTCGGTGGGCGAGTTGTCTTCATAGTTGGGTGCGCCGATGAGCACATCGCCATAGCCATCGCCGTCGATGTCGCCGGCGGCAGCCAGCGAGAAACCGAAGCCGGCGCCGGCCTGGTCGCTTTCGGCTTGCCAGTCGGCGGCGGCCGGGTCCGTCGGGCAACCGCTGCCGCAGCTCAATCCGCCGGCCGAACCATACCAGACGAAAGCCGCCCCTTCGTCGGCCGGTGTGTTGTCGTAGGCGCGCGCCCCGATCAGCACGTCGGCGTAGCCGTCACCGTTGAAATCCCCGGCGGACGCTACCGACCAGCCGAACTGGGCGCCGGCCTGCCCGCCGGCAGCCGTCCACGCCGCGGTGACGCCCGGCCCACTGCTGCTGCCGTGAAAGACGAAAACACGTCCGCCATCCGTGGCGCTGTCGAAGTAGGGGGCGCTGACGATGATATCGTCGTAACCATCCCCGTTGACATCCCCGGCCGAGGCCACCGCAAACCCCAACTGGGCGGCGGCCTGGTTGCTCTCCATCTCCCAACTCGGGCTGGTTGCCAGCGGATCGACCGTCACCGGATAAACGGCGTCAGCCACTTGCACGCTCAACCGCAGGCGGTTCCCGTCCAGTTCCATGCGGGTGGGCAGGCCGGCCCGGTTCGCGTCGAAGGCGTGCAGTTGGCCGAAATGCAGCACGGCGACGCCATCTTGCGAAAACAGTGCGATGCCTTCGCCGTCTGCGCGTACTTGCGCCACCAGCGTGCCCGATAGGGCCATCTCCAGCACGACTTCGTCGGCTGCGCCTCCCGGCGGGGGGGTGTGGAGCGTAAAACCCTGTTCCAGCCCGCCGTCACCGTTGACGTACCACTCGTCCAGGCCGTCTCGCCGGTATGTGATGCGGTTTTCGGCCACATGCTGCGTCGGCTTGCCGATCGGCCGCAGATCGTCGCGGTAGCCGTAGGCGGCCAGCCGCAGGCCCCAATCCCAGGTGTGCGGCGAAACGTGGGGTGCGATGCGCACCCGGTTCGTCTCGAAGGTGATGTGCAGGTTGTGGGCGCGGTTGGTTGCTGCGTATGTGCCTGCCTGCGAAGCCAGGTGGTACTCGCTGCGGCGGATGTTTTCTTGCGCGGCCTGTAACCAGGCTGCGTCGACGCTTGCCGGAAGCCTGGGGGATGTCTGTGTGCTGCTATTGGAAAACTTTGGTGCCTGCGAAGCGTCGCTGAGGGCTTGGAGGCGGAGGCCCGGTACTGGAAACAGGATACAGAAAGCTACCAGGAGATGCAGAATGTCTTTCATGGCCATTCCCTTCACAAAAAAAACGGATAAATTGTACAAGGTAAGGAAACGAATAACGATGGCAGAATCAGGGTTTCATGCCTTGCCGAAGAGCTGCTTTAATGCCTTTTTCAAGCCGGAGCCGGCCGATTCCGGCGGGGGCTGAAACTGCTGCACGCTCTTGACGATCAGGCGCACGGCTTTTTCGGCGCCCCCGGCAGTGACGAGTTCCTGCTGCAAGCGCCGGGCGTTTTGCAGGGCGTTTTCGTCGTCCAGCATCGCCTCGATTGCCTGGCGCAGCACCTCGGGTGTGAGCGTCGGCTGGCGGCGGTAGGCCAGGGTCAGGGGGGCGCCGGCCCATTTCAGTTTTTGCATTTCCCAGGGCGCCTCGCTGTAGGGGATCACGCGCGCGGCGCCGGCGGCTTCCAGGCGGCGGCCGGAGTTTTCCTGCTCGGAGTGGAAAGGGATCACCAGGGCGGGCTTGCCGTTTGCCAGCACTTCCATGCGCGTGGCCGTACCGCCGTGGAAGACGGCCAACTCGCAGAACTTCAACATTTGGCCGGAAGCGACCCACCCTTTTACATCCAGGTTGCGAGGAATGTTGCGCAGGTCGCTCGGACGGACCTGGTTTCCGGTCGACAGCACCCCGTGAAAGGGGGCGTCTCGAAAAGCGGCCAGGGCGATCTCGAAGAACCCCCGCAGCCCTTGTTGGGCGCCGCCGCCTATCGAGATGTAAACGAGGCCTTTTTCGGCGGGCGCTGCGCCGGTCGCCGGCTGGTACAGCGAGCCGATGTAGTGGGTGTTCGCCGGGACTTCGGGCAGCGGGTCCAGGGCAGGGACGCTGGGAATCAGCAGCAGATCGCCTGCGCTCATCTCTTCGGCCCGTTCAACGGGCGGCAGGCCGAAGCGTTTCAGCGCCGGGTTGGCCACCGGGCGAATGTCGGGTGGGATAACGTCTTCCGGCGGGGCTTCCCACCAAACCAGGGGCGTACCTTGCGGGTGCGAAAAATTCTCGACGATCTGGACCAGCGGCAGGCGGCAGGCGTGCGCCACGATGCGCGCCAGCAGCCAGTAGTCTGAAACGATGACGTCGACCTGGTACTTTTTGCAGAGATCGATCGCTTCTTGGGCGGCTTCCTGCACGATCCGGCTATGATGGTAGCCGTCGCGTGGCCATTGGTAGGCCAGTCCGGTGATCAGCATGTAGGCCGCTGCGCCGCTGCCGGGTTCGGTAGTGTGCTGCAGGCGGTGCGCGTTGAAACCGGCCTCCTGCACGTTGCGGAAGTGCTTGCCGCCCAGGGCAAAAATAGCCTGGTGGCCGCTGGCCCGCCACGATTGCGCCAGGGCCAGACAGCGGGCTACGTGTCCGAAGCCGCCGCCGAGATCGCTGGGGAAGAAGATGGCACGCATGAGAAGGCTAGGATCGGTGAATGGGAAGGATGCGCAAGAGCGAAAGGTAAGGCTCTTGTTTGAACTCGCCGGAGAGCAGCAAGAAAAGGCTGAAGCTTATAGCGCCGAGCGGCAGAGTCAACAGCAAGGATTGGCCGTTCATCGTATACAGTATAACAGCCATCGCCGCCCCCGCCAATAACGGGCGCACCAACATGGTGCGGACGCGCGGCGGGGTCGGGAAGTAAACGCTCGATACCCCATGGCGGATCAGGCCGGTCGCGAAGGCGGTCAGCAAAAAAGCGCCGGCCGCGCCGACCGGCCCGAAACGCGGCGCCAGCACGAGATTCAAAACGATGTTTCCCAGCGTGACCAGCCCGATTGCCGGGAGGAAACGGCGGATGCCGTCCGGAGCGGCGATCAACAGCAGCCACATGGGGGCGTTGATCACCTGGAAGAAGTAGGTCCATCCCAGGATGATCAGCGGCTGCGTGGCCGCCTGGTACTGCGCGCCGTAGACCAGCGAGATCACCGGCCCGGCCAGGGCGGTCAGCCCGAACGCCACGGCCAGCCCGAGCGTGGCGAACAGGCGCAGGGCGTGGGCGTAAACCCGGCGGGCTTCGTCGGGGTTATTGCGCCAGCGGATGGCGAGCGCCGGGAGCAGGGCCGCCGAGGCGCTGTTGCTGATCACGAAGGCCAGCTCGATCAGGCGCACGGCCGCGCCGTAGACGGCCACATCTTCCAGCGGGCGCACCTGGCTCAGGATGAGAACGTCGCTCCAGCGCAAGGCCGCGCTGCACAGGAACAGGAAGGTGATCGGCAGCGCCTGCCGCATCAGCAGCCCGACCGCCGCCAGGTCGATGCGTCCGTGCAGCGGCACAAAGCGGCGCTGCACGATCGCCAGCGTAAGCCCCGCCGCCAGCACGCCAAAGGCCAGGTGGCTCCAGACCTGGGCGCCCAGGCCGAACCCGGCCAGGGCCAGCGCCAAACCGGCCAGCGAAACCACCAGCAGCAGGCCGCTGTTCAAAACGGCCTGAATTTCCATGCGTTCGAAAGCGCGCAGGGCCGACGAAGCCGTCTGCGCCAGCGTATTGCCGAGGACGATGCCGCCGGCCAGGAAGAGCAAAAAGCGCAAGGTTCCGGCGTAGGGGCCAAACCAGCCCCAGGCCGCCAGGCCGGCCCAGGCGAGCAGGGAAACAGAAGCCGTGATCACCAGGGCGCCGGCCAGTATGCCGCCGGCGCGCTCGCGTTGGATGGCGATCTCGCGCACCATGACCTGCGAAATGCCCAGATCGGCCAGCGCCGTCAGCGCCCAGACCAGCGTCATCAACATCGTGTAGCCGCCGAAATCCGCCGGGCTGAGCAGGCGCGCCAGCACGGCCACAAAAACGAAGTTGGCCAGCTTGCTGAAGATTTCGGCCAGCGAAAGCGCGGCCGTGTTTTTCACCAGCCGTGCGGCAGCGTTCAACGCACCGTCCCCTGCCTGCGGCGCGCGCGCCACTGCAATCCGATGGATGCAGAGACGATCAACAGCGCAGCCCCGGCCAGCCAGGTGAGCGCGCCGCGCTGCGAAACGGCCTGGAAGCGGAGCAGCGAAACGGCGGTGGGGCTGTTGGTTGCCAGCGCGAAGGGTGAATAGGAGTCGATCCCGCCGGCACGTACGAAAAGGGTCTCGCCATCGCCGCCGCGCGCCAGCGTATTCTCGATTTCCCAGTTGGCCGTGCCCGTGTTGTAGTGCCAGGCGTCAGGCGCAGCGTTGCCGTTGGCTTCCGCAGCGCCATAGTAGAAGGTGATGGTGGCCGTTTGCGGGTTGGCCGGTTCGATTTCGAAGCAGCGCAGTACCGTCGCAAAGCGGGCTTCGCGGCACATTTGTGCGCCGTGGATGGTGACGGTCGTTGCGCCCAGGTCGGCCGGTCCGGTTTGCGCGATATCCACGCCATTGTAATGGCTTTGGGTGCCGCTGCCGTTTTCGATGTGCAGGAAGCGGCAGGGGGCCGCCTCGGTGCAGTTTGCGTCGACGGTGTGCGTCTGGCGCAGCGCCCCCCGGTTGACCAGGCCGGCTTCTACGTGCAGAGTGCCTGTACCCACGTCGAGCGTGCTGCCGCCGGAAACGAAGAGCTGCCGGGCCGCGGCGGCGCCGACGACGTGGATCGATGCCCCGGTGGGGACGATCACGCGGGTGGTGCTGCCGGGCACGCGGTTGGTGTTCCAGTGGGCGGCCGTGTGCCAGTCGCCGCTGGCCGGGCCTACCCAGGTGCTTTGGACCTGGCCGGTATGCGTGCGCGGGACGTTGAACAAGCCGGCCGTCACTAGCGTGCCGGTGATCGAATCGCCGTAGGCCGTGGCGGCCGGCGCCGAGGCCGCATTCCAGGCACGCAGATAGATCATGCTGCCGTTTTGCGGGTCCGCCGGCGTGTAACGGTAGACCCGGAGCGGTTGATAGCCCCGGTTTTGTGCCGCGGCAGGCAGCGGGTCGCCGTTGTTGACCGCGCTTTCGTCCAGCAAAACGTCATCACCGCCGGGCAGGCCGTCTTCGCCGGGGAAATCGATGGCGCCATCCGGCCCGGCGGAGATCAGTTGCGTCAGGCTGCCGGAAGCCAGCGGCGTGACGCCGTCCTCGTCGTAAAAGCCAAGGGTACCGGCCCCCTGGGCGTCGTAACTGCCCCAGCGAATGGCGTAGCCCGGCTGGGCGTTGGGGGCCGTGATCGTCAGGCCGTCGTTGTGGATGACGGTGATCGTTTCGTTGCCCAGCGCATCGCGCTCGTAGTCGAACACGGCGCGCAGGCCGAGGGCGGTAACGTTCAGGTTGCGTGCGGCGAACTGCCCCGTCAGCTTGGGCGCGATGGTCACCTCGGTGCCGGTGACTTGCAGGTTCAGCGCCGCTTGCAGCAGCCAGGTGTTGGCCGAGAGGGCCTCGATGTACATGGAGGCTTCGGCAAAGCGCCCCGGCACCTGGCTGTCGTATTCCATCATGACTTCAAACGGGCCATAGCGCGCCCATTGGTCGAAAAACAGGTTGGCATGGCTTTCGGCTTGCTCGATTCGATCCAACTGGTAATCGTTAATTGGGATGATACCGTTCATTAACAGTAGGTATCCCCCTTCCATGCCCCAACCATTGGTGTAGTTGGCCGGGAACCCCCAGTTTTGCAAGTTGGTGGGGTTTGCAAAATGGCTGCTGCTTTTGCTGAGCCAGTGAATGTGGTGGGATGGCTCATAGAAGTCGCTCCCGGTCAAGGTATCCAGCAATGCCAGCTGGTGATTTTGTGCCAGGTCGCCACGCAGCGGGATGAAGAGCACGTGTCCCCACCAATCGGCGTACGCCGTGCCGGCTGCCTGAGAGAGGCTGTTTTGATCGGCGATTCCCACGTAAAAGCTGCGTCCGGCGTCCCAAAAGCGGGCGTCGAAGCCGGCGCGCATGGGCATCACGTAGTTTGTGATCAGGTTGTTGGCATCACTTGTGCGCCCCAACAGAGAGAGTACTTCGGCAGCATCTTCGTAAGCGTATATGGTTTGCGCCGTTTCACCGGGGTACTCGCCCGCGATCTGGCCGAGGTCGCCCATCGGGATCAGTAGATTGGGAAAGCGGTTGCCGTCTTCGCCGTGCTGGGCATCGTATGCATTGT
Source organism: Chloroflexota bacterium (assembly GCA_049325275.1). Classification (GTDB taxonomy): domain Bacteria; phylum Chloroflexota; class Anaerolineae; order Anaerolineales; family UBA4823; genus CAIQJJ01. Next base: position 191,448 of record JBMOLU010000040.1, read on the forward strand.
CGAAGGTTTGCAGGCCCGTAAGCGCTTCGTCGAGGTCCGCCTGGTGTGCGGCAAGGAAAGACAAATCGCCGGTCAAAAGGTAGTAGTGATACAGGGCGCTGATGAACTCCGCCGTCGCGTAGGCGTCGCTGTACACTTCCCGGCTCACCCGCACCCGGCTGGGATTGAAGTGGAGAATGTCCGGGATGTTGCCGGCATACCATGAGGGCAATGCCCGCCAGGTATGGGTATCGAATTTGTAGCTGTAGTTTGAAGCCGTGACCGGGTTGGTGTACTGTTGTTCGCTCATAACTTGGATGGCATCTCGATAGGATTGCGCCAGTCCTTGCGGGAGAAGGTGCGTGGAAACCAGCAGCGGCATGAGCGAGTCAGGCGTGTAGAAGAATGCCTTATCGGTGTAAAACAGGCTGCCGTTGGGGTTGATCAGGTACGTCAGCATCAGGTTCGACAGAAAATTCGTGAACTCGAACTGCGGCATGGCAGCCGTTTCGATCTGCGGCATGGCGTTCAGGCTCGCCAGGCGGCTGTCGCGCAGGCTGTTCCAAAGCGCCGCAGGATCGCTGCGCGTGGCTGCATCGAGCAGCATGGAACCGATGTAGAAATACTGTACGGCCTGTGCCTCGATGCTGAGGGCGATGCGGGCGTCGCTGTTTGCCCCGGCGAGCTGGCCGTCGAGCACGTCGGCTGCCAGGTAGCTGCTAAAAGGCAGGTCGTGGGCGCTCCAGGATTGTAAGGGCCGATCGCTGTAGGCGTAGGCGGTGTAGCCGCTGCCCGTACCGCCGACTGCCTGGTTGGCGCTGTCGAACGAGACGCTGGCCGTGTTGCGCTGGTGCGGCTCGACGGCGACATTGTAGGCCATGGCCGGTTCCAGGTCGCTGGCCAGCAGCAGGCGTGCGTTGCTTGGGTCGTCCAGCGTGACCTGGATGGCGATCACGGCCTGGTAATCCAGCGGGTTCAGGCTGGACAGGCGCACCGTGGCGGTGCGTCCCAGGACCTGCACGCGATAGCCCACGTAGTGGGGCGCCATGAAGTATTCGTCGATCGTGCCGTCAGAAAACCAGGCGCGCTGCGCCGTGGGGCCGCTGCCGATCACCAGCCCCAGCCTGGTCAAATGCGCCAGGCTGAGCACGCCGCTGCCCTTGATGCGCCACAGGTCGCCGGGCATGGTCCCGGCGAGGGCGTTCGGGTCGGAACGGTCGAGCGTGTTTTGCAGGTCGGGCAGCCCGGCCAGGGCGAGCGAGCCTTGCTGCCCGACGAACCCGATCCAATCCCAGGGGAAGGTGCCGTCGGGCGTCGAAAAAGTCACCTGGTAACTGGCATCGTCCCACTGGGCCGTGTAGCTCACGCCGCGCCGGCCCGTAAACGTAAGTTGATTCGCTTGCAAGCCGCTTTGGGCGCGGCTGCCGGCGGGGGTGACGGCCGATAAACTCCCCGCCAACCAAAAAGCCAACAAAAGACGAGTTAAATTGCGCATAGTCCCTCCAAAGAAATAAAACGTACTATCTTCTCAAAAAGAAGGGCAAAGTGGGGTGTTTTGAGCCAGCGAAGCTGGCCCAAAACACCCCATCACCCTGAATTCCTGGATGGGCGAATCGTATCGAACGTGTTGCTGCGGATCGCCACCCACACCCCATCGTCGGTTTGCAGGTCGAGGTCGTAGCCGGCGATGCCGCTGACCGCGTCCGTCCCGCTCCAGGTGATGCGGTACTCGCCAGCATTCAGGCGCTGGATGTCGAGCGTCAGGATGGGTGGGGGTGTAGACCTGACAGGTTTTGGAAACCTGTCAGGTCTGCCGACAGATGTATCCGTGCCGACCCAGGAGATCAGAAAGTTGGTATTGCCGGAGTGTAGGCCTGCTCGCCACAAAGCGCCCTATGATAGAATCAAACCGTCATGGATAAATACTTAGCCGAAAAACGCTCACCTTACACCTGGGATTATCCAATCAGCGAGGATGAATTTCAGGCGATGCTGGCTGGCAAGTTGACGATTGGACGGCTGGGCCGCGACTGGGCCGCACTGCGCTTGCTGGAATATGGCCGCTACCCCGATATTATCCGCATGTTGGGATACCGCCAAATCGTCGAAAACTGGCCGCACTGGCGCAGCCGCATTCGCAGCGAGAGCCGAAAACGCGGGTTCGACTTTCTCGTCGAATGGCTGCCCCAGCATCACCCTGAACTCCTGACCAAATAAGGGCTATTATGATGAATGAAACTTTCTACGCCCACCGGCTTTATCCCTTGCAAGATCAAGTCCTCCAGTTCATTATCCCGCTTAACGCCGAACTCTACCTGACCGGAGGAACTGCGGCATTACGATATCAATGTCGATCGCCGATGCCATCCTCGGTGCCCAGCGTGAGACCCTAAAGGTCTTCTCCCGGGTAACCCAATATGCTCTTATCGAGAAAAACCAGCCTTGAACGGCACACCTGGTAAACGACGAAGGCCTTTAGGGTCTGCCAACTTGGTGGCATCATAGTTGCAGCCAGACAGCTTGTGGCCGTGTTCATGAGATGGACTTTTATGGAAGTGCGCCGCACCGGTCGGCGGCACTTTCCAGGCAGCCTTTACGATCCCAAAATCTCCACGATCCCCTGCGTGCCATCGATGCGCAGCCGCTGGCCGGTCTGCAAAAGCCGGGTGGCCCCGGGCACGTTGAAAACTGCCGGGATGCCGAATTCCCGGGCGACCGTGGCGCTGTGCGAGAGATAGCCGCCGATTTCAGAAACCACCCCTGCCGCGCACAAAAAGAGGGGCGTCCAGGCCGGGTCGGCCTGCGGCACGACCAGGATTTCATCGGGACGCACGTGCAGCCCGGCTTCGAAGGCGTGCGCCACGCGCGCCGTCCCTTCAATCGTCCCGCGGCTGCAAGCAAGCCCTTTCAACCTGTTGCCTTCTGCTGCCCGGCCTGTGCCCGCCGCTTCGAAGCGCACCTGCCGGTGCCGCTGCCACCGGATGCGGCGCAGGCGTATCGTTTCATCGAGACCGGCCTGCGGCTGTTTTTGCAATCCGGCGACTTCGCTTTTGCTCAAGAAGAAAACGTCATCCGCTTCACTCAGGCGGCCGGCTTCGACGAGCGCCTGCCCAACGCGCAGGTAAAGTGTACGCAGCGCGCCGTACCCGCAGATCACCTCGTGTTTCATCGCCTCACGCAGGCCGACGAAACGGGCGTAGCCGTGCTGCAAACGGCCCAGTATCCCCGGCGCTTCCTGTCCTTGCGTCCCGGCACCGAGACGCGGGTTGGGCTGCTGCAAGTACCGGTTGAGCAAAGCCAGCACCGGCGCCGGATCTTCGCGCCAGCGTGGGGTATACAGCTCGAATTCTTCCACGGCGCGGTCGCCGTATTCGTCCAGAAAGGCCTGGAAGCGTGCACGGAAGGCAGGGTCGCCGGGCGCTTCGTCGATCGTCTCCAGGCCGAGGGCGCGCGCTGTTTCAGCCAACGCTTGCAGTGCCAGGCCGATGCCGGCGCTTTGAGAAGCTGAGAGCTGCTGCAACAAATCGGCTTCCAGGCTTGCGGCGCGATCGGGCCTGCGCCGGCGCAGCCAACGGCAAAGGAAACCATAGGCCCCGACCGCATAGGTAGTGGTGTACAGATGCAGGCGGAAGGCCTGCGCCGTCCACGCATCCCAGGCAGCCAGCAGTTCCGGCAAGCCGGCCGCCTGGCTTGGCGTGAGCGGCGGCCGCCCGGCCTGCTGGAAGCGGCGTACGCGTGCCGCCAGGCGCCGGTTGAGGCCGAGCAGGTCGAGCAAAAACAGCAGCGATGCGCCCCGTTCGGCCAGGCTATGTCGATGCCTTGGGGCTTGCGCTTCCATGCCGAGCGCCCGGCCGACGGCCTGCGCATCGGCCCAGGCCAGCCAGGCAAACGAAGTCAGGAGCATGGATTCGTTCAGGTACGCGCGCCCGGCGAATAGGCGCAGCGCGCTTTCGTTGCCTTCGGGCTGCCCGGTGACGTGGGCCTGGAAAACGCTCCAGGTGAGCGGCGTAACCACGCCCGGCACGACCTCGCCGATATTGGCCCGCGTCCAGCCGCGGTGCGCGGTGGTGATGGGGCGCGCCTGCAACAGCCAGAACTCGCCCCCGGCGTAAGCCCATTCCACGTCCTGCGGCTCGCCAAAGTGCTGCTCTATCCGTTCGAGCAGCCGCACCAGGGTGGGCAGGCTGTCCGCAGGAACGGGCAGATCGGCCCGAAACCCGGCCGGCCAGCGGGACGCATCGCGCGGCAAGACGAGTTCGCAAGGCGCCACGCTGCCGCTCACCAGGCCGTCGCCGGTGCCCCGGGCCATTTCCAACCAGAAACACGCTTCGCTGCCGCCGGCCGGGTCGGCGCCAAAGGCAACCCCGGAGGCCTCGGCCGGGATCATGGCCTGCACGATCACGGCCATGGCTTGCGCCGGCTGGCCCTGCCGGTAGGCCCGCGCGGCGGCCGTATCCGCCGAAGCGCGGCAGGCATCGATCTTACCCGGCACCTGGCCGGCAGGGACGTGGAGGAAGCTCTCGTGCTGCCCGGCAAAAGACTGCCCGCCAGCGTCTTCGCCGGCGCCCGAAGAGCGCACCGCCCACAGGCTGCCGTTCAGGAACGGCAGAATCGCTTCGGGTGGTGCCCCAACCGGGACGACAAAGCCCGCCGGGACGGCAAAGCCGGCCTGCAGCAGGCGTCCCAGGTTGTGCGCTTTCCCGCCTACCCGGGTGATCGGGTGCCGGGCGGCCTGTTCGAGGGGAATGATCGTACTCGTTGCCGTGTCAGGAAGGATCATACGCTTCGGGCTTGTTGCGAAAAAGGCGCGCTGCCAGGCCGCGGCGGGTGCGCCCGGCGATGTCGTACGCGCGCAGGAGAACGGCAAGCGGCCAGGCCGGCACCGGCCAGTTGGTCCGCAGGCGTTCGACCATTCGATCGGGCGTGAGCGCCTGCACGCGTGCAATCTGGCGATTCCACTCGCCGGCCGACATGCCCCAGACCACCGGCGCCAGGATGGCGTTGTTGCGATACGTGCGCCGGTGGCGCCTGTCCCAATCTTTTTGATAACCTTGCAGCTTCTTGGCGCTAAAATCGTTGCCTTGCAGCGCGCGGAGGGCCGCCTGCCCGGCCATGCGGCCCGCCTCCAGCGCCGCCGCACTGCCCATGCACGACCAAATCGTTGCCTGCCCGGCGGCGTCACCCACGAGCAGCAGCCCGTCGTAGGCCAGGCGCCGCAACGGGTAGATGGGGATCGAACCGGCTTCGGGGCGTTCCCACTGAGCGCCTTTCAACCAACTCGCATAGGGTTCGAAGCCTTGCAGGGCCTGGTGGAAACGTGCCATGATCTCTTTAGCCGGGAAACCGGGCGTGCTTCCCAGGCTGGCGTACCCTACGCTGACACGTTTGCCATCCAACGGGTAGAGCCAGCCGCCGCCGTCGCCGTATGCGCCGAAAGGCGCCAGGAAAAACGCCTCGTTTGCCTGAGGCACGTCTACGCCGCTCAGCACCGCGCCGTAGCAGTGGCTGAACGCTTTCGGCCGCGGCAGCCCCAGCGCTTTGTGGGCGAACAGGCCGCGCCCCGAAGCGTCGATGACGAGCGGCGCGCACAGCGTACGCCCGTCGGCCAGGTGCAGTTCCCAGCGGCCCTCCCGGCGTTGCAGGCGTGACGCCGTGGCGTGCAGGAGTTGAACGTCGCCGGTTTGCCGGGCGCGCTGTAGCAGGCTGCCGGCTGCTTGCGCATAGTCGAGCGCAACCAGGGGAAAGCCGTCGAAGCCGTGCGAACAGCTGCCGCCCAACGGGCTGTGAAAGGTAAAACGCCGGTAACGGCCGCACACGCTTGCTTCCAGCCCGAACGCCTGCGGCGTCTCGGCAAACGTCATCGGGGTGGTGCGGTTGCTCCCGGCCCCCAGCCGCTCGATCAGCAGAATTTTCCGCGCTGCGGCTTCGCTGGCAACGGCCAGCGCGGCGCTCAACCCGCCGAACCCGGCGCCCACTATCAAAACATCGGCGATTGTTTTTGTCATCGACATGCACCTGGAACTTGCGCTCTCCATAAGAAGCTTCTTCTGTAACTTCTCAATAATGCGGGGTGTGGGGTGTTTTGTGCGTGCGAAGCACGCAAAAA